>JBEHYX010000015.1:0-69175 GCA_048497945.1 Verrucomicrobiota bacterium | reverse complement strand
TTCAGTGCGGGCACCACGGCCACGCGATTTTCAGTTCGCACACCATGCATGCGACTCCTAGCTTTGCAACATGCGAATTGCCCATGCCGCCAGCGAAGTGTTCCCGTACCTGAAGACCGGCGGCCTGGCGGACATGGTGGCGGCCCTGAGCGGCGCGCTGGTGGATCGCGGCCACGAGGTGGCGGTGTTCATGCCGGCGTACAGCTCGGTGCTCGAGGGCGCGCCGGCGGCCGGGGCGAAGCTGACCCACAAGCTGAAGATCGAGATGGGCGACGCCCTCCTGGCGGGCGACGCCTACACGCTCAAGCCGCGGCCGGGCCTGACGCTGCACTTCATCGGGCGCGAGGAATTCTTCGACCGCAAGCGCCCGTACTGGACCGGCGAGCGCGACTACGACGACAACGACGCGCGCTTCATCTTTTTCCAGAAGGCCGTGGCCGAGCTGCTGCGCCTGACCGATTTCAAAGCCGACATCGTGCACTGCCACGACTGGCAGACCGGCCTGCTGCCGGTCTTCGTGCGCGACGCCGAGCGCCGCTACGACGTGACGCTCGCGCTGAAGACGGTGTTCACGATCCACAACATCGCCTACCAGGGCATCTTCCCGCGAAAATCCTTCGCCCTCACGAACCTGCCGGACGAGCTCATGAGCATCGACGGCCTCGAGTACTACGACCAGATGTGCATGATGAAGGCCGGCATCGTCTTTGCCGACCTCGTCACGACCGTCAGCCCGCACTACGCGAAGGAGATCCAGACGCCGGAGTTCGGCAACGGCATGGACGGCGTCATCGGCACGCGCCTCGCCGACCTGCACGGCCTGATCAACGGCATCGACACGGCGGTGTGGAGCCCCGCGGTGGATGGCAGCCTGCCGGCGCGCTACAGCGCGGGCAACATGGCCGGCAAGGCGCTGTGCCGCGCGAAGCTGCTGCAGGAACTCGGCTGGGACCCGAAGTTCAAGGGCCCGGTCTTCGGCATGGTGTGCCGCTTTGTGGCGAGCAAGGGCCTCGACCTCGTGCTCGGCGCGGAAAAATTCTTCACCCAGGAGGACTGCCGCCTGGTGGTGCTCGGCGGCGGCGAGAAGAAATACGAGGAGGCGATGAACGCGCTCGCGGCGGCGCACCCCGACAGGATCAAGGTCAGCATCCGGCTCGACGAAGCCATGAGCCACCTGGTCGAGGCGGGCTCGGACTTTTTCCTGATGCCGTCGCTCTTCGAGCCCTGCGGCCTGAACCAGATGTACAGCCAGGCCTACGGCACCGTGCCGCTCGTTTCCAAGGTGGGCGGGCTCGTCGACACCGTCGTCGACGGCGGCACCGGCATCATGTTCCCGCCGACCCAGGAAGGCTTCAACGGCGGCCTGAAGCGTGCGCTGGCGCTCTTCGCCGACAAGGCCGGCTACACCGCCGTGCAGAAGCGCGCGATGGAACGGGACTTTTCGTGGAAAACGGCGGTCACCGCGTACGAGCAGCTCTACACGGACGCGCTGTGACGGGCGCCGCGCTCGGGCGTATTTTAAACCACGGATTGCACGGATGGGAACGGATGGATTGAAATGCCTTGAGGTGGACGCCGGTCTCCGCACCGGCGCTGCTCGATCGCCGATGTGGAAATCGGCGACCACCTAACGCCCATGCCCGCCACGATCGTTTGGTTCCGGCAGGACCTGCGGCTGCAGGACAATCCCGCGCTCGCGACGGCGGTGGCGTCGGGCGCGCCGGCGGTCCCGGTCTACATTCGTGACGAAAAAGGGGAAGGGGACTGGCCGGCCGGCGGCGCGGCGCGCTGGTGGCTGCACCGCTCGCTCGTGGCGCTCGACGCCAGCCTGCGCGAGCGCGGCTCGCGGCTGATCCTTGCCGCCGGCGAAAGCGGCGCGGTGCTGCGCGAGCTGATCAAGAGCACGGGTGCGACCGCAGTGCACTGGAACCGCCGCTACGAACCGGCCGCGATCGCGCGCGACAGGGAGCTGAAGGCCGGCCTCGGCGTCGAGGGGAGGAGTTTCAACGCCGCGTTGCTCTTCGAACCGCACACGGTGCAAAAGAAAACCGGCGGCCCGTTCCAGGTGTTCACGCCGTACTGGACGCATTGCCTGACGTTGGCCAGCGAGGCGCCGGGCAAGCTGCCGGCGGGCGCATTCCCGGCACCGGCGCGCTGGCCGAAATCGCTCGAGTTGGACGCGCTCAGGCTGCTGCCGAAGATTCCGTGGGATCGCGGTTTCGGGGAACGCTGGCAGCCGGGCGAAGCGGGCGCGCAGAAGCGCCTGAAGAAATTCGCCGCCGGCGCGATGGCGGACTACACGGCAAAGCGCGACCGGCCGGAGTTCGACGACACGTCGGCGCTGTCGCCGCACCTGCACTTCGGCGAAATCGGCCCGCGTCAGGTCTGGGCCGCGGTGCGCGCGCAGGCGAAAGACAGCGGCGTGTTCCCGCCGAGCCGCGGCGCGCAGACTTTCCTGAAGGAGCTGGGCTGGCGCGAATTCGCGCATCACCTGCTGTATCATTTTCCGCAGACGCCGACCCAGCCGTTGCGGACGGAGTTCGCGGCGTTTCCCTGGCGCAAGGACGCGAAGCACCTGCGCGCGTGGCAGCGCGGCCTGACCGGCTACCCGATCGTCGACGCGGGCATGCGCCAGCTTTGGACAACCGGCTGGATGCACAATCGCGTGCGCATGATCGTGGCGTCGTTCCTGGTGAAGCACCTGCGGCTGTCCTGGCAGGCGGGCGCCGCGTGGTTTTGGGACACGCTCGTCGATGCGGATCTCGCCAACAATACGCTCGGCTGGCAATGGAGCGCCGGCTGCGGCGCGGATGCGGCGCCATATTTCCGGATCTTCAACCCGATCCTGCAGGGAAAGAAGTTCGACCCCGACGGAAACTACGTCCGCCAGTGGGTGCCCGAACTGAAAAAGCTGCCGGTGGAATTCCTGCACGAACCTTGGGAGGCATCGATGGATGTGCTGGCGGAAGCCGGCCTGGCGCTGGGACGCGACTATCCGCAACCCATCGTGGATCACGCCGCCGCCCGCATCGCCGCGCTCGCCGCCTTCCAAGGCATGCGTAGCAAATCCATCCAGGCATAATCCATCGATCCGGTTCCCACGAAATACACGAATCACACGAAATAAGACGCTGAAACAGAGAATCTTTCGTGCCTTTTCGTGTGTTTCGTGGGCGCGTCAGCGGGTTGATAGATTCCCAAAATCCGGGCTTTCCAAACCGACCTGCGAAAGTATGGTGGGCCGCTTATATGCAGAGAACATTCGTTATTTTTAAGCCGGACTGCATGGCCCAGCGCCATGTCGGCAACGTGCTTAACCGCTTTGAGGCCGCCGGTTTTACCATCGTCGGCTGCAAGATGGGCAAGCTCGCCCCGGAGAAGCTGCGTGAGCACTACGCCCACGTCGCCAGCAAGCCGTTCTACCCGGAGATCGAGGCTTTCATGAGCTCGCGCCCGGTCATCATGATGGCGCTGGAAGGCGACAACATCGTCCAGAAGGTCCGCGACCTGCTCGGGCCGACCGATTCCCGCAAGGCGGCCAAGGGCACGATCCGCGGCGACTTCGGCACGGAGATGATGAAGAACGTCGTCCATGCCTCGGACAGCGACGAGAACGCCAAGCTCGAGCTCGCCCGCTTCTTCAAGCCCGAGGAGCTCTTCAACGTTTGATTTGTCTGCGGGCTTGACGGCCAGCCCTTGGGCCCGCTTTTCTGACCACTCGATTTTCCGCCCCTATCGTCTAGCGGCTAGGACAGGAGATTCTCATTCTTCAAACCGGGGTTCGATTCCCCGTGGGGGCACCACTCTAAAAGGCGCGCATCGCAAGATGCGCGTTTTTTCTTTGGCGAGTTCCCTTCGAGGTAGTACAGCCACCATTTCCACGCCTGCGTCAATTGAGCCCTTCAAGCCGCGCCCTGAGCACACGCTTGATCTCCTCACCGGTGATCCCGTAACGCTGAGTGAGCAGTTCCAGAAACCCGTTGAGAACCACCTCGGCATACGGCTGGCCATTTTCGTGCAGGATGCAGGTCAGTAGCTTCATACCTTGGTCATCAAGGGGCTGGTTCCACCCGTCGAACCCGCTGCCGCCCATCGCCGTGACCTTCCGGATGAGATCCTCGATCTCGAATTGTGTGGCACCCTTAACCTGCAGGGCCGCCCGCAACAAATGAATCCTCCGGAATTCCGTTTCCATGCGGTTCAGGCCTTCGGCACATTGAATGACAGCAGCGTCACCACGTGTTCCCGCGCGGCATCGGTCTTGTTGCGGAGCACGAAGCGGAAACCGGTTTCCGACGAGTAGGGTAGGTGCCGCACGAAGTTCGGGTGACGGCCCACTACACTCTTAATCTGCCCCAGCACCGCGGTGAAGTCCGCGTTCCGCGAAAACAACAGGATGCCCGCCTTGGTGTCCCGCCATGTCAGATAACGCAGCAGCTGCTCAATCGTATCCAGCAGCACCGCTTCGCCGCCCCAGAACTTGCATTCCGCGATAAAGATCACGTTTCCGTCCACTCGGATGGAGATATCGGTCTTTCCCTCATGGTTGAACGTCTCGCCCGTCGCATCACCCTGAAATGCCCCATTCAGCGCCACCAAGAACCAGTCGCGCAGCGGCTCCTCCTTGATGCCCGCGAACGTACTCGGATTGCGTTCGATCGCCAGGCTCATGCCCGACAGGAATGTGAGGATTTCCTCATAAGACTTTTCGCCCAGCACTCGCTGGGGCGGGGGAGACGGTGGCGTTCGCGGCGGCAGTGGCGGGATGATCTGCTTGCGCTTCACCGGCGCCGGCACCGGCGGTGCTACCGGATGCTTCCGGATGTTGAATCCCAAATCCGCCAACTGCGTATCCACCATGTTCAGGTGGTCTCGCCGTGACTCGAGCAACTGCCGCACCTGTGCCGGCAACTGTGCATGGTACACCGCCAGCAGCTCGTTTACCTTCGTGACACATCCCTTGAGCAGGCCGACGTTTTCATCGTGCTCCTGCTTCAGCCGCGCCAAGTCGCTCGGAGCCGCCTGATATACAAATTCCAATTCCGTTTCCCGCACCCACGCCCGTGGCGCGTTGCTCATGAAATGCGTCGGACTGAAATCGAACAGCGGCTTCTCGCCTGTATACGGTACCGTGATCTTCAGCACGATTTCCTGCCGCTGGAAAGTCCGGCCGCGTCCGAAGTCGCTCGGCCGCTCCGCCATCACCTCCTCCTTGCGCACCGATTCTTGGGTCCAATCGATCTCGATGGGCGTGATCGAGAACTTTTCGATCAGCCCCGTTTCCGTCGCCGCGAACTGGTCGTGTCCGAGGCTCGATACCGAGTATGTGCTTACCTCGGTGCGCATCTTCTTCTGCTGGTTTTCCAGCACACTGGGCAGGTCCGGCTTGGCAAAAATGTAATCCGGCAGATTCATGTTGTGACCAGGCTAGTCGCTGCACCCCGCTTTTCGCAAGGTCAGGGCACCAAGCGATAAGTTCTCCTCAAAAGCTGCCCAAGCCATAAACCGCGGCTCGCTTCTCGCACATTCTTTGGCCCGGCCTGAGATTCTTAAAAAGTCGACTGTTAAGGGCCAACCTGCGAGGTAATTGACGTCGATGCACACCCCACCTATCACCGCCGGGCAGGCTGTGGCTCCCGCCGGCATGACCCCTGAAGCCTTGGCGGAGCTCGTACGCCGGGCGGAAATGACCGACGAGGTGGGGTCTTACCTGCAAACAATCAGCCTCGAGACGACCCTGCCCGGGACCAAAGTGAAGATCCGTTGGCACCGGATCGCGCACGATGCGACGCTCAACAAGCCCGACATCGATAAGCTGATCGGCAAGTTGATGAAACTTCTCATCGATTTCGCGTGCCCGCGCTCGGAAATCGAGGCCGCGAAGAAGCGGCTGCAAAAGACGGGTTCCGCCGAGGGCTTCTCCGGCCTTCAAGAAAAGGCTCGCCGCCTCTTCACCAGGGCGGACAAGGCAGGGGAGGTGGGGGAACTCCTGCTGTTCCTGCTCGCCGAGCGGTTGCTCGGCTATCCCCAGGTGCTCTGTAAAATGCCGCTCAAGACGAATCCGAGCGTCCATGCCCATGGCGCCGACGGAGTGCATGCCTCGTTGCATCCCACCACCGGCCATCTTCGCTTGCACTGGGGCGAGGCGAAGCTCTACGCCGATTTCAATGCGGCTATCAAAGACTGCTGCGAATCCCTGAAGGAAATGCTCCGCAGTCCTGCTGATGCCAAAAAGACCAAGGAGCGCGACTTAGAGCTCCTTCGGGATAACCTGGATCTCACAGACCCCGTGGTCGAGGCGGCCGTCATGCAATACCTCGATCCCGACAACAGCCTTTCCAACCAGATCGAATTCTGTGGCCTGGCACTCGTGGGTTTCAACTACGCTGATTACGCGGCGCTCTGCACGGAATTCACCAAGCCGGACGCCACCGCCGTGGCCGTGCGCACGGCACTCTGGGCCGAAAAAATCAAGGCCGCCCTCGAGAAGCACGAGCTGATCGACCTCACCATCGACACCCTCTGCATCCCGTGCACGTCGGTCGACGACATCCGCAACCGCTTTAAACAGGTTCTCGGCAGCTGACATGGCCACCGATGTCCGCGCCCGCCTGATCGCGATTCCCGGCTTCCAACGCCAGTTGGACGCGGTTATTCGCGCGGCCCTTTGGCGCGAGCTCCCCCGACTCGTGCGCCCCGCGGGTCCTCTGGAACCGCTCAATTGGAACTACCTTCTTCTCTGCGCAAGCCTCCTCGCGCGCTCTGATCGCTCCGTCGAGCAACGCATCGCCTTGCGCATTGCCGACACCTGCCTACAGGTCGAAGATTCCACGCCCGAGCAACGCGCCGCGGCCGCGGTTGTCCTCGACACCATGGCCAACAGCCGGACGATCGACTTGGCGATGGACCGCGATCTTCTCGGCCGCGATCTGACGAGTTCCTTGCCGTTCGGCCTCCGCGCCGACTACCAGCGCCGGGCCGAAACCGACATCATCGTCACCGCCGACGGCACCCATCTACGGGTAAACCGGTTTCAGCAGGATTTCTGGGAAGCGATGCGCGACTATTCACGCGTCAGCGCTTCCGCGCCGACCTCAGCCGGCAAGTCCTTTCTCCTCCGCCGCTGGATCCACGATTATTTTCGAGGCAATCCCACAGGTTCGGTCGTGTTCGCCGTGCCGACGCGTGCTCTCATCCAGGAAATTTCCGATGCCTTTGCCCAGGACATCAAGGAAGGCCACCTCAAGGAGGTTGGCATTCACACGCTCCCGCTCGACGCCGATCTGGAAACCGCCCCGGGCAACATTTTCGTCCTGACCCAGGAGCGGCTGCAGATTCTCTTCGGCCGTGACCACACCTTTGCCTTCGACGTTCTTGTCGTGGACGAAGCCCAGAAGATCAGTGACGGCCATCGCGGCGTTCTCCTCGAGCAGGTCCTGCACGAAAGCCTCCGTCGCAGACGGGACCTCAAGGTTATCTTCGCCTCTCCATTCGTCGAAAACCCTGAATATCTCCTCGAAGGTGCGCCGGTGATGCAAACCACCAAGCCCGTCCAGCGCGAGGTGACTACTGTCTCCCAGAACCTCCTTTTCATCTCTCAGGAGCCCGGCAAGCCCAAGATCTGGAACGTCACCTACCGCGATGGCGACAAGACGTTGCCGATTGGCCAAGCCGCGCTGGAATTCCGGCCCACCACCGGCGCCAAGCAGCTCAGCGCTGTGGCCTTCGCTATGCGCTGCGAAGATGGTGGTAATCTCATCTATGCCAACACCCAGGCCGATGCTGAGAAATTTGCGATCCACCTCGCCGAGGCCTACACCCAGAAGAACTACCCCTCGCTCGAAGATCACCCCCGCGTTGCCGACTTGATCAACCTGATCGGCAAGACCGTCCACAAGAAGTACGCCCTCGTCGAAACCCTGAAACGGGGGATCGCCTTCCACTACGGCAACATGCCGCTCCTCATCCGAGTGGAGATCGAATCCCTCTTCCGCGACAACATCATTCACTTCCTCGTTTGCACTTCCACTCTCATGGAGGGCGTGAATTTGCCCTGTAAGGTTATCTTCATGTGCGCCCCTCGCCGCGGCAAGGGGACGCCCTTGCCGCATGCCGACTTCTGGAACCTCGCCGGCCGTGCGGGCCGCTGGGGCACGGAATTCCAAGGCACGATCGCCTGCATAGACCCTGACGACTGGGAGCCGCCGGTCAGCCGCGTTCGCCAGCGCATTCGTTCCGCCACCGAAACCTCCATCTGCTCCGATCACGCCCTGGCCACTTACGTCGCCGAGGGTTTCCCCGCCAAAACTGCCAAGGAGCATCCTGAATACGATTACGCCGCCACTTATCTCTTCTCCCTTCTCGCGCGAAACGCCGAACTGACCGAGTCGCCGGCTTTCTCCAAACTGGATCCCACGGGCCAGGAACAGCTCCGCACCGTCCTCATTTCCGAACACCAGCAGTTCACGTTGCCGCAGGATTTCATCTTCCGTAATCCGGGGGTTCTCCCACGTTCTATGATGGGGCTGCAAGCGACCTTCGGCGTACTCAAGCCCGCGGAATTGCACGCCTTGTCTCCCGTCCTGCCCGAGAGCCAGGACGCCGCAAAGCGCTATTTCGATATCTTCAAATTCATCAATGAAAAGCTCCGCGCCGGCTGGGCTGTGCCCGGGGACCAGGGAGACAAACGTCTCTGGCAATTAGCCTTCCTCGCCGTCGACTGGATGCGCGGTCGACCGCTGGCTTACCTGATCAAGGTCCGCGAAAGGATTGCCAAGCAGAAGGCCGGCGACGTCACCGACGATCTCCCGAAGATTATCCGCGCTGTCATGTCTGACGTAGAAACCTACGCCCGTTTCCAGATTCCACGCTACCTGCGCGCCTACATGGATGTGTTGGACGCGCACCTCACCAGCCGCAACGTCCGGTCCGACGTCACCGATTTCGAGGACATAGAACTATGGCTTGAGCTCGGCGTGTCCGTGCGAACCAGCCTTTCCCTCATGGAGCTTGGCCTCTCCCGTACTGCGGCGATCGAGCTCTTCGAGGCCGCCGGCATGGAAACAGAAATGACCAAGGCCAAGGCTCTCGAGTGGCTGAAGAGCAAGGATCTCGACACTCTCGATCTCCCGAACCTGGTGAAGGAAGAGATTCGCCGCGTGTTGCAGCGCCACCAAACCTGACTGATGACTAGATAACCTGGCCTTTCAGGGTTAATTTGCCGGCTGCGATCTGTGTCGCAATTCGCGCCGAGTCCTCGCCACAGCAGTGCCAGCCCTGCTGATCTCCTGAGTAAAAAATCAACCGATCCTTAGGCAAATCCGGCTGAATTGTTCGGCGCTGCACGCCAGAGGCCGTCACCGAAAATTCTGGCAGAGTGGGAGTGGCAACGATGTACGGGGAGTTGGGATAATCCGTGTTTTCGTATTCCACCGCATGGAACGCCCCGCTAAAAACGACTCCACCAAGATTCGCCGACATCAACGGTGTCAACACAGTCCGATATGAGTTCCAAGTAGTCGTGAGGTTCACCGGATCATGTTTCGGGGTTAGCAGTTTATTTTGAGCAGCAGCGCTTAGGAGGTATCCCTGCAATTCGATTTTGGTCATGTACGGAGAATCATGCCTGGCTACGGCTGTCGCAACATTCTAAGACCCGGAATGCGACCTATAGTTTGGCTGTTGGAAGCCTTCGCAACTGATGATTAGGACCACAGGGCGGCATTTCTGCGAAGCCTTCTTGAGTTAGATGAACTGATACCTCGCCCTTTGCTCGCGCGTGCCATTGATTTTCGTTCGCCCCCATCGGACACTCCGAGTCGGCACACACGATTCCCGGGCCGGAAGCGTTGCGCCCCGGTTTCTCTCCCATCGCTTCCGCCGCGTCGTTGGGGCATCCGCGCCCACCCGGAGGCCATGGTCGATCCCACCATCCATGCCGACCAAGACCCTTTGCGTCCTCGCCAACTCCAAAAAGCCCGGCGGCCGCTGCATCGCCGGGACCGTGGTTACCTACCGGCCCGAGACCCAAAAGTGGATCTTGCGCCGGGAATGGATTCGCCCGGTCAGTCATCGCATCGAGAATGCGATCAGCCCCGCGGAGTCCGCCTTTCCGAACGGCAGACAACCCCGCCTCTTGGACTTGGTGGAAATTCCCTTTGACGAGCCAGCGCACGTCGAGGGGCAGCCCGAAGATTGGCTCATCACGCGAAACGCGGCGTGGCAGCACCGCGGGCATTTCAACGCCGACGTACTTGAACGACTCCGCGAGGACCCGACGGACCTGTGGTGGGACGAGGCCTGTCCGCAGGATCGCGCGACCGTGCCCTTCGTGGCCCGCCATCAGCTGCCTTCCTTGTATCTGATCAAGCCGCTCAACTTTCGAATCTTCACGGAACGGAGCCCCCACAACGGGCAGTGGCGCTGGCGGGCGTTTTTCGATTATCGCCGGCGCCATTATGATTTTTCCCTTACCGACCCGGTGATCCAAGCTCGCTACCAGCCGGTCGATCACGGTTTGATTGCAAACGTGCCTGAAGACGTTACTGCTCTGTGCATCAGCTTGGGCGCAGCCTTCCAAGGAAGAAGCGCGCAGCCCTACCACTACAAGCTTTGCGCCGCCGTTTTCGAATGAGCCAATCCGGTCAGCCTCTCACCCTCTACACGATCGGGCATTCTACGCATCCGATCGAGGTATTCGTTGCCCTGCTCACTGCTCATCAGATCCAGGCCGTGGCTGACGTTCGCTCAGTACCCATGAGCCGCCACAATCCCCAGTTCGACGTGGACAACCTGCCGCCCGCGCTGAAGGCAGCCGGCATCAAATACGTTTTTCTGGGCGAGGAACTCGGAGCCCGCCGCAAAGAGCGCACCTCCTACAGCCACGGCAAAGTGGACTATGCCCTTCTTGCCCAAAATCCGCTGTTCCAGCATGGACTGCAGCGCCTGAAGAACGGGGCCGAGAAAATGCGAATTGCCATCATGTGCGCCGAAAAAGACCCCCTGGAGTGCCACCGGGCGATCCTCGTCGCCCGGGAAGCGAAGCCGCTCTTCGCCGCCATCAATCATATCCTGCCGGACGGCAGCCTCGAGTCCCATGCTCACGCGGAGGAGCGGCTCCTCGCACTCTACGGCTTCACCGGCCACGAACTCTTCGCGCCCCATCAGGAGCAGTTGGCGGAAGCCTACCGCCGCCGCGCCGAAGAGATCGCCTTCCAGGAGAACCCACCCCAAGCTGTCCGCCAACATGGATGATCTCAAGCTCTTCACGATCGGATTCACGCAAAAGACCGCCCGAAAATTCTTCGAACTTCTGAAGCACGCCGGCGCTAAACGCATCGTCGATGTCCGCCTTAACAACGTTTCCCAACTGGCGGGCTTCGCCAAGCGCGACGATCTAAAGTACTTCGCCCAGGAAATCGCCGGCATGGAGTACGTCCACGCCCCCGACTTGGCCCCGACCCAGGAGATGCTCGACGCTTATAAGAAGGCCGGCGGCGACTGGGCCGACTACGAGAAACGGTTTCTCGATCTCATGGCCCAGCGCAAAATCGAGGACCGGATAGCGCCTACCCTGATTGACGGCGGCTGCTTGCTGTGCAGCGAGGACAAACCACACCACTGCCATCGGCGGCTGGTCGCGGAGTACCTTTGTCAGAAGTGGCCGCAAAAAATCGCGGTAAAGCACCTGGTCTAGCCCGGCCAGCCCTCGGTCCGTCTCGATGGATCCCCAAGAGATTACGTTTCTGCGCAAGCGCGATTATCGTTTCGTGCGCGAACTCGGCAACGGCGCCTTCGGCAAGACGTATCTCCTGCACGACCCGGAGATCGACGAAAACGTCGTGTGCAAAAAGTACGCGCCAGCCTCCGAGCAATGGCGCGCCCAGTTCTTCAAGAATTTCATCAACGAGGCCAAGGTCCTCTACCGGCTCTATCATCCCAACGTCGTCCGCATCTTCACCAACCATATCTACCGCGACCATTACGCGGGCTTTCTCGTGATGGAATATGTCGAGGGGACCGACCTGCATTCCCACCTCGAAAAAGCCCCGGAGAGCATCGCGCGGATCTTTGAACAGACGATCTCCGGGTTCCGCCGCCTCGAGGAACACCAGATCCTGCACCGCGACATCCGCCCCGAGAACATCCTCGTACGGGTCGACGGGGTGGTGAAGATCATCGATTTCGGGTTCGGGAAGCAGGTCTTCCAGCCGGAGGATTTCGACCGCAGCGTTAGCCTCAACTGGTGGTGCGACACCCCGAGCGAATTTGCCCGCAAACAGTATGATTTCGCGACCGAGGTCTATTTCGTCGGGATGCTCTTCCAAGGGGCCATCCGGGACCACGGTATCGACGAATTTCCCTACTTGGAAATCCTTGCCCGCATGTGCCAGCGGGATCCCGCTCAGCGGGTAAAATCCTTTGTTGAAGTCGATCAAGCCGTTTCGAGCACGGGCCTCGCAGCCGACGCGTTTTCCCCGCATGAACTCTCCGTGTATCGTGACTTTTCGACCGAACTGGCCAACGCCCTGGTGAAGTTCGAGGCCTCCACTCGTTTCGTTTCCGATGCGGCCAAGGTCGAACTCCAACTGGATCAAGTCTACCGCGCTTGCATGCTTGAAGTCACCGTTCCAGACGGGGCGCACGTTTTCGGTTGTTTTATGCAGGGTCGCTATACCTACCGCACCGGGGCGCTTTCAGTCGCGAACTTGAAAGCCTTCGTAGGCCTGCTGCGTTCCTGCAACCGCGCCAAAAAGAACATCATCCTCTCCAATCTCCAGACCAAGCTCAACGCGCGCCCCCGCTACGAGGAGTCCCTGGATGAGGACGTGCCGTTCTAGCTGGCCTGCGGCGGCGAATCCTTAATCCGCCCCGAGCGGTTGGCCTGCACACCGTGAGCGAGGACGGTCGAAGGGGGCGCCCTTGCATACTAATCGACCAGTTGAAGGCTCAATGATGATGGTTTTGATATGTGGAATGGAACCCGAGTATAAAGAACACTGGAAACCTGTCCACCTGCTCACCGAGGACGAGCGTATGCAGGAAATCGCGAAAATACTGGCGATCGGTGCGATAAGATATCTTAGAGCAGAAAATCGAAAACGCGCGGAGGCCAAAAAGCCCATCCAGGCATGTGTAGAGGTTTGGGATTTGGTAGACGACGATATCGAAAAGCAGGTGCTGCGCTATCTGACGGTGAACGTTATGGCTCCGCCAAGGAATATGGAAAGGGACCTCAACATTCCTCATGTAACGCTCGGCCGCCGGTTGAGTCGGTTGCGAGCTGCCGGCTTTATTCAAGTATCTGGCCGGACAAAGGGAGCCCAATATTGCCTAGCTGCCCACCCTGGGACCAACTGAGTCGTTAAAATGGACCTAATGAGTCTAATCCGACCAGCCGTGATGACGCCAAAAAATCTCTATTTGCATCACGTCTCAAATTACAGGTGCGCTTTCCCGAGGGATTTCCCCTCTGAGCGGCCTCAAAAATCAATTATTAGGTCCAATGGATTCGTGGCCTCAAACGTCAGGGGGCACCAAAATTAAGCACGCATCTTCCGATGCGTGCTTTTTTGTGAAAAGACCGTGGGGCAGCGCAATGGTGCAAGGTGAGGCTCGACCTTCGGTTGGACGGGAGTGTCCGGTTCTCAAGGCAGTTGCTTGATGGGTTTCCAGGATGCGCAATTCGCCCGAATTTTAACGCCGCGCCGCCGCGGGCGGGCGAACCGGGTGATCGCCTGCAGGCAGGCTCCTGTAATTAACTGCAGCGCCGGTCGGGCGCCTTGACCGGTTTCCCGTCGTACAGGTGGCAGGCAACCGCATGCTCCGGCGCGCGGGCGGCGAGCGGAGGCCGGGTTTCCGGGCAGACGCCGAGGCAGTCGGTGCAGCGGGGATGGAAGGCGCAGCCGGCGGGCAGGCGCCCGGGATCCGCCACTTCTCCGGCGACCGCCAGGTTCATCGGCCGGTCGGGGTCGGGCCAAGGCACGGCGGCGAGCAGGGCCCGGGTGTACGGGTGCTGCGGCGACTCGAAAAGTGCGGCCGTTGGCGCGAGTTCCACGATCCGACCGGCGTACATCACGGCGACGCGATCGCAGAAATGCCGCACCACATCCAGGTTGTGGGCCACGAACAGGTAGGTCAGCTTGAACTCAGCCTGGAGATCCTTGAGCAGGTTCAGCACCTGGGCTTGCACGGAAACATCGAGGGCCGAGACCGCCTCGTCGGCCACGACCAGCGACGGCCGCATGACCAGCGCCCGGGCGATGCCGATCCGCTGGCGCTGGCCCCCCGAAAAGGCATGGGGATAGCGCGTGCGGTGTTCGGGCTTGAGGCCGACTTTCTTCAAAATATCAACCACGCGGTCCTCCAACTCGGCGCCCCGGGCCAGCCGGTGGATGACGAGCGGTTCCCCGACGATCTGGCCGACGGTCATCCGCGGATTCAAGGAGGAGAACGGATCCTGGAAGACCATTTGCAGGTGCGGTCGCAGCGGCTTGAGCGCCGGCTCGGGCAGGGCGGCCAGGTCGGTCACCGTCCCGTTCGGCTCGCGGAACAGGACCTGTCCGGCGGTGGGCGTGATCGCGCGCAGGATGCAGCGCGCGGTCGTCGTCTTGCCGGAGCCGGATTCCCCGACCAGCCCGAGCGTCTCGCCCGGCTTCAGGTCGAAGCTCACCTCGTCAACCGCCCGCACCGTCCCGGTGACCCGCTGGAAGAAGCCCCGGCGCTGGATCGGGAAATGCCTGGCCAGCCCGCGGACGGAAAGAATCGGTTCGGTCATGGGACAATCTCCTCGGCGCGCACGCAGGCGGCGTCGTGTTTGGGACCCATCGGCCGCAGGATGGGCGGACCGCCGACATCGCAACGCCCGCTTTGGGCAAAGGCGCAGCGGGGATGGTACGGACAACCGGCCGGGATGGCGTTCAAGGAAGGCACCGAGCCGGGAATCGACGCCAGCCGCTGGCCGCGATTGAGGGAGGGAATGGATTTCAGCAGCCCCTGGGTGTAGGGATGACGCGGCCGCTTGAGCACGTCACGCACCGGCCCGCGTTCGACGATCCGGCCGAGGTACATGACGGCGACCTCGTCGGCCACCTGCGCCACGACCCCGAGATCGTGGGTGATGAGCAGCACCGAGCAGCCGAGCTCCCGCTGGAGCGTTTTGATGAGCAGGAGGATCTGCGCCTGGATGGTTACGTCGAGCGCGGTCGTCGGTTCGTCCGCGATGAGCAGTTCCGGCCCGCCGATGAGGGCGATGGCGATGCCGACCCGCTGGCGCATGCCTCCGGAGAGCTCGTGCGGATACTGGTCGAACCGCGTTTCGGGCGCGGAGATGCCGACCTTGCGCAGGATTTCGATCCCCCGGCGGCGGGCGTCGGCGTCGGACACCTTTTCGTGAAGCTGGAGCGCCTCCATCAGGTGGGCGCCGATCGTGTGCACCGGCGACAGCGCCGCGACCGGCTCCTGGAAGATCATGCTGACGAGCCCGCCGCGCAGATCATAGAGCCGGGTATCGTCCTCCGCGAGCTGCGTCACGTCGATTTCCGCGCCCTGGCGCGGCCGCAGCCGGATCCTGCCGCCGACGATGCGGCCGGGCTTTTGGATCAGGCGCAGGATCGAGTAGGAAGTGACCGATTTCCCGCAGCCCGATTCACCCACGAGCGCCAGCATGCGGCCGCGCTCGAGGCGGAAGCTCACGCCGTCCACCGCGGGCAGCGCGCCCTCCGGGGTCACGAAATGCGTGCGCAGGTCGGCCACGTCCAGGATGATGTCCGGGTTCATGTCAGCGGGTGGCATACGGATCGGCGGCGTCGCGCAAGCCGTCGCCGAGGAAATTGAAGCACAGCACGGTCAGCACGATCGCCACGACCGGAACAAGCAGCCACGGATAGTTGGCCACCGTCTGGATGCTCAGGCAGTCCTGCAGCATCACCCCCCAGCTTACGATGGGCGGCCGCAGGCCGAGCCCGAGGAACGAGAGCGAGGTCTCGCCCAGGATCATCGCCGGCACGCTCATGGTGAGGACGACGATGATGTGGCTGGTGAATCCCGGCAGCAGGTGCCGGAAAAGAATTCGGACGTGGGAGGCGCCGATCAAACGGGCGGCGACGGCGTAGTCCTCCTCGCGCAGCGCGAGGATCTTGCCGCGGACCACGCGGGCCAGGCTGGTCCAGCCCAGGAGCGAGAGCACCAGCGTGATGGCAAAATACACCGACAGCGGGGACCAGTCGGGCGGCAGCACGGCGCCGAGCGCGAGCCAGAGCGGCAGGTGGGGAAAGGAATTGATGATTTCGATGACGCGCTGAATGACGTTGTCCAGGTGGCCTCCGACGTAGCCGGAAATGCCGCCGATGCTGACGCCGAGCAGGAACGTGACCGCGATCGCGACGAGCCCGACCGACAGGCTGATGCGGGCGCCGTAAATCAAGCGGCTGCACAGGTCCCGGCCGTACTTGTCCGCCCCCAGGAAATAAAAGGTCGGCAGCGTGCCGTCGGCGAGCGCCGCCGGATCGCTGACGCCGAAGAAGTGCCGGCTCCCGGCCGCGCCTTGGAGCGAGTGGGCTTCCCCCCGGACAAAAAAGCCCAGCTTGACGGGATGCGCCGGGTCCTCGACGTAGGATTTCTTGAACGTCACCGGATCCACGACCCGCCGCATGGCCGGGACATGCCATCCCTCCTGCCACGAATAGCGCGGGAGCTGCGGCGGACAGTAGGCGTGATTGAGGTCGCGCCATTCGCGCGGGTAGGGCGCGAAGAATTCGGCGGCGATCGCCAGGGTATAAAGGACCGCGAGGCAGAAGAGCGACGCGACGGCGAGCCGGTGCCGCTGGAATCTCCGCCAGGTCAGCTCCCAAGGAGAGAGCGTGGCCGGATCGCGCCCGCCCGCAGGCGCGGCGGACGAGGGGGGAGCGGCGGTGGCGGTTTCAGGCATGTTGCGGGGATGGAATTTCGGCGCTCGATTGGCTGCGGCGGGATCCTGGGCGGGGCGGCCTCAAACGAGTTCGCTCAAGTGGCGGGCGGCCGGGCGCAGCGGCACCAGGTCCGCCAGTTTCACCGGACGAAAGCTCGCGATGGATTCGTTCGCGGCGATGCCCACGAGGATGGAGGCGGCGCCCTGCTCGTGTCCGGCGCTGCGGCCGAAGGGATCGGGTTCCGGCCCGGGCGCAAACAGATCGGCCATCAGCAGGGGATCGGCGCCCCCATGACCGCCCTTGGCCCGCTCCACCGTGACTTCATAACTCGGTTTGAAGTGCGGGTAAACGCGGATGAATTCGACCGGACGGTCCGCCGTTGACTGCTCGCGGTCGAGTTCCGCGTCGCTCTGGCCGCGGATAATGTGCGTGCCGAGGAACTCGTGGTATTCGATGGTGCCGCGCTCCCCGTTGAGCGTCACCCGCATGCCCTCGCGGGAGGAAAAGCTGACCAGCGAATACGTCAGCAGCGCGCCGGTGCGATAACGCACGAGCGCCCCCATGTTGTCGTAGATGTCGATGCCGTCGCGAAACACGTTGCGGTCGCGGATGTATCCGCTGTCGGCTTCCGCGTTCAGGTAGAGCGATTCCAGATTGCCCCCGTCCCGGAGATTGAGCCGGAACGGATCCTTTTCGGCGGCCGCCTCGCCGGTGTAGCGCTCGTACCGGGTGAGGGCCGCGTCGCCGCGGGCGACGGCGTTGGCCCGGCCATAGAAATCGAGCTGGCCCCGCGCCATGACCTCCTCCGGGATCGCGTCGATCCACCAGTTCACCAGGTCGAAGTGATGCGTGCTCTTGTGGACCAGCAGGCCGCCGGAATCGGCGAGGTGCGCGTGCCAGCGGCGATAATAATCGACGCCATGGCGCATATCGAGGGCGTACTCGAGATTCACCGCCAGGATCCGGCCGATCGTGCCGGCGGCGATCAGTTCGCGGAGCTTCGTGCGGTAAGGCTGCCAGCGGTAGTTGAAGGCCACGCGGACACTCCGTCCGGTCTGGCTGACCGCGTCGAGCACCGCGCGGCACTTGGCGGCATCGGTGGTCATGGGCTTCTCCGTGATCACGTCGCAGCCGGCCCGCAGCGCCCGGATGATGTAGTCGTGATGGGTCGCATCCTTGGAGGTCACGATCACGGTGTCGGGCCGCTGCTCGCGGAGCATCGCGTCGAAGCGGTCCGCGGGGTAGGCGGGCAGCGCGCGCCGGCCCAGCCGGCCCGCGAGCAGCTGGTTGTAATGGGCCAGGCGGGCCGGACTCGGGTCGCACAGCGCGACCAGTTCGGCGCGGTCCCCGTGACGGGTCACGAGGGGCTCGATAAAGCTGATGGCGCGGCCACCGGTGCCGACCAGGACGTAACGTTTCTTTGCGTTCATTTGCGAGGTGGGAGGTTTTGGGAAACGGGTGGGAAGATCAGCGGCGGCCGCGGCCGAGCCGGATGCGGGGGTCGAGCCAGAGGAGCAGCAGGTCGCTCACGAGCGTGCCGCAGACGCCGAGGACGCTGAGCACCATGAGCATCGATCCCGCGAAATAGGTGTCCTCGTTGAGCAGCGCCGCGAGCATCTCGGGCCCGATGATCGGCAGGCTGAGGACGAGCGCGATGATGGCGCCGCCGGAGAGCAGGTGGGGAAAGAGGCTCCCGAGGCCCGAGACGAACGGGTTCAGCGCGATGCGGACGGGATACTTGAGCAGGAGCTTGAGCGGGCGGCAGCCGCGGGCCCGCGCGGCGGTCACGTACGGCTTGCGCAGTTCGTCGAGCAGGTTGGCGCGCATGATCCGGATCATGCCGGCGGTTCCCGCGAGGCCGAGCACCAGGACCGGCACCCAGACGTGCTGCAGCAGGTCAACGAACTTGCCCCAGGTCCAGCCCAGCTCCGTGGCGTAGCGCGGCGAGAACAAGCCGGTGACCTCGAGCCCGAGCCAGGCGTTGCTCAGGTAGATCAGCACCAAAGCGCACAGGAACGACGGCACCGAAACCCCGAGAAAGCCCAGCAGCGTGAGCAGGTAGTCGCCGGCGGAATACTGGCGAACGGCGGCGTAGATGCCCATGGGCAGCGCCACCGCCCACGTGAACAGGATGGTCAGGACCGATATCGCCAGGGTGAGCAGGATGCGGTCGCCGACGATGTCGTTCACCGGGCGGTTGTATTCCATCGAGCGGCCGAGATTGCCCTGCAGCAGGCCTTCGTCGCGCGGATCGAAGGAGCCGAACCACGCGAGGCCGACCCACCGCAGGTAGCGTCGGAACGGGCTGTCCTCGAGGTGAAAGCTGGTGCGGAGATCCTCGATCTGGGCGCTGGCCGAGGCGTCCGCGGTGAATTCCAGCTCGGTGATGCGCGCAGTGATGAAATCGCCGGGCGGCAGCTGGATCACGATGAAGACAATCGCCGACACCACCGCCAAGGTCGGCCCCATCAACAGGAGCCGGCGGCCGATGAAGGGATGCCGGAAGCCGAGCAGCAGCACGGCGGCGGCCACGGCGCCGCCGATCAGCCAGCGCAGCAGCCGGCCGAGCGTCCGGTCGTGGCCGGAGGGGCCGGGCGCGCCGGCGGACGCCAGGTCGGACATGGGCACGGGCTCGAGGAGCTCCTGCCTGGTCTGCGCGATCATGGCGGGAGTGTCCGCCGGTTCCTGCCAGAAATAGGTCTCGATGCCGGTGTTGGCGGGGGTGAGGTACGGAGTCCCGGCGATGGCGTGGTCGGGGACGTTGCGGAAACCGTTTTTCACGACCACGAGTTGCGGCGGTGCGGTGGCGATGGAGATCGACCACACGTTCTCCGCGGCGATGTCCTGGATCTTTTGGAAGAGGGCGCGCCGATCGGCGGGCGCCGGGGAGGTCAGCGCCCGGTCGAGCAGTTCCATGGCCTGGCGCAGCGGATGTCCGGGCGGCGGCGCGATTGCGCCTTTCTGGCGGTCCGCCGCGGGATCGCCATAGAGCCCGCCATAGCGATACCACAGGCCGTAGGCGGGGGCATAAAATGATTCGCCGAAGGTCGGCACGAAATTCCGGGGTTCGATCAACGGGTCGAATTCGCTTTCGCCGGTCCACGCGTCGAAATCGTGCTCGTAGGCGGCCTTCTGCGCGTAGAACAGCGGCCGGCCCTGCAGCCGCAGCACCACGCGCACGCCCACGCGGGCCCAGTCGTCGACGACGAACTGGGCGGGCTCGATGGTGACGTTCGCGCTGCTGAGGTGCAGGAAGAACGTCATCCGGGAGCCGTCCGCAAAAGTGCGGAAACCCTCGGGATCGCGGTGCACGAGGCCGAGCTCGTCCAGCAGGCGGTTGGCCTGCGCCGGATCATGGGCGGTGAAGCTCTTGAAGAGCTTCGGGCTGTGAAATTCCGAGAGCGGCCCGCCATCGAGCTGGGCCGGCTCGCCCTGGCCGTTGAAGACGGCGGCGATGATGGCCTCCCGGTCGATCGCCAGGGACAGGGCCTGCCGGAACCGGCGCTCGTTGAGCAGCGCGGCCTTCTTGCCGGTGTCGGGCTCGGCCGGGTCGATCCGCCGGTTCAGGACGGGGAAAATCGTGAAGGCCGACCGGGTCGCGGGGAACCAGTGCAGTATCCGGTAATCCCCGGCCTGCATGCCGCCGAGCAGCAGGGTGTGATTTTCGTAGAAGATGTGGCGATCCTGCATCGACAGTTCGCCGTTGGCCGCGGCCACGGGAATGAGCGGCGCGGTCTTCACGTCGATCACGAGCCGGTCGAGGTAGGGCAGCTGGTTGCCGGCGGGGTCGACGGCGCAGAAATACGGATTGCGCACGAAAGTATACGGCGCGCTCGGCTTGTACCGCCGGTAGATCCAGGGTGAGAGCCGGGGGCACTCGGGGTTGCGCCACTCCTTCATGCGGCGATAGACGGCGATCGGGCTGCCGAGCTTGAGCGAAGTCATCAGCCGCTGGATCAAGGACGGGTCGCCGAGCTTGGGATGAAACTGCCGCAGGTAGTGGGCGGGCGTCAGCAGGTCGAACTGATCGGCGATCCGGGCGGCATACGTGGGAAACTGCGGGTTGGGCAGCGGAAACCGGAACCGCACCCGCAGGTCATCGAGTTTCTCGACCGTGCCCATCTGCCCGGCGATGCGCATGAACCGGGGCGTCTGCTGGAAGTAAAGCACCTCCCACTCCCACCAGTACATGATGTCGTCCGCGGTAAACGGCGCGCCGTCCGACCATTTCATGCCCCGCCGCAGCGTGAAGGTGAACTCACGCTGGTCCGCCGAGGCTTCGAGCGATTTCGCGACGTAGGGCACGACCGGATAGCCCTGCGGGGACCAGCGCATGAGGGTGGGCGTGGTGAGGAGCGATTGGGTGGTCAGGACGTCGCGCTCCGAGTTCGCGAGCCGGTACCACGTGCCGCCATACCGGCCGAGGCCCTCCACGCCCGCCAGCACCATCGGCTCCGGACCGACCCGGTCCGCCAGGGGGGGCAGCTTGCCCGCCGCGACGAGTTCGGCCAGAACCGGGGCTTCCCGCCGGGGACGCCACGGGGCATCGGCGCTCCCGGCATAGGAGACCTCGCGCGCGATCACGGGAGGATGCGCGTGGTCGAACGTGATGTGGCGGGAGGCTTCCACCGCGGCGAGGATGTCGGGAGCCGGCGGCGGGGGAGGCGTCGCGACGGGTGGCCGGAAGCCCAGGGCCACGACCGCAAACAGGGCCACGATGCCGGCCGCGGCCGCGCCATAGCCCAAGGCGAGGAGAGCGAACCGCTTCATGCCTGATGGTCCCGGGCGGCGGCGGTTCCGCTTCGGGAGCTCCGGTGGGAGTCGCTCCTGCGGTTAACGGCGGGACGGGCAGCGGTGAAGGGCGGCATGGGACAGCGACGGGCCATTCGTTCAGGCTGAAGCCGGCGGGAAAAATCCGTCGCGATCCGCGAGTGCGAACAGGCCGCCGGCCAGGAAAGCGGCCTGTTTCTCGCGGGTGGGCTCGTCGAAATGCGCGTGGTCGACCAGGGCGCCGGGGAGGAGCGGCAGCGTGAACGCATGCAGGTCGAGTTCCGGCACGCCGGCGGCCCGCATGATCCCGTCCGCCACTTCGTTGTAGGCGGCGACATCGGCGGCGAAGCGATGGAATTTCCCGCAACGCGTGTTGTGCAGTGCGTCGACCACCGGGGTCGTGCGGACCCAGACCACCCGCAAGCCCATCGCGGCGGCCTCGGCGAGGATCAGGCGCAGATTGGCGGCGTATTCCTCCCGCGAGGTTCGCTTCGCCCGGGTGACGGGATCCGTCCGAATGTCGTGCAGGCCGCAGTTGAGCAGCAGAATGTCCGCGGGGATGGGCTGGCGCGCCCGGCGGGTCCGGAGGTAGGCCAGGACCATGCTGGAATCGCCGCCGTTGGCGCCGTCCGGGTCGTCCAGATTCGCGCTCGTGCCCGCGCCATCATCGCGCTTCCGATCGTAGTCAAAACGCGGGGCGAGGAGCCGTTCCAGCGCGGGCCCGTATTGCATGGAGATGCTGTCGCCGAGCACGAAGACCCGCGGCCGCGAGGCCGGCGGGAGCAGGCCGGGGGAGGACTCGAGCACCAGGCCGGCGACGTCGCGCGTGACCAGCGGTCGCACGCCGGCGGCCGTCATCGTCCGGACATGGCTGAGCGTGGCGTCGGTGACGTCATGGAGCGTGATCGCCGGCCGCAGGTCCTCGGTCGCGACGGCCAGGTCAACCCCGTGCAGCCGGATGCCCCGGACATGGCGGAGGAAAAAACCGTAGGCGGGCATTTCGCCGAAGATGTACGGCTCGGGGTAGGACTTTTCATGTTCCTCCGGCGCGCGGGCGGCTTGCTCCCGGGTGCCGCCGCCCCGGTAAAGGATGCGAATGTCCCGGAGGGTGACCTCCTCGATGCAATGGCCCGGGATCCCCGCAATGATGCAGCCGAAACGCGGGTCCACGTTGCTGGCGACGACCTGGCTGATCTGGATCCGGCGAACGGTCGAAACCGGCACGGTGCCGGGACCGCGGCCGCGGTTGCCGAGGCGGATGAAGATCGGGCAATTCTGGATGTCCCGCATGACGAGGTTGGTCACGGTCACATCCTCGAGCACGCCTCCGTCCACCGCCTCGAGGGCGAGACCGCGGCAGTAGTCGAAGACGCAATTCGCGATGGTGATGTTGCGAAAGCCACCGTTCGATTCGGTGCCGAATTTTATGCGGCCGGTCGGGCCGCCGCGATGCAGCAACGAGCTGGCCTGGGGCGCGTCCGCCGGCCCGCCCATCGCCCCCGGCGGGAGCGCCCGGGTGAAATCGGTCTCACGGCGGCAGGTGCCGTCCATCAGGGAACCGACGTCGTAACCGCTGACGCAGCAGTTGGTGATGGCGACATTCTCGGTGGGCCGGGGATACCCGAGGCCGAGGCTGCTCTTGAGGCAGATGCCGTCGTCGAACGGCGAGTTCACGCGGCAGTTCGTGACCTGCACGTTGCGGCAGCCGTCGATGTTCATCCCGTCGCGCTGGGTATCGATGGTCACGCGGTCGATCGCGACATTCTCCGCGCCGCTGAGGAGAATGGCAAAGTGGCCGCCGCGCAGGATCGAGAAGCCCTGCAGGGTCACGTTTCGGCACAATTTGAGGGCGATGGCCTTGTTGCCGGCGCCGGCCGGCACCGAGCGGTCGCGGACCAGGCTGCGCCCGTACAACCGGCCCGGGCCGATGATTCCGATGTTCTCGAGCCCGAGGCCCGAGATGAGGCTGTTGCGCCAGTGGCTGTGGCCGAAGGACGAATATTTCTCGCCCAGTTCGTTGCCGGCTTCCGGTTCGTCGAAGGGATGTTCCGCGTGGGGGGCCGCCTCGATGATCGCGCCGGGACCGAGCGAAAGCGTGACGTTGCTGAGAAGCCGGATCGAAGCGGATAAATAAGTGCCCGCCGGGAAATGGACCAGGCCGCCGCCCGCCGCATGCGCCGCCGCGATCGCCTGATTGATCGCGGGGGAGTCGAGCGTTCGGCCGTCGCCGGCCGCGCCGAAAGCGCGAACGTCATAGCAGCCGGCGGAGAGGGAAGGCGGGGCGGAGGATGGATCGGGGAAGAGGACCATCGGGTGAAAAAAGGGGGGCGGACGCAGTGTTTCCATGTGCCAGACCCGTCGAAAGACGATGCGTGCTTATACAAATAAGGAACAAGCCGCTTAGCGAATTCTGAATTGGAAGAAGGAGGGTGGAAACGGGCGGGGCGAATGGCCGCCGCACTTATGTGTATCAAGTCGGGCCGAATTGCACGGGGCGGGCGGGCGGGAAAACTCGCCCGAGAGAGCCGGTGCCGTTTCGCCGGCAAGTTCGAACCCCCGACCCAATACCCCCATGACGTTCCCCGCCTCGTTGGTCTTGATTTCAAAATTGCTGTCGCGCCGGGTGCTGGCGCTCGGTGCGCTGCTGACCGTGGTGTTTCCGCTGTATGGACAAAATCTGGTGGTGAACGGCGACTTTGCCGCGACAGATGCGAACGGCGGGCCGGCCAACTGGACGATGGAGAACCCGGCGCTGGTCTCGATCGATGCCGCGGAATTTCCTCCCAGCCAGCTGCGTTCGCTGCGGGTGAACACGCAGGACGAGGGCACGTCGAGCCTCGGCTTCGTGGTGCAAAGCCTGAATGTTGCCGGCTCCGGCGCGCCGTTGCTGCCCGACGCGCAGTATGTCGCGCGAGTCTGGGTGAAGAGCTCCGCCGGCGATCTCGCCCGCCTTCAGGTCAAACGCTTCAACGGCAGCACGGAACTTACGCGCACGGATTCGACCGGCTCGACCGGCGGTTGGACCCGGGTCGACGTCAGTTTCGATACCACGGGCACGACCCGGGTCGAAATCCAGCTCCGCTATAAGAAGAACGCGACGGCGGCCGGGCAGACGGCCTGGTTCGCCGGCGTGGAAGTGAGAACCGCGGCCGACGTCGCCGGGGAAACCCGGCTGGGCGCGATCTCCCTGGTCCCGACCTTTGAAAGCATCGGGGTCTCGGCCGGGCTGGATGGCGGCTACGCCGGGCAAACGCTCGAGATCTCGTATCGGCCGGCGGGCCAGACCGACTGGCAGCTGGCGTTCGCTCCGATGTTCGGCACGGCCGAAGGTGAATTCCGCGGCAGCGTGTTGCTGCTGCAGCCCAACACTACTTACGAGGTGCGCGCCCGGTTGTTTTTGAATGGAACGGCGCTCGACGAAAAGATCGCGAGCACCGTCACCTGGAGCGACGACGTGCCGATCGCCACCGAGATCACCATGCCCGCCACCGCCAGCGGTCCCTACGTGATCGCCGCCCAGGGCACCCCGACGGGTTGGATTCGCTATCGCGCGGCCAGCGGCGGAAGCGTCATTGATGCGACCGGCTCCGGTGCCGCGGAAGCGGTGGTGCTCGATCATGCGGCTTATGTCATCGTCGAGGGCCTCACGATCCGGGGTGGCACCAAGAACGGCCTCCGCATCTCCGATTCCCATGACATTCGCATCCGGGATTGCGAAGTGTCCGCCTGGAGCGAGCCCGGCACCTTTGCCTTCGTGAACCAGGGCGACCTGGATTATGCGTTCGTCGATGCCACGGGCGCGGCGATCTACCTCCGCGGCGGCATCCGCGTCCAGGGTTCGGGCAGCACCCGCGTCGTGCTGGAACGCAACCTCATCCACCATCCCGCCGGCACCTCGCCGAGCTGGGCGTTCGGCCACCCGAGCGGTCCCTCCGGCATCGTGCTCGATTCCACCGGCGGCAACCACGTCATCCGTTACAACGACATCCTCGCCGCGGACGGGCACTATTTCAACGACGGCATCGAGTCGCTGCAGAATGGCAGCGTCAATGGCGGGCCCTATCGCGACACCGACATTTACGGCAACCTGATCGCGGGCGCGAATGACGATGGAACGGAGCTGGACGGCGGCCAGCTGAACGTGCGCTACTGGCACAATTGGGTGGAGGGCGGCAGCGCGACGGTGAGCACGGCGCCCAATCTCAAGGGAGGTTCGTACATCTTCCGGAACATCCTGGTTTCCGGGGACGAGCGCGGCGGTTCGCAGGCGGGCTCCATCAAGATGGGGGGCGCCCCCGGGCTGACCTTCCTGTTGCAAAACACGATCGTGGCGAGCGGCTACGGCCTGACCAGCGGACACTATACCAGCGCCGGCACGGTTTCCCCGATCTTCTCGCGCAACAACCTGTTCACCGGCCTGCAGCCGGGCGGCGGGCGCGTGCGGCTCGATGCCGCCGTCAGCGGTGACCTCGATTTTGACCTGATCCCGCCGGTCGGCGTGTTGCCCGCGACTTTCGAACCAGGCCCCGGCCGGGAGTCGCACGCGACGTTCGCCGATCCGGAATTCGTTTCGCCGGATCAGCGCGATTTCCAGCTGGCCGGCGGCTCGCCCGGTATCGCCGCCGGCGAGCCCCTGGACAACCTCACGCCGGCGGGAGTCGACGCGCCCGACCTCGGGGCGGTCGACTCCACCAATGCCCACGCCACCTGGCCGATTCGCCCCGATTCTCCCGAGACGGCGCCCAATCTCCTCGTGGTCCGGGTACGGCAGGGACAAACCGCGTCGGCGGACCTGACTTTGCGCCCGGACACTTCCCCGGGCGTTGCGTGGACGGCGCGGGCGGGCGATGCCTGGCTGACGCTGTCGGCGGCCAGCGGCCTGTCGGGTTCGACCAGCCAGACGATCACCTGCACGGTGAATCCGGCCGGCCTCGCGGTTGGTCCCCACCGCTCGTTTGTCAGCATCCGCACGGCGACGGGCGGCCTGCGGACCGTGCCGGTGGTGGCCGAGATCGAGCCCGCCCAAACCTTGTCATTTGTCCGCGAAACGGAAACGGCCCTGCCCGTCGCGGGTTTTCAAGGCGGGTCCGACGCCAACGCCGCGAACGGCGGTTATGTGCAGGCGGTGACGCTGCAGTCCGGCCAGACGGCGGGGGAGATCGGGCTCGATTTCGATATTCCCGAGGCGGGAATTTATTTCGTGATGGCGCGGGTTCGCGCCGCGGGCCCGGCCAATCTCATTCCCACCCAGGATTCCATCTGGCTCCGGGTGGATTCCGGCGAGGAATACCGCTGGGATCTCTGGGGCATCGGGGAGGACACCTGGAGCTGGAACCGGGCGCACGTGGTGCCGGCGACCCCGACGGAAAATATGACCGGCCACTTTGTTCTCCCGGCCGGTGCGCATCGCATTGTGATCCGCGCGCGCGAGCTCGGCGCGCAGGTCGACCAGATCATGGTAACCAACGATCCGTTCGTGCCGGCGTCGGCGCCGGGCCCGGTGCCCGTGATCTTTACGGGCCAGGTGCCGGATGCCGGGACCGGCGCCGCGTTCCAGTACACGCTCGTCGCAGGGGGCGAAGGCCCGCTCACGTGGACGCTGGTCGGCGGTGACCTGCCGTCCGGGCTGACATTGGCGAGCAACGGGCTCCTGAGCGGCACCCCGGCGGCCGCCGGCAGCAGCACCTTCACGGTGCAGGTCAGGGATGCGAACGGCGACACGGTAACACGGACCTACACCCTCAATGTCACCCTGCCGCCGGTCGCGGCGCCGACATTCAGTCCGAGCGGCGGCACTTACACGAGCATCCAGAGCGTCTCCCTCGCCAGTGCAACGCCCGGGGCCGCGATCCGTTATACCTTGGACGGCAGTGTTCCGACCGGCACGAATGGAAACGTTTATGCCGGGCCCATCGAGCTGAGCGCGAGCGCGGTGCTCCGGGCGGTCGCGACGAAAGCCGGCATGGCGGATAGCGCGGTGACAAGCGCGACCTACACCATCAATCTGCCGCAGGCGGCCGCCCCGGTGTTTTCCCCGGAGCCCGGCACCTACAGCGGCGCGCAATTCATCGCGATGACCACCGCCACGCCGGACGCCGCGATTCGTTACACGACCGATGGCAGTGTCCCCAGCGCCACGCATGGCACGCTTTACGACGCCGCGGTGCCGGTCACGACCACCACGACCTTGAAGGCCGTCGCGGTCGCCGGCGGCGCCCTCGACAGCGCCGTGACGTCCGGCACCTATGCCATCGGGGCGGCCGGCGCCTTCCAATTCGGCGACGGCCAGCTGGTGATGGAGGCCGAGCATTTTACCAGCGCCGCGGATGGGGCCGGCCAGCGTTGGACCGCCGTGACCTTCGCGGGGGCGAGCGGCGCAGAGAACAATGCGCTGCAGGGCCTCGAAAATCTCGGGGTCGGTTATCCCACCCTCAGCAGCACGCTGCCCCGCGTCGATTACGCGTTCGATCAGGCGCCGGCCGGCAACTATTATGTCTTCATCCGGACATTCGGCGCCAGTTCGACTGACGACTCGGTGTATGTCTCCCTCGATGGAGCCACGGCGGTGTCCCAGGTTGTGACCGCCGCGCGCACGCTCGATTGGAAGCGGTCTCCGGCGACATTGACCATCCCGGCGGGCCGGCACACGTTGACGATCTGGATGCGGGAGGACGGAGTCGTGATCGACAAGATTGTCGTCAAGGCCAGCACCACGCTCCCGACCGATGTGGGACCAGCCGAAAGCCTGCAGGCGCCGGCCTTCCTGCTCTCGCCAATTTCCCAGTCGGCGACGGTCGGGGATACCGTCACCTTCCGGGCGGAGGCCGCCGGCAACCCCGCGCCGCAGTACCAGTGGCAGAAGGATGGGGCCGATCTTCCCGGGGCCAGTGGGGCGACCTTGGTTCTGCCGGATATCACCTTGGCTCAGGCGGGTTCCTATCGGGTGGTGGCGAGCAATGGCGTGGGCTCCGTCACCAGCGAGCTTGCGCAGCTCACCGTCAACCCGGCGCACGCCGGCGTGACGCTGGGCGACCTGACGCGGGCCTATGACGGCACGCCCAAGGAGGCATCCGCGATCACGGCGCCCGCCGGTCTCAATGTCGTGGTCACTTACGCCGGTTCGGTGACACCGCCGGTTGCCCCCGGCAGCTACCCGGTTACCGCCACGCTCAACGATCCCGACTATGTCGGCAGCGTCGACGGGACGCTGGTTATCGCGACGACCGCGCTGGTGCGGCATGCGCCCGGCGTCAACGGCATCCTCGAAGGCTCGTTGCAGCTCGGGCTTCCGGAAAGCTTCGCGCTCAACAGCCAGGCCCGTGTCTCCGGCGATATTCTGGTCCCGGGCCAGCCGGCCGTGACGTTGAACGGTGCGCCGGTTTACGCCGGCACGACCGACGGCAGCGGCAGTGCAACCCCGGCAGGCTACCAGGTCACGTTGAACGCGGGAGCCACGCTGCGTCACGTGGTGCGCCGGACCGATGCGCTGGCCCTCGTCGCCGTCGCCGCGCCGCCGGCACCGCTGGGGACGCGTTCGGTGGTGCTCAACGCCCCGGGACAAAGCCCGGGCGACTACACGACGCTGGCCAACCTCACGCTCAACGGCAGCGCGGGGACGGTCGTGGTTCCTGCCGGCACCTACGGCGCTTTCGCTGGCAACCCAGGGACCCATTTCGTCTTCGGCGTGGCCGGCGCGACCGAGCCGGCGGTTTATAACCTTCAGTCGCTCACGCTGAATTCCGGCGCGGAGATCGAACTCGCCGGGCCGGTGCTCCTCACGATGGCCAACGGCCTTTCCGTGGGCGGCGGCATCGGCAACTCCGCTCATCCGCAATGGTTGACGCTGCAAATCGCGACCGGCGGCGTCACGCTGAATAGCGGTGCCCGCCTGGACGGAGTCGTGCTGGCCCCGGCCGGCACGGTGACAATCAACGGGAACGCCCGGCTCAATGGACGGGTCGAGTCCGATCGTCTGGTCATCAACAGCGGCGGTGTGCTTCACCAGATGGAATTCTGACGGACAAGCCGGGCGCGGATGCACGCGTCCCGGCGGCCGGGTGGCAACGACCGCATGCGAGGGCAGGGTGGTCGTCCGCACAGAGTTGCGGCCACCGGTGATTCGTGGCTTTCGTTGTCGCCGGCGCACGGCCGCAGCGGCCGTTTCCTTCACGGCATCGATGGCACCGTAAGCCCGACCGCTTCGCAGGTCGTTTCGGTGGGGCGGATTCTGGATCGGAAGTCGTCCGCCCCGGTCCTCGCGCGGTCGCGCGGTTTCCATGCGGTCACGATCCGGAATCGCATGGACGGTGTGAAAACCGACACGAGCATATTGAACGCCAGCGCGACCGCGTCGACCGGCAGCGGGCCGGCCGAAGCAAGCACCACCAACAAATCCGGAAGGATCATGTCACAAGGTGCGGTCGCGACATTCCCAGCCTATCTGTATAAGTGTCGGGTCGGTTGCGGGGAGGCGCCCGATTGGACGTTCTTCGCTCGCCGGCCCAACCCCTGCGGCCGAACACCCCTTATCCCCATGATCAACCAGCCCCGATTCCTCCTCCTTCTCGCGCTGACGGCTACGGCCGCCATTCCGGGACTTGCCCAAGCCGTTGGATCCAATTCGCCCAGCCCGACTCAAGCATCGACCCTCGTGCTGTCGCCTTTTCAAGTGTCGGCCGCGCGCGACGAGGGCTATGCGCCCAGCGAGTCGCTGTCGGGCACGAAGGTCCGGACGCAGTTGCGGGAGATCCCGATGAACATCCAGGTGGTCACGGAGGAATTCATCGAGGACATCGGCGCCTTCAACCTGCAGGAGGCGATGGCCTACAACGCATCGGTCTCCGTCAGCGACAACTCCTACCAGGCCCAGATCCGCGGCTTTAACAGCGACTGGCAGCTGCGGAACGGGTTTCGCTATTATAAGCGCACCGACACGGCCAAGGTCGCCCGCATCGAAACCGTGAGCGGCCCGGCCGCGGTCCTGTATGGCATTTCCCAGCCCGGCGGCATCCTGAACGTGATCACCAAGCAGCCGACGGGAAAGAATTCCAGCTCGATCCGCCAGACGTTCGGCTCGAGCGACACGCTCCGGACCGACGGCGATTTCAACTACCGCCTCAACGACCAGGTTTCGCTCCGGCTCGTGGGCGCCTACGAACGCGACGGTTCGGACGTCGATTTCAACGACAGCCACTCCTGGCTCGTCAGCCCCACGTTGAGCTGGCGGTTGTCCGACAGCACCCGCCTGCTGATCGACGCGGATTGGACCTCCTATCCGCACCACTTCACCTCGGGTTATCTGCTCGTCAACAACGTGCCGATCCAATCGCCGGTCAGCGAGGGCGGCTTCGCGGTTCCCCGTTCCTTCAATTACGAGGGCCCGGGCAGTTATTACGATGAGGATACCCGCACGTTCTTCGTGACCCTGGAGCACACCTTCAATTCCAACGTTTCCGGCCGGCTGGTCTACAATTCGCATACGCAGCACTCGACGCAGGAGTACATGAGCGTCGCGACGGCGACGGCTCCCGCGGGCAATCGCGAGGGAATTGCCACCGGCACGCGCGTGATCCGCGGCACGTGGAGAAAATTCATTCTCAACAACCAGATGCAGAGCATCGCGGCCGATGCGCTCGTGAAGTTCGACACGGGCCCGGTCAAGCACCAGGTGCTGGTGGGCGGCCAGGCCGGCGTGGATAAGTTCTATTCGCCGCGTTACTACGATCAGGATGCCAGCAATGCGCTGCGCTACCGTTATTGGTCGCTCACGGACATGAACCCCGACCTCGATAAGCCGGCCGACATCAATTACGTGTTCCAAACCGCGCTTTCGACCTCCTCCCGGCGGGAGGAGAATACGGTGGCGGGCGGTTACGTGACGCATCAGGCGCGCCTGCTGGACGACCGCATCGTCACGCTCGCCGGCGTTTTCTACACCAGCATCGATAATTACATCCGGGCCTTCGGCGGCCAGGAGCAGCGCTATGCGGCGAACAAGGCGAACCCGCAGCTCGGCGTCGTCGCGCGCCCGATCGACTGGCTGTCGCTCTATGCCCTCTATGCCACGTCGCTTTATCCGCAGACCGGCGGCTCGACCGGTGGTTTCGGCGAGATCTTCCCGCCGGTCCAGGGCAAGAGCTTCGAGTATGGCCTGAAGGTCGAGACGGCCGACCGGAAGCTCACGGGCACGCTCAGCATCTACGATATTCGCCAGCGCAACCGCGTCATCTTCGACGCCACCGCGCCCAACGCCGACAATCCCACGGCCGATCCGAGCCTCCCGCGCGGCGCCAACGTGGCGACGGGCGAGACGATGTCCAAGGGCGTCGACCTCAGCCTGTATTACCGCCCGATTCACGACGTCCAGCTGATCGGGAGCTACGCCTACAACGACACCGAAATCCTCAACGACGCGCAGACCTACACCATTGGCCGCAAGGTTACGCCGTTTTTCCGCAACCGCGCGGCGCTGTGGGCCAAGTACACCCCGGAGAAGCTGAAGGGTTGGTCCCTGGGCGTGGGCGCGACCTGGCATGGCGAAGGTCTCCGCGGATATTCCTCGTCATCCGCCACGGGTGTGCCAAATACGGCCAAAGCCGCGTACAATGCCCAGGCCAACCTCAGCTACACCCGCGACTTCTCGGGTTACCGCACGACCTTCATGATCAACGGCACCAATTTGCTCCGGCCGGAGACGGTCTATGGCGGACAAGGGGACGTCGGCTACTACTTCGACACCGACCGCCAGGTGCGCTTCAGCGTCAAGGTTGCGTTCTAAGCATTCCGCCGCCCGGGCATAACATGGATCGGCTTATCTCCGGCGGCATTGCCGGCTTCGGAAACGCCGGCCGGAGCTTCGCGCAATTCCTGCTCACGCACCGGGCGGGCGCGGTCCGCCTGCTCGGGGCGTGCGACCCGATGCCGGCGGCGCAGGCCGCCGCGCGGGCTTGCGGCCTCGCCGCCATGGGCGACCTGGACGAGCTCCTCCGGCTCAAGCCGGACTTCCTGATCATCGCCTCGACCTCGGCGGTGCACGCGGCGCAGGTCGAGGCGGCGGCGCGGGCGGGGTGCCATGTGTTTTGCGAAAAGCCGATCGCGCTCAACCTGCCGGACGCGGATCGCGCGATCGCCGCGGCGGAAGCGGCCGGCGTGGTCACGCAGGTCAACTATTCGCTTCGCTACATCGAAGCCTACCGCACCCTCCGGCAATGGGTGGACCAAGGCCGGTTCGGCCAGCTGCTGGCGGTGAATCACAGCCGGACTCGGGGTTATGGCCTGTACGCGGGCGGCGCCCGGCATCCCGCGGTGATTTCGCCGGAGATGTCCGGCGGCTGGTCGGTGCACCACGCGTGCCATGGGCTCGACCTGCTGTACTGGTTGGGCGGGCCGCTGAAGACGATTTATGGCCGCACCAACACGACGGCGCCCGGCGGCTCCGAGGAGTACGTGGACGCGGTCCTTGGTTTCGCCAGCGGCGCGACGGGCCGGATCAGCGACTCCGTCTGCCGCATGCGCGATCATTACACGCAGGTCATCGGCTCGGCCGGCTCGGCCGTCCTGACCGGGGAACGGGAGCATACGCAGCTGCGTTTCCACGCCGAAAACGCGGAGCGGGAGGAATTGGTGGCGGTCCGCGATGTGAAGGATCCCGGCCGGGCTTTCGACCGGTTTTTCGAATGCATCCGGGCGGGCCGCCCGTCGCCCGACTCCCTGCGCGATGCGCGTCCGTCGCTGGTTGCCGCCCTGGCCCTGCAGGAATCCGCCCGGACGGGGCAGGTGGTCAGGCTCGCGTGATCGCCGCGGCCTTTGGGGCCGCGCCGATTTCCTGGGGCCGGACCGTCTTTCCTTCCACCCAGGTTCCCGCGACGAGCATCGTGAGCGGCACGGCCGGGGCGCCCCGTTCGCTGCGGTGGGTGAGGTCGATCAGGAATTCCACGGCCTTGGCGCCGATCATCTGCGGATTTTCCCAGATGCCGGAATAGAGCGCTCCGCCGTCGGGCACCGTGAGCAGGGCCAGCCCGACGTCGTCGGGCACGGTGACCCCGGCTTCGACCAGCCAGGCGAGGACTTCGGGCCAGATCGCCACCACCACATCAGGCCGGTGTTTTCTGAACCATTCGAGAAACGTCCGTCGTTCGAGCGGCTGGCCCAGGAACAGCGGCACGCGGCAGTTCTCGGGCAGGGCGCGCTGCTCCGTCCAGAACGCCGCCGACCATTGGCTGTCGGCGCGGCGATCGCTCTCGGCGGCCAGCGCCAGCCCGGGCCGGCGATAGCCCAGCGCGACCAGCCGGCGGAAGGCGGTTTCCATGGACCGGAACATCTGCAGCGCCGTCACGTGCAGCTGCGGCTCGGTCAGGGTGTAGCCGAAGGTGACGGCGGAAAAGCGGTCGAATCGAAATTCCAGCCTGGTGCCGGCCCGCGGCTGGGGCGCGACCAGGACGCCGGCGATATTGCGCGCCGCCAGGATGTTCTCCATGCGCGCGGCGGTCATGTCGGGCGTGCGCAGCCGGAACTCCTCGAGCCGGTACCCGAGTTCCCGGGCCCGCTGGGTTGCGCCCTCGAAGTAGCCCGCGAACGCCGGGAAATTCCGCCAGCTTTCGCCTTCCGCATAGTTCGACAGCCACGCGAGCGCGGCCTGGAATTTTGCCGGCCGCTGCGTCTTGCGATACGCCGAAAGCCCCGCGAGGTAGGGATCGGGACTGTAGCCCATCCGCCGGGCCACTTTTTGGATGCGCGCGCAGGTCTCCGGCGACACTTCCGGATGGTTGCGCAGCGCCAAAGACACGGTCGGTTGCGTCACTCCGGCCGTGCGGGCCACATCTTTTTGCGTGGGGCGGATGGGTTCCACAGGACTGTTCGCCACGATGGGAAATAGTTCGTCGCCGGCGAAACGCGTCGAGCTTATTAATATAAGTAAACGGGGCGTCGGGGAACTTATTTGTATGCGGGCGCCGGGGTTTGGCGACCCGGAGGGGACATGCCGTGTTCTCGCCATGCCTGCCGTTCCCCCCACAGCCCGTTCCACGCCCGTCGCCGCCCAGGCGGTCACGCGCGGAGGCGGACATTATTTCTTCGGATATTACGACAAAACCCCCTGGGAGGCGTCCGGCCGCTGGATGCTCGGGATGGAGGCTTCCTTCATGGACCGGCCGCCGGGGGCGGAGGATGTCCTGAAGATCGGGTTGATCGACACCGGCGACGCCCAGGCCTGGATTCCGCTGGCGGAAACCCGGGCCTGGAATTGGCAGCAGGGCTGCATGCTCCAGTGGCTGAACGGAGGGCGCGACAAGGAGATCATTTTCAATGATCGGCGTGACGGCCGCTTTGTCAGCCGGATCCTCAACGTCGAAACCCGCCGCGAACGCCTCATCAAACGGCCCGTCTACGGCGTGAACCGCGCCGGCACCCATGCGGTCTCGCTCAACTTTGCGCGCCTCCACACCCAGCGGCCGGGTTATGGCTACGCGGGACTGCCGGATCCCCGGGCCAACGAGCCGATTCCGGCAGACGATGGCCTGTACGCGGTCGACCTGGCGACGGGCGCGACGCGGCTGATCTTCAGCCTGGCCGAGGCGGCGGCGCTGCGGCCGCGCCCGGATTTCGCCGGGCTGGTCCATCGCTTCAATCACGTGCAGTTCAGCACCGACGACCGGCGTTTCGCCTGCCTCCATCGGTGGAAGCGCCCGGGGGAGGAAGTCGGCACCACCCGGCTGCTTGCCCTGAATATCGACGGTTCGGACCGCCGCTGCCTGGCGGATGACGACATGGTGTCCCATTATGACTGGCTCGATGGCCACCGCGTGCTCGCCTGGGCGCGGCAGCCCAAGGCGGGTGACCGCTACTTTCTCTTCGACGAGACCACCGGTGCGGCCACACCCGTTGGCGAGCCGGTGCTCACTTGTGACGGCCACTGTTCCTTCTCGCCCGACCGGCAGTGGGTTCTCACCGACACGTATCCCGACCCGACCCATCACCGCACGCTGCTGCTGTATCATTGGGCCACCGGCCGCCGGATGGATCTCGGGCGTTTCTTCTCGCCCCCGGCCCGGTGGGAAATCCGCTGCGACCTGCATCCCCGCTGGAGCCCGGACGGACGCAAGATCTGCATCGATTCGATCCATGAAGGCTGCCGCCGGATGTACGTGCTCGATGTCGGTGAAATTGTCCGTGGTTCGCCGGCCTGAGCGGGCGCGGCGACAGTTCCCATGCAACATTCGATTCGATCGGTTTCGCCGCTGAACGGCCTTTGGGACTTCGCCTTTCTCGGCGCCGTCCCGTTGGATTCATTTTCCCCGGCGGGCCTGGACACCGCGGAGAAGATGCCCGTGCCTTCCGCGTTCGATGCCCTGCCGGCTTACGCCGGCCAGCGCGGTGCCGCCGCCTACCGGACCCGATTTCGCGTGCCCGCCGGCCGCCCGGCGCGGTTGGAGTTCGGGGCGGTTTCAATGTGGACCAGGATCTTCGTCGACCGGGCCGCGCTGGCGGAACATGCCTGCGGCTATGCCCCGTTTGTGGTGGAGGTGCCGCCATCGAGCGAGGAGGAGCGGGAACTCGTCGTGCTCGTCGACAACCGCTTCGACTTCGACCGGGTCCCGATGCACGAGGAGTATTTCGACTTCTACCAGTACGGGGGCATTCTTCGCGGGGTGACGCTTCACGTGCTGCCGGTTGACGCGCCGTTCGTCGACCATGTGCAGGTGCGTCCGCTGGCTGCCTATCGGGCCGGCGCGGTCGAGGTCATGATCGAACTGGCCGGCCCGGTTCCCGGGGAAATCACCGTCACGACCCGGTTTGACGAAGCGGCACCCCTGCGCCACGTGGCCGTGCCGGTGAGGAATTCGCGCATCACGCTTATCCTGACGGTGCCGGCGCCCCGCGTGTGGGCCCCCGGTTCGCCCAACCTGCACGCGCTCCAGGTAACCCTTGTCGGTCCCCGCGGCGACGTCCCGGACGACGCGACCGTCCGCTTCGGCCTGCGGCGAATCGAGGCGCGCGAGGGCGCCCTCTGGCTCAATGGGGAAAAGCTGCAACTGCGGGGCTACAACCGCCATGAATGGCATCCGAACTACGGCCCCTGCACCCCCTCGCTGCAGCTGTACGCCGACCTGCAGATGTTGCGCGACCTCGGGTGCAATTTCGTGCGTGGCTCGCACTATCCGCAGGACCAGCGGTTTCTCGATCTCTGCGACGAGCTGGGGTTTCTTGTCTGGGAGGAGAACCTGGGCTGGGGCCAGCGGGAGCGGACGTTCGGCAGCGAGAAATTTCGCCGGGATCACGCGACGGCCTTGCGCGCGATGGTGCGGGCGAGCGCCAATCATCCCTCGGTGATCATCTGGGGCTTCCTGAACGAAGCCGGGACCGACAGCGATTACGTCAGGCCCGTGTTCGCCGCGACGGCCCGGCTGCTGCGCGAACTGGATCCGACCCGGCTGATCAGCTATGCGAGCATGTTTGCCCTCACCGACCGCCATTTCGACCTCGTCGATTTGATCGCCTTGAATGTCTACCCCGGATGGTATGGTTGCGAAGGGGTCGGGCAGCCGCTGGACTTGATCGCGCCCTTCATCGCGCAATGCCTGCGGCATCTCGATGGCGCGGGCTTCCGGGACAAGCCCGTCATCATCTCGGAAATCGGCGCGGAGGGATTGTATGGATGGCGCGACGCGCACCACGATTTCTTCACCGAGGAATTCCAGGCCGCCTACCTGCGCACGGCTTGCGAGGCCGCCTTGGGGCATCCCCGCTGCAGCGGCATCGCGCTCTGGCATTTCAGCGACGTCCGCACCTACGGGGGCGGATGGTCGTTGAAGCGCCCCCGGACCTTCAACAACAAGGGGACGCTCGACGAGTTCCGCCGGCCGAAAGCCGCCTACGCAGCCGTCCGGACGGTATTCAGGGGACAGGGCAAGGCTCCATGAGGACCGACAACAGCATCCGGCGCTTCGGCGGCTGGTTCTTCTTTTCGAAACGCGGGCTCCGGCTTTGGGCCTAGCGGCATGAATGCGAACGGAGCCGCGAGGCCTGTCCGAATAAAAGGCAGGTAGGTCGGGGTTGGCGGGGTCCGAGACGCCTCCCTCAATGCGCGCAGGACGGAGCCAGCCGCGTCGCCCGTCCTATTCGCCCCATGCATGCCCCGATCTCGCCGCGCCGGAACCTGAAGCTCATCGCGCTCGTCTCGAGCGCAAACTTCATGGAGATGTTCGATTTCATGGTGTTCGGCTTCTACAGCACGTGGATCGCCCGGACCTTCTTTCCCGCGGCGAACGAGTTTGCGTCGATGATGCTGGTGTTCGCGACGTTCGGCGCCGGCTTCCTGATGCGGCCCATCGGGGCGATCGTGCTCGGGGCGTACATCGACCGGCGCGGACGCCGGGCCGGCCTGACGCTGGCGCTGAGCCTGATGACGCTGGGCACGCTGTCGATCGCCTGCATGCCGGGATTCGAACGGGTGGGCGTACTGGCCCCGCTCGTCGTGCTGGCGGGTCGGCTGCTGCAGGGCTTTTCGGCGGGCGCAGAGGTCGGCGGGACCTCGGTCTACCTCGCGGAGATCGCGACGCCCGGCCACAAGGGCTTCTTCGTCAGCTGGCAGTCGGCAAGCCAGCAGATGGCGGTGGTGTTCGCCTCCTTCATCGGCCTCACGCTCTCGCGGCTGCTGTCGCCGGCGGAAATGGGCGCATGGGGCTGGCGGATTCCGTTTTTCATCGGCTGCCTGATCATTCCCTGCGTTTTCCTGATCCGGAACCATCTCGAGGAATCGCCCGCGTTCGTGGCCCGCACCCGCAAGCCGCCGACGTTGCGCGAGGTGGTCGTCTCCATGGGCCGCAGCTGGCGGGTCGTCGCGCTGGGCACGATGCTGGTCATGATGACGACGGTCTCGTTCTACCTGATCACCGTCTACACCCCGACCTACGGAAACTCGGTGCTGAAGCTCACGCCGGGCGAAAGCCTGACGGTGAGCTTCTGCGTGGGGCTGTCGAATTTCATCCTGCTGCCGGTAATGGGCGCGCTGTCCGACCGGATCGGCCGCCGCCCACAGCTGATCGCGTGCACCGTGCTGGCATTGCTGACGGGCTACCCGGCCTTGTGGTGGCTGGCACAGGCGCCGGGTTTTGAACGCCTGCTCGGCGTGGAGCTGTGGCTGGCGCTGGTCTACGCAGGCTACAACGGCGCGATGATCGTTTACCTGACCGAGGTCATGCCCGCCGACGTCCGCACTGCGGGTTTCTCGCTGGCCTACAGCCTGGCGACCGCAATCTTCGGCGGCCTCACGCCCGCGATCTGCACCTGGCTGATCCATGCCACCGGGGACAAGGCGGTGCCCGGCGCGTGGCTCGCGATGGCGGCATTGGTCAGCCTCGTCGCCACCCTGGTCCTGACTTGGCGCGCTCCGCGCGTGGCGGTCGCCACCGCCGTGCCGGCGACGACGTAGGCTTTCCTTTATGCACAAGCACCAATGGTTCTCTCTGGAATGGTGGGAGGGGCTTTATGCCCCGACTTTTCCGGCAACGAAGGCGTTCCGTCGGGGCGTAAAGCCCCTCCCACGCCCGAACCGTTTGGTTTCAAGCGGCCTCGTGAAATGCCTGCTGGTCGCATTGGGCAGCTGTTCCATTGCCGCCGCCGAGCCGGAGCCGGCGCGCAACATCGGCCAGAACGCGAAGCTCTTCGGCAACGGCGTCCCCGGCGTGCCGTCGAATCCGGACCAGGCCGTCGAGCTGGCACTGAAGGTCAGGCAGTCCTTCACCGTCGTGGGGCTCGGCGACCTGCTGCAGTTCCAGCCGTTCGCCAACCGCAACGACCCGGATGTGCAGTACCTGTTGAACATCGTCCGGGAGGCGGACCTGGCGGTCGGCGATTTCGAGAACGAGATCTACGACTTCGACAACTTCGGGTACCACGGCAACAACCTCGGGACGAAGGAAGTCGCCGACGACTGGGCGCGCATGGGCATCGACATGGTCAGCCGCGCCAACAACAAGAGCCACAAGGCACCGGGTATCTGGGAGAATTTCCGGCAGATGGAGCGGGTGGGCATCATCCACGTGGGCGTGGCGCGCACGCTGAAGGAGGCGAGGATGGCGCGGTACTTTTCCACTCCCAAGGGCCTGGCCGGTTTCGTCGGGGTTTATGCGGAGGGGGGCATCGATTCCGCCGTCTCGCGCAGCAGCGAACTGCCGCCGGAGGTGGTTTATGTGACGGAGCCCCAGCTCGCCCAAGTCAGGGCGATGAAGGAGTCCATCCTGGCGCGCCGCGCCGAAGTCGACGTGCCGGTGGCGCTGCGTGCTCCCGACCCGGCGGGCGTGGTCACGGTTTTCGGTGTTGTGTTCAAGTCGGGGCCGAAACCGGACGCCGCGGACCCTTTGGCCGCGGCGTCCGTGCCTGCGGCGAAGGAAATGGACAAGGGCGCGCCCAAGGATCGCATGGCGCAGGATGGGATCTGCAACACACTCCGCGTCACGCTTTATCACGGCGTCACCGCCGGGCAGCTGGCCCAGTTGCGGGCGATCGCCGGCGACGCGGGCACGGGCCGCGATTTGGCGGCGTTCGGCACGCAGTTCCGGCTGATGGACCGGCCGGGCGAGCACAGCTTCGACATGAACCCGCAGGACCGGCGCGAGATCCTGACGCAGATCCGCACCGGCAAGCAGGCGTCCGACATCCTGGTGAGCAACACGCACTGGCACCAGAACCGGTTCGATTTCCAGGCGTATTCGCACGATCACTTCCCGGCGGATTTCGAGATCAAGTTCGCCCACGAAGCCATCGACCAGGGCGTCGATGTCTTCGTCGCGCAGGGCGTGCATACGCTCAAGGGCGTGGAGATCTACCAGGGCAAGCCGATCTTCTACGGCACCTCGAACTTTATCTTCCAGTCGGCGATCATGCCCGTGTTCGCGCCGCATGGCGCGGCCAAATCCGGGGAAGAAGCGGGCGAGGCATCCGGCGCGATCGTCGGCGAGCACGAGGTGCAGGGCCGCAATCCCATCAACCCGGACCGCTACTGGCAGACCAAGGCCACGCTGGAATCGATCCTGACGTACACGCGCTTCGAAAACGGCAAGCTCGCCGAGGTCCGCATCTACCCGGTCGACCTGGGCCAGACGCCGCGACCGGGTTCCCAGGTGGGCATCCCGCGCCGGCCCACGCCCGAGGTGGCGCGGAAGATCCTCGAGGAGGTGATCGAGTATTCGAAGCCCTTCGGCACGAAGATCGAGATCGAGGATGGGGTGGGCATCATTCGGATGACCGAATGAGAGGGCTGAGACCTGAAACCTGAAAGTTTTAAGCATCGGACATGGTTTTAACCACGAAGGCTTCGCCTAACGGCTGCGCTTGAAAGTGCCCTGCGCCTAATCGGCTCCGGGGTTGGTTCGGAGGCGCGGTTAATCGCCGCGAGAAATCTTATTCCGAACAAGTCTTGCCCAGGTGTTTTGTTGCCCATCGGCGATCAGCCGATCCCCGGAATCCAAAGCGTAGCCGGTAGGCGAAGCTTTCGTGGTTAAATCATCTGGACTCGAAGGTTTGAGGATCCGGCCTCAATCTGTCGCGCAGCCCGCGGTGTCATCATCCGCGTGATCCGCCGGCTCGGGCGGTTCGAAGTGCGCCACCACCTTCGTCCACACCAGGTCGCCCATGCAGTTGATCGTGGTGTTGCTCATGTCGAAGAACCGGTAGATGCCGCCGACGATCGCCGCGACCTCGAGCGGCAGGTGGAAGGCCTTGACGAAGATCATCGCGATCACGAGGCCGCCGCCGGGCACGCCGCCGATCCCCTCCGACAGGATCAGGCCGACGAACAGGATCGAGAGGATGGTGCCGAAATCGAAATGGATGCCGGCGGCCTGGGCGGTGAACAGGAGGATGCCCACGAGCGTGACCGCGGTGCCGTCCTTGTTGAATTGGGAGCCGAGCGGCAGCGTGATCGCGTAGATGCGGCGGGGGATGCGGAGCTTTTTCTCGGCGATGTCCATGACCACCGTCAGGCTGGCCAGGCTGCTGCAGGTCGCCACGGTCGTGGCATACAGGGCGGAGGTCTGGCGGAGAAAATCCAGCGGTCCCATGCCGGTGACCAGCCGCAGCGCCACGAGGTAGAAGACCGCGACCAGCAGCTGCGCCAGCCAGACGCCGCCGATGAAGAGGGTGAGCGATCCCAGGATCTTCGTCCCGTACTGCCCGGCCGTGGTCGCGGAGAGCGCGGCCACCCCGAGCGGGGCGATCGCCATGATCAAGGTGGTGAGCTGCCGCAGGGCATCCGCGACGAGGGCATAGCCGCGGGCCAGCGGCTCGCGCTTGGCGGCGGGCAACATGACCGTGGCCACGCCGAGCAAGGCGGCGAACACCGCGATCTGCGCCACGCTGCCGGCGGCCAGGGCCTGGAAGACATTGCGCGGCACGAGCTCCATCAGGGTGTTGCCCAGCGACGGGACGTTGCCGATCTCCGGCGAGATCTCGCCCCGCAGCGGCATGCCGACGCCCGGCTGCAGCCAGTGGATGATCGCGAGCCCCAGCGCCAGCGCCGCGAGCGTGGAAAGGACATAGCAAAGGAGCACGCGCAACCCGACGCGGCCGAGCACGCGGATGTCCCCGGCCGACGTGAGCCCGGCCAGCAGGTTGAAAAACACCAGCGGGATGGCGCTCATGACCAGCGCGCGGATGAAGATCTCGCCGATCGGGGACACGACCATGGCGGCCGGGCCGACCCAGAGCCCGATGGCGCCGCCGACGAACATCGCGAGGAACGTCTTGGCGCCGAAGGACCAGCCTTGCCAGCGATCCAGCGCGCGGCGGGCGAATGAGGGTTGGGCGGGGGAGGGAGTCATTTCAGGCAAGGGTGGGTGGCGCGGCCAGCGATTTGCCGGCGATGTAGGTCGGCTCCAGCAGGACGCCCGTGCGCGCGGCGCGGCCCGCGGCGAGCGCTTCCGCCATCGCGAAGAGCCGGCGGGCGTACGCGGCCGGGCGGTAGTCGTAGTGGCCGGGGCTCGGCAGCAGGTAACCGAGGAACGGATCGCCGTAGGTGGTCAGGAGTGAGATGTCCGCGGGAATGCGCAGGCCGAGGTTGCCCAGCACGCTCACGACCGTGAGGTAGTAGAAAGGATTGAGCACGAGGATCGCGCTCGGCCGGCGCCCGGAACCCAGGACCCGGCCCAGCAGGCGGCCGACGTTTTCGGCGTTGGGCTCGTGCCGGAGCACCTCGGGCTCCAGCCCTTTCTGCCGTGCAATCTCCAGGAAGCCGCGGGTGCAGTTCTCCCAGGCCGCGGTCTGGTTCTTCTCCGCGAGGACGGCGAGCTGCCGGTGGCCCTTGGCGAGCAGGAGGCCGGCGGCATGGATGCCGAGCGCGCGGTTGTCCAAGGCGACGTGCGGCAGCGTTACGCCTTCGTCGCACGTGCCGGCGACGACGCACTGGACGCCCAGCGCCTGGAAACGCGCCTGCAATCCCGCGGGGGAAAGGTTCAGGATCCAGCAGCGATGATGATACTGCTCGAGCAGGCGCGCATGGAGCTTGGCCCGCTTGGCGGCGCTTTCGCTGCGGAGTTCGTGGACGATCAGCTCGTAGCCCGCGGCGGTGCAGTGCGACCGCAGGTGATCGATCCACAGCAGCTGGTAGGGCTTCAGCTGGTCGAGCTCGGTCGGCTGGAGCAGGCCCAGCGTGCGGCTCGGCGGCGCGACGGCGGCGCGGTCCTTGCGCACCACGACCGAGCCGTAGCCGTTCACGGTCTTGAGCATGCCCTCGGTGCGGAGGATCGCGAGGGCCTGGCGAATGGTGGAGCGGCTGACCTGCAGCTCGGTGCTGAGCTGGAATTCGCCGGGCAGCACGCGCGGCCAGCGGCCGCGGGCGATCTCCGCGGCAAGGGCGGCGGCGGCGGTCTGGCCCAGGGATTCGCGGTTCAGGCGCATCCCGCGATCACACCCTGACCTGGCAGTCTTCCATGATGACGCGATCGTCGACCGCAAGGCGGGCGCGGAGCATCACCAGGTCGTAGTGGGTGGGGGCGACAATCTCGCCGCCCAGCGTGAAGCTGGTGCCGATGCCGATGTGGATGGACCCCATGACGCCCTCGTCTTCAAGCATGAACCCGGATAAGGTCGCGTTGGGGTTAAGTCCAACCCCGAGTTCCGCCACGTTGAAGCACTCGCGGTTGCGGTGCGCGCGCAGCGCGGCCTCGAACTGGCGCGCCTGCGCGCCGCCTTCCATCTTCACGATATAACCGCCCTCGATCGTGCACACCACGGGCTCGGTCAGCACGCCGATGCCGAGGTAGGGAATGCTGCCGTCGGCGACGAGCACGCCTTCGCTGGCCAGGTGGATCGGCACGACGTTGGTCTCGATCGTGGGCACGGGCGCCAGCTCGCCGGGGCCGGGCACGCCGGTGAGGATGTTGACGGGGCGGTTTGCGATCGGGATCAGGAGGTCGGTCCCCCGGGCCGAGGTGAGGTGGGCCACCTTGCCGTTCCGGAAGGCCGCGCCGATCGCGCGGCCGACCGGGGCCTGCGCGTTGAAGTCGGTCTCGAGCAGGGCGGGGCAGGTGAGCACGCGCTCGTTGTGCGCGGTCATGAGGATGGCCCGCGCGCCGCGCGCGAGCGCCGCGCGCATGGCGCGGGTGTGGGTGATCGAGACGCTGACCGGGGAGAAAATCACGTTGGCCTCCAGCATGGCATCCACGGCGGCGGCGGGCGGCTCCTGTCCGTCGTGCGTACGGGTGGGCACGACGAACTGGCGGACATCGGCGCCGAGCGCGTTCAGTTCCGACACCAGCAGGCCGGCGATGGCGCTCATTTCCGGGTTGGTGACGACGACGGCGCGTTCGCCGGGCTGGACGCGCCCGTTGTGCTGGATGACTCTGCGGATGCCTCTGATCATAGGGAAGGGGGTTGGCGCCGGGGGGAAGGTTGGGAGCGGCGCTGGACGGGGTCGATGTGGCGCGCGCCGGCGGGTTCGCGCGAGCCTGCCTTCGCTGTCTGTTCTTCAGGCAGCGAGATCGTCCTACCTGTTTATAGAAAAGACAGTCATCAAGCAATTGGCGCGAACGCCGGCCCTGCCATTGGAATGGCGCTGTTCCCCGTTTGCGTCACCCTTGCCGGATGGCCGGCCCGCTTCAGTCCCACCTCTCCACCTCCATGAACAGAATCCGTCCGCGCCTGCCGTTCTTCCACCCCATCGCCCCCGCCTGCTTTCTTGCCGCCGCCGTCGCCGGCTTTGCCCAGACGGCCGCCCCCGCGGCCGCGCCCGCCGCTCCCGCGCAGGAAGTCCTGACGCTCGAGGCCTTCAAGGTCACCGGCTCCAACATCAGCCGCATGGACGCCGAGAAGGTCCTGCCCGTCACGTTGCTCGACCGCGAGGCGATCGAGGCGAGCAATTCGTCCACGCCGGTCGAACTGCTGACCCGCCTGCCGCAGCTCACCGACGTGCCGCGCAACGAATCGAACAACGGCGCGGCCAGCACCCGCGGCGACAACGCCAACATCAGCCTGCGCGGCATGGGTTCCAGCTTCACCCTGGTCCTGTTGAACGGCCGCCGGCTCGCGCCGGCGCCGCTGGTGTCGAACGAAAACGGCATCCCGGCGATGTCGGTGAACGTCAACCAGCTCCCGATGCAGGGCCTCTCGCGCATCGAGGTGCTGCGCGACGGCGCCTCTTCCGTCTACGGTTCGGACGCGATTGCCGGCGTCGTGAATTTCATCACCGACGACCAGTTCGTCGGCACGCGGGTCCGCACGCGCTTCGGCGCGCCGGAACATGGCGCGGGCCGCACCTACCAGGCCAGCGTGACGCAGGGGATGAAGTTCGCCGACGGCCGCGGCCACCTGCTCGTCGTGCTCGATGGCTTCAAGCGCGACTCGATTTTCATGACGGATCGCGACGTCAGCGCCACCGCCGACCACTCGGCGGCGGCGCCGGCGCCGTTCAATGTCCCCGGCAGCGCCTTCGACGGCCGCGGCGCGGACGGCGCCTACGCCAGCTTCCGCATCGGCACGGGCACGACGACCAATTATTTCCTGCCGGTCAACGGCGTGCTGACCTTCACGAGCACGACGCCCACCCGGACCACGATGCCGGCGTATTTCCTCGACGTGAACCAATTCCAGAACGTCGCTTACAACGCGACGGACCGGCAGAACTTCATGGCGAGCGCCTCCTACGAGCTGACGAAGAACATCACCGCCTTCACGGACCTTTCCTATTACCGTGCGAAGAGCCAGATCTACCGTGAGCCGATCCGCAGCGCCGCGCCGGCGAGCAGCCAGTACGCGCCCATGTCGGTCGACAATCCCTACAATCCCTATGGTTCGCGGTTCTACAGTCCCACCGGTGCGCCGAACCCCGACGGCACGGCCCGCCTCACGGGCACGCCGCGGGCGGTCGTGCTGGTGGGCAAGTACCACGTCGATGACGGCGCCGAGGACATCACCGTCACCGGCGGCACCTTCCGCGGCGTGGCCGGCCTGCGCGGCAAGCTCCCGCACGACTGGAGCTGGGAGGCGGCGGCGTTGTACTCGCGCGCGGCAGCGACCGATATTTCCAACAACTCGGGCCGTGAATCGCTGTTCCAGCAGGCGCTGATGAAAACAGACGCCACCGCCTACAATCCCTTCGGTTACACCTTCAAGGTTTCGAACGGCGCGGTCGTGCCCGATCAGGTCTACGTCAATCCGCCGAGCGCGTTGGTGTCCTGGATCCAGCCCTACGGGCATGACGGCACCACCACGCTGGAAAGCGCCGACGTCCGCGCGTCCGGTCCCCTGTTCAAACTGTGGGGCAATGACATTTCGCTCGCGGTCGGCAGCGAGACCCGCCGCGAGGAGTTCACGGACACCCGTCCGCCCTACGCCGGCGTCAATCCGCCAGGTTCCGGCCTGGACCCGGCCGACAACGACTTCCTCGTGGCCACCGCGCGCCCCGATTCCGCGGGCCAGCGCACGGTGTACTCCGCCTACAGCGAACTGGTCGTCCCCCTGGTCGGAGACGGGCGCAAGCTGCCCCTGCTGCACTCCCTCGAACTTTCCGGCGCGGTGCGCTATGAGGACTACAGCGACTTCGGCACCACGACCCGTCCCAAGTTCGGGCTCAATTGGAAGCCCCTCGACGGCGTGATGGTGCGCGCGTCCGTCAACCGCGGCTTCGCGGCTCCGACCCTCACCGCCATCTACACGCCCACGCAACTGACCGTGGACAACCCGTTGGACAATTACCGCAACATCGCGCTGGGCGAGGGCGCCTACAGCCAGCGGCGCATGAACACCGGCAACCCGAACCTGAAGCCGGTCAAGTCCGACGGCCGCAGCGCGGGCATCGTGGTCGACATCCCGAAGATCCGCGGGCTCACGCTCACGGCGGATTATTTCCAGATCGAGCAGGAGGGCGAGGTCGGCACGCGCAGCAACGCGCAGATCCTGAACAACGACTTCACGCTCCTGCAGGCCTACACCGCGTCGCAACTCGCCGCGGGCAAGAGCATCGACCAGATCGACCTCGGCAGCGGCACGGCCAACTACAAGGGCGACCCGGCCGTCGTGCGCGACGTCGTCAGCGCGGCTGACATCGCCGCCTTCGCCACGGCCAACGCCGCCAAGCCGGCCGGCCAGCGCATGGCCCCGGTGGGCCGGGTGCTCACGCGCGCCATGCCGTTCGAGAACTTCGCCCAGAGCTATGTGTCCGGCGTCGACATGAGCCTCTCCTACACGAAGCGCAGTGCGCAGTGGGGCCAGATCCTGGCCTCGACGGAGTGGACCTACCTGATCCGCTCGGACGTCACGCGCAGCCCGGCCGGCGGCGCCGTCACGCTCTCGGACCGTCTCGGCGTCAACGGCGCCACCCGCTGGCGCGGTTCCTCGTCCCTCGCGTGGGAACGCCAGCACTGGTCGGCCTCGTTCGGCGCGTACTACATCGGCGCCTTCGGTGATTCCGGCACCACCACGACCGCCGCGATCTACGAATCCCTCGGGAAGCCGAGCTACCTCGTGAAGGGCACCGACAACAGCGCAGTCGTTTATCGCTATAAGGTGTCCGATGTGATCAGCTTCAACGCCTCGGTGGGCTACGACTTCGACAAGAACCGGAGCTTCTGGCTGAGGAATACCAAATTGAAACTCGGCGTCATCAACCTGACCGACCGCGAGCCCCCGCTGGCTTCGGGCAACTTCGGCTTCAACGCCGCGGTCCACAGCTCCCTGTTCCCCGGCCGCACCTGGACGGTGGAGCTGAGCCGGAAGTTCTGATGCCCGCCGAGCCACACACCCCGGCGCTGCGCGCCACCCCTCTTCATAGAGGGGAATTTCAATCCGCGCAGCCGAAGTCCCCTCTATCAAGAGGGGTGCCCGACAGGGCGGGGTGTGTTGATCGCGCTCTGCCCAACCCGTCGCCGATCTGGAAATCGGCGACCACCTTGCTCGCGCTTTGCGCGAGCCTGATTCTCGCGCCGCTCGCCTTGGCTGCAGTCCCGGCTGCTTCGAAAATCACCTCGCCCCAGGAGCACTTCGGCTTCGCCATCGGCGACGACAAGCAGCTCGCGACCTGGACCCAGACCGAGGCCTACTTCAAGAAACTCGCCGCGGAGTCGGACCGGCTGAAGCTGGTCGAGATCGGCACCACCGAGGAAGGGCGGAAGCAGTACATGCTGATCTGCTCCTCGCCGGAAAACCTGAGGAACGTCGAACGCTACCGGCTGAATGCCCAGAAGCTGGCCCGCGCCGAGGATCTCACCGACGACGAAGCGCACGCCCTCGCGCAGACCAGCAAGCCGATCGTCTGGATCGACGGCGGCCTGCACGCCACCGAGACGGTCGGCACGCACCAGCTGATCCAGACGCTCTACTTGTTCGCGTCGCGCAACGACCCGGAAACGCTCCGGATCCTCGACAACGTCGTGATCCTGTTCGCGAACGACAATCCCGACGGGCAGGAGATCGTCAGCTCGTGGTACATGCGCAACGACATCGCGAAGCGCGACCAGTTCGACATCCCGCGGCTCTACAACAAATACGCCGGGCACGACAACAACCGCGACTTCGTCATGATGAACATGAAGGAGTCCGGCAACCTGGCACGGATCTTCTACGTCGATTGGATCCCGCAGATCATCTACAACCACCACCAGCCCGGCCCGGTCGGCTCGGTGGTGGCGGGGCCGCCGTACCGCGACCCGTTCAACATGCTCTACGACCCGGTGCTCGTCACGAGCCTGGATGCCCTCGGCGCCGCGATGGTCACGCGCCTGAACCTCGAGAACAAGCCCGGCTACACGCGCGGCAACGGCGCGCAGTACAACGCCTGGCGCAACGGCGGCCTGCGCAACACCACCTATTACCACAACCAGATCGGCCTCCTCACCGAGATGCAGGGCCACCCGACGCCCATCACCATCCCGCTGATGCCCGAGCGGCTGGTGCCCAACGCCAGCTTCCCGAACCCGGTTCCGCCGCAGCCTTGGCATTTCCGCCAGTCGATCGAGTACTCGGTCTCGCTCAACTACGCCGTGCTCAACTACGCGGTGCGCCACGGTGATGAGCTGCTCTATAATATCTACCGCATGGGCCGGAATTCCATCGAGCGCGGCTCGCGCGATCACTGGACGCTGTACCCGAGCCTGATCCGCCAACTCGAACCCGCCACCGGCAGCGCCGGGGTGAAGCAATTCGACGCGGTCTTCCGGGATCCCGCCAATCGCGATCCGCGCGGCTTCATCCTGCCCGCCGACCAGGACGATTTTCCCCGCGCCACGCGCCTCATCAATGCCCTGATCAAATCCGGCGTCGTGGTGCAGAAGGCTGCCGCCGCCTTCACGGTCAACGGCCGCACGTATCCCGCCGGCTCGTGGGTCGTGAAGACCGACCAGTCGAACCGCCCGCAGGTCATCGACACCTTCGAGCCGCAGGACCACCCGGTGGAATATCCGCCCGGCGGCGGCGCGCCGATCCCGCCTTACCGCGGTGACGGCAGCGGCTGGACGCTCGCGTTCCAGATGGGCGTTAAGTTTGACCGCGTGCTCGACGGCTTCGACGGCCCGTTCGAGCGCATTCCCTACGGCGCCGTCCAGCCCGTGCCGCCCGCCAAAGTGGAGGAGGGGGCCGCCGGTTTCCTCATCAGCCACGCGGTGAACAACAGCTTTGTCGTCGTCAACCGCCTGCTCCAGGCGGGTTGTCCGGTGGAGTGGTTGCGCGGTGACCGGACCGCGGCGGGTCCGGACGCCTTCTACGTGCCGGCCGGCGGTCGCGCCGCGGAAATCCTGCGGCAGGCGGCGAAGGACCTGGGCGTGGCCGCGCAGCCGGCCGCGCAGAAGCCGGCGGGCCCGGCGCTGCAGCTCGCGGCGCCGCGCATCGCCTTGTGGGATATCTACGGCGGCTCGATGCCGTCGGGTTGGACGCGCTGGCTGCTGGAGCAATACGAATTCAAGGGGTTCAAGGTGGCGTTTCCGCAGGAGATCGACGCCGGCAGGCTGCGCGACAAATACGACGTGATCATCCTCGTCGACGCGGCGTTCGCCAGCCTGGGCGGCGTGTCCAAACGCGAGCTCCCTCAACCCAAGCCGGAGGATATCCCGGAACAATATCGCAGCTGGCTCGGACGGCTGACGCGGGAGAAGTCGGTTCCGCAGCTGAAAGAATTCATGGAGCAGGGCGGCACGGTCGTCACGCTCGAGTCCGGCACCGACCTCGCGTCCTACCTCGGGCTGCCCGTGCGCAACGTCCTGGTCGAGACCGACGCCAAGGGAAAGGAGAAGCCCTTGCCCAAGTCCAAATTCCACGTCCCCGGCAGCCTGCTCACCGTCGCCGTGGATCCCGCGAGCGCGGTCACCGCCGGGCTGCCGGCGCACGTGGTGCTGAACTTCGACGACAATCCCGTGTTCGAACTGGCGCCCGACGCCGCCGCGAAGGGCGTGCGTCCCCTTGCGTGGTTCGACTCCGGGAAACCCCTGCGCAGCGGCTGGGCCTGGGGCACGGAGCGCCTCATGGGCAAGGCCAGCGCCTTCGAGGCGAAGATCGGCTCGGGCCGCTTCTACGCCTTCGGCTCCGACATCACCTTCCGCGGCCAGTCCGACGGCACCTTCCCGCTGCTCTTCAACGCGCTCCTGCAGGGCGCGGCGAAGGATAAGTGACTGAAGGTGGTCGCCGGTCTCCGCCCCGGCGGCTTTCGGCAACGATCCGTTTTAACCACGGATTGCGCGGATCCTGCGGAGCGAAGCGCCCGGAGCCTGGGTTCGTGGTCCGGCGGATCGGTATCCGTATTCGTGGTTAACTTTTTGACACGATCTCCGCCAAGACGATCTTAGCGCCCATGATCCGCCGCCTGGTTGTGCTTGGTTTGTTGCTCATGTCGTCCGCGTTCGCGCTGGACCAGTCCGCGATCCCCGCGCCCGACGTCGTGGATGCCGCCGTGCGGCGGGTCATGGCGGCGACGCACGCCAACGGCATGGCGATCGCCATCATCGACCAGGGGCAGGTGCGTTACGTGCAGGCTTATGGCGTGAGAAATGCGAAAGGCGACAAACTGGAAACGGACACCATCATGTACGGCGCCTCGCTCACGAAGCTGGTTTTCGCCCACGCGGTGATGCAGCTCGTCGACGCCGGCAAGCTGGACCTCGACACGCCGCTCGCCGGGCTGCTCGGGAAACCGCTGCCGGAGTATCCGCAGTATGCCGCGCTGGCCGACGACTCGCGCTGGCGGAAGCTGACGCCCCGCATGGCGCTGACGCATTCCACCGGCTTCGCCAACTTCGCCTTCCTCGAACCGGATCAGAAACTGCGCATCCATTTCGATCCCGGCGCGCGCTTCGCTTATTCCGGCGAGGGCCTGATCCTGCTGCAGTTCGCGATCGAGCAGGGGAGGAAGGACAAAGGCCTCGGCCTCTCGCTCGGCGAGCTGACCGACCGCACCTTCGCCGGGCTCGGCATGACCCGCACCGCGCTCAAGTGGCGCGCCGATTTCGCCGGCAACCTGGCCGATGGCTGGAACGACCGGGGCGAACCCGGCGAGCACGACCAGCGCAGTCGCGTGCGCGCGGCCGGTTCGATGGACACGACCATCCACGACCTCGCGCTTTTCGCCGCGGCGCTGATGCGTGGCGACGGCCTGTCGCCGGCGGCCCGGGCCGAGCTCGTGCGCCCGCAGCTGGCGATCACCACCGCCCACCAATTCCCGACGTTCCAACCGGAGCTGCCGCCCGCGCAACGGCGCGCCGACCTTCAGGCCGGGCTCGGGTGCGTGACCTTCACCGGCTCGCAGGGCGCCGGCTTTTTCAAGGGCGGCCACAACGAGCAGACCGCGAACACGCTGGTCGGCCTCGAGCATGGCCGGCGCTGTGTCGTCATCCTCGCCAATGACGTTCGCGCCGAAGCCGGTTTCGCCGAACTCGTCCGCCTGATCCTCGGCGACACCGGTGTCCCTTACGACTGGGAATACGGCGACCAAGCCGGCAAATCGAACGGGTAGGGACGCTGGTGCAAGGCGGCCCCGCTCCTTTCGGCAGTTCAGAATATGGCGATTGTGTGAGCGGTTGTGAAATCGCCGCGTCTACCGTTTTAAATCTCGAATCCTGATCGTAAAAGATACAGGTTGATTGACGTAATTGCTGCCCTGGTTGCGCGAAAGTTTATTTCCATCCGAGGCTTGCGCATGTCAGGCACTGCTGTATGCTTCTTGCAACAAGCATGATCTTATAACTTTCCCGGCACTCGGCGTGGGCCAGCGCAGATGTGACGGATTAAACACCTTCGCCCCCCATGAAGATTCTTCACCTCGAGGATAGTCCGCAGGACGCCGAATTGATCCACGTAGGCTTGCTTGAGGAATGGCCGCAGTGCGAGATCACCGTCGTCTCCAACCGCTCGGATTTCCAAGCCGGGCTCACCAGCAAGCCCGATCTGATCCTGTCAGACTACAACATGCCCGGATACAACGGCGTGGAAGCCCTGAAGCTGGCCCACGCGCAGGTCCCGGATATCCCGTTCATTTTTTTGTCGGGCACGATCGGCGAGGAACGCGCGCTCGATGCGCTGCGCCTCGGTGCGGCGGACTATGTGATCAAGGATCGCCCCAAACGGCTGGTGCCCGCCGTGCGGCGGGCGCTGAACGATGTGCGCCTGGCGCGCGAACGCCGCGCGACCGAGGAGCAGATGCAGCGGGTCCAGCGCCTCGAAAGCATCGGCATGCTCGCCGCCGGCATCGCCCATGACTTCAACAATGTCCTTGCGCCCCTGATCATGGGATTGCCGTTGCTGCGCACGCGCCATCCGGGCGAAAGCGACCAGAAGCTCATCGGCAACATGGAAACCAGCGCCGCGCGCGGGGCCGGCCTGGTGAAGCAGATTCTCGGATTCGCCCACGGCGTGACGGGGGAGGCGCAGCTGATCCAGCCGGGGCACGTGATCGGCGAAGTGGTCGACATGATGCACCAGACCTTCCCCAAGAACATCACGATCGCCGACGAGGTGGAGGGCGCGCTCTGGCCGATCAAGGCGAATCCCACCAACTTTCACCAGGTGTTGCTGAACCTGTGCGTCAATGCGCGCGATGCGATGGCGAACGGCGGCACGCTGACGATCCGCGCCGGCAACCGCATGCTCGAGAAGAAAGTCGGCGGGGAATTCCCCGCGCAGGGCGGGCGGCATCTCTTCCTGGAAGTTGCGGACACCGGTTCCGGCATTCCGCGGGAAATCATGAGCCGCATCTGGGAACCGTTCTTCACCACCAAGGGGGAGGGAAAGGGCACCGGGCTCGGCCTTTCCACGGTGCGCGGCATCGTGACCCAGCATCACGGCGACATCACGGTCCAGAGCCTGCCCGGTCGCGGCACGACCTTCAGCATTTTCCTGCCGGCGGCGGTTGGGTTCGAGGGGGAGATGGATCGTGCCGCGCTCATGGACATTCCGCGCGGCCATGGCGAGCTGGTGCTGGTGGTCGATGACGATGCCGGGGTGCGCGAAATCACCAGCGCCATGCTGACGGGCCACGGCTATCGGGCGATCGCCGCCGCCGATGGCACCGAGGCGGTGGCGCTCTTTGCGGCCCGCAGCCTGGAAATCGCCGCGATCGTCACCGATCTCGACATGCCCAACCTGGATGGCCAGGCCCTCATCAAGGTCGTGCGCGCCCTCAACCCTTCGGTGCGGGCCATCCTCATGAGCGGCATCGCCAATGAAGGTGATTCGCGTTGCGCCGCCCCCGCGGGCGGCCTGTTCCTGGCGAAGCCGTTCAGCGGGGAAACCCTCCTGCGCTCGATGCACCAGCTGCTGCCCGAGGCCATTCCCGCCCGCGGCGGTTGAGCTAGTCGCCCAGCAGCCGGCGCACCTCGCCCAGGATCCGTTCCAGCGGGGCCGTCTTCTGCAGGTAGGCATCCGCCTGGTGCGCGACCGTTTTCCGGGCGACCTGCGGGTTGATGAGCACGCCGGTGAGCAGGATCACGGGCACGCCCGGCAGCCGCGTCTTCAACTGGTCGATGGCCTCGAGCCCGTCGCACTCATCCAGTTGCAGGTCGGAAATGACCAGGTCGGGCTTTTCGCGTTCGGCCGCCGCGATCGCCTCGGCCAGCGTGGCCGGCGAGACCACGCGGTAGCCGCGCTCTTCCAGGGAAGCGGCCAGGATCACGCGGATCGCTACCTCGTCGTCAAGGTGAAGGATAAGTTTGCTCATGAGGAAAGCGGCTTACGCGGGATTGGTCCGGCGCACCATCGCGACTCCGCCCACCACCTTGTCCTGGTCGCGCAGCGGGAGCAATGTGAAGTTCACCGGCAGGCTGTGGCCGTTTTTGTCCAGCAAGTCGGCCCCCGCCGGCGAGAATTCCCGGCCGTTGCGCAGCGCGGCCAGCAGGGGCGCCGGTCCGTCTCCCGCCACGCGGACGAAGTCCCCGAGCGGGCGGCCCAGGATCTCCTCCTCGGTCCAGCCGGTCGCGGCGGCCACCGCGGGGTTTATCCGCGTGACCGCCAGCGTGCGCGTCACGACAAACACCAGGTCGCCCGTGGCATCGACGATGAGCTGGTTGTAGCGAAGTTGGTGCTCGAGGGACTGCGCGGCCCACTGCCGTTCGCGGTTTTCCGCGGTGAGGCGGCTGTTGCTGGCCACGAGTTCCTGCGTTCGCGCCCGCACCTGGGCTTCCAGCCGTTCGTTCTCGGTGCTCAACGCGGCCGCCAGCTTCCGCCGCGTGCCGATATCGTCCCGAATCAGCCACGCCACCGCGGCCAGCAGCACCAGGTCGAGCCCGATGCAGATTCCCACCACCCACCGCGTCATCTGGGCCTGGCGGTAGGCGGCGCGGTCGCGCTGGTCCAGCAACTCGAACTGCTTCGCGCGCATGCGGGCGACGAGGCGCTTGGCCGCCCGCAGCGTTTCCCCGCCCGGGTCGGACCGGAGCAAAGCCTCCTTGGCCGCGCGATCCTGGTCGGCGGCGGAGCCGGCCAGCGCCAGTGCCGCCTGCGCGTGCCGGTCGGCGATCCCATCCAGTTCCATGAGCTGGCGGGTTGCCTCGGGGTCGTCGCGCGTGAGCGCCTTGGCCAGCTCCAGGTGATCCCGCATTTCCCCGAATTCCCCGCGGGCGGTGGCAAGTTCCGGCGCGTTCCCGGTCCAGAAATAGGTGCGGGCCGCGCCGTCGCCGGTGACGAGGCTGCTGGCGACCCGATCCAGCTCATAGATCGTTGCGTGGGCGTGATTGACCCAGTCCGCGTCCGCCTCGGCCTGGCCGACATAGTGAATCGCCACCACCGCCGCCGTGCCGATGATGGCGCAACTTGCCGCGAAGCCCGCATAAACCCGGCGCAAGATCAGGTCTTTCATCGGGAGGAGGTGGCCTGCCGGTCGGGATCCCGGTCGGGAGGGTCCGTCTTCACCACGGTGTAACGCGCCTGTTTCCGGTAATCGTCGTAGCTGAAGCTGTACTCGGTGGCGGTCGTCCAGTTTTTCTCGAACGCATCGGCCACTTTCATGGCGATATCCCGGAGGGTGGGTCCCGATCGCTCCAGGTTCATCTCATACCGGCGGTTGTTATAGTCGAGGTATGCGCGGTTTTCGCCGACGTAGCAGATGGCATGGGCGACATCGCTCCCGGCCAGGGAGACCTGGATGAACCGGGTGTGATAGCCATGGCGGGAAAGGATGTCGTTTGCGAGCAGCGCGTAATCGTCGCAGTCGCCCGTGCGGTCGGAAAGGAATTCGTCCACCTGAAGCACATAGGGCGAATATTCATACCGGAATTCCATGAAGAGGTTGCCGAATTGCCGCGGGGTTATCTTTGGCGCGGTCCGCAATTCGGTGAAGGTGAAGCGGGCATCCGCGCGCAACGCCCCGTTCCCCGCCGCCGCGGCCAGCAGGCCCAGTCCCGCCACGCCCGCGCGCGCCCCCGGGCCCATGAGTGCGGTCAGCCTGCCGGCGCCGGCGGCCGCAAAAGCTCGGGTGACCCGGCCGGCCAACCGGCAGTTTGCGGGGCAAAAGAGGGTGTGCAGCGGAGACAACATCCGTGGGCCGCGGGGCCCGGCGCGGCCTGAAAACTAAGGCCGGCAAATTTCCGCATTTCAAGGGCGAACTGGCTCGCCTCCGCATATGCGGCCAACGGATTGGCCGGCATGGCACACAAGTGGACAATGGTCGTGTCCAACTCGCATTGTCCCATCGAAAGTAGCGGGCGCGCGCGGATTGTCCGAGCGCTTGGCCAAGTCGATGCGATCCAGGGAATGGGCGGCGGCAGCGGAAGAAGGGAAAGGGGTGAAGAGTGTGCCGCGGAGGATGGAGGTTTTCTCTTTTGAATCAGGTGTGCTGCCGAATTCCCTCCCCAAAGCGGGAAATTCCGCCCAAGGTCGCGCGATGGCCATCCTGGGGAAACGCAACCTGCTCACCGTGCTTCGCTCCGCTCCGCCGGGACTCTATCTCGACGGGGGCAAGCGCGGGGAAATCCTCCTGCCGGGGAAGTTCATCCCGGCGGGTGCGGTGGTGGGCGGGCAGGTTGACGTGTTCGTCTATCGCGACTCCGAAGACCGTCTGGTCGCAACCACCGAGCAGCCGCTGGTGACCGTGGGCGAGTTCGCGTACCTCGAGGTGGCGGGCGTGAATCCGCGCATCGGCGTTTTCCTGCACTGGGGCTTGGAGAAGGATTTGCTGCTGCCGGCACGCGAGATGGACGGCCCGCTCAATCCCGGCGATCGCGTTGTCGTGATGGTGGTGCTCGACGAGCGCACCGACCGCCTGATCGCTTGCGCGCGCTTCAACCGCCGGCTCGACCAGCGTCCGCCGCATTACCACGAGGGCGAGTCGGTCCGCATGATCGTCGCGAGCAAAAGCCCGCTCGGCTACAACCTGGTCGTCAATAACGCGCACCGCGGCCTGATCTACAACACCGACATCCCCGGCGGCTCGCTGAAGATCGGCCAGTGGGTGCAGGGTTACGTCCGCGCCATCCGGCCGGACGGCAAGCTCGACCTCGCCCTCGGCCTCGCGGGCCACCGGCGCATCGGCCCGATGAGCGAGCAGGTGCTGAAGATCCTGGCGGAGAAAGGTGGCTTTCTGCCGTACCACGACAACAGCCTGCCGGAGGAAATCCGCGACGTCTTCGGCATGAGCAAGAAGGCGTTCAAGCAGGCGATCGGCGCGCTCTTCAAGGAACAGAAGATCTATATCGAGCCGGATGGTATCCGGATCGTGAAACCATCCTGACCTTACAGGAGGTAACGGAGGAAACTGAGATAGTTTTTCCGACCCTCCGTTGGCTCCGTTACCTCCTGTGAAAGGTCGGTTTATCCCGGATCGTGAAACAATCCTGATTTCACAGAAGATAACGAAGGCAACAAAGGCAGGATTCGATTCTTCGTTCTCTCCGTTACCTTCTGTGAAGAATGTCTTGGATTGTTTGTGCTTTGTGCCTTGGGGGCTTTGTGGTTCAAGTTTCCGGCATGTCCGACTCCCGTTCATCCCAGCCGCGCAATGTCGTGGTCCGTGAAGTGCCCATCGAGCTCTGCCAGTTCATCAAGTTCGGCGGGCTCGCGGGCACCGGTGGCGAGGCGAAGCAACTCATCAGCTCCGGCCTCGCCCAGCTCAACGGCGTCGTCGAGACGCAGAAGCGGAAGAAGCTGGCGGTCGGCGACCGCGTGACGGTCGACGGCCAGACGATCGTGGTCCAGCTGGCGTGAGAACGATCCGACACACCCCGGCGCTGCGCGCCACCCCTCTTGATAGAGGGGATTCAAGTCTTCAGAAGTCCCCTCTATCAAGAGGGGTGCCCGACAGGGCGGGGTGTGTTCAGTGAGCACATCCGCGGCATTTTCTCATTTGGGCCTTTCCGAACCGTTGCGCCGGGCCGTGGGCGACCGCGGTTACGGCGCGCCGACGCCGGTGCAGGCGGAGGCCATCCCGGCGATCCTGCGCGGCCGCGATGTGCGCGCCTCGGCCCAGACCGGCTCGGGCAAGACCGCGGCGTTTGCGCTGCCGATTTTGCAGCAGCTGTCCGCGGGCCGCCGCGACCGCGGGCGCTTCGTGCGTTCGCTGGTGCTGGTGCCGACGCGCGAGCTGGCGGCCCAGATCGGCGAGTCGTTCCGCGCCTACAGCCGGCACCTGCCGGAGCCGGTCAAGGTGCTCACGGTTTACGGCGGCGTTTCGATCAATCCGCAGATGATGGCGCTCGGCGGCGGCGCGGATGTCATCGTCGCCACACCGGGCCGGTTGCTCGACCTCGTTGACCACAACGCGGTGTCCCTGTCGGCGGTTGCGACGCTGGTGCTGGACGAGGCCGACCGGTTGCTCGACCTGGGCTTCACGGAGGAGCTCAACCGCATCATCGCGCTGCTGCCCCAGCGCCGCCAGAGCCTGCTGTTCTCGGCCACGTTTCCCCCGGAGGTCCAGGCGCTCGCTGACAACCTGCTGCACGATCCGGTGCGCATCGAGGTGGCCGTGGTGGCCGCGACGGCGCCCGACATCCAGCAGCGGGCGATCGAGGTGGACGTGCCGCGACGCACGCAGCTGCTGCGCCATCTCGTCCAGGCGAACGGATGGACGCGCGTGCTGGTCTTCGTGGCGACGAAATACGCCACCGAACACGTCGCCGAAAAGCTGCGCAAGGCCGGCATCCATGCCGAGGCGCTGCATGGCGAACTCAGCCAGGGCACGCGTTCCCAGCGCCTCGCGGATTTCAAGGCGGCGAAGATCCACGTGCTGCTCGCCACCGACCTCGCGGCGCGCGGCATCGACATCGCGGATCTCCCGGTCGTGGTGAACTTCGACCTGCCACGCTCGCCAACCGACTACACGCACCGGATCGGCCGCACCGGCCGGGCGGGGAAGAGCGGCGTGGCGGTGAATTTTGTCAGCGCCAGCACGCACGCGCATTTCAAGCTGATCGAGAAGCGCAACCATCTCGCCATCCCGCGGGAACAGGTCGAGGGCTTCGAGCCGACCGAGCTCGAGGCGCCGGCGAATCCGACCGGCGGCATCAAAGGGAAGCGCAAGAGCAAGAAGGACAAATTGCGCGAAGCCCAGGGCAAGCCGGCCACGCGCCCGGCCGAGCCATCGCCCGAGAGCACATTCCGCTGGCCGCGACTGCGGTAGCGAGGTTGGAAACCACTAATGGGATTCATCAAAGATGAATCCTTGGCTATCCTGCAGCGACTGATCGTCGCTGAATGTTGGCTTCGGGGGTCGGCTAATCGCCGACAGGAGATCGAGTTCAAGCAGCGATTAGCTGCTTCCCCGCAACAAACCCGGAGACGATTAGTCGAAGGGGGGATTAAAAGTTTCGCCATTGGCGAAACGGATTAGTGGTTCAGCAAAGGTTTGCCGTGAAGCAGTGCGGGCAGGATTTGTCCGGCACGTAGTGGGGGTGCGCCTGCTCTTCCGCGGTCAGCGGCATCTGGCAGGCGAAGCACATCACGGAATCGGTTTCCTGCAGTTCCGGGTCGACGCCGACGCGCCGGTCGAAGACGAAGCACTCGCCGTCGTAGTGGGCGCTGCCACATTCCTCGAAGTACTTCAGGATGCCGCCGTCGAGCTGGAAGACCTGCTTGAAACCGCTCCGCTCCATGAACGGCCCGGCCTTTTCGCAGCGGATGCCGCCGGTGCAGAACATCACGATTGGCTGCTCCTTCAGCTGCTCGGGCAATTTGGCGACGGCGGCGGGAAAGTCGCGGAAGTTGTCGATGCCGGCGGCCTGGGCGCCGCGGAACGTGCCCATCTTCACCTCGTAGTCGTTGCGGGTGTCGAGCAGGGTGAGGGGCCGGCCCTCGTCGAGCCACGCCCGCAGGGTTTTGGCCGGCAGCTTGGCGGTCGGATGGCGCGCCGGGTCGATGCCCGCCACGCCGAAGGCGATGATCTCCTTCTTGATCTTCACGAGCATGCGGTTGAAGGGCTTCTCGGTGCTCAGGCTTTCCTTGGGCGTGAGATCGGCCAGTCCCGGCACGCGGCGGATCTCGGCCAGCAGGTCGCCGAGCGCGGCGCGGGCGCCGGCGACGAACAGGTTGATGCCTTCCGGACTGAGGAGGATCGTGCCGCGGAGTTCCCCCGCGTTGGCCACGGCGCGCAGTCGCTCCTGCAGGGCGGGAAGGTCTGCCAGCGGGGCAAACTTGTAGGCGGAGAAATTGACGATTTCGGCCATGGGCACAGGCACTGGAGTCGCGCCCGAACCAGCTGGCAATTGTTAACCACGATTGCGCGGATCTTGCGGATAGCCGATTAAATCCCGGCAACCCGTCATCCTGAGCCGTGCGAATGAAAGGTGGGCGTCGGTTTCCACACCGACGCCTGTCGCCGCCGGGACGGCGGCGACCACCTTGGATCCTTGTACGACTCAGGATGACGGTGAGTGGACTCGGTACCAGATCCGTGTCCTGCGCAGAACCCGCGGTCCAAAGGGCAGGCCCGGTCTAATCACAGCGCGAAATTGCTGTTTACCTTGCGGCCGGCGGGGAGTGGATAGACGCATGCGTTTACCCCCGCTGCCGCTGTTTGGTCTTCTCGTCATGGGCGTATCGCTGGGCACCGCCCAGGCGCGCGAGGTGTTTCTCCAGGTCGACGCCGTCTCGGAGCCGGCGAAATTCGCCGCCGGCGAGATCGAAGCCGCCTTGCAGGCGAGGGGCGACACGGTTGTGCGGAAGAACCTGAAGCAGATCGCCGAGGGCACGACGTCGATCGTCCTGGCGGAAGCGACCGACCTGAAGAACGAGGCTTTCGACCTGCAGGCGTCGCCCACCGGCGACCGCCAGTATCTCACGGTGCGGGGCGGCGGGCCGGGCGGCGTGATGTACGGCGGACTCGAGCTGGCCGAGCAGATCCGGATCGGCGGGCTGCCGGCGGTGCAGCCCGTGCGGCGCGAGCCCTACATTGCGATGCGCGGGGCGAAGTTCAACATCCCGCTCGATGTGCGGACGCCGAGCTACACCGACATGGGCGACTCGGCGCAGGCGAACATCGCGACGGTCTGGGATTTCGACTTCTGGCGCGCCTATCTCGACCAGCTCGCGCGCGACCGGTTCAACTACGTTTCACTCTGGAACCTGCACCCGTTCCCGTCGCTGGTGAAGGTGCCCGGCTACGAGGATGTCGCCCTCGACGATGTCCAGCGCTCCACGAGCAAGTTCGCGGAGTATTACTCGACGCGCACCGAGGACATCGTGACTCCCGCGATGCTCGCGCAGGTGGAGACGGTGAAGAAGCTCACCATCGACGAGAAAATCGCCTTCTGGCGGCGCGTCATGCAGTACGCCAAGGACCGGAACATCGACTTCTACATCCTCACCTGGAACATCTACACCTACGGCACGGGCGGGAAGCACGGCATCACGGACGCGATCACGAACCCGGTGACGGTGGATTATTTCCGCAAGAGCGTGGCGCAGCTGTTCCGCACGTATCCGCTGCTGCGCGGCATCGGCGTCACGGCGGGCGAGAACATCGGCAACGCCAATTCCAGCTTCGAGGCGAAGGAAGACTGGCTGTTCGCCACCTACGCGCAGGGCGTGATGGACGTGGCGCGCGAGCAGCCCGGCCGGAAGATCCGCTTCATTCACCGCCAGCACGAGACGCGGGCTTCGGACATCGCGAAGACCTTCGCGCCGCTCACGAGGAACCCGGACATCGATTTCGTCTTCAGCTTCAAATATGCGCAGGCCCATGCACAGAGTTCGACGGTCCAGACCTTCCACCGGGATTTCGTGCCCACGCTCGGTGACCTGAAGACCCTGTGGACGCTGCGCAACGACGACGCGCTGATGCTGCGCTGGGCCGCGCCGGATTTCGTGCGGGAGTTCATCACGAACATGCCGCGCGAGGTCACGCAGGGCGTCTACTACGGCTCGGACATGTGGGTCTGGGGCCGGGAATTCCTCGATCAGGAGCCGGCCAGCCCGCGCCAGCTGGAAGTGGACAAGCACTGGCTCGACTGGCTGACCTGGGGCCGGTTCAGCTACGACCCGGCGCTCGGCAACGACCGGATCGAGGCGCTGGTGGCGCAGCGTTTTCCAGGTGTGGACGCGAAGCAGCTGCTCGCGGCGTGGCAGGACGCCTCCCTGGTTTATCCGCTCACGACCGGCTTCCACTGGGGCCAGTATGATTTCCAGTGGTACATCGAGGCCTGCAAGAGCCGGCCGCAGCCGGCGCAGACCAAGAGCGGCTTTCACGACGTCAACCGCTTCATCACGCTCGGAGTGCATCCGGGGACGAAAAACCTCACGATCCCGCAGTATGTGACTGCGGTCGCGGCGGGCGCGGAGCCCGCGGGCACGACGCCGTTGCAGGTGGCGGAGCAGTTGCACGCGCATGCGGGCGCGGCGCTCGCCGCGGTTGCGAAAATGGACCCGCACGAAAACCAGGAGCTCGCGGCGACGCTGGCCGACATCGAGGCGATGGCCTGGCTGGGTCATTACTACGGCTGCAAGATCCGCGGGGCGACGGAGCTGGCGCTGTACCGGAGGACGAAGAACGAAGTGCACCAGCTGGCGGCCATTGCGCAGCTGACCGATGCCGCCTGCCACTGGGATCGCTACACGGCGCTCATGCGCTCACGGTACAAAAATCCGATGTGGACGAACCGCGTGGGGAACGTGGACTGGACGTTGCTCACGGCGGAAGTGGCGCACGATATTGAGATCGCGCGCGAGCCGGTGAAGTAGGGCGTGCAATCGAACCTCCTGAGATTTTGACCACTAATGCATCGCCTAACGGCTCTGCTTTAAAATCCCCTCCGCCTAATCGGCTCCGGTTTTGGTTTCGGGGAGCGGCTAATCGCCGCTTAAAATAGAGGTGGTTTCAGTCGGCGATTAGCCGACCCCATGAACACAATGCGGAGCCGATCAGGCGGAGCGCACCAAGTAGCAGAGCCGTTAGGCGATGCATTAGTGGTCAAAAGAAGATCGGTTCGGGAGTCGGGGGCGCAAAGCCCCGTCCCACGGCCGAGCCCGGCCTACTTCTCCCGCGGCTCGATGCTGAACGAGCCGTAGAGAACGTCGCGGGCGTTATCGAGGGTGACGGTCATCTGCGGCGCGACTTCCCAGGAATTGATCAGCATGAACGAGCCCGTGCCCTTGGCCTCGTTCCAAGTGAAGCCATGGATGACCATGGCATGGCCGATGTCGCGCGACGGCGCCGGGTGCTTCTCGAAATATTCCGCGGGCAGCACGCGCCAGTAGTCGCTGATCAGCACGGCCAGCACCGGCCGCCCTTCGCGAATCTCGCCGCGGATCCATTCCCAGTTCGCGGGCTGGCCGATGCCCGCGAAATAGGCCTTCAACCTCTTCTCCGGCGTGTTGGCGCTGGCGAGGGCGGTCTCCGTCATGCGATGCGCCACCTCGTTGAACGACATGGCGTGATACGCGGCCTGCGGGCAGAGGCGGGCCGCCGCGGCCGCGACGTCGCCCTCGAGCAGCGCGGTGGTGCCCCAGCCGTCGCCGCGGGTGATTCGGTCGGCCGCGGCGCGTTGCGCGTCGGTTGTTTCCGCCACGCGGCGCCAGTTGATGATGCGGTCGACGTCGATGAAGTAGCCGGCGATGTCGAGGGCGTGGGCGAAGGCGTAATAGCGGCACGTCGGCGCCTGCCCCTGGTCGTGGATGGAGCTCGGGGTGTTCAGCTCCACGGTTTCGACGCCGTCCTTGATCTCCTTTTTGACGATCGTGACGCGCTTCGTTTTGACCGGCACGTAGGACTCGACCCTGGTGTTGCCGGCGGGCAGCGGGGATTCCGCGGCGAGCTGGTTGAGGACGACGAGGTCCTCGTTGGCGAGCTCCTTGAGCGGGAAGACGCCCTTGCGGCCGTCCTTGAACAACACCTTGGCATAATTGCCATCGATGCGGGCCTTGACCGCGTTGTCGAACTTGCCGCGCGCAAGGACGGACGGAACGAGCGCAAGCGCGAGCAGGAGGGCGAAGAGCAGTCTCATTTGGCCAGATGCTGGTTCACGCGAAGGCGCGAAGCCGCGAAGTTCCGGTGCTCGTTGACGATCCGCTTGAGGCCTTCTTTGAAGGTGGGGGCGCCAAAATTCATGAGAAGGCCCAAAGGCAGTTTCATCAAGCGGAGGTAGGTGAGAGCTGTTTGTGGTGTACAGGAGATGGATTCTCAACGGATTTCAGCTCCACGACCAGCTGGTCCTCCACGAGCAAGTCGACGCGAAAGCCTTCGTTCAAAGTGAGTCCGGCAAACTCGATGGGAATGGATTTCTGGCGAATAACCGCAAGGCCGCGGCGTTGGAGCTGGGTCGCCAGGACCGCTTCATAAACTGATTCCAGGAAGCCGGGCCCAAGCTCGCGATGCAGGTGATATCCCGCATCGACTACCAGGGCGGAGAGTTCCTCCAGGTTCTGTTGGCCGTCTGCTCCCATTTTCGCGTCCTTCGCGCCTTCGCGTGAGTTTCCGCCGGTTCAGTAGAACACATTCCGGTCGAGCGAGCGGTACTGGATCGCTTCGAGAAGGTGCGGCGACTCGATGCGCTCGGACTCGGCGAGGTCGGCGATGGTGCGGGCGACCTTCAGGATGCGGTCGTAGGCGCGGGCGGAGAGCGAGAGCTGCTCCATGGCCTGCTGGAGCAGGTCGCCGAGGCTGGTGTCGATGGCGCAGTATTTCCGGATCTGCGACGGGAGCATGCGGGTGTTGGCGGTCAGGCCCGTGCCGCGGAAGCGGATGTGCTGGATCTGGCGCGCGTGCTCGATGCGTTCCCGCATCGCGGCCGACGATTCGGCGGGCTTGTCGGAACGCAGCTCGGTGAGGGACAGCGCCGGCGCCTCGACATGGAGGTCGATGCGGTCGAGCAGGGGGCCGCTGATGCGCGCGCGGTAGCGCTGGATCTGGGCCGGTGCGCAGCGGCATTCGTGTTTGGGATCGCCGAGATACCCGCAGGGGCAGGGGTTCATCGCCGCCACGAGCATGAAGTCGCAGGGCAGGGTGATCTTGCCCGCGCTGCGCGAGATCGTGACGCGCCCGTCCTCGAGCGGCTGGCGCAGGACCTCGAGCGCGGAACGCTTGAACTCCGGCAGTTCGTCGAGGAAGAGCACGCCGTTGTGGGCGAGGGAAATTTCGCCCGGGCCGGGAATGGCGCCGCCGCCGAGCAGGCCGACATCCGAGATGGTGTGGTGCGGCGCGCGCGCCGGGCGCTGGAGAAACTGCAGTTCGCCCTGCATGGTGTGGCCGGCGGCGGAATGGATGCGGAGGATTTCAAGGTACTCCTCGAGCGTCGGCCGCGGCATGATGCCCGGGATGCGGCGCGCGATCATCGACTTGCCCGAGCCGGGCGGCCCGATCATGAGCAGGTTGTGTCCGCCGGCGACGGCGATCTCGACGGCGCGGCGCACGCCCTGCTGGCCTTTGATCTCGGAGAAGTCCGGCTCGCCAGGCCGCCGCGTGATCGTGGTCGAGCCGCGCGCGGGTTTGAGCGGGAAAAGATGCTGCTGGCCGCCGAGGAAGCGGTGGGCCTGGTCGAGCGACGCGATCTCATGGACCTCGATGCCTTCGACGAGCGCGGCTTCCTGCGCGGCGAGCGGCGGCAGGAGGATCGCCTTGCGGCCGGAGTCGCGCGCCAGCACCGCCATGGCGAGTCCGCCCTTGATCGGGCGCGTCGCGCCGGACAGGCCGAGCTCGCCGGCGATGAGATACTGGTCGAGGTTCTCGCAGACCAGCTGGCCGGTCGCCACAAGGATGCCGATGGCGATCGGCAGGTCGTAGATCGCGCCCTCCTTGCGCAGGTCGCCCGGCGCGAGGTTGATCGTGGTGCGCGTGCGCGGCATGCGCAGGCCGGAGTTGCTCAGGGCGGAGAAGACGCGGTCCTCGGATTCCTTGACGGCGGCATCCGGCAGGCCGACGAGGATGAGGTCGGGCACGCCGGATTCGCCCGTGTTGACCTCGATCTGGACCGGAACGGCATCGATGCCCAGCAGCGCGGCTGAGCCAATGGTGGCTAACATGGACTGAAAGCGGGAAAAACGGTGGAAGGTTAACCCGCTTCCGGCTGCAACCGCCGACGGACCTCGGCGAGATTGGCCTCAACGGCCTGCAGGTAGGGATTGGGTTGGCCCGCTGTCGTCAAATAGCGATGCACGCCTGCCGCCTCGAAGTCGAGCATGGGGCGCACATAATTCGTCCAGAACCCCGGCGTCTTCTCCAGGAGTTCGCGGAAACTGTGGTACGGCCGCTTCTCGCGCGGCGTGCCCTCGAAGTCGAAGGCCTCCTCGAACTCCTTGTAGAGCACCGGCAGCTTGTCCACGTAGTCCGACGCGCTCATTTGCGCGAGGTAGTCGGCCGTCACCAGCATGAAGGCGAACTGGCGCCCGGCCTCGCTGCGGAACGAGATCTGGCTGATCTTGCTCCGCGGGCCCGTGCAGATGATCGCAGCGCAGATGTCCTCGATCTCCGTGGCGGTGACGCCCATGCGGGGCAGGTAGTCGCGGCAAAAGTCGCAACTGCGCCGCTCGTGGACGAAAGTATACTTGGCCCCGGTGCCAACCTTGTCATCGTTCACCTTCAGGTAACCACTGTCATGCAGCAGCGCCGCCATCACCGCGAGTTCCCAGTCCCGCGCCACGAGCACGGGCCGGTCGGAAGTGCGGCTGCGTCCCTCCAGCAGGTGCACGATGCACAGCGTGGCCTGCAGGGTGTGCTCGAAGTCGTGGTACTGCATGTCGATCGCCTGGTACCCGGCGTAGCGGCCTTCGAACATGTCGGTCAGGTCGCTGAACAACCGGTCGAGGAGCGGGAAGCTCGCTTCCGCGCCGATGCCCGCGAACGCGACTTTGATGGCCTGCAAAACCGAGGGCGGGCTCTTGGTGTCGACTGCAGGAATCGGGGACATCCTACCACAAGAAATAGGGGTTGCTCCCCATGCGCGGCAAGCGCATTGTCAGCAGTCAGTAAAAATGGCTAGCGGCTCCAACCTGATCGTCGGCCTGACCGGCGGCATGGGCTGCGGCAAATCCACCGCGGCGGCGCTGTTTGCCGAACGCGGTTTCCGGCGGCTGGACGCGGACCAGGTCGTGCGCGACGAGTTGCTGCCCAGTGCGGAGATCGCGACCGCCATCCGGAACCGGCTCGGCGCCGCCATGATGGCGAGTGACGGCCGGGTGCGGCGCGACAAGGTGGCCGAAAAGGTGTTTTCCGACCCGGCGGCGCTGGCCTGGCTGGAGGAACTGCTGCATCCGCGCCTCATGGCCCGCTGGCAGGAGATCTTCACCGCGGCGCACGGCGTGGCTTTCATCGTGGAGGTGCCCTTGCTCTTCGAAAAAGGCCTGGAAAATTGGTTTGATTCCATCGTCTGTGTGACGGCAGACTCCGCGACGCAATTGAGGCGGCTGGAGCAGCGTGGCGTTCCCCCGGAACTTGCCCGCCAGCGCCTGGTCAAGCAACTGCCACTGGCCCGAAAGTGCGAGCTGGCAGACCATGTTCTCCTGAACGACGGTTCCCCGGAGTTCCTGAAAGAGCAGGTGAATGCCCTGGCTGACCGCCTCTTGAAATCCCACCCCTCCCGGGCCTAACGCCCGCTCTCATGTCCGTCCCTCCCAAATCCGAAGAGGATAACAGCAAAGCCGAGTCATCCGCCGCCAAGCGCCCTGTGCGCTCCCGCCTTGTCCGTGGCGCCAAGAAAACCGCGAAGGTTTCCGCCACCAAGGAAATGGACTTCGAGGCGCCTGCGCCGGCCCCGCGCGCTCCCGCGCCCGAGCCGGTTCGTGCGGAACCGCCGCCTCCGCCGCCGGCTCCCGAGCCGGTGCCGCAGGCTCCGGCGCCCGCACCCGAGTCACACGACCCGGGCGGCCAGGGTGGCGACCAACAGTCCGGCCAGCCACAGGGCGGGCAGGGCGGTTATCAGGACGACGGCGGCGGCCACGGTGGTGGCGGTCACCAACAGCACCACAACGGTGGCGGCGGTGGTGGCGGCAAATGGAACCGTCGCCAGCGCGGCGGGAAGCATTTCCAAGGCGGCGGTGGCGGCAAGTGGGGCAAACAGAATTTCCAGGGCGGCGGTGGCAACAACAAGCCGCCGCAGCCGTTGCCCCCGAAGGAAGTCGTCATCTACGGCGACCTGCCCGATCCGTCGCGCTTCACCAGCATCGAGGCGATGGAGCAGATCGCCGATGAGATCGCGGACCACAAGGAAGACCCGATCTGGCTGAACGAACTCTACGCGCTGAACCACGCCGACCTCACGGCCTTCGCCAAGAAACTCGGCGCGAAGCTCGAAGGCGTACCGAACCGCAAGCAGCTCCTCACGCAGGTCTTCCTGCTCGCGGCCGAGAAGAAGCTCCCGGTGCTTGACCGCGGTTACATCGACCAGACCGAGCGCGGCATCAGCTTCATCGTCCACGAGGACGTCAATTACCGCCTCTATCCCGAGGACGCCGTGCTGCCCGAGCTGTTCGTGAAGCACTACGGCCTCAAGCGCGGTCACCAGGTGGAAGTGCAGGTGCAGCCGCCGAAGGAAAACGAGCGCTGCCCGGCCGTCGTCGCCATCCGCAAGGTCATGGGCGGCAAGCCGGACGACATCGTCAAGGTCCAGCCCTTCGAGGAACTCGTGCCGTACTATCCGCTCAAGCGCATCTGGCTCGAGATCCAGGGCCTGAAGGACGTCTCCATGCGCATGACGGACATCATCACGCCGATCGGCTTTGGCCAGCGCGGCCTCATTGTCGCGCCGCCGCGCACCGGCAAGACGATCCTCATGCAGAACATGGCGAACTCCATCGCGGAAAACTCGCCCGAGGCGAAGCTCATCATCCTGCTCGTCGACGAGCGCCCCGAGGAAGTCACCGACTTCAAGCGCCACTGCAAGGGCGAGGTCGTCAGCTCGACCTTCGACGAGGCACCCGAAAGCCATGTGCACTGCGCCGAGATGGTGATCGAGAAGGCCCGCCGGCTGGTGGAGCAGGGCGAGCACGTCATCATCCTGCTCGACTCGATCACCCGCCTGGCGCGCGCCTACAACGCGCTCGCCGGCAACTCCGGCAAGATCATGTCCGGCGGCCTCGAGGCCAACGCGCTGCAGAAGCCCAAGCGCTTCTTCGGCTCGGCCCGCAACATCGAGGGCGGCGGCAGCCTGACCATCATCGGCACGGCGCTGGTCGACACCGGC
>JBEHYX010000014.1:0-69374 GCA_048497945.1 Verrucomicrobiota bacterium | reverse complement strand
CGGCGTCGAGTTCCTGACCGCCGGCCTCGCGCGGCAGAAATGGATCGCCCGCGACCAGCCGGCCCGGCCGGTGCTCGGGCGCGAACTGCTGCTGCTCAACCTGCGCAGCCTGCTGGAGGAACGGTTGGCGCCGCTCGCGCCCGAGGATCCCGCGTGGGGCCTGTGGAAGAGCCTGCAGAGCGATTTGGAGCGGGCGCTCGACGATTTCGACGAGCTGCAGCAGGCCGGGCTTTCGGCCGCCGACTTCCCGCTGCCGGCGCTGCGCGACCTTTTCGGCGAACTCGAACACCGCGTCGCCCGGCTGGGCTACGACTTCGTGGCGCGGCAGGACCGCGCCGCGGCCGAGGCCCGGCCGGGGAGGGCGCTTGGGGGTCGTCTGCTGATCCATGGGTTTTCCAGCGAGCATGCGCGCAACCTGGCGTCGCTCATCGCGCTCGCGCGCCACGCGGACGAAGTCGTGGTGTTGCTGCCGGCGCCGGAGTTCGGCCGGCGCAACGACGACGAACGCTGGGTGGAGGCATGGGAACGCGCCCTCGGCGCCGAAGCGCAGGCGCTCGATGCGCCGGAGCCGGAAGGCCCGGGACCGCAGGCGGCGCGGTTGTGGCTGGAGGGCGGGGCGACGTCCGCGGACGCGACGCTGCTGGTCGGGCTGACGCGCAGCGACGAGATGCAACTGGTGGCGCGGGAGATCGCGCGCCGGCTGGCGGCCGGCGCGGACAACGTGGCGGTGGTTTTTCCGCGCACGGGTGCCGCGCACCTGCACCTGGCGCGGCGGCTGCAGGAACAAGGCATTCCGTTCAACGACCTGATCGAGGCGGTGGCGCCGCCGCCGGTCGACCTGCAGCTGCGGCGCGGCTTGCTCGCCTTCTACGAGCGCGGCGCGCGCCTCGAGGAACTGCTCGCGCTCTGGCCGCTGCTGCACGCGCTCGGCCACGCGCAGGTGCCGCCGGGCCAGGCGCGCGACGTGTGCGAGCGTGTCTTCGATCTGCGCCAGACGCATTCGCTGGCGGCCGTGCTGCCGGACCTGGCGGCGCGCGAGCGCCCGGAGTGGCAGGAAGTGGCGCGCCTCGCCGGCTTGCTGCTGCCGGCGTGGCCGGAGCGGCTGGCGCTGGGCGAGGCGCTGGAGCGCTTCGGCGCGATCACCGCGCGGTTCCGCCTGCCCGAGCTCGATGCCGGGCCCGCGCTGCGCGCCTACGCGCAGCAGGACACCCGCGAACTGTCCGCCCCGCTGGCGATCGCGGCCCTGATGTCTTTCCTGCCCGAGAAAGCGCCGGCCGCCGGGGTGCCGGGCCGGGGGTTGTTCGCGCCGGTGACGCTGACGACGTGGCGCCGGGCGGCGGCGCTCGGCTGGTCCGACGTGATTTTCGTCGAGAGCAACGCCGGCCTCTGGCCGGCGCGGACGGAGGCCAGCTGCTGGCTGACCGATGAGCAGCGCGAGGCGATCAACCGCCGGCGTCCGGACGAACCCGGACTGGCGACAAGCGACAGCCGGGCGGCGGCGGAACGCGCCGGCTGTGCCGCCCTCGCGCGCAACACCACCGGCACGGTGGCGTTTTCCGCGGCGCTGTTCGACGAGGAGGATCCCGAGCTCAAGCTGGCGCCGAATGCGTGGCTGGAGCGGGTGATTCTTTCCCGGCCGGATGCGACGGGCAGCCAGGAGGAATTGTTCGCCGGGCTCGCGCGCGCGGTTCCGCCGGCGGACCCCGCCGACCCGGAAAGCGCGCGCTGGTTCGAAATCTGGCAACGCCGGCGCGATCCGGCGGCGCCGTTCGACGACTTTTTCCTGGGCGGCGATCCGGCGGTCACGCGGCCGCGCGAACTGACGGCGCGGTTGATCGAGGCGGGGATCCGCGACCCGGCGGCCCTGTGGTTCGAGGGCGTGCTGAAGCTGCGGCGCGTGGATTGGTCGCCGCTCGTCCGCACGCGCAAGCTCACGATGGGTTCGCTCGCGCACCAGGCGCTCGCGCACAGCCTGCGCGGCACGCCGGCCGGCGGGATCTTCGGCGAGCGGCCGCGCCAGGACGAGGCGGAGGCCGCGCTGGCGCACGAGCTCGCGGCGCTGCGCACGCGCTGGCCGCGGGACCGCTACTGGGATTCCTTCCATGCGGAGTTGAGCGAGATGACCCGCGCGCTCCTGGCGCAGGTTTACCGCCTGCCGGCGGGAAATTTCGTGGGCGTCGAAACCAAGCTGCCGCAGGGCGCGGCGATTCCGCTGGGTCCGGGCGGGGAAACGCTCGGCATCGTCGGCCGCATGGACCTGGTGCTGAGCGACCGCGTGGCGTGGAACGGCGCGCAGGTGGACGTGGTGGATTTCAAGACCGGGGCCGATGCGCGCCTGTCCGCCGCGGCGATGGCGCGCGGCGCGTCGCTGCAACTCGGCGTCTATCTCGCCGCCGTGGAGACGCTCGGCATCGCCGGGGGCCGCGTGTGGATGCTGAAGCCCGACCACGCGAAACCGGCGAACATCACGACGGAAGAGCTGCCGGTGGCGCTGGCCGGCCTGGCGCAGCTCGGCCGGCATTTCGCGACGGGGCGGTATGGGGCCCTGACGATCGACCGGACGGATTTCACGCGCGGCTACCCGTGGCCGCTGGCCGGCGCGCCGATCCGCCACGCGATCCTGGAACAGAAATTTGCCACGACCTTCGGGTCGCCGGCCGGCGCGGGCGAAGGCGAGGTGGCCCGTGAGTGAGCCGCTGACCGACCAGCTGGCGCGCGACCGTTTCCGCGAGGAGTGGACGCGGAACTTTGCCGTCAGCGCCAACGCCGGTTCGGGCAAGACCACCGCGATCTCGGAGCGCCTGGCGGCGATGGCGCTGTCCGACGGCGGCGCGGAGCTCCTGCGCAAGACGGCGGTCGTGACGTTCACGAAAAAGGCGGCGGCGCAGATCGGCCAGCGCGCGCGCGCGGTGCTGATGCGGCGCCTGGCTGCGGCGGGACGCACCGACCTCGCTCCGCTCGACCAGCTGGAGCGCGCGTTCTTCGGGACGATCCACAGCTTCTGCCTGCTGCTGGCGCAGCGTTACGGCCAGACGCTGGGCATCCACCTCAACCCGGCGGTGATCGAGGGGGCGGAGATGGAGGAAGCGCTGTGGGAGGAATTTCTCGAGCAGGATGCGATGCAGTTTTCCGCGCTGGCGCCGGCGCAGGTCGATGCGTTCCTGCGCCACGTGCCGCTGGATTCGATCTTCGAGCTCGCGCAGCAACTGGAGCGGGGCATGGCCGAGAGGCTGAAGGCGACGCCGCTGGCGAAAGCACCACCCGAACCCTCGGCGGGCGCGCTGGCTGCGATCGCGGCGGCGAAAACCAAGCACAAGGCGGGGGCGGAGGCGCTCGCGGCGAACCAGGAGCTCGCGCAGCAGTGGCTGCGGCGTTTCCGCGCGGAGCGCGGATTTCTCCCGCTGCCCAAGCCCCAGGGCACGGCGGCGGGCATCGTCGAATTGTACGCGGCCTATTTTGCGCCGGTGAAGGGCTGGCTGGCGGACGCCGGTGCGGTCCTCGCGGCGGAGCTGGCGTTGCGCTACCGCGCCTGGCGCTTCGAGCGCGGGGTGCAGACCTACACCGACCAGGTCGAGGCGGCGCTGGCCGTGCTGCAGAACCGGACGATCCTCGAGCGCGTGCGGCAGGAAGGCTGGCGCATCCTGCTGGACGAGGCGCAGGACACCGACCCGCACCAGTTTGCTGTGCTGGTGGAGCTGGCCCGTCCGCCGGGCGAGGCTCTCGGGAACTGGCCGGGGCAGGGCGGAGCCGGACCGCGCGCGGGACATTTTTCGCTCGTGGGCGACGGCCAGCAATCGATCTACAGCTCGCGCGCCGACGTGAGGAATTTCCAAAAGCATGTCGCGGCCTTTGCCCGGGATGACGGCGGCGAGAAGCTCGTCTTCGACGTCACTTTCCGCGCACCGCACGCGGTGATCGGTTATTTGAACACGACGCTGCCGGTGTCGTTTGGCGCGACGCGGGAGCACAATGTCGGCATCCCGGCCGCCGAGGATGCACCCGCGGCCTTGCTGCAGGTGGCCTACGAACCGCTGGCGGCCGGGACCAACAACGAGACCGGCCTGCTGGCCGTGCTGCCGGTCGAGGCGGCGCCGCCGAAGAGCGGCGTCGATGCGCGGCTGGCCCACGAAGTGCGCCAGCTGGCGGCCTGGCTCAGGCAGCATGGCCCGGCGGGAGTGGGCGCCCGCGCGTGGGGCGACATTTGCATTCTGGCGCCGCGGAACGAGTGGCTCGTGATCGCGCGCAAGGAGCTCGAGGCGGCCGGACTGCGCACAGCGCTGCAGATGCGCAAAAACCGCAATGGCGACAATCCGGTCTACGCCTGGTTGGCGGGCCTGCTCACGGCGGTGTGCGATCCGGAGAACACATTCGAGTGGGTGGGCGTATGGCGGGAGCTGTTCTCCATTTCGGACGCGCAGATCGCCGCCGAGCTGAACACGGGGCGGAAATTCGCCTGGGATGAGCCCGAAAACCATCCCGAGCCCCTGCGCAGCGCCCTGCGCGTGCTCAAGCCCTTCGTGGAACGCGTGGACCAGGAAGGCGAGCCGCTCGAGCGTTTCGCGCACGATCTGGCCGTGGCGGCGGGCCTTGCCGTGAAGGCGCGGCGCATCGATCCCTCGGGCGGGTTGGTGGGCGAACTGGACCGCCTGTTGGCGCATGCGGCCGAGCTGGGGGTGGCGGGCGCGGGCCCGCGGGAATGGCGGGCCGAACTTCTGGCCGGCCTGGAAAGCGGCCGGCCGGCGGGCAAACCCAGCGACGAGGCGATCAATTTGCTGACGGTGCATTCGGCGAAAGGGCTGGAATGGCCGGTGGTGATCCCGATCGGGTTGTGGCGGGAAATCGGCAAGCGTGCCGAGACCGGGTTGCGCCTGCTGCCGGACGAAGCCGGCATCAGCCGCGTGTATTTCGACAATGCCAGCCTGCCGGAATCCACGCGGGTGTCGCGGGAACGGGAGCGCCAGCGCGAACTGGTGCGGTTGCTCTATGTGGCGCTGACGCGGGCCCGTCGCGCGCTGATCCTGCCGCATGGCGAACCCGCGGCCACCGGCAGTTTCCTGGATTTGTGGGGTGCGGATCTGGCGCAATTGCCGTTGGTCTCCGCCGTCTCGTTCGAATCGCTGCCAATTTCGACGGAGCCCCCGTCGGTCGAAGGATGGGCGGTGCCGGAGACGAAACCGAACCCGACCTGGCCGCGGCGCATCCTGCCGCATCAACTTGCGGCGAAGCACGACCTCGTGCGCAGTGCGCGGCATGAATCAACGGACGAGGAGGTCGTGCCCGGCACCCGCGAGGACCCCATCGAGTATGGCCTGTGGTGGCATGAATCCGTTGAGTTCATCCCGTGGAGGGGCACGGCGAAGGAGCAGGATGATCATCTGGCCGCCGCGCAGCAGGTCGCGAGAAAGCGCGGTTTCGGCGCGCGCGCGCAACGCGAAATCGATCTGCTGCGAGCCAGCGACCTGTGGAAGGAACTGACGTCGGGAGGGTGGACGATATTGTCCGAGCTGAGTGTCGTCGCCCCGCTTGGGGCCGCCGAGTGGGTCGATGGCGTGATCGATCTCGTGGCGCAGAAGCAAGGCAGCGGCGAACTGCTCGTGGTCGATTGGAAAACCAATCAGCGTCGTCCAGGCGAAGAGTCGCCGGCCTTGCTTGCGCGACTGACCGCGGAATATCGCCCCCAGCTGCAAGCTTACGCCAGCTGCCTGGCACGGTTCTTTCCGCAGCAGCGCATTCGGTGGGGCGTTTATTCAACCGGCGCCGGTCTGCTGGCGTTGGGCTAGCTTGGATTCGCTTGGGAAAAGGCTTTACAGGGCAAAGACGACTACGCAGCTTGGCCGACCTAAAACCACCTTTCATCCATGGGAAATCTCAAGAAGAAGCGCCGTCTGAAGATGTCGAAGCACAAACGCCGGAAGCGCCTTAAGGCGAACCGCCATAAGAAGCGTACGTGGCAAAAGTAAAAACTGATCGTTTTTACCTCTTTGGTTTTGTAAAACCCGCCATTATCGGCGGGTTTTTACGTTTATAGGCCTCATATTTGATCAGTAAAACATTAGGGAATCTATTGGCTTTGTTCATCACGGTTATGGTTTTGCACTTGTCAGGTAGGTAAGTGCCCCATATCCAGCACGTCCTGAAAATCACTGAGTGGCTTAAAAATCCCTATGGTGATTCCAGCAATTTCTCCTAAATCGCACCCACCAGTACCCCCGTCCCCCGCATGCTTTTCGCAAAAAAGTCCAAGGGATTTTGCGTCGAAATCGGCGAGCACACCACGCTCATCGCGCGGCTGACTCAGGCTGAGGCCCCCTTTATTGTGGAAGAGGTTAAGGAGCTTTCTTCCGCGGATACGGATGGCCTCGTTGCTTGGATCAAAGGTTCCGATGGCAAGGGCGGCACCGGTTATGCGCATTCGACTTGCGGCATCTATCCGGCGAAGCGGATTGTCCGTCGCCACACCTTGGACCTTAAGCGCGCGAAGGATCCGGCTTATTTAAACGAGGTGTACAGCCAGCAATTCCGTATCGAGCCGGAAAAGTACACGGTCAAGGCCCTCAATCCCGACGACGGCACCGAATACGACCAGACGAAGGGCACGCAAAAGGAAGTGCTGTTCAGCGGCCTGCCATCCGAAGACATCATCACGATTCAGGACAAGCTGCTGGAACAGGGCATTTATCCGGAGCGCTTGGAGCTCGGCACGCTCGCGACCTTGGGCGGCATGGTCAGCTATCTGAAGTTCAAGCAGAGCAAGACCCCGGTGCTGCTTTTGGAAATCGGCCAGGAAACGACGCAGAGTTTTATCCTGAGCTCAGAAGGCGTGGATATCTCCCGCCCGATTCCGAGCGGTATCGCGGCCATGATCCCGGTGGTGCAAAAGGAGCTGGGCCTGAAGGACGAGGAGTCGGCCAAGAAGCTCTTTTATTCCAATACCTTCGATTTCACGAGCATGGGCGGCGCGCTGGTGAAGAAGCTCCTCAAGGAGCTGCAGTCGTCCATCGGGTTCTATGAGGTGCAGACCGGCCAATCCATCGGCAACGTCGTCTGCACCCAGCTGCCCGCCAGCCTTTCCTGGCTCGGCACCACCATGGCTGGCGCGCTGAGCGTTGCCCCGCTCAAGCTCGAGCTCATGCCCTGGCTTGAATCGCAGAACATCAAGCTCGCCGAGGGCGTGAGCCTCGGCCAGCCCGACGAACGCTGGTTCGGCCTTTTTTCACTCCTGGCCTCCCACCAAAATGCTGTCCCTGACGAAAAAAAGTGACGCCCAGCCGGTAGCGACTCCGCCCTGGCACACCAATTTCCGCAACTTTGAACGGTTGCCGGACACGAAGGTCGTTCGCACCACCTTTTTCATCAACACGGCGGCCATCGCCATCGCCGCGGGCATGGTTCTCTGGCTCGCCTCCCGCGAATACACCAACCACAGCCTGCGCGACCAGATCATCGAAGCCAAGCGGCAGATCGAGGCCAACACCAAGCAAAACGCCGAGGCGCTCCGTCTTTCCAAGGTCTTCCTCGATGAACAAAAGAAGCTCGATGACGCGTCGGCGTTCATGAAGGTGCCGATCACGGTGCTCGAGTTCACGGATCTGCTGGCGCAGACGATGCCGAAGGAGATCATCATCGATTACGTCGAGACCCGCATTACCGACCCGAAAAGTTCGGTCTTCCAGGTGCGCGGGCGGGTGGCCGGCAGCCCGGATCAGGCGAGCGGGCTCATTTCCAGCTATGTCGACATGCTGCGCGCCCATCCGCGCATCGGCACGGCTTTCGACCCCATCACGCTCAATCGCATCGATCGCAACGTGAGCGGGACCTTCATGCTCTTCGACATCTCGCTCAGCGTTAAACCGGAGAAGAAATAACATGACCGGCGCCGACCTCACAGCGATTCTCAAGAAACATCCCCTCAGCGTGGTCTGCGGCTTGATCGCAGTCATCTGCGGAGCCCTTTTGTATTACCGGGCCGACAACATCAGCGCGAGCCAAGCGGAGCTGGATGCCAGGACGGCCGAGGCGAACAAGATGATCGCCAACGTCCGGAACTCGGCCGGCCTCGCGGAACAGGTCACCGAGATCCAGAACCAGCGGAAGGAACTCGAAGCCCGGCTGCTGAAAGCCGGCCAGCTTGCGGTCAATCTGCAGTATTTCTACAAGCTCGAGGCCGAGACCGAGGTGAAGCTCCAGGGCGACGTGCGCCAGGGCATTGCGGCCAAGACGAACCGCGCCTATATCGGCGTGCCATTCGCGCTTTCCGTGCAAGGCACCTACCCGCAGGTCGCCAACTTCATCAACCGCCTGCAGAACGGCCGGCACTTTTGCCGCATCGTTTCCTCCACCCTTAGCAAGACCCAGGGTGGCGATACCGGTGCCGTGGCGGCGCCTGGTGCGCCCGACATGCTGCTTGCGCTGAACCTCGAGCTCCTCGGACAACCATGAGCACCTTAGCAAAATCAAAGCTCGGCGCACTGCTGGCGGCAACCACCTTGGCGTTGGGTCTCGTGGTCCGCGCCAGCGCGGACGATGTCGTCAGCCCGAACAAGCGCACGGACGTCCTCAACAGCGCCAAGGCGCTGCTGACGGTCAAGGATGGTGCGATGGCGGCCAAGGACCCGTTTCATTCCGAAGCCTTTGCCGAAGCCGTGGCCAATGCCGCCGGGGTCAGTCCCAGCCGGCCCACCGAGACGGGGCCGAGCAAGGCGCCGGTCGGGCCGCGCTCGAACCGCGACACACTCCAAGCGATCGCGACGAACCTGAAACCGCGCTATCTCGAACTCGGCGGACAGCCCATTCTCTTCTTCGGTCAAAAGCGGGTCAAAGCCGGTGACATCCTGACAATTAACTTTGAAGGCACCGACTTCGCCCTAGAAGTCGTTTCGATCGAGAAACCCAACTTTACCCTCCGGTTGAACCGGGACGAATTCACTCGGCCCATTAAATAAGGACGAACTATGAGCACACGCACCATCCTAACCGCGCTCCTCGCCACGGCACTGACCATGCCGGCTCTGGCTCAAGAGACTGCCCCTCCGGCTGCCGCCCCGGCGCCAGCTCCGGCCCCCGTGACCGTGCAAGGCTCCGAGCCGACCGCCGGTTCCGTGAGCCGCGACAAGGATACCCTGTCGGTGGATTTCCCCGACGAAGACATCAAGACCATCCTGCGCAACGTCGCCGACCTCTTCGAGCTGAACCTCGTGGTGCCCGACACGCTGACCGGCAAGACGTCGATCAAGCTGCGCGACGTGTCCTGGCGTCAGATCTTCCAGGTGGTGCTGAGCCCCGTCGGTTACACCTACATCGAGGAAGGCAACATCATCAAGATCGTCAGCAACGAGTCCCTCCAGCAGGAACCCGGCGCGACCGAGGTGTTCATTCTCAACAATGCCAAGGCGTCCGACATCAAGCCCACGATCGACGGCCTCGTTGATGCCGCGACGGGTGGCAAGATTGTGATCGATAACCGCAGCAATGCGCTCGTCATCACGGAGCGTCCGTCCCGCATGGGCCGCATCCGCACCATCATCGAGCAGCTCGACAAGGCCACCGATCAGGTGATGATCGAGTCCAAGTTCGTGGAAGTGACGGATCGCGACATTCGCGACATCGGTGTCAACTGGGCTTCCCTTCAGGGCATGACTTTCGGCGTGGGTAACATCCAGCAGAGCTTCAGCCGCAGCCGCACCCAGCAGGCCAGCGATTCCTCCGGCGATACGCGCACCTATGTGACGATCCCGACGACCATCAATCCCGCCAACGGCGGTTTCGCCCAGTCGACCCTCAACCTCGACAGCGCCCACGTCACCGACCTGCCGCCGAGCGTCCCGGGCACGACCGCGGTTTCCGGCTACAACAACTCCGGCGGCGTGGCTACGTTCACCGCGCCCACCACCTACAACGGCCTGACCAGCCTGCTCAACACCGGCGACACGTCCCGCGTCGCGACGGCGGTCTTCTCGGCCTCGGACTTCAGCATGATCGTCTCGGCGCTCAAGACGCAGAACAACACGAAGATTGTTTCCAACCCGACGGTGGTGACGCTCAACAACACGGAAGCCTCCCTGAACATCGGTGAGGAGTTCCCGATCCCGAGCTACACCTACAACACCGAGCGCGGCAGCTTCGAAGTGTCGGGCTTCACCTACAAGCCGATCGGCGTCATCCTCAAGGTGACCCCGCAGGTCAACGGCCGCGGCGTGATCAAGCTCACCCTCGAGCCCGAGGTCAGCCAGCGCAACGGTTCGAGCTCATTCGGTGGCGCCGGCGGTGCTTCCATTCCGATCATCGCTACCCGCAAGGCCAAGACCCAGGTCTCCCTCAAGGACGGCTACACGATGGGTATCGGCGGCCTGATCACCTCCTCGCAGGACCATGGCGGCACCAAGGTCCCGGTGCTCGGCAGCATTCCGGTTCTCGGCCGCCTCTTCTCCTCGAAGACGGTGAACGATACGGTGAGCAACCTCCTGATCTTCATCACGGCCAAGACGGTCAGCGCCGACGGGGCCTCGCCGGAGGAAGTCTTCGATCCCCGTGCGGTCAGCGCGGTCGGCATGTCGCGCGACGATCTGCCGGGTTATCGTACCACCAAGGGTTCCGATCTCTTCGCGCACCCGACATCGTACGAGAAGAAGTAATCCGGGCCAAGGCCTGCAGCTTCCAGACCGGCGGGATTTCCCGCCGGTCTTTTTTTTGCCGGAGAATGACCGCAGGCGGGATGATGGGGCGATAATCAAAAAATAATCGCTGCGGCATCGCCGGACCGGGTTCCACAATTTGTTAGCCATTCCCTCCGGCGTGCGTAGCCTGCGAACGATGCCAACACAGACGATCTCCGGGCGCATCCCGCCAGCGGATGGTGCGACTCCGGCCGACCTTTTCCGCCGGGTCGGCCTGCAGATGGCGGCGCTGGACAAGTTCATGCGGCATCAAGTGGAGCAGTTCGAGCCCGAGATCCGGAACATGGCGGCCTACTGCCTCGACACGACGGGCAAGCGGCTCCGCCCCACGATGGTTTTTATCGCCGGCTGGAAGGGGGAGGGCGTGGTGGAGGAGGATCTCGTCCGCGCCGCAGGCGTGGTGGAGATGGTCCACCTGGCCACGCTCGTGCACGACGACATCATGGACCGGGCCGAGCTGCGCCGCAGCCGTCGCACGGCCGCGCGCGAATTCGGCCCCGATGCCGCGGTGTTGTTGGGCGACGCATTGTTTTCGCAGGCCCTCCACATCGCCTCGCAATTCCAGACCACGGAGGTCTGCCGCTTGGTTTCGGAGTCAACCCGCAAGGTTTGCTCGGGCGAAATCATGCAGACGCTGCGCCGGCGCGACCTCAATATTTCCCTCGAAGACTACCGGCGCATGATCGATTTGAAGACCGCCGAACTGTTCCGGGTTTCGTGCTATCTGGGTGCCGCGCTTTCCAGGTATCCCGCCGGTTTTGCGCGGGCGGCCGACGGATTCGGCCATCATCTGGGCATCGCCTACCAGATCTATGACGACCTCGTGGATTTTCTCGGGGAGGAGCAGCATATCGGCAAGACGCTCGGCACGGATCTGGCCACCGGGAAGCTCACGCTGCCCTTGATGCTCCTGCTGCAAAAGGTGCCGGCCGAGGAACGGGCCGCCATCGTGAGTGCGCTGCAGGAAGGTCGTTCACCGGGCCTCGCGACGAGCAAGCAGCGGATGGCGGAGCTTGGGATCGCAGCCGATGTGGTGCAGGCCATCGACGACGAACTGGCCACGGCCAACGCGATGCTGGCCCCTTACGAATCGCTGCCGCCGGTCGTCCTGATGCGGCAGCTCTGCGCCATGCTCAAAGGGCAGGTCGCCGCGCTTTCCGGCGCCCGCGGGCCGTCATAAAATGCGTTTGCGTGGCTCGTTCCAGACAGTAGCGTGTCGATCCGCACGATGAACCTGGCGAAAGTCTTCACCAAGACAGCCATTACGACGCCCGAGCGCCAGCAGGAGGCGGACGCGGATCTGGTCATCGTGCGTCAGGTCCAGGCGGGCGATGTGGCGGCTTTCGACCGCTTGATCGTGAAATACCGCGAGCGTGTTTTTGGCGTCATTTACAACCTCGCGGCCAATCGGGAGGATGCTTCGGACCTTACCCAGGATGCCTTCATCAAGGCCTTTCAGGCCATCAACCGATTCCAAGGCAATTGCTCGTTCTTTACCTGGCTCTATAAGATCGCGGTGAACACCACCCTGAGCCACCTGCGCAAGAACCGTATGCGCAGCTTCTTCAGCTTGGAAAAGATCAACGAAGAAGGCGGAAACTCAGAAGTTATTGATAAACTGACTGATAAAAAAGGAGCAGACCGCGATACCTATCTTCGGGAGCTCCAGGAAAAATTGAACGAAGCGATGCAAAAACTGTCTATCCCACACAGAACAGTGATCACCCTCTTCGAAATCGATGGCCTGAGCCACACTGAGATAGCCGAAATCATGGGCTGCTCTGAAGGCACCGTCCGCTCCCGCCTCCACTACGCCAAACAGTTTTTGCAGGGTGAACTTGGCCAATATATCCGCACCTGATCCCATGATGCCTCCCGAACAGAAAGCGAACGTGAGCCTCGAGGATTTGCTGCGGTTGAAGCGGGCGGAGCGTCCTGCACCGGAGTTCTGGGCGAATTTCGAGCGCGAGTTGCGCCAGAAGCAGTTGACCGCGCTGGTGCAGAAGCGCCGCTGGTGGCACGAGGTGCCGGTTGTTCTCAGCCGTAGTTTCTATGTCCCGGCGGGTGCCGCAGCCATCGTCGCTTTCACTCTCGCCACGGTCCGCTACTCCACGCCGGCGTCGGTCGCGCAGGTGGAGAACACCGCGCCGCGCATTGTCGCGGCGGATCCCGCCATTGAGACCCTTCCCGTTACGGTGGTCGCTTCGGCTGACGTTGCGCCCGGTCGTTACGAGGAGCCGCTGGCGGTCGCGGCCGAAGCGCGCCACGAGGCGGTTTCCGTGGCCGCGGCCAAGATCGAGACCACCGACGTCGCCGGTTTGGTGCCGATGCCGGCGTCCGTCCCCGTCGAATCTCCCTCTGCGCGTTCAATTGCCGCCAATCTCGCCAAGATCGAGCAGGATGAACCGGAGCTGGTGAACGCCGTGATGGGCAGCCGCCTCAGCTCGCCGGTGCGGGTTCAAACCGTCGCCGCCCAGTCCGACATGGAGACCGGTTCGGCGCAGAAATACCGCCTTATCGCCCGTTACGCCGAACATTCGCTCAGCCCCGAACCCGTGGCTCCCGCCCTGACCCGTGAACGCATCGCCCGCCGCCTCGGCGACGACATCACCGATCGCATCAGCCGCATCGGGGTGGAAGGCAGCCGGGTTTCGCTGAAGTTCTAGGTCGCGGCGCAATCCCCGCGCGAGCCCGCCCGCCTTGTCCGGCGGGCTTTTTATTTTTCCGCGACGCAGATGCCGCAGGTGTCGTTGAAGAAGTCGTGGCCCTTGTCGTCGACGATGATGAATGCGGGGAAATCCTGCACCTCGATCTTCCAGACGGCTTCCATGCCGAGCTCCGGGAACTCCAGCACTTCAACCTTCCTGATGTTCTCCTGCGCCAGGATTGCCGCCGGGCCGCCAATGCTGCCCAGGTAGAATCCGCCATGCTTCCGGCACGAATCGGTCACGGCCTTGCTGCGGTTGCCCTTGGCCAGCATGACGAGCGATCCGCCCGCGGCCTGGAACGGCTCGACGTAGCTGTCCATGCGCCCGGCGGTGGTCGGGCCAAAGGATCCCGACGCGTAGCCGGTGGGCGTCTTGGCCGGGCCGGCGTAGTAGACGGGATGATTGCGGAAGTAGTCGGGCAACCCCTGGCCCGCGTCCAGTCGCTCCTTCAGTTTCGCATGCGCGATGTCGCGCGCCACGATGACGGGTCCGGTGAGTGAAACGCGCGTCGTCACCGTGTGCTTCGACAGTTCGCCGAGGATTTCCTCCATCGGGCGGTTCAGATCGACGCGGACAAAGTTGTTGTCCTTGAAGGTGCGCATCTCGGCGGGAATGAAGCGGCCGGGATCGGTTTCCATCTTCTCGAGGAAGACGCCGTCCTTCGTGATCCTGCCCTTGATGTTGCGGTCCGCGCTGCAGGACACGCCCATGCCGACCGGGCAGCTGGCGCCATGGCGCGGCAGGCGGATGATGCGCACATCGAGGGCGAAATACTTGCCGCCGAACTGCGCGCCGACCTTGGCTTGTTGGGCGATCTTGAGCACCTCGGCCTCCATCGCCACATCGCGGAAGGCGCGGCCGTGTTCGTTGCCGGTGGTGGGCAGCGCGTCGAGATACTTGGTCGAGGCGAGCTTCAGCGTCTTCATGCAGGTCTCCGCGCTCGTGCCGCCGATGACAAAAACGAGATGATAGGGCGGACACGCGGAAGTGCCGAGCAACAGCATCTTGTCGGCGAAAAACTTCGCGAGGCTTTTGGGATTGAGCAGCGCCTTGGTTTCCTGAAACAGGAAAAGCTTGTTGGCCGAGCCGCCGCCCTTGGCCACGAAGAGAAACTCGTACTTCGCGCCCTCGGTCGCGTGCAGGTCGATCTGCGCGGGCAGGTTGGTGCCGGTGTTGGTCTCCTTGAACAGATCGAGCGGCGCGACCTGCGAATAGCGCAGGTTTTCCCTGGTGTAGCACTCGTAGACCCCGCGCGACAGGTGTTCGGCGTCATTGGCGCCGGTCCACACCTGCTGGCCCTTCTTGGCGAAGATGGAGCACGTGCCCGTGTCCTGGCACATCGGCAGGATGCCGCGGGCGGCGATCTCGGCATTCTTGAGCAGCGTGAGGGCGACGTAACGGTCGTTCGCCGACGCTTCCGGGTCCTGCAGGATGGCGGCGACCTGCGCGAGGTGCTTCGGCCGCAGGAAGAAGTTGGTGTCGTGAAACGCCTCGCGCGCGAGGTAGGCCAGCGTCTCGGGCGCGACCTTGAGGATCTCCGTGCCCTCGAAATTCGCCGTGGAAACCCCGTCCCTCGTCAGCAAGCGGTACTCGGTCTCGTCCGCGCCGAGCGGCAGCGGATCCTGATAAACAAACGGCGGGGTGGGCATGCGGGCAGGCTGGGGAAAAACGGCAGCGGCGCAATCCCGCCTTCAACCTATTACCGCGCTCCAGCGGCCCATAACGCGGCCTACAGGATCTTGAGCTTCGGCAGATCCTGCACGTCGATGTAACCGGCGGGCCGGCCCTTCGCGTCCAGCGCGAACAGGTCGGAGATCTTGAACTGTTGGAAAATCTTCAGCGCTTCGACGGCCAGCGCATCGGTGGACACGGTCTTGCCGCCGGTGGTCATGAACTCCTGCACCGGCTTGCCGAGAAAACCGGCGCCGCCGTTCAGCGCGCTGCGGCGGAAATCGCCGTCGGTGAAGATGCCGGTGAGCCGGCCCCTGCCGTCCACGAGCGCGACCGCGCCGGCCTTGGATTTGGTCATCGCAAAGATCGCGCCCTGGACGGTCGTCTTCGCCTCCTTGAGCACCGGGCAGCTGTCGCCGGTGCGCATGATGTCCTTCACGCGCAGCAGGAGCGTCATGCCCAGCGTGCCCGCCGGATGATATTTGGCGAAGTCCTCGCGCGTGAGCCCGCGGCTTTCCAGCAGGACCATCGCCAGCGCATCGCCGAGCGCGAGCGCGGCCGTGGTGCTGGCCGTGGGGGCGAGGGCGAGGGGACAGGCCTCGCGCGGCGCCGAATACACGAGCCGGTAGTCGCTCCCGCGCGCCAGTTCGCTGTCGGCCGCGCCGGTCAGCGCGACGGTCTTCAGGCCGAATTTTTCAAAAAGCGGGAGCAGGCGCAGCATTTCGGCCGTGGCGCCGCTGTTGCTGAGCAGGATGGCCAGGTCGCCCGCCGCGCACAGGCCGAGATCGCCATGCAGCGCCTGGGTCGGGTCGAGGAAACACGCCGGCACGCCGATGCTGTTGAGCGTGCCCGTCAGTTTCTGGGCGATGTGGGCGTTCTTGCCGACACCGGAACAGATGACCTTGCCGCCGCCCTCGATCGTGGCCTCCACGACGCGCACTACCGCGACGAAGTCCTTGTCCAGTCCCTTGGCGGTTGCGGCCAGCGCTTCCCGTTCGATGGCGAGGCAGTTGCGGGCTTTGGCGAGAAGGGTGGCGGGATCCAGCGGCATCAAAAACTTGTGTTGGAATTAGACGGACACAAACCTACCTCTCAGCTGTCCTCGTTCAATTCATTTCCCAACGTGCCGCGCCCGTTTTCCCATCTTCGCCACCTGCTTGGCGCCCTGGCCATCCTGCTGATGCTGGGTCTGGCGGGTTGCGGCGACAGCGAGCGGTTTTCCTACGCGACCGAGGCCGACGAGCCGAATTATCGCGAGGGCCAGTCGCTGTTAAAGGCCGGCCGCCGGCAGGAAGCGCTTTCCGCGTTTCTCAAGGTCATCGACAAGCGGCGCGACGATGCGCCGGAGTCGCATTTGGAGGTCGGCCTGCTCTATGCGCAGTACATCAACGACCCGTTGTCGGCGATCTACCATTTCCGCAAGTACCTCGCGTTGCGTCCCAACAGCCCGCAGGCGCCGCTGGTGCGCCAGCGGATCGACGCGGCAATCCGGGAATTTGCGCGCACGCTGCCGGCGCAACCGCTCGAGGCGCAGGCTCAGCGCGTCGACCTGGTCGCGACGCTCGACAAACTGAAGCAGGAGAACGAATCGCTGAAGCAGCAGCTTGCCGATGCGAAGGCCGGCCGCATCGGCGCACAATATCCGGAAGGAACCGAGCCGCCGGCCACCGTGACCGCGGCGCCCGTGGCCCCGTTGAATTTCTCGCTCGAAGCCGTGCCGACGGTGCGGACGCGCCCCTCCGCGCCCACGGTCACGCCGTCGCGCAACCCCAGCCCGCCCGCGCAGGTGCAGGTCAAGCCGCCGGCCACCATTTCATCCCGTCCGCAGGTGTCGGCGCCGACCCGCCCGGCCGCCGCGGCGACCACCACCGGCACCCGCCGCCACACCATCCGGCCGGGCGACACGCTTTCGAAGCTGGCCCAGCAATACTACGGCAACCGGGCGAAGTGGCGCGACATCTTTGCCGCCAACCGCGATGTCATGAAGAGTGAGAGCGACCTCAAGGCCGGCATGGTGCTCAAGATTCCGTAATCCCCGATGGGTGGGGCGGGAAAATTCCGCGGTAAATCTCGCGCTTGTGGCGAACCAACGGGCTCCCGCGGCAGTCCGAGGTTTGTATGAACAAACCCATGTCCCTCGCCCTGCTTGTGATCGGTGCCATCCTGCTTTTCTACGGTCTCAAGGCCGGCGATTCGGTCGGCTCCGATGTCTCGCGGGCCGTGACGGGTGCGCCGACTGACAAGACCATCTGGTTCCTGGTGGGCGGTGTCATCGCGGGCCTCGCGGGTCTTTTCGGCCTCTTCCGCGGATCGGGCAGCACCAAGTAACCGGGAGTGGCGGCGCATCGTCATTTTCCCATGCTCGGCTGGGCCCTCATCTTCCTGCTCATCGCGCTGGCCGCCGGCGTGCTGGGCTTCGGCGGGGTCGCCGGGCTCGCGGCGACGATCGCCAAGATCTGCTTCATCGTCTTTCTCGCCCTGTTCGCGGCGGGCGTGCTGGCCCACCGCGCCGGCAAACGGTCGTAGCGCGCCGGTTCAGCCGGCGAAAAACTTCTGGATCCGGCGGAGCGAGCCGGCCAGGCGGTCGATCTCCTCCTCGGTGTTATAGAGGTAGAAGCTCGCGCGCGTGGTGCTGGTCAGGCCCAGCTTGCGCATGAGCGGCTGGTTGCAATGGTGGCCGCCGCGCAGCGCGACGCCATCCTCGTCGGCGAAGGTGACGACGTCATGCGCATGCACGCCCTCGAAGGCGAAGCTGACCAGCCCGCTGCGCTCGGCGCCCTTGCGCGGACCGATGATCCGGATGCCGGGCAGCGCGGAAAGTTTCTCCATCGCGAGGCCGACGAGCTGGGCGTCGTGCGCGGCGATCTGGTCGCGGCCGACCTTGTCAAGGTAGTCGCACGCGGCCCCGAGCCCGATGGCGCCGGCCACGTTGGGCGTGCCGGCTTCGAAGCGTTCCGGCGCGGGTTTCCAGGTTGCGCCCTCGTAGGTGACCTGCACGACCATGCCGCCGCCGGTCTCGTCCGGGGCGAGCTTGTCGAGCAGGGCGCGACGGCCGTAGAGGACGCCGATGCCCGTGGGGCCGCACATCTTGTGGCCGGAAAAAGCGAGGAAATCGCAGCCGATCTGCTGTACGTCGAGCAGCTGGTGGCCGATCGATTGCGCGGCGTCGATCACCGTGACCGCGCCGACGGCGCGGGCCTTGCGGCAGAGTTCGGCAACGGGGTTGATCGTGCCGAGCGTGTTCGAAATGTGCGTGAAGGCGAAAAGCTTCACCTGCGGGGTGAGCAGCTGGTCCAGCGCCGCGAGGTCGAGACCGCCCTCGCCGTCGGCGCCGAGCAGCGGCACGTACTTCAGCGTCGCCCCGGAAGCCTTCGCGGCCTGCTGCCACGGCACGAGGTTGGAATGATGCTCGAACTCGGTCGTGAGCACGACATCGCCCGGCTTCAGGTGGGCGTGACCCCAGCTGCGGGCGACGAGGTTGATGCTCTCGGTGGTGCCGCGTGTGAAAAGAATCTCGGCCGGATCGGCGGCGTTGATGAACTTGGCGATGCGGGCGCGGGCGCCCTCGTAGGCATCGGTGGCGCGCATCGAGAGCGCATGCAGGCCGCGATGGACGTTGCTGTTGTCGCGCTCGTAATAGCGCACGAGCGCGTCGATGACGCTGCGCGGCTTCTGCGCGGTGGCGCCGTTGTCGAGATAGACGAGCGGCTTGCCGTTGACCTGCTGGTGCAGGATGGGGAAGTCGGCGCGGAGCTGGGACGGGGAGAACGACATGCTCAGTCCTTGTGCGTCTCGGTGGTGGCGGTGGCCGGATCGCCCTTGGCGGCGTTGAGCGCCGCGTGCCAGCCGAGCGTGGCGCACTTGATGCGGGCGGGAAACTGGTGGACGCCGGCAAGCGCCGCCAGGTCGGAAAGGTTGTCCTCATCCACCTTGCCGGTGGTCACGAGCTTGTGGACGTCGGCATAGATCGCCTCCGCCTCGGGCACGGTCTTGCCCTTCAGGTGCAGGGTCATGAGCGAGGAGGAAGCCTGCGAGATCGCACAGCCCGAGCCCTCGAAGGTGATTTCGCCGATCCGGTCGCCGTCGAGGCGCAGGTAGACGGTGCACTGATCGCCGCAGCTCGGGTTCTCGCCATGGGCCACGCGGTTGGCGGTGGGCAGCTTGCCCCGGTTCCGCGGACGGCGGTTGTGGTCGAGGATGACGGATTGGTAGAGGTCGGTGAGGTCTTGCATCGGCCGGAGACGTGAACGGCAGAGGCTACGCCGGGCCGGCCGTTTGGCAAACAGGGATTGGGGTGTTCAGGCCTGATTGGCGCTGATCTGTTGCATGACGCTGGCCATCAGCTTGCGCGCCCGCACGAAGCCCACGATGCGGCGGCCCTGCTGGTCGGCCACGATCGGCAGATATTTGAAGCCATGCTCCCGGAAAGCCGCGGCGGCGATCATCACGCTGTCGCTGGCCGCGATGGTCACGGGGCTCTTGCTCATGAACGCGCTGGCGGGCGATTCCGCGGGCAGTCCCTGGCCTTGGGCGCGCAGCAGGTCCGTCAGCGTCACGACCCCGTCAAGCGCCGTCCCGTCGGCCGACACGTAGAAGAAATCCGGCGTGTTCCTTGCAAAGATGCGCATCACCTCCAGCAGCGTATCCGTGGGCTTGAGCAGCGGGGTGGGGGCGGGCTCCGTGAAGTCGGCGAGCTTCAGCCCCTGCAGGACCCGGGTCGCCTCGGGCCGCTGCACCCAGAAGGCGGTCGAGCGGCGGTTGAGGGCCTGGGTCAGCGCCATCTTCAGCGGCGCCAGCGATTCGGAAATGGTGGTGAAGACGTTGCGGCCGAGCACGACGATCTCGGCCGGCGTGCGGGCGCGGACGGAGGCGGCGCGGGGCCGGTTGCCGAGCAGCGCCTGTTCGCCGAAGAAATTGCCGGTGCCCAGCGTGGCGATGACCTCGCCGTCGGGCTTTTCGGGCGAACTGCGCACGACTTCGACCTCGCCCTTCTCGATCACGTAGAAACTGGAGGCCGGTTCGCCCTGCCGGATGATGTAATCGCCCGGTTCGTAGTGCGCATGCGTCACGCGGTCGGTGACGTTCGTCTTGATGTGGCTGAGGTCGCGCGGAAACAGCAGCAGCCACGCCCAGTCGAAACCGACCTGGATGCGGCGCGACCACGCGGGCAGCTTGAACAGGTACACGCCGCGCCAGGTGAACCACGCGAGGAAGCCGGAGAGCTTCAGGCCGAACATCTCCGCGACGGCGCTGTGCCCGCCGATCGAGCAGAGCTGGCCAAGCACCCGGAACGAGAAAGGCTCGGTCGGCTCGCCATGCATCACGCGCAGGATGTTCTGCGCGCACTGGCGGCCCTGGCGCTCGGCAAACTGGCCGGTGGAAGGCGAAGGCTGGCCGTCCTGCGCGTTGAGAATGCTCGCACAGTCGCCGATCGCCCAGGCGTTGGGCCGGCCGTGCAGGCGCATGTCGGGCTCGGTGAGGATGCGGCCCTTCTCCTTGAGCGTGTCGAGGCGTTCGATGACGGGCGCCGTCGTGCTGCCGATGGTGCACACGATCGTGCCGCCGGAGATAAAGCCGTCCTTGAGGCCGACGCCCTCGCCGGTGGCAAGCTGCACGCGGGCGTTGAGGCGCAGGTTCACGCCGGCCTTCATCATTTCCGCCGCGGCGAACTCGCGCAGCGACGGGCTGATCTCGGGGAGGAGCTGGTCGCGCGAATGGATCAGCGTGACCGAGATGTCCTCCGCGCGGATGTTCGTATAGAATTTCCGGCTGCTGCGGACGAGATCGTTGATCTCGCCCGCGATTTCGACGCCGCTGTAGCCGCCGCCCACGACAATGAACGAGAGGTGCCAGCGCCGGCGCGCCGCGTCCTCGCACACCTCGGCCTTCTCGAGTTCCTCGAGGACATGCGTGCGCAGCACGGCCGCGTCACCGACGGTTTTCAGCGGGAACGCATGGTCGGCCATGCCGGGCACGACGTTCAGGTTGGAGACGTTGCCGCCGGCGATGACGAGATGGTCGTAGTGCAGGTGGCGCGGGCCGTCCTCGCTGCCGAAGTCGACGCGGTTGGCGCCGAGGTCGATGTGGGAAATCTCCTCGGTGCGGCACTGCACGCCCGGCAGCAGCTGGCGCAGCGGCACGACCACGTCCTGCAAGTTCAGCGACGAGCCGACGGCGTCGGCCAGCAGCGGGCTGAACACGAGGTGGTTCTCCTTGTTGAAAAGCACGATCTCGGCATCGCCGGCGCGCAGCTGCTTGCACAGCGTCCGGGCGCACTTCACGCCGCCGAAGCCGCCGCCGATGATCACGATGCGTTTTCGAGCCATGATGGAGTCAGAGGACGAATGCGCCGGGGTATTCCAGCGGAAAGGAGGTTTTGCCGATCGGAAGCACGCAGTGGTTATAGCAGCATGGGGAAGCCGCGCTATAGCCCAAGGGCATTATGACGGGTCGTCCGGAAGGTATCGACCGGGGCGATTCCGGCGGGTTCCGGCCGGGAGCAGCGCGGAACTGTGGCGCCGGTGGAACGGTCCATCAACGGACCCCTTTCCCCGTGAAAACCGCCGGAACCGCGTTGCTCGAGCCAGGATTCATCGAACCCATGAAGGCGCTGGGTACGGATCAGGTCCCGGCGGACGGCCACTGGCTCTGTGAGATCAAATATGACGGTTACCGGGCCATCGCCGTGTTGCGGCGCGGCCGGGCCGAACTTTGGTCGCGCACCCGCAAAGCCATGACGGATGACTACCCCGAGATCGTCACGGAGCTGGGCCGCATCAAGTGCCGCAGCGCAGTGCTCGACGGGGAAATCGTGGCGCTCGATGCCAAGGGGCGCAGCCGTTTCCAGCTGCTGCAGGGCCGTGACCTGGCGGCCGGGCAGCGACCGGTCATTGCCTGCTACGTTTTCGATCTCTTGCAGCAAGACGGGCGTGACTTGCGCACCCGGCCGATCGAGGAGCGCAAGGCAATGCTCGCCGCGCTGCTCAACGGCCGTTCGCGTGTCGTGCAACTGTCCCCGACCTTCGAGGCCACGCCCGCTGACCTGTTGCACTCGGCGCGACGGCAGGGTTTGGAAGGGATCGTCGCCAAGCGCCCGGGCTCGCCTTACGAAGCCGGCCGGCGGAGCGGTGCGTGGCTGAAATGCAAGGTGCTCGGCGAACAGGAAATGGTCATCGGCGGCTTCACGCCGCCGCAGCGCAGTCGGGAATTTTTCGGCGCGCTGCTGGTGGGCTATTTCGAGCAGGGTCAATTCATGTACGCGGGCAAGGTGGGAACCGGTTTCAACCGGCAGCAGCTGCGTTCGCTGCATGCCACATTCCTGAAACGCGTGCGCACCGGCTGTCCGTTCGCCAACCTGCCGATGAATCACAAGACCCGCTTCGGCACGGGCATGGCCGCCGGGGAAATGAAAAAGGTGACGTGGCTGCGGCCCGACCTGGTCGCGCAGATCCGCTTCGCGGAATGGACCGACGACGGCCTGCTCCGGCAGCCGGTGTTTCTCGGCCTGCGCCGGGACAAGCCCGCCAAGGAAGTGCGGCGCGAGGCCGGCCCGGTCAGCGCTTAGCGGACTGCCACACGCGGGCTCCGCCCTTGCCGGCGGCGATTTGGGCCATGGTTCGCCCGCTGAGGACCGACTCGTTCTCGCGTTTCGCGGAGACGGCGCGGGCGGCCGGTCCGGATTTGGCGATGAGCCACATGGGCTTGCTCTCGTCGGCGCGGATGCGGAAGAGGTGCCATTCGCCCTGCAGTTTTTCGCCGTGGAGCATCAGCTTCAGGTCGCCCTTGGCGTGGTCGCCGCCGAGCAACTCGTAGGTGCCGATATCCCAGACCATCACCGTGCCGCCGCCGTACTGGCCCTGCGGGATCGTGCCTTCGAACTTCAGGTAGTTCACGGGGTGATCCTCCACTTCGAAGGCTGCGCGCTTGATGCCCGGCTCGGTGGCGAGGCCCTTCGGCACGGCCCATGACTTCAGCGTGCCATTCATCTCAAGCCGGAAATCGTAGTGCAGGTGCGAAGCCGCGTGCTTCTGGATCACAAAGCGGCCTTTCGTGGCGGCGGTTCCCTTCCGGCCGAGGGCCGGACCGGGTTCGTCGGTCAGGGTGAAGTCGCGTTTGGCGGCGTAGCGTTTCAGCGGCTCCGCGGGTGCATCGGGCGCCTTTTGCGTGGCAAACGCCTTGGGCAGGCGCTGCTTCAGTTTCAAGACCGGCGAGAAGAGGTCGCCGGATTTCCTGAGCCGCTTCAGGGCGGCGGCGGGGCTGAAGAACAGTTTCCGCGTGTCGGTCTTTTTCAGCTCGGTCCAGGTCACGGGCATCGAGATGAACGGTTCCTCGCGCTTGGCGCGCATGGAATAGACCGCGACCGTGGTCTTCGCCGCGTTGTTCTGGCTCCAGTCGATCAGCACGCGCTTCCGCCGGCGCGCCTTGTCCATCGAGCTGACGACGAGGTCCGGGTGCTGCTGCGCGAGCAGCTCGGCCACGGATTTTGCGAACGCGCCGGTGGCCGCATAGGTGGTGACGGTGTTGAGCGGCAGGTAAAGCTGGAGTCCCTTCGAGCCGGAGACCTTGGGAAAGATCTGCAGCCCGAGCTGGTCCGTGATCGTCTTCACGAGGAAGGCGACCTTGGCGCACGCCCGGATGTCCGCGCCTTCGCCGGGATCGAGGTCGAACACGACGTGTGTGGGCTGCGTGAGCTTGGGCACGCGGTGGAGAAAGGGATGCAGCTCCACGCCGGCGATGTTGGCGCACCACGCGAGCGCCGGCGCGTCGTTGATCAGGATGTAGTTCACCTTGCCGGGCTCGTGGCGGCGGCTGACGGCGAAGGTTTCGAGCCATTCGGGCGCGAACGCCGGGGCGTTTTTTTCGTAGAACTTCTCACCCTCGATCCCGTCGGGCAGCCGGATCAGGGTGATCGGGCGGTTGTGGAGGTGGGGCAGGATGTACGGGGCGACATCGATGTAGTACTGGATCATCTGCCCCTTCGTGAAGCCGGTCTTGGGGAAGAACACCTTTTGGAGGTTGGTGAACTTCACCTCGGGTGTCTTCCGGCGTGCCATGGGAAACGGGATGCCGGGGGCTTACGCCGCGCGGGCCTTGGGCGCTTTCTTTTTCGCCGGCTTGGTCTTCGGGCCCGTGGCGTCGCGCAGGCTCTGCTGCAGCACGGTGGCGAGGTCGATGACGTTGGTCGCGCGCTTCGGCGATTCGTCCTTGGCGGGCAGTTCCTTGCCGCCGCTCTTCATCTTCCGGTCGATGAGCTTCATCAGCGCCGAGCGGTAGTCGTCGGTGTAGCGCGCGGGATCCCAGTCCTCGGACATCTGATTCACCAAGGTTTTCGCCATGGCCAATTCCTTCGGCCGCGGCGCCTTCTCGGCGGGCGCATGGATGGCGCCGGGAGGAACCAGCTCGTCGTCGAAGCGCATGAGTTCGAGCACGAGCAGGTTGCCGTTGGCCTTCACGGCCGCGAGGTGCTGGCGCGTGCGGATGATCACCTTGGAAATGCCGGCCTTGTTGGTTTCGGCGAGGACGCGGCGCAGGAGATGGTAGGCACTGGCCCCGCCCTTCAGCGGCTCCATGTAGTAGGGCCGGTAAAAATACACGGGATTGATCTGCGCGAGGTCGACGAAGTCCACGATGTCGATCGTGTCGGTGGCCTCGAGGTCCACGCGCTTGAAGTCCTCGTCCTTCAGGACGACGAATTTGCCCTTGGTGTATTCGTAGCCCTTCACGATCTGGTCCCAAGGGACTTCCTTGCCGTCGACCTGGGCCACGCGTTTGTAGTTCACGGGGCTCAGGTCCTTGCTGCGGAGCAGGCGGAATTTCAGCTCCTCGGTCCGGCTCGCGTTCTGCAGCGCGATCGGGATGTTCACGAGGCCGAAGGTGATGGATCCTTTCCAGATGGCACGCATGCTAAGAGTATAGACTGGGTTGGGGTGGCAGGGTTGCCGGGTATCTGCTGCGGATTTGGCTCATTCGAGTCCCGGCAGCGTGGCTTGCGCCGCGGCCTTGCGCGGACGTGGTCGATAGGACGGCAGCGGCGGCCAGCGCAGGCGGGGCTTTTCCTTGATGGAGGCAAGGGGCGGCGGCTCGCCGGGCTTCGGACCCTCGCCCAATAAATAGGCGAGCTTCACGGCGTCGTAGGGCGCGCGAACCTTCACGTCGTTGTCGAAATAAACGAACACGTCGCGTCCGGCCTTGCGCGGCGGCAGCGCGGGCGCGGTGAGCTTCGCGCTGCGCGGGTTGCCCCCGGTGCGCCAGGTGCGGATTTTCGCCGCCCAGGCGTGCAGCGCGGCGTCGGTGTAGCCGCTCGTGTACAGCTCCTCGTCGCCATGGAGGCGGATGTACACGAAATCCGCGGTGAGATCCTCCATGAACGGCCATTTGCCGGCGGTGTCCGCGATCACCAGCGCCACGCCATGACGCCGGAGCGTGGCGATGAAATCCGCGTTCACAAAGGAGCGGTGCCTGACCTCCAGCGCATGGCGCAGCGGGCGCGATTTGTCCGACTTCAGCCACGGCTCGTCGACATTGCCGTCGTGGTGCCGGCCGAGCGTGATGGCGGCGTCGGTGTCGCGCGGCAGCAGGCGGAGGAATTTCTCCAGCACATCCGCGTCGTACGCGAGGCTGGGCGGGATCTGCCAGAGGATCGGCCCGAGCTTTTCCTGCAGGCGGAGCACACCGGAGGCGAAGAAGTTGGCGATCGGGACGGTGGCGTCCTTCAGGCGATGGACGTGGGTGACGAAACGCGGCGCCTTGACGGAGAAAAGGAAATCCTTCGGCGTGCGTTCATGCCACGACGCCCAGCTCGAGGCCTGGTGCAACGAGTAGAACGTGCCGTTGATCTCGATCGAGGACACCTGGCTCGCCGCATACGACAGCTCCTCGCGCTGGCGGATCTCGCGCGGAAAGAAGGTTCCGCGCCACGGGGCGTAGGTCCACCCGGAGATGCCGATGCGCACGGACATGGCCCGGCAACGCTCAACGGCCCTTCCCGTTGGCCGGAGCCTGGCTGAAGAGCTCGATCATGCTGGCGTTGAACGCGGGGATGTCCGCGGGCTGGCGGCTCGTGACGAGGTTGCGGTCGACGACGACCTCGCGGTTCACCCATTTGGCGCCGGCATTGCGGAGGTCGGTCTTCACCGAGGGGAACGAGGTCATCTGGCGGCCCCGCACGACCCCGGCCTCGATCAGCGTCTGCGGGCCGTGGCAGATGGCGGCGACGGGTTTGCGGGCCTTGAAGAAGGCGCGGACGAAGTTCACGGCCTTCGGTTCCTGGCGCAACGCGTCCGGATTGAACACGCCGCCCGGCAGGACGAGCGCGTCGTAGTCGCCGGGTTTGGCGCGGGCGAGGGTGCGGTTCACCGTGAGCGTGCGGGCGGCCTTGCCGTGGCGCACGCCGGTCACGCGGCGCGGGTTCGGCGAGACGATGTGGGTCTCGAAACCGGCTTTTTCCAGCGCGGCGCGCGGGCCGTCGAGTTCGACCTGTTCGAATCCATCGGCCACGAGCAGCGCGACGGTCTTGTTTTGTGGGATGGTCTTCATCCCTTGATGGAACGGCGCGGCTGCGCGACAGTTCCCATCCGGGCATCGGGGGATTCCCGGCAAAAGCCTTGGTGGCGGAGGGGGGGGGATTCGAACCCCCGGTAGGTTGCCCTACGCCCGCTTTCCAAGCGGGTACTTTAAACCACTCAGCCACCCCTCCGTGAACCGACCAAGGGCTAGATGAAGTGAAAACCAAATCGCCCGGTCAACGGAAATTCCTGCGCACAAAATTTAACGTCACAAAGCGGATTTCCTAAACAAATCCTCCTTGCCGGGCAGGGGTGGGGTGGTAGGGTGCGGTGAATTTTTACCACATGGCCACCGCCAGTCCGGAGCTCACTTATAATAGCAAGATTGAGGGCGACGTAATCGTCACCCGCGCGGATGCTGCGGTCAACTGGGTGCGCAATAATTCCATGTGGCCCATGCCGATGGGCCTCGCCTGCTGCGCCATCGAGCTGATGGGCACGGCCTCGAGCCGCTACGACATCGCCCGCTTCGGCGCCGAGGTCATGCGCTTCTCCCCGCGCCAGTCCGACTGCATGATCGTGGCCGGCACCGTGACCTACAAGATGGCCCCGATTGTCCGCCGCATCTACGACCAGATGGCCGCCCCGAAGTGGGTCATCGCCATGGGCGCCTGCGCCAGTTCCGGCGGCATGTACCGCAGCTACGCCACCCTCCAGGGCGTGGACCGCATCATCCCTGTCGACGTCTACGTCAGCGGCTGCCCGCCGCGCCCGGAGGCGCTGTTGGACGCCCTCCTGAAGCTGCAGAACAAGGTAAAGGGCGAGCGCTCGGTATCGAAGCTGCTCAGCGCCTAACCCTGCACCTCCGCGATGACCACCGACGTCGAGATCACGAACGCCGTTAGCCAGCAATTTCCCTCGGCCACGTCCCGGGCGAGCGCCGACTGCCCGGCCTTCAACGTGCCGGCCGCCGAGGCCATGGCGCTGCTCCAGCACCTCCGCGACGCGCAGGGCTACGACTTCCTGATGGATGTGACCGGCATCGACTGGAGCGCCGAGCAATCGCCGCGCTTCACCGTTGTCTGGCATCTCTATTCCAGCACCAAGCACGCCTACGTGCGCGTCGCCGCCGCCTGCGCGAGCGACAGCGAGCCGGCGATGCCGACCGCGACGGGCCTGTGGGCCGGCGCCGACTGGCATGAGCGCGAGACGTTCGACATGCTCGGCATCAAGTTCACCGGCCATCCCGACCTGCGCCGCATCCTGATGTGGGACGAGTATCCGTTCTTCCCGCTGCGCAAGGAATTCCCGCTTGCCGGCATGCCGGCCGAGCTGTCCGACGCCGAGATCGCCGCCGAGGTGAAGGAGGGCGTCATCGCCGCCCCGATGGCGGGCGGTCCCTTCGTCGCCACCCCGGGCGAGCCGATGAGCGAGGCCGAGCCGCGCGCCAAGGACGAAGCCTGGAACGAAAAGAGCGAAAAACCTGAATAACGTGGCCACCGATTTTTCATTCCCTGATGCGGCTTCCAAGGCCGCGAGCATCCCGAAGGAATTCGAGGCGGAAAAGATGTCGCTCTCGATGGGCCCGTCGCATCCGTCCACCCACGGCGTGCTGCGCATCCAGTTCGAACTCGATGGCGAGATCGTGACGAAGGCCGACCCGATCCTCGGTTACCTGCACCGTGGCGACGAGAAGATCGCCGAGAACATGACTTACAACCAGTTCGTGCCGTACACGGACCGGTTGGATTACCTCGCCCCGCTTGCGAACAACGCCATCTACGCCCACGCCGTCGAGCAGCTTGCCGGCCTGAAGATGCCGGACCGCGTGAATGCGATCCGTGTCCTGACTTCGGAAATGGCGCGCGTGTCCGCCCACCTCATGGGCCTTGGCGCGTTCGGCATCGATGTCGGCGCGTGGTCGGTGTTCATGTACTGCTTCGAGGAGCGCGAGAAGCTCTACAAGCTGTTTGAGAAACTCACCGGCGCCCGCTTCACCACGAGCTACAGCCGCATCGGCGGTGTCTCGCGCGACCTGCCCCCGGGCTGGCTCGAGGAAGTCGACGCCTTTACCAAGCAGTTCCTGCCGATTCTCGACGAGATCCTCGGCATGCTCTCGCGCAACAAGATCTTCCTCGATCGTACGGTCGACGTCGGCGTCATCTCGCGCGCCAACGCCATCGCCTACGGCCTGACCGGCCCGAACCTGCGCGGCTCGGGCGTGGCCAACGACCTCCGCAAGGACCGTCCGTACTGGGGCTACGAGCAGTACAATTTCGACGTCCCGGTTGGCGCCAAGGGCGATTGCTATGATCGCTATCTTTGCCGCGGCGAGGAGATGAAGCAGTCGATCAGCATCATCCAGCAGTGCATCGCCAAGTTCCCGGGCGGCGACTGGTACGCGAAGGACGCGCGCCGCATTTTCGCCCCGCCGAAGGACAAGATCCTCACGTCGATGGAGGAGCTCATCAACAACTTCATGATCGTGACCGAGGGCCCGCAAATGCCGGCCGGCGAGGTCTACTTCGAGGGCGAGGCGCCGAAGGGCACGCTCGGATTCTACATCGTGAGCAAGGGCGGCGGCGTCCCATACCGCATGAAGATCCGCAGCCCCTCGTTCTGCAATTTGTCCATTCTTCCCAAGCTATGCGTCGGCAATCTCGTGTCCGACGTCGTCTCCATCCTGGGCTCGCTCGACTTCGTCATGGGCGAGTGCGACCGCTGATTTTCCGTCGATGAACCTGAAACCCGAAACGCTCAAGCAGATCGACGAGGTCATCACCCATTACCCGGTGAAGCGCAGCGCCACGCTGCCGCTGTTGCACCTGATCCAGGAGGACGTGGGCTGGATTTCCAAGGAAGCCATCGAGTGGATCGCCGCGAAGCTCGAGCTGCCGCCGATCAACGTGTACGAGGTCGTCACGTTCTACCCGATGTTCCGCCAAGCCCCGATCGGCCGCCGCCACATCAAGGTCTGCCGCACGCTCTCGTGCGCGCTCACCGGCGGCTACAAGACCTGCGAGGCGTTCCAGAAGGAATTCGGCTGTCACACCGGCGAGGTTTCCGCCGACGGCGAGGTGACGATTGATTTTGTCGAGTGTCTCGCGAGCTGCGGTACCGGCCCGGTCGTCATGATCGACGACGATCTCCATGAGAAGGTGGACGCCGCCAAGGTAAAGCTGCTGAGCGACAAGATTCGCGCGGAGGCGAAGAAGAAATGAAGAAGTTCCGCCTGCTCCAGGTCCCGCCCATCCGCTTCGGCATCGTGCTGGGGCTGATCAACGGCGTGATCGGCCTGTTTGTGACGCCGGTCCTGCTGGCGACCATGGGCTTGGCGGCGACTTCGGCGGATTTGAACAACACGATGCGCCTGCTCGGTATTCCCTGGCTCTTCGCGGGCGCCACCGCGCTCTTCATGCCTTTCATCCACGCTGTCGGTGGCTTCATTTTCGGCGTGCTCCTCGCCATGGTCTACAACTTTGCCTCCCGCTGGACGGGTGGCATCGAGATCGTACTCGACGACAAATCCTAACCCATGTCCGCCCCGCAACAACGCCGCCTGATTTTCGCTCACATCGATGAGCCGGGTTACACCAATGATCTCGCCTGCTACCAGAAGCACGGTGGCTACGAGATCATGAAGAAGGCCTTCGCGCGGAAGCCCGAGGAGCTGATCGACGAGGTCAAGAAGTCCGGCCTGCGGGGGCGCGGCGGCGCGGGTTTCCCCTGCGGCGTGAAGTGGTCGCTGGTCGACCGCAAGAGCGGCAAGCCGATCTATCTCATCGTCAATGCGGACGAATCCGAGCCCGGCACTTTCAAGGATCGCTACATCATCCATCAGGATCCGCACCAGCTGATCGAGGGCACGATCATCTCCTGTTTCGCGAACAACGTGAAGCAGGCGTACATCTACATTCGCGGCGAGATGCCGCACGGCGCCCGCATCCTCGAGAAGGCGATCCAGGAAGCCCGCGACGCCAACCTCGTCGGCAAAAACATCCTCGGTTCGAATTACTCCTGCGACATCTTCGTCCACCGCGGCGCCGGCGCCTACATTTGCGGCGAGGAAACCGGCCTGATCGAGTCGCTCGAGGGCAAGCGCGCCAACCCGCGCATCAAGCCGCCGTATTTCCCCGCGGTCCTCGGCCTCTACCAGTGCCCGACGATCGTGAACAACGTCGAGACGCTCTGCCATGTGAAATACATCGTGGACATGGGCGGCGAGGCCTACACGAGGATCGGCACGCCGAACAACACCGGCACGCGCATCTTCTGCGTCTCGGGCCACGTGCAGCGTCCGGGCTACTACGAATTCGAAGCCGGCAAGATCACGATGGGCCAGCTGCTCAACGAGGTTTGCGGCGGCCCGCTCCCGGGCCGTACGTTCAAGGCCGTGATCCCCGGCGGTTCTTCCGCCAAGATCCTCCGCTTCGGTGAACGCTTCAAGGGCAAGCGCAAGGTCGGCGCGGAGATGGTCGACTACGACTGGGGCGTCGAGGACGTCCCGATGGATTTCGATTCGCTCGGCATGATCGGCACGATGGGCGGCTCCGGCGGCGTCATCGTGATGGACGACTCGGTCAACATGGTCGAGGCGCTCGCCAACATCAACGCGTTCTACTCGCACGAGAGCTGCGGCCAGTGCACGCCGTGCCGCGAGGGCTCGCTGTGGATGAAGAAGATCACCACCCGCATGGTGCACGGCGAGGCCCGCGAGGCCGATGTCGCGCTGCTCAAGGGCGTGGCCGACCAGATCCCCGGTCGCACGATCTGCGCGTTCGGCGAGGCCTGCTCCTGGCCGACCCAGAGCTTCCTCGCTAAGTTCAACGACGAATTCAAGGCCTACCCCGAGGCCAAGAAAACCAAGCCCGCGCCCGCGCAGCCGCTGATCTGAATGCATTGATCACCACGAAAAACACGAAACACACGAAATGAATTCAACCTACATCAACTCGGACCACCCCGGCTCCTTTCGTGTATTTGGTGTGTTTCGTGGTTAATCCCTGTTTTTGAAATGTCCGCTCCCGCTGCCAAACCCGCCGACCTCGTGACCGTCAACATTGACGGCAAGGACATCGCCGTGCCGAAGGGCACGAACGTGATCGAGGCCGCCAAGCTCGTCGGCGTGGAAATCCCGCACTACTGCTACCACCCGAAGCTCTCCATCGTCGGCAACTGCCGCATGTGCCTCATCGAAATGGGCATGCCGGCGGTCGATCCCGCGACGAAGGCGCCGGTGATGGATGCCGCGACCGGCAAGCAGAAGATCAACTGGATCCCGCGCCCGCAGATCGGCTGCGGCACCAACGCCTCCCCGGGCCTGCACATCCGCACGAACACGCCGATGGTGAAGGACTGCCGCGAGGGCGTGACGGAGATGCTGCTGATCAACCACCCGCTCGACTGCCCGATCTGCGACCAGGCCGGCGAGTGCAAGCTGCAGGAGCACTCCACCGCCTACGGCCGCGGCTACTCGCGCTTTGTCGAGCAGAAGAACGTGAAGCCGAAGCGCACCGAGCTCGGGCCGCGCGTGACGCTCGACGACGAGCGCTGCATCCTTTGCTCCCGCTGCATCCGCTTCTCGAAGGAGATCGCGAAGGACGACGTCCTCGGCTTCATCGACCGCGGCAGCTACAGCACGCTGACGTGCTATCCGGGGAAGAAGCTCGAGAACAACTACTCGCTCAACACGGTGGACATCTGCCCGGTCGGCGCGCTGACCTCGACGGACTTCCGCTTCAAGATGCGCGTCTGGTTCCTCAAGGAAACGCCGAGCATCGACACCGAGTCCTCCGTCGGCGTGAACACCACGGTCTCGAGCCGCGAGGGCGTGCTCTACCGCATCACGCCGCGCCGCAACGACGCCGTGAACGACACGTGGCTCGCCGATTCCGGCCGCATCCTCTACAAGCAGGTCAAGGCCGACAATCGCCTGGTCGCCGCCGCGATCGAGGGTGTGATCGCGCTGCCTTCCGCCGCCATCGCCCGCGCGGGCGAACTGCTCCGCGCCGGCTCCGTCGCCGTCGTCGGCTCGGGTCGCAGCTCGGTTGAAGAGCAATTCCTGACCAAGAAGCTCGCTGCCGCCGCCAAGGCTTCCGCGTCGCTCGTCAGCCGGGTGGGGCAGGGCGACCGCCTCCTCATCTCCGCCGACCGCAACCCGAACGTTCGCGGCGCGCTCGTCACCGGCCTCATCTCCGCGCTGCCGTCGCAGAAGCTCGCCGGCCTCGCCGCTGACATCGATGCCGGCAAGGTGAAGACCGTCGTTTCCGTCGGCGAGGATCTGACCGCCGCCGGCCTGACCGCCGCGCAGCTGGCGAAGGTCTCGATCATCTATCTCGGCACGCACAAGAACGCGACGAGCGATGCCGCCAAGGTGGTCATCCCGGCGCTCACCGTGTTCGAGAAGTCCGGCACGTTTGTGAACCAGCAGTTCCGCCTGCAGAAGTTCGCCAAGGCCGTTCCGGGCCCGTCCGGTGTCGCCGACGACCTCGTCACGCTCGCCGAACTCGTCGCCGCGGCCGGTGGCGGCATGGTTTCCTTCGAGCTCGGTGCCGTCTGGACCGCGCTCGCCGCCGAGGTGCCCGCGTTGGCCGGCATCAGCTACGCCACGCTTTCGTCCGCCGGCCAGCTCCTGAGCAGCGATGCCTGGGCCGGCCTGCCCTTCTGCGAGGGCGAGACGCTTCACTTCAAACCCGCCGCTGTGCCCGCGGCCGCCAACGCATGAAGTCGCGCTCGAATCCTTTTGTCTTATGTAGGGCTGCCGCTTGCCGGCGGGCCGTGAACCAGGCATGGCGACAAGCGCCAGCTCTACATTCCGCCAACGCATGAACGCGCTGATCGAATTCTGGAATCACCTGCCGGAGCTCGTGCGGGCCCTCGTCAAGGGGCTCGTCGTGATCGGGGCGATCTTCCCCTTCGGCGGCGCCTGCTCGCTGGCCGAGCGCAAGATTTCCGCCTGGATGCAAAACCGCCCCGGCCCGAACCGCGCGCTGCCGCCCTGGCTGGCATGGGTGCCGGGCATCGGCCTGCTGCAGCGCCTCGGCTTGTTCCACCTCATGGCCGACGGTGCGAAGATGATCTTCAAGGAAGACTCGCTGCCGGGCCACGTGAACAAGTTCTACTTCCTGCTCGCCCCGGTGGTGGCGATGATCCCGGCCCTCACCACTGTCGCCGCGGTGCCGCTCGGCGCTTACTTCGACGGCGCCGGCAACGTGGTTCCTCTCGTGTTGGCCAACGTCGACATCGGCCTGCTGTCCGTCTTTGCGGTCTCCTCGCTCGGTGTCTACTCGCTGATCCTCGCCGGCTGGGCGTCCAATTCGAAGTATCCCTTCCTCGGCGGCGTGCGCGCCTCGGCCCAGCTGATCTCCTACGAGCTTTCGATGACGCTCGCGGTGATCCCGGTTTTCCTGTGGATCAACGCCCCGGGCACGGCGGGCACGCTCAGCCTGACCACCGTCGTCGGATTCCAGAGCGGCGCCGGCCTCCACTGGAATTCGCTCTGGTTCATCTTCGTCATGCCGGTCTCGGCGGTCATCTTCCTGATCGCGCTCTTCGCCGAGACCAACCGCCAGCCGTTCGACATGCCCGAGGGCGAGGCCGACCTCGTCGGCGGCTTCCACACCGAGTACGGCTCGCTCAAGTGGGGCCTGTTCTTCGTCGCCGAATACGCCCACATGGCGATGGGCTCCGCCGTGTTCAGCCTGCTGTTCCTCGGCGGCTGGAACCCGCTGCCCGGCCTGCCGCTGGCGACGCTCGTCGGCTGGCTCGGCCACCTGTCGCCTTTCTTCCTGCACCCGATCGTCGTCGGCCTCGTCTCGATCGGCATCCTCGTGGGCAAGATCCTCTTCCTGGTCTTCGTGTTCATGTGGGTGCGCTGGACAATCCCGCGCTTCCGCTACGACCAGGTGATGAAACTGGGCTGGCAGAAGCTGCTGCCGCTCGCGATCGGCAACCTCATCTTCTACGCGGCCGCCATCGCCATCCATGACCTGAAGCTCGGCCTCGGCGCCTGGGCGGCCCTGGCCGTCGCGGCCGTCGCCGCCCTTTGGGTCGGCATGAACCTGCCGCAAAAGAAAACCACCTGAGAGCCATGGCCTACACCGTCGAACGCAAGCCCCTCACGCTCTCGGAGCGCCTTTACCTCCCGCAGATCGCGGCGGGCATGAAGGTCACGCTGAAGCACCTCTTCGCGCCGCGGGTCACCCTGGAGTATCCCGAGCAGCGCCCGGCGATCCCCGCCGGCTACCGCGGCGTGCCTACGCTGGTGATGGACCCGAACGGCCGCGAGAAGTGCGTTTCCTGCCAGCTCTGCGAGTTCGTCTGTCCGCCGAAGGCCATCCGCATCACGCCGGGCGAGATCCCCGCCGACCAGCCCGCGCGCGCCCACGTCGAGAAGGGTCCCAAGGCCTTCGACATCGACATGCTGCGCTGCATCTACTGCGGCCTGTGCCAGGAGGTCTGCCCCGAGGAGGCCATCTTCCTGCAGAACCAGTTCTCCATGTCCGGCTACACCCGCGCCGAGATGGTCAACGACAAGGCGAAGCTCTACGAGCTGGGCGGCACGCTGCCCGACAAGCATTTCAAATGGGACAAAAAGAAGGAAGCGGCCGAGCACGGCAACGCGCACTGAGCCATGAATAACGGATCTGTCATTGCGAGGAGCGTAGCGACGAAGCAATCCATCTGGATCGCCACGCCCGGCTTTGCCGGGCTCGCGATGACAAAAGCGCACTGAGCCATGGCTGACACGCTCTTCGTCATTATCTCCATCCTGACGTGCGCCTGCGCGCTCTGCGTCGTGATCAACCGCAACGCGGTCAACGCCGCGATGTTCCTGCTCGTCTCGCTCGTGGGCATGGCCGGCCTGTTCGTGCTGCTCGACGCGGCGCTGCTGGCCTTCGTGCTCCTGCTGGTCTACGCGGGCGCGGTGGTGGCGCTGTTCCTCTTCATCATCATGCTGCTCGACACGACGCCCGGCGCGGTGAAGCCGTTCCGGAAGATGACCATCGCCGCCGCGATCATCGGCGCCGGCCTGCTCATCACCGGCATCTGCACCATGGTCGACCGCGGGGTGCTGCCGCATGCGCCCGATGTGGTGCCGGTGCCCGCGCTGCAGGATTACGCGTCCCAGCTTTTCACCACCTACCTCCTGCCGGTGCAGGTCGTCGGCTTCATGCTGCTGATCGCCATGCTTGGCGTGATCGTCCTGAGCAAGCGCTTTGACCACCCGGAGGCCGCCAAATGACTCCCCTGATCGCCATGGCCGGCCTTTTCCCCGACGGGCAGTATTTCGGCCTGCCGTCGTACCTGCTGGTCGCGACCTTCCTCTTCGCCATCGGTTTCTTCGGTGTGCTGCTGCGCAAGAACACGCTCGTGATCTACATGTGTCTCGAGCTGATGCTGCTTGCGTCGACCCTCGCGCTGGTCGCGTTCTCGCGCTTCAACGGCACGCTCGACGGCAATGTCTTCGTTTTCTTCGTCCTGACGATCGCCGCCGCCGAGGTCGCCGTCGGCCTCGCCATCATCGTCGCTCTCTTCCGCAAGCGCCACACGGTGCAGGTTGAGGAGCTGAACCACCTGAAACACTGACGCCCGAGCCATGCATTCCATGCCCGCGCATGCCATCCTGATCCTCCTGCTGCCGCTGGCTTCGGCGACCGTGATCGCCCTGTTCCTGCGCAAGCTGGGCGCGATCGCGTCCTATGTCTCCACGCTGACTGCCGCCGCCATCGCCGCGATTTCGATCATCCTGCTCGTCCACGGCGAGCGTTTCGAAACCTCCGCCGAATGGCTCCGCTTCGGCAACTTCGCCGTGTCGCTCGGCATCAAGTACGATGACCTCGCTGCGCTGATGCTCTTCATCGTCGGCTTCGTCGGCTTCCTGATCCACCTGTTCTCGCTCGGCTACATGCACGACGACGCGGCCCGGGCGCGGTTCTTCGGCGGCCTGTCGGTGTTCATGTTCTCGATGATCGGCATCGTCCTCGCGAACAACCTGTTCATGATTTTCATCTTCTGGGAGCTGGTCGGTTTCAGCTCCTGGCTACTGATCAACCACTATCACCACAAGCAGTCGGCGGCGGACGCCTCGAAGAAGGCCTTCATCGTCAACCGCGTCGGTGACTTCGGCTTCCTGCTCGGCATCATCTGGTGCTATTGGGCGAACGGCACGGTGAACTTCAGCGAGCTGAACGCGCTCGGCGCGAAGGGCGGGCTGGTGTTCAGCACCGCGATCCCGCTGCTCCTGTTCTGCGGTGCGATGGGCAAGTCGGCCCAGATGCCGCTGCAGGTGTGGCTCCCGGATGCGATGGAAGGCCCGACGCCGGTCTCCGCGCTCATCCACGCCGCCACGATGGTGGCGGCCGGTATCTTCATGCTCTGCCGCATCAACGTCCTGATGGTCGCCGACGCGCTGACCGTCATCATGTGGATCGGCACGGTCACCGCGCTCTACGCCGCGCTCTGCGCCATCGTGCAGCGCGACATCAAGAAGGTGCTGGCCTACTCGACGCTCTCGCAGCTCGGCTACATGGTCGCGGCGTTTGGGTTGGGCGGTATTTCTCCTAAAGTAGAGTCCGTGATGGAGAAGCTTGATGGAACGCTCAATATTCCCCCTGTACTCGCCGCCGGCGTCGGCGCCGCGATGTTCCATTTGACGACGCACGCCTTCTTCAAGGCGCTCATGTTCCTCGGCTCCGGCTCCGTCATCCACGGCTGCCACCACGAGCAGGATATCTTCAAGATGGGCGGCCTGGCGAAGAAGATGCCGGTCACCTTCGTCACCTTCACGATCGGCGTGCTGGCGATCATCGGCATGCCGGCCTTTGCGGGCTTCTTCTCCAAGGACGCCATCCTCTACCTCGCGCTGGAAAAGAACACCGCGGTGTTCGGGATCCTCGCCCTGACCGCCGTGCTCACCTCGTTCTACATGGTGCGCATGTGGAAGATCACCTTCCTCGGCACGCCGCGTTCCGAGGATGCCAGCCACGCGCATGAAAGCGGCCTCGTCATGACCCTGCCGCTCATCGTTTTGGCGGTGCTCGCGGTCTTCGGCGGCACCTGGTTCTTCGGGTTCGGTCTCTACCCGAAGCTCGCCGGCTCGATGGCGGAACTCATTCCCGAGGCCCACGGCTCGGCCCACACGACCATCCTGCTGGTTTCGCTCGCGGTCATGACGATCGGCGCCGGTTCCGCGCTGCTGTTCTACAAGACCTCGTCCGAGGACACGCTCGAAGTGAAGGCCCGCGGCCTGTTCAACTTCCTCACCGCGCTCAAGGAATCGTTCGACAACCTCTACAATTACTACGTCGCGAAGGTGCAGCAGCGCTTCGCCATGGTATTGAACTTCCTCGAGCAGATGCTGCTCGCCGGCGCCATCATCGGCGGCCTCGCGGGTTTCGTCGGCCTGGTCGGACGCGGGGTGCGCGCCCTCTACACCGGCAGCCTGCACGTCTACGTTTACTGGTTCCTGCTCGGCGCCGTCGTGCTCTGGGCCTACGCCGCCGGATTTCTCTAAGCCGTGAATTTCTCCCACCCCCAACTTCTGCAGCTCGCCATCGCCACGCCGCTCGTGGCCGCGGCCGTCATCGCGCTCGGGCTGCCCAAGCGGTTTGCCCTCAAGCTGGCGCTGGTCGCGTTCATCGTGCCGGTGCTGGCCGCGCTGTGGCTCTGGAAGGAATTCCCGGCCGGCGCCGCGGGCGATTACCAGTACCTGAGCACGACCGACACCGGCCTCGCGCACTACGGCATCAGCCTGAAGCTCGGCCTCAACGGCATCTCGCTGCCGATGTTCCTGCTCGCCGCCGTGGTCGGCCTGGCCGCCGGCCTCTATGCCCTGCGCTCGCAGGCGGAGCGCCTCAAGACCTACCTCGTGCTGTTGCTCGTCATGCACGGCGGCCTGCTCGGCGTCTTCGCCTCGGTCGACATCTTCTTCTTCTATTTCTTCCACGAACTGGCGCTGATCCCGACCTTCATCATGGTCGGCGTGTGGGGTGGTCGCGACCGCAACTACGCGGCGATGAAGATGACCATCTATCTCACCGTCGGCGCGATGCTGTCGCTCCTCGGCTTGATCGCCATCTACGTGAAGAGCGGCGCGAACACCTTCGACCTGATCGCGCTCAAGGCGGCGGTCGCCCAGCAGGGCATCGCGGCCGCGACGCAGAACTACGCGTTCGGCCTCCTGATGTTCGGTTTCGGCATCCTGGTCTCGCTTTGGCCGCTGCACACCTGGGCACCGCTCGGCTACGGCGCGGCCCCGAGTTCGACCGCCATGCTGCACGCCGGCGTGCTCAAGAAGTTCGGCCTCTACGGCCTCGTCCAGATCGCCGTGCCGCTCCTGCCGCTGGGCCTGGCCCACTGGGCCGGTAAGCTCGCGCTGCTCGCCGCGGTCGGCAATGTGCTCGTCATCGGCTTCGTCACGATGGCCCAGCGCGACCTGAAGCAGATGCTCGGCTACAGTTCCGTCATGCACATGGGCTACTGCTTCCTCGGCATCGCCGCCTACTCGGTCATCGGCACCGGCGGCGTGGTCATGCTGATGGTGGCCCACGGCCTGTCGGTGGCGCTCCTCTTCCTGCTCGCGACCAGCGTCCACCACCGCACCCACACCTTCGACCTCGCCGAGATGGGCGGCTTGGCGCAGAAGACGCCCGTGCTCGCCGCGTTCTTCGTCGCCGCGACGATGGCCAGCATCGGCCTGCCGGGTTTCGCCAACTTCTGGGGTGAGCTCACGATCTTCGTGGCGCTTTGGAACTTCTCGCATGCCCTCACCGCCGTCGCGATCGCCGGCGTCGTCATCTCGGCCATCTACGGTCTGCGCGCCGCGGCCCGCGTCTTCTTCGGCCCGTCGTCCGAGGCCCTGCAGCGGGTCACGGCCCAGCACCCGCCGGTGGACCTCGCCTGGTCGGAGCGCGTGCCGGCCTTGCTGCTCCTGGCGGCGCTGCTCTTCTTCGGCTTTTATCCCAAGGCCCTCTCGGTCCCGGTGAATGACGCCCTGGCGTCGGCCCCGGCCGCGGCCGCGCCCGTGTCCTACCAACGCTGATTTCCCGCATGTCCCCGGAACTACTCAAGACCCTCGCCGACACCAACGAATGGTGGGCCATCGGACCGGAACTCATCCTCGGTTGCGCCGCGCTGGGCCTGCTCGTGCTGGAAATCGTCACGCCGAAGGAACAGCACCGCTTCATCCCCTTTGTCGCCATGCTGGCGCTGGTCGCCGTGCTGGGCGGCGTGGTGGCGAATTTCACCAATCCGCCCAACTCCGACATGTTGTTCGGCGGCCTGATCAGGCTGAGCCCGTACGGCCAGATCGCCCGCGTGTTTTTCCTGTTGTCCTCGCTGCTGGTGTGCTTCCTCGCGACGATCTGCCTGCCGCGGTCGCGCATGCCGCGGGTCGAGTTCTACCACATCGTGCTGGTGGTGACGGCGGCCCTCATGCTGCTGGCCCAGAGCGACCACTTCGTGATGTTCTTCGTGGCGCTCGAGACGGTCACGATCGGTTTCTACATCCTCGTCAGTTATTTCCGGGACAATGCCCTGACGCTCGAAGCCGGCCTGAAGTACCTCGTGCTCGGCGCGCTCAGCTCCGCCATCATGCTCTTCGGCATCGTGCTGATCTATGGCGCGGTGGGCCGCGTCGTGATCGAGGGCGTCGTCCACACCGGGTTTGAGTTCGGGGTGGTGCAGAATTTCCTGAAGGAGAATCCCGACAACTTCCTCGCCGTCGCCGGCGCGCTGCTGGTCGTGGGCGGCGTGGCCTTCAAGATCGGCGCCTTCCCGTTCCAGATCTGGATTCCCGATGTCTACCAGGGTGCCCCGACGCCCGTGACCGCTTTCCTCGCGGTCTCGTCCAAGGCGGCCGGTTTCGCCGTGTTGCTGACGCTGGTCCACACGGCCTTCTCGCCGCTGGGGTACGTCCTGTCCCCGGCGCTCTCCCTGCTGGCGGCCGCCACGATCATCGTGGGCAACCTCTCCGCGCTGTCGCAGCGCAACGCCAAGCGCCTCATGGGGCTTTCCGGCGTCTCGCATGCCGGTTACCTGCTGATCGGCGTCGTCGCCTCGCTCTCGGTGCCCGCGGCCGTGACCGGCGTCTGGTTCTATCTCTTCACCTACCTGCTGGCCTCGATGGCGGTCTTCGGCGTCATGGCCTACATGGCGGGCGAGGACGACACGGTGCAGGAGCTCGACCATTACGACAAGCTGGCCAAGGAGCGCCCGGTGCTCGGCGCCGTGCTGGCGGTCGGCATCGGTTCGCTGGCCGGCATCCCGCCGCTCGCCGGCTTCATGGGCAAGCTGCTGATCTTCGTGACGGCCTTCCAGGCGCGCCTCTATCCATTGCTGGCCGTCGCCATCGGCGGCGTCGTGGTGTCGATCTACTACTACTTCGGCTGGATCAAGGCCGCCTACTTCGAAGCGTGGTCGCCCAACCCGGGCGCACCGCGCGCCGCCCGCCCGCTCCCGGCCGCGCCGTCGCGGGTCGGCAGCACGGTGCTGGCCGTGCTCGCGGTCGCAACGGTGGTGCTCGGCTTCTACCAGGAGCCGCTGATCAGCTGGCTCACGCCGTGATTCCGCCCGCTCCCGGCGAATTTCCTTCGCCAGCGCGCGCGAAACCGTTTCGAGTTTTGCGCACATGAAGGTTACCGGACTCGCCATCGTGCCGCCGCCCGCGGCCGCCGCCCTCCCCAAAGTCACGCCGGAACTCCTGGCGTCCGTGCTCGCCCGCTACTCGCGCAGCAACGAGGGCCTCGGCAAGATCCTCGAGAAGGTCGACATCGCCAATCCCGACGAGTCCATCGACCGCATCCTGAAGTTCGTGGACTACGGCCACGCCTCGATCGGCGGCCTGACCGGCGGCCTCGCGATCGCGCTCGACGACGTCTCGATGTGGCTCGCGTACAAGGTTTTTGAGATCGCCCAGATGGCGGACGGCCAGGAATCGAGCACGCGCTACATCACGATGGCGCCGACGAACCTGCCGACCCCGGAGGAACTCGGCATTCCCGCGGACCTTGCGTTGCGCTGGACCGCGCTGATGGCGAAGGCGTTCAACGCCTACCAGGCCGAGTACGCGCGCCTCGACCAGGCTGCGCTGGCCAACCCGTCGCTCGTGCGCCTGCCCAAGGACGCCAAGCCCGCCGTCGTCACGCGCCTCCGCAAGAACTACGCGCTCGACCGCGCCCGCTATTTCATCCCGCTGGCCACGCGCACCAACCTCGGCCTCGTGCAAAGCTCGCGCATGTGGGCGGCGACCGTGAAGCACCTCGACTCGCTGGAGCTGCCCGAGGCGAAGCAGGCGGCTAAACTCATCCGCGACGAGCTGCTCAAGCAGTCGCCGCGCCTCATGCGCCACAGCTTCGCGGAGAAATCCTACCAGGAACAGGCGCGCCAGGAACTGGCCGAAAGCCTGAAGCTCGGCCTGGCCCGCCTCAGCACCAAGCCGCTGGCCGACGACGTGTGGGTGAAGATCGACCGCGACGCCCCGCCGTGGCTCGCCGAGGAGCAGCCGGTGGCGGAGGCGCTGAAGCACCGCGGCAACCGCTACGGCTACCAGGGCAAGGCGACGCGCCGCATGCGCGTGACCTTCGCCTGGAACAACATGGCGGTCGCCGAGCTGCGCGACCTCAACCGCCACCGCACCGGCCACCGCTACACGCCGATGATCCAGGCCGGCTTTTACTTGCCGCCCGAGATCGCGCACGCGGCGCATCAACCGTTGCTGGATGAACAAGCGGCCCTGACGCGCGAGCTCATGCAACGTGGTTCACCGGCTTACATTTACTCCCTGCTGCTCGGGGCCCAGACGCCGTTCGAACATAGCACACATGCGGATAAGTTCATCTATGAGGCCGAGCTGCGCACGGGCATGGGTGCGCACTACCGTTATGCGGAGCACCTTAGCGCCGCGCTGCGGGAATTTACGCGCCAGGTACCGGAGTCCAGGGATTGGGTCATAGAGGGCACGGCCGAGCCAGAATAGGCTTGCTGCGTTTTTTGCCCGAAATGACGATGGCGGGGCACACCGTAGTCTATGCCCCGTCGTGCCTTAATCAGCCTTCTGGTTTTTCTCACCGGCGTCGTCGGATTGGCGGCGGGCACCTTGAACCTCGGGAAGAAGAACGCGCAGTTCCAGCCGGGACAGTCGTTGCTCCAGCCCGTGGTGCTGCGCCCCGCGCAGGTCAAGCTCGGCGCCGGTACGCGGAAATTCCCCGGCGTCGTCGTGCAAAAGATCACCCCGCGGGTGCAGATGCCCGCGCGCATCGAAGTGGGGCGGGCTGCCCTCAGCCAGCCGCGCGACGCGAAGGTCCAGCCGCCGGTGCAGCCGGCGGCGGTGAATCACTGAGTGCATGAGCGCGCGTTTCAAAATCCTGCAGTTCAACATGCAATTTGGACAGCCGTGGGATGACGCGTATCCGGATCACGCCCCGATCAATCTCCAGAAAACCATCGACGAAATCCGCGTCCACGACGCCGACATCGTCATGCTGCAGGAAGTCGAGCAGACCCTGCCCGGCGGCCAGCAGGCCCAGCCGCCGCCGCACTACACGCGCCTCAAGGAGGAGTTCAAGGGCTACGACAGCTACTTCTGCTACCCGAAGCCCGACCCGCGCGAACTGCCCTTTGGCATCGGCTTGGCGATCTTCTCCAAGACACCGCTGCGCGAGCAGGTTTGCGTGAACCTGCCGTCGCCGCCGGTGGAGTTCGATTTCTTCGGCGAGAAGAAGACGCCGACCGACCGCCTGTTGATCGGGGTCACCACGACCATCGACGGGCGCGACGTGCGCCTCCTCAACACGCACCTGCTGGCGTTCTTCATGCTGAAATCGAGCAGCGAGGTGCACCTGATCCAGCGCCAGCTCGTCGAGGAGCAGCTGCGCGCCTCGGCGAAGATGCCCACGCTCCTCACCGGCGATTTCAACGTCAGCAAGCACGAATCGCTCATTAATCAGTTTTCCGCCGCCGGTTACGAGACCGTGCAATCCAAGGAAGTCACCTGGCGCCGCCGGCCCTACGTGCTGGACCACATCTTCTACAACGAGGGGCTCAAGCCCGTCGGCTGGAAGGTCAGGCCCACGCCCGCGTCGGACCACCACACGCTGTCGGCGGAGTTCGAATTCGCGCGTTGAAGATTGGAGCCGGGGTGCCTTCACCCCGGACCGGATCGCAGGGTGAGGGCACCCTGCCTCCAAGGATCCTAGCGCTTTGCGCGCCGCACGCGTTCCTTCTCGTCCTCGCGTTCTTCCTCGAGCCGGGCCTTCTCGCCGGCGATCTGCTGGCGGACCTTGTCGGCCTCGTCGAGGTTCTGGTCCGCGAGCGCGGCCTTGAGCTGCTGCTTGAGGAAGATCTCCCGCTCGGCGATCCGGCCCTGGTACACGCGGTCGATCTCGGCCAGCCGGGCCTTCTGTTCGGCGTTCAGCGGGGCCGAGGCCGGGTCGGACTTGGCCAGGCGTTCCATCGCGAGTTCGTAGGCGCTTTTCATGCGGGCAGGATTGCCGCTCCTAGCCGAACTTCACGCCCAAAATCAGCAGTGCGAGCAGCAGCACGACGGGCGGCCAGTATCCGCCCCGGCGTGGCGACCAGCGCACGCTCGCGCCGAACAGCATCGTGGCGACCAGAGCCAGCAGCCCGAGTGGCGCCAGGACGCCGGCGCGGAATTGTGCGGTGAAAAACATGCCGGGCAGGCGGACGCCGGCCTGTAGCAGGACCTCGATCAGGCTGATGAGCCTGGCCGCGATGAGGTTCGGCACGGTGCTGACTGCCGCCAAACCGGGCAGGCCGGCGAGGAGGGAGAAGAAACCGAGATAGATGACCCCACCGGACAGGGGGATGATCACAAGGTTGGCCAGCAGTGAACCGGGCGACAGCAACCCGAAGAAACCGATGCCCGACGGGACGCTGGCGAGGAAGGCGGACCAGCCCAGGGCGAGGGTGCTGATGATGCTCCGTCCGGCGTTGTGGACGACGTGATGATGCCAGCGCCAGTCGGGTTTGGGCAGGAACGGGAACGGCCGCCAGCGTGCGAGCCAGCTTTCGGCCAGCGGGCGCCCCATGAGGATGAGCGCCGCGACGACGGCGTACGACATCTGGAAGCCGGTGCTGAACAACTGCAACGGGTCGAACAGCAGGGTGACGCACGCCGAGCCGGCCAGCGCGGCGAGGGAGTTTGCCGGCAGGCGAAACAGCCGCGAGGCGAGCAGGAAGGCGCTCATCAGGAATGCCCGCAGGGCCGGGGAGCTGTTGCCCGTGATCTGCACGTACAGCCAGAGCAGGATGATCGTCACCGCCACACCGGCGCGCTTCGGCACGCGCAGGAATTCGATCAGGAGGCGCAGGGCCGTCGCTATCACCATGACATGCAGGCCGCTGATCGAGAAAATGTGGAATGTGCCGCTTTGCATGAAGGCGTTCTGCTGCTCCGGGCTCATCACCGCTTTCTCCCCGAGCAGCATGGCCAGGTAGAGCGAGCGCTGGGCCGGGTGCTCTTCGAGGCCGCGGCCCAGGATGGCCTCGAGACGGTCTTCGCCGCGCGCGCACCAGAGCTGCAGCCGGCCGGGCGTCCGGACTTCCCCGAGGATGCGCGCGCGGGTGAGCCGGTGGCGCACGCCGGCGCTGGCGAGATAGGCGTTGAAGCCGGTTGCGCCCGTGTCGGCCGGCAGCGGTTCGAGCACGCCCTGCACGAGATAGCGACCCGAGCGCTGCGGGTTGACACTGATCCGCCGAATCGCCGAGTAGCAGACCTCGCGGTTCCACAGCGCCGGGTCGTTTTCGCCGCTGCGCACGATGGTGGCGAGGCCGGCGAGGTTGCGGGCGGACGGGGCGGGCGGGAAGGGGCGCCGCACCTCCAGCACCACGGTCACCTCGCGCGGCGGCCGCCGCGACCATTCGTGCAGGTGCGGGTAGCGCGCGTGCAGCAGCACATAGCCGGCGAACCCGGCGGAAAGCGCGAGCCCGGCTGCCCACCATCGAGGCCGGCTGGCAAGGCGCAGGGCCAGGAGGGCGGCGAGCAGCGCCGTGGCGAGAAAAGGCCACGGTCCGCAGCCGGGCAGCGGCCAGCGTTGGGCGGCCGCCAAGCCGGCGGCAAAGGGCAACAGGAGCCACAGGAGTGGCGCACGCAGCTGCAGGGCACGCGGGGACATCGGAAAATCGGCGCCTGCGCCCGCAGTAGACAGCCGCCGGCAGCCAACGACAAAAGGCCGACGCCTTCAAACTTGTTTCTCGGGCCATGCGGCACACACTTTCCCGCCCATGGCCCGATCGACCGATGAAACCGACTCGCTGTTCGCCGAGGAAACTCCCCCGTCGCGACACGGAGCTTCGGAAGCAGCGGCCCATCCGCCTTCGCCCGATGGGCTGCGGCGGACACATCAGCCGCTGGCGGCGCGAATGCGCCCGCGGAAGCTTGCGGAGATCGCCGGGCAGCAGCACATTCTCAAGCCCGGCAACCTGCTGCCCCGGCTGATCGCGAGCAACCGGTTCGGCAGCCTGCTGTTCTACGGCCCGCCCGGCTGCGGCAAGACCAGCCTCGCGGAGGTCATCGCGCGCGAGACCGGGAGCCGCTTCGTGCGCGTCAACGCCGTGATGTCCAACGTCGCGGAGCTGCGTGAGATCCTCGCCATGGCGCGGCGCCAGCCCGAGGCGGCGACGCTGCTGTTCATCGACGAACTGCACCGCTTCAACAAGTCGCAGCAGGACCTGCTGCTGCCCGACGTGGAGGAGGGCACGGTGCGGCTCATTGGCGCCACGACGCACAATCCCGGCTTCTACGTGAATCCGCCGCTGCTCAGCCGCAGCCACTTGTTCCGGCTCGAGCCTTTGTCGACGGAAGTGGTCGCGGGCGTGCTGCGGCAGGCCCTGGCGGATACCGAGCGCGGCCTCGGCGCGCGCCACCACCCGGCGGAGGACAAGGTGCTCTCGGACCTTGCCGTGCTGTGCGACGGCGACCTGCGGCGCGCGCTGAACGCGCTCGAAGTCATCGCCCTGAGCCTGCCCGAGGGCGCGGCCATCGGCGAAAAGGAACTCGAGCTGTTCGCGCAGGAGCGGCGGATCCGCTACGATGCCGACGAGGACGAGCACTACGACACGATCTCGGCGTTCATCAAAAGCTGCCGCGGCAGCGATCCCGACGCGGCGATGTACTGGCTCGCCAAGATGCTGGCCGGCGGCGAGGACCCGCGGTTCATCGCGCGGCGGCTGGTCATCCTCGCGAGCGAGGACGTCGGCCTCGCCGACCCGCAGGCCCTGCCGCTGACCGTGGCGGCGCACCACGCCTGCGACTTCATCGGCCTGCCCGAGGCGGAGCTGACGCTCGCGCACGCCACGCTTTACATTGCCACGGCGCCGAAAAGCAACACCGCCACCCTCGCGCTGGGTGAGGCCCATCGCGTATTGAAGGAGCAGCCGGTGCAACCGGTGCCGGTCGCCTTGCGCGACAAGGGTGGCCAGGCCAGCAAGCGCGCCGGCCACGGCAAGGGCTACCTTTATTCGCACGACTACCCGGAGAACATCAGCGGGCAGGCCTACCTCGAAAAACCGCTGTCCCTGTACACCCCGAAAACCGCGGGGTGGGAGGCCAAGATTGCCGAACGGCTGGCGCGTTGGAAACAGTTGCGCGCCGACCGGCAATAAGACGTCCGCAAGGGCGTGAATTGCCTGCGAAATTGACCCGCCGGGCGGCCGGCCGGGACACCCGGGGCTTGCGCCATTCGCCGGGTCCGCTATCGTAGCCGCATGAAACTCCCCGTTGCTTTCGTCGGCCTTGCCCTCCTGACCGGTGCCCTGCAGGCCCAGCCGGCTCCCGCACCGAAACCGGCGGACCCGCAGGCAACGCCCCCGGCGGCCACCGCGGCCAAGCCCGGTGCGAAGCCGGACGCGAAGGCCAAGCCGGTCGATCCCAAGAAGAAGGCCGAGGAGGCCATGGGGGTCATCAAGGGCACCGAGATCAAGCGCGCTAACGGCACCTATCTCGGCCTCGAGGTCGTGAACAACAACTTCGTCCTGAGTTTCTACGACAAAAAGAAGAAGCCGGCTTCGGTCGACATCACCCGTGCCGCGGCGCGCTGGCCGAATGTCCGTGGGCCCGGGGACAATCGCACGATTCTCAACAACAGCGGCAACAAGCTGGTCGGCGCCAGGCCGGTCCTCCCGCCGTACACCTTCAACGTCTATCTCACCCTGCTCCAAGGCGAGGGGGATGACGCCAAGGCGGTCGAGAACTACGTGGTGCAGTTCCGCGGCTGATCCAGCCGGGATTTGACAGCGGGCGGCCGGGTGGGGATGCTACGCCCCCTTTGCCCATGTCCAGCCCGCTGCCCTTTGACTCCGTTGAGACCGCGATCCAGGCGATCGCGGCGGGCGGGCTTGTGATCGTGACCGACGACGAGGGCCGCGAGAACGAGGGCGACCTGATCATGGCGGCGGAAAAGGCGACGCCGGAGCTGGTCAACATGATGATCCGCCACGCCCGCGGCCTGATTTGCGTGCCGATGACCGAGCCGCAACTGAAGCGTCTTGGGATCAATCCCATGGTGCAGCAGAACCGCGAGGCCCTGCGTACCGCGTTCACCGTTTCCGTCGACGCGGCCGAGGGCATCACCACCGGCATCAGTGCGTTCGACCGGGCCCGGACCATCCAGCTGCTGGCCAATCCCGGGACGCGTTCCGACGAACTCGTGCAGCCCGGCCACATCTTCCCGCTTTGCTCGCGTCCGGGCGGCGTGTTGGAGCGCGCCGGCCACACCGAGGCAGCCGTGGATCTTGCGGCGCTCGCCGGCCTGCGCCCGGCGGCCGTGATCTGCGAGATCCTGAACGAGGACGGCACCATGGCCCGCGTGCCGGAGCTGGCGGAGTTCAAGCGCCGGCACAATCTGCCGCTCATCTCGATCGCCGCGCTCATCGAATACCGCCACCGCCGCGAACAGCTGGTGGAGCGCGTCGCGCAGCGCCCGTTCGCCTCGGAGTACGGTGACTTCACGCTGCATGTCTTCCGCAGCAAGATCGACGGACGCCACCACCTGGCGTTCACCATGGGCCGGCTGGACGGCTCGCCGACGCTGGTGCGCGTGCACACGGAGAACCTGCTGAGCGACGTCTTCCACGCGAAGGACCTCGGCAGCCACCGCTCGCTGCTCGAGTCCCTCCAGCGCGTGGCCACGACCGGCCACGGCGCCATTGTCTACATGGAGCAGACCGGCCGCATGCAGGAGGCGTTGCTCAGCTCCGGCCAGCCGGCCGCCGGCCCGAACCTGCGCGACTACGGCACCGGCGCCCAGATCCTCACCGCATTGGGACTGAAGAAAATCCGCCTCCTGCAACATTCCCCGCGCCGCGTGGTCGGCCTCGAGGGCTATGGCCTTGAGATCGTGGAGCAGGTGCCGGTGTAACCGGATTTCTCATTGCGGAAACCCGGCAACGACCTGCCAATACCACTGCCATGAGCCTCTCTGCGCCCAAGCCATCCGCCATCGACGGTTCCGCCTTCGGAATCGGCATCGTGGCGGCGCGCTTCAACGACCGCCTGGTCGACGCGCTGCTGGAGCGCGCGCTCGGGGAATTGCGTGCCGCCGGCGTGAAGGAGAATCGCATCAGGGTGCTGCGCGTGCCGGGTTCCCATGAGGTTCCCGTGGCCGCGCTCTGGCTCGCCCGCGACGCGCAGCACGATGTCGTCATCGGGCTCGGCGTGCTGATCGGCGGCGACACCAACCACCACGAGATGGTCGGCCAGAGCGTTTCCCACGCGCTTCAGGACGTCGCCCTCGCCACGGGCACGCCGGTGATCAACGGCGTCATCGTGGCCAACACCCCGGCGCAGGCCGAGGCCCGCACCACCGGGGCCATCAACCGCGGCGGCGAGTTCGCCCGCGCCGCGCTGGAAATGGCGGCCTTGCGCCGCGGAAAGGACAAATCATGAGCAGCCAATTCACCCAACGCCGGGAAAGCCGGGCGGCGGCGTTCCAATACCTTTACGCGTGGAGCGTGAACCAGCCGGCCAACGTGGCCAACGACCTCGAGCTTTTCTTCGGTCACTTGGAAAAGCCGCGCGACTATTACGCGTTCGCCGAGGAACTGATCCACGGTGCCATCGAGCATGTCACGGAGATCGACACCCATATCAAGGGCCTCGCCCACAACTGGGAGTTCGACCGCGTCGCCAAGATCGACCTCGCCATCCTGCGCCTCGCGATGTTCGAGATGCTTTATCGCAAGGACATCCCGCCGGTCGTCTCGATCAACGAGGCCATCGACCTCAGCAAGCAGTACTCCACGTCGGACTCGAAGCGCTTCATCAACGGCATCCTCGACCGGATGAAGGACAAGCTCGGGCGCGACGCGCGCAAGCCGAGCGAGGACTGAGTCCCGGCGATGCTTTCGCTCTTCAAGAAGTTCAAGGACGGCCTGACCAAGACCGTCGCGGCCATCGCGGCGAAGACGTCGGGCCTGTTCGGCGGGCGCAAGATCGACGCCGCCTCGCTCGAAGAACTCGAGGAAGCGCTCTACACCGCCGATTTCGGGGTTGAGACGACCACGGAGATTCTCACCGAGATCAAGGCCGCGCACAAAAAGGACGCCACGCTGCAGGGCCGGCAGGCCGCCGAGATCGGCGCCGCCGTGCTGCAGCGCGTGCTGGCCGGCGCCGAGGGCAGGCTGGAGCGCGCGGCCGCCAAGCCGACCGTCATCTGCCTGATCGGGGTCAACGGTTCCGGCAAGACCACCACGACCGCCAAGCTCGCGCACAAGCTCACCGCCGACGGCCAGTCGGTGTTGATGGCGGCGTGCGACACGTTCCGCGCGGCGGCGGTCGAGCAGCTGAAGAGCTGGGCGACGCGGCTCAACCTCGACATCGTGGCGAGCCACACCGGAGCGGATGCGGCGGCGGTCGCATTCGACGCGTGGCAGGCCGCGAAGTCGCGCGACAAGGACTGGCTGCTGGTCGATACGGCCGGGCGCCTGCACACCAAGGGCAACCTGATGGAGGAGCTCGCGAAGATCCGGCGCGTGCTGCAGAAGAACGACCCGACCGCGCCGCACCACCGCTGGCTGGTCGTTGACGGTAGCCTCGGCGCCAATTCGATCGAGCAGGCGAAAGTGTTTCACCAAAGCTTCGGCCTGACCGGCCTGATCGTGACCAAACTCGACGGCACAAGCCGCGGCGGGGCCATCGTGGGCATCTACCGGCAGCTCAAAATCCCGATTTATTTCATCGGTTTGGGCGAGCAACCGGATGATTTGCAGCCCTTCTCGGCCGCCAATTATTCGAAGGCGGTCTTCGGACTGGAGTGATTTTCCCGCTCTGGGAAATCCCGGGCTATCCGGGGGTTCGGGAGGCCTTCCCGGCGAGCCCCCTAAATTTAGGTGATATTGGCGGGTCTGCTTGGCGCGCCCGTCTGCTCTTATGCGGACGCTTTTTCGTGCCCTGCAGAGGGTGCGAGAGGTGACCAAAGGGGCTCGCGTGCGCTTGACTGGCCCGTTGTGCGCGCGCGAGCCCTCATCTTTTTGGAATTAGGGAAAAGACGCGGATCGATCCGCGTCTTTTTTTACGCGGGCAGGACGGAGCTCCGAGCCGCGGGCGTTTTCAAAATAGCGTAGCGAGGAATCAAATTGTAGACGGGATCGCTGTCCCGCCCTGCAGGCCACAAGGCGGCTGCAGTTCAATTTGAAAGACGCTAGCGCACTCCGGCCAAGCGCACCAGCGGTCGGGATTTCACCGGCTGGTAGGCGCCGATCACCACGCCAACGAGATTATCCGGCACGATCGGTTCCATGTCATGGACCGGATTGTTCAGGCCCTGCACCCTCCAGCCGTCGCGGGCCCGCGCGACCAGGACGTGGGCGACGATCTTCCGCTCCCGGTTGCGATAGAGCACCGTCTGGCCGCGCTTGAGCTGGGCGTATGGGACCTGGTGCAGGACAAGAATGGTGCCCGCTTGATAGAGCGGGCGCATGGATTGCCCGGAACCCACGAGCACAAAAGCCCGCGGCGTGCGCTCCGCCAGGTTGCTGGCCTGCTGCCAGGCCTGTTCCTGCTCCACCACGACCGGGCGGGGCGACTCGCCGGTGTAGATGCCGCGAATCCATGGCTGGCCGCTTTCATTCGCGAAGCCGCGGCCGGTGCACAGAACCAGCGCGGTCCACACCAGCCATGGACGGAAACGGAACATGCCATCCATTGTGCATAACCTGCACCAAAGCCAATTTCCGGCTGCTAGTGTTCATTCCCCGGGAGCAGCTTACTGGGTTTGGAGTACGCCGCCCTGGGGTGAGTTGCCCTTACAAAATCACGGCTGAGAGGGGATCAGGAACTTCGCGATCGTCTCGCGCGCGTGGCGTTCGCCATCCGCGGGATCATAGGGTGCGCCGTCCTCGAGTTTCTCGGTGTACGCGAAGTGCACTTCGAAGAGCTTCGATTTGTCGACCTCGCTGCGGAGACTGAAGCGTTCATGCTGCGCGCGCACCTCCGCCCAGGCTTTGCGCACGGCGGCCCAATAGGCGCCGGTCCTGGCCCAGTCTGCGTCCGCCTGCGCGAGGCTCGGTGCGGTGATGCGCTCATAGCGGTCGAGGCCGAGTTCCTGCGCGAGGTAGCGCGGCTCGCCGCCGGCTTCGCCCGCGACGCGCTTCCAGTTGCGCTGCTCGTGCAGCCAGCCGGTGGGCGTGAGCACGATGCGGTGCACGCCTTCCATCACGGAGTAGTCCTTGCGCACGGTGTGCTCGCGGCGCGGCAGCGGGCGCAGTTCGTTGTCACCGGTCCAGAACGTGAGATTGCCCTGGTGCTCCCACCGGCCGAAAGCCTCGTAGCGCGGGGAATCATCCACCTGGTAGACGGCCTGCGACCACGTGCCGGCGGCTTCCGCAGCGGTGAGGCGGCGGCGCGCCCACGTGGAGTCGCCGCGGTACGTGAAGAGGTCGGTGTCTTCGTAGGTCCAGTCCTGGCGCCAGTGCTTCACGAGCTCCGGCCCGGAGATCGTGCCGTCCTTGTCCTTGAAGAACATGACCAGCGTGTGCTGCAGGCTGATGAAGCGGCCGGTGTCCTCGATGACCTTCACGTGCTCCGTTGCCCACGAGAAGTAGGGCCTGCCCGGCTTGTAGTCGGCGGAGAGTCCGATGGATTCCATGAAGTGGAAGCTAACCTTGTAGTCGCCGGCCAGCGAGAGGATGGCGGCGCGGTCGCGATCGAACGCCTTCGACGCGTTTGCGATGGCCGCCAGCGGCAGCGCTTGGGCGGGGGCGAGTGTCACGGGTGCGCCGCGCGAGGAGCCGCCGCGCGGCTTGGCGAGTTCGGCCGGGAGTTCGCCCCAGCCGAAGACGTAGCGCGGCTCCTCAACTGCGGGAGCCGGTGCGACGGGTGCGGGTTGTGCCGGAGGGGCCGGCGGCTTTGCCGCGACCGGGGCCGGGGCGGCGTGCTGGCAGCCGGCAACGAGCAGCAGGAGGGGAAGAAGATACGCGGTGGAAAAACGCGGGGATTTCATGGTGGGAAAAATGGATCAGGGCTGGCGCCAGGTGAGGGCGGTGTTGTGGCTGGTGACCTCGTAGGCCACGCCGGCGGAGAAGCCCTTCAACGCCTCCTTGTGGTTGCACGTGAGCAGGACGAGGCCGGGCGTGGCTGTGAGGGTGAAGCGACCTTCGCCGTCGGCCTTGAGCTCGGTCTCCTTGCTGCCGCTGTGCACGGCGATGGTCGCGTTGGGCAGGGACTGGTCGCGCAGGTAGACGCGGAACTCATGCGGCGTGGCTGTCGGCAGGATGTCGAGTGTGAGCACAGGCGCCGCCGGGACGGGCGCGCCGACGGGCTGCCAGCGGACGTAGAAGTGCGGCCAGCTCGCCGGACGTTTGCCACGCTTCATGACGGGGAAGAGCGTTTCACCGAAGGCGGGAACCGCCGGGTTGGCGTCGACGAAGAGGAAGTGATCAACCTTTTTCTCCACGATGAAGGCCGCGGGCTTGTCCTCGGCGCCGGTTGTCCAGGCGACAGGCAGCGACAGGCTGTCGAGGTAGCCGGGAGATCTTTCGAACTCCTCGCCGGGTTCGCCGAAGCGGACGACGAGCTGTTTCTCGGGCGTGTCCTCGATCCACACCGAGTGGGCGTGGGCAAGGGAAGCGGCGGCGAAGGCGAGCAGCGTGAGCAGAAGCCGGGGGAGGCGGTGGGTGTTTGGGTTCATGGAAGGGAGAGATGGCCAAGTCCAAGTCCCACCCGCATCGGGCGCCTGCGTTGACGTGGTTTTCCGAGCCACGACATGCGCGGGAAGCGCACCGACACGAGTGGGACCGTTTTCCGGCCGGAAAGGGAATGGACGGTTGGGTTGCGGGGTTGAAGTGATCAGGTGGTAGCGGCGGGTTGCGCTTGGGTGAGCAGCGGAAAGACCCGCGACTCCCACTCGACGTAGGTGTCCTCGAACCGCAGGTCCGCCTCGATGCGGTCGTGCAGGCGCTGCGCGCCGAGCGCGGCGAGGCGCTCGTCCAGCTTGCGCGCGAAGGCGTTGAAATCCTGGTAATCGCGGTCGCCGAGGCCGAGCACGGCGTAGCGCATCCCGGAAAGATCCAGTGCGGCTTTCTCCAGGTCGTACCAGAAGTCCGCGGCGTCCGCCGGCGGCTCGCCATCGCCCCAGGTCGAGACAATGAACAGCGCGAGCCGGTCCTGGACGAGTTCTGCGGGTTTCACTTCGGAGAGATTCTGCAGGCGGGGCAGCCAGCCTTCGGCGTGGGCGCGCGTCTCGGCGCGCTGGGCGAGCGACTCGGCGTTGCCGGTCACGGTGCCGTAATAGAGTGCGAGCGTGGATTTCATCGGGAGGAAAGGAACGGGTGGAGGCTGGGGAAAGAGACTCCGAGCGCCGCGCGCCACAGGGCGCCATGTGCTTTGCCGGGCGCGAGCGAGAGCAGGAGGGTCTGGCCGGGCCCGGCGAGGTGCAGGCTGAGATCGGGGCCGACCGCCAGGCCTTGCACCGCGGGCAACCCGAGCTGGACGGTCGTGCGGCCGTCGGTCGCGGTCATCAGCGGGTATTCCTCGCTGATGCGCGCGGGGACGAATTCGCGCAGGTGGGCGACCTCGGGCGTGCGCAGCAGGAAGCGCATGGGAACTTCCTCGCGGCCCATGGCGGCGAGCAGCGCCGGCAACACGCCGGCGGTTTCGTGCAGCGGATGCAGGCCCGGCGGCAGAATGGGGAAACCGGCAAGCCTGCTGGACAACGCTTCATCGCTCTCCGGAGCGACGAGCTGTTCGAGGCATGCGGCCCAATCGGCCGCGGTCGTCGCGATTGTCGGGCAAAACTGCAGGATGTCGCCGCCGCGCGCGTTCTGGATTTCAACGAAGCCGGGCGAATCGCAGCATGCGCAGATTTCCAGATGGCCCCACGCGGTGCCCCAGAGATCGGGGTGCAGCTGGAGGCTGCCGTCTTCGGAGCGGCCGATGCGGCCGGATTCATCCCAGACGATCTCCGGCGTGGCGCCGAGGTGAATCAGGCGCGCGTAGGAATGGCGCGATTGCAGGGCCAGGGCGGGAAGGTGGCGCAGGACGGAAAACAGGGCCGGCCAGTCGCGGCGCAGCGCGATGCGGCCTTCGGCATCGGTGCGGAAGCAGCGCGAGCAGGCGGGGCGGGCGGGAGAAACGGAAAGACGGGAGGAAGTCATGGACGTCAGGCGCTGCGGCTGGCGGCGGAAGGAGGAAAGGTGCTTTTGCCAAGGATCAGCACGCTGACCCGGGCCTGCGGGCAGAAGCACGCGAGCTGGCACGCGAGGCACCAGACCGGGTGCTGGGTGGAAGCGAATTCAACGGGCAGGCGCAGCGTGATCACGGTGTCGCGCCCGCCGTCCGGCAAGGATTTCAGCAACACAGGCTGCCCGGCATCCCGCGCGCAGGTGCCCACGATCCCGCCCAGCGCTTCCGCGAGGACGGCGCTGGGGGCGAGGATTTCGCAGACAACCTGGGCGGGGCGTTCGGACATGGCGGGCTCAGTAAGCGAGCGTGAGGCTGACGGCGGCGTTGAAGCCGGGTTCAGTGCGGCGCTCGCGCTCGGTGAGCGCGGTCGACGAGAGGCCGCGAATGGAGGCGTAGCGCCAGTACTTCTCGTCGGTGAGGTTGCGCAGGCTGAAGCGCAGCGACACGTGCTCGTTCGCGCGCCAGTAACCGTCGAGATCGAGAACGGTGGACGACGGCACGGAGAACTGCGTCGCCGTCACGGCCTCGCGCGTGGCGGAATGGTTGGCGCTGAGGTTGAGGCCCCAGCGGCCGTTGGTGGCGTCGTAGGCGATGCGGACGTTCGCCTTGAACGGCTCGATGGTGTCGAGCGCGGTGCGGGCGCCGCCCTCGGCACGGTAGGAACCCTGGGCGCGGCCGAGGCCGGTGCTGACAGTGAAGCCGCGCAGGCTGGGCGAGAAGGTGTCGAGGATGAGGGTGGCCGCGACATCGCCGCCGTAGATGCGGGCATCGGCGCGGTTCTGCGTCATGTAGGTGCCGGAAGGCCAGTTGACGGGGTCCTGGTATTGCGCCGGCGCCGAGGCGATCTGCTCGATGAAATTGTCGTAGGTGCTGTAGAACGCCGACACGCGCACGTGCAAGGCCGGCGTGACCTGACCCTTGAGGCCGACTTCATAGGCGTCGCTGGTTTCTTCCTTCAGGTCGGGATTCGGCAGCGTGCGGTAGCGCACGGCGGCGTTGGTGAAGGTCGCGGTCAGGTCCTCGGCGGTCGGATAACGGAAGCCGCGGTTGTACTGCGCGTAGGCATTGAGCGTGGGCGTGAGGCCGACGAGCACACCGAGCTTCGGAGAGACGGCGTTGGCATCGAACGACGGCGCGCGAATACCGGCGGTGGTGGCGAGGTAGAGCGGCGAGTTGTCGGGCGTGAGCTTGAACTGGTCGACGCGGACACCGGGGATCAGCGTGAGCTTGCGGCCGCCGGCGAGCGTCCAGTCGATCTCGTCCTGCAGGTAGGCGCCGACGCGCTTCGTCTCCGTGTCCGCCATGCGCGGGGAATCCTGCGGCACGTTGCCGAAGGAATTGGTGACGGTGGCGATCCACGGCTTGGACGTGTCGGTGTCGGAGGCTTCCGCGCCGTAGGCGAGGCGGTGGTTGTCGTTGAATCGTTTGACTGCATGGATGGCGAGGCCGTCGGTGTCGTTGTGGTAGGCGGTCTCGATGTGGCGGTCACGGAACGCACCGTTGGCGGCGGAATTCGGGCTGTAGTTGATCAGCTCGCGCGTGACGTCGCGCAGCGAGGAGTCCTGCGTGTAGATGCGGGCGTCGAGCGAGTCGAACAGCGGGGCGCCGGAGGAGTTGAAGGTGTAGCCGAGGCTGAGACGGAAGCGCTCGGTGTCGCTGACGATGCGCAGGTCGGAGGTCGTGGCGGTCCCGGCGGTGACCTCCTTGTTGTCCACCTGCGCGTCGTTGGTGCGGGTGAGGTAGTCGACGGTGAACTCGAGGCGGTGCGGCTTGGACGGCGCCCAGGCGAGCTTCGCGAGCACGGAGTCGGACGAGAAGTCCTCCGGGTTGGGCTTAACGGTGCCGTTGTTGCTGGTTTCGCTGCCGTCGCGGCGCGTGTAGACGACGAGGCCCTGCAGCGTGCCCTGCGCGCCCGCGGCGGTGACGGAGTGCGTGAGGCTGTCGTTCACCGAGTCGGCGGTGACGCGATAGCGCGAGGTGAAGGCGCGGCCGGTCTCGGCGAGATAGTCCTCGGGCGACTTGGTCATGAACGCGACGACGCCACCGAGGGCGTCGCTGCCGTAAAGGGCCGACGCGGAGCCCTGGAGGATCTCCACGCGCTTGAGCGAGTCGGGATCGAGATAGTCGCGGCCGAGCGGCTCGGAGCCGCCGAGCGTGAATTCATCGGGCAGACGGATGCCGTCCACGAGGAGGAGCACGCGGTTGCCTTCGACGCCGCGGATGTTGACCGAGCGGAAGCCGCCGCGGCCATAGGCGACGCCCGTGCCGGAGGCGGTGAAGGGAACCGAGATCAGCGGGTCGTTGCCCAGCGCATCGCGCAGGTTGGCGGCCTCCGTTGCGAGGAGGTTGACCGAAGTAATTGTGCCCGGGGTGATGTCGACCGGCCGGCTGGTACGCGTGGCGGTCACGACGACGTTGTCGAGCTTGACGGTGTTCTCAGGAAGGGACGCTTTGTCGGTCTGGCCGGACAAGGAGGCGTGCGTGAAGACCGTTCCGAGCGCGAGGGCGCCCAGGAAGCGGAGACGGGTGTTCATGGTAGGGTGCAGAGGTCTGCACACGACGTGGCTCGGAAAGGGAGAGGATGTGCGTCATGACACGGTGACGGCGGCGGGTTCGACGCGCTGCACAAGGGCCGGCACGGCTTCGCGGGATTTGCGGCGACGAAGCCAGATCAGGAACCCGCTGACGCCGAGGATGCCGGGGGTGAGTCCGCCCAGGGACCAGAGGATGCGCACCGGCAGACCGCCAAAGGTGCCGTAGTGGAGCGGGGTGAAGGTTTCGTACACCTGCGCCCAGAAACCGGCCGCGCGTGCGTCCGTGGTCACCTGATGCGCCAGCGTTTTGGCATCATAGGCCACCGTGCTGCCATAAGGCTCGCTCCAGCGGCTGCGCGGCTCGACGGCGCCATAGAGTGTGATGGCCGGTGCGGTGGGATCGCTGGGCAGGGAAATGAAATTGGCCCGGAAGCCCGGCAAGCGGCGGGCCGCATCCTGCGTGAGCGCGTCGAGCGAGAGCGTGGAGGCGTAGAGGCGTTCCGTGATCTTCGCCTGCGGCGGCTCGCCGCCTTCGCGCAGGTGTCCGACGATGTGGCTGATGTTCCAGAAGGCGCCCGTGAACCCGACGATAAGGTTGAAGGCTGCGGAAGTGATGCCGACGAACTTGTGCACGTCGGAAAAAAGGATGCGCGCGCCGCGATGCCAGCGCAGCGTGAAGGCGTTTTTCCAGAATTCGCGGTAGATCCACACCCCGGTCACGCCCAGGACGCAGAGTACCGCGCCCAGCAGGCCCGTGAGCGCGATGCCGACATGGTCGGCGAAGAAGGTGTAGTGGAGTTCCAGCATCCAGCCGGTGAAGGTTTTCGTCCCGAGCCGGGGGGAGGCGAGCAGCCGGCCCGTGTAGGGATCGAGCGTGGCGACCAGCCAGTCATCATCTCCCCGCCTGATGACATAGAGCACATCGGCCATGGCGGGTGCATCGTATTGGACCGTCCAACCCGCGATTTCATAGCCGGGCAGCTGGCGCTGCGCGTCTGCCAGCAGCACGTCGAGCGGCCGCCGCCCGGATGGGACGGGTTCCACGCGCACCAGCCCGCGATTGAACAGCGTCTCCAATTCGTCGCGGAACATCAGCGCGCTGCCGGACAATCCGATCACCAGCAGGCCCAGCCCGGCGAGGAGGCCGAGCCAGGAGTGGAGTTGCCAGAGGCGCTTGCGCATGGGGAGCGAAGAGGGCGGATCAGAACTTCCAAGCCGCGCTGACGCGGATGGTGCGCGTGGGATTGTCGTACCAGTTGAACGTGTCCGAAAACCGCTGGTTCTTGTCGAAAAGGTTGCTGACATTGAGGGCGTAGCGCCACTTGCCGCGCGCGTAGGACAGCGCGAGGTCGAAGGCGCCGTAGCCGTCGTTGCGCACGGTGTTGGCGTCGTCGCCGAAGGTGGAACCGCTGTAGCGCGCACCGCCGCCGAGCGTCAGGCCGCGCAGCGCGCCGTTGCGCCAGGTGTGGTCGAGCCAGACCGAGGCGTTGAAGCGCGGCGTGAGGTACGGGACATGGCCGGCGTAGCCGTCGTTGCTCTTCGTGATCTCGATGTCGTCGTAGGAGGCGCTGAGCAGGAGGTTGAAGCCGGCGCTCAAGGCGGCCTTGGTCTCAAATTCGACGCCGCGCGAGCGCCATTCGCCCGCGGTTTTATAGGATCCGATGTTGACGGGATCGGAGGTCAGCACGTTCACCTGCGTCAGGTTGTAGAAAGAGAGCGTGGTGCTGGCGCGGCCGGCCTTGGGCGCGTACTTGAAGCCGATTTCATACTGCCGTCCTTCGGTGGGGTCGAAGGGCTTGCCGGAAAAATCCGTGCCGGAGTTCGGATAGAACGACGTGGAGTAGCTCGCGTACGGCGCGAAGCCGCTGACCGCGAGATAGGTCACGCCGGCGCGGCCGGAGAACGCATCGTCTTGCTGCGACGTGCGGCTGTTGCCGGCGAGATGGTCCGTCGTGGCGGCGGAAGCCCAGTCGTAGCGTCCGCTCAAGGTGGCGATCCAGCGGGAGTTGAACTTCAGCTGATCCTGCAGGTAGAGGCCGGTCTGGGCGTTCCGCTGATGCGTGTCCGTGTACATCGTGGTCGGCGGCGTGACCGGCGCGTTGTGATCGGGCGCGGTGATATCGAGGCTCGGGCCGGCGTCTTCGTAATACTGCGTGTCGGTGAGACTGGCGCTGTAATCCAGGCCGGCCAGAATGGTCTGTTCCACGTGATCGCGGGAGGTTTTCCATTCGAATTGGTTGTCGAATGCAAGGGCGCGGGACTGGCTGGCCCACAGCGACGCGGCGCGATCCAGCGTGACGTTGTCGGCTTCGTAGCCGTAGGCGTAGAGATACTTGTCGACCACGTCGTAGTGGGAGGCACGGGCGTTCTGGCGGAAGACCAGATTGGAGGAGAAGCGGTGCTCCAACTCGTAGCCGAGGCGGTAGATCTTGTTGTTCTCCCAATCCCAGTTCTTGTCGTTCGAGTAGACACCGGTGAAGCTGCCGTCGGCGCCAACCGCGTAGCCGGGGCCCTGCACGCTTTCGCCCTGCAGGTAACTGCCAAGCACCGTGAGCGTGGTCGCCGGCGAAACGCGCCAGGTCAGCGCAGGAGCGAGGTAGGTGCGCTGGGCGTTCACCGGGTAGCCGTTGCTGTCTTTCTCGGCATCGTGAAACAGCCCGGTGAAGCGGTAAAGCAGGTTGCCGGAGGACGAAACCGGGCCGCCGACGTCGAGGGTCGTTTCGATGGTCTGGCCGTCGCCCACTTCGGCGGTCAGTTCGCCGATGGCCGTGGAAGTCGGATGCCGGCTGACCCCGTTGATCAAACCTCCGGGTGTCGATTGACCGTAGAGTACGGAGCTCGGGCCCTTCATCACTTCCACGCGCTCCAGGCCGAACGCTTCGGTCAGCTCGTAGTTGAACAGACGCAGGCCGTCCAGATACTGGCTGTCGAAGGTGTCGAAGCCGCGCACCTTGACCCAATTGTAGCCGCGCGGGTCCTCACCGTAGAATTCCGTCGTGGTGCCGGCGGTGTAGCGCAGCGCCTGGGCGATGGTCTTCGCATCCCGCAGGTCCAGCTCGCCCCGGGTGACAACGGAGATGGCTTGGGGCGTTTCGATCAGAGGCGTGCTCGACTTGGTGCCGACCGAGGATTGGGCGGCGATCAGGTCGGTGTCGCTGGTGATGCGCAGCTTGTCGAGTTCCAGTACCTCGTTGTCTTTGGGCGCGGACACCTGGCCGGAAAGCGAGGTGATGGCGGACAGGCCCAGCAGGGCGCCTGTAATGCGGAGAAGGCGAGCGGTGTTGCGGCTGGTCTTGGTCATACGAAATATTTTCCGTCCGCCGCCGGCCTGGGGCCTGCCTCTCTGTTACACTTTTTGAATTTTACCACACGAGGGGCTCCAGGGAACGAGACGGCGGCGGACGAAAAATTTAGCGGCGCGCGAATGACGCGCATGTGTTGAGGTTGTGATTCAGTCTCAACAGGAATTGAAAAAAGGGGCCGGGAAAAAATCATGACGATACGCGGCGTTACGGACTGACGGGAGCAGCGGTCGCGGGCTTCTTCTTGAAGAAGAAACGCCGCCAACTGAGCGCGAAGCCGGTGTAGACGAGGAAGCAGCCGCCAAGACACGCGAGTCCGGCGATGAATTGTCCGCCCCAACCGAGCGCCTGGCCCGTGTGGAGGAAGCGCGTCCACGTGCGCAGCTGGCGGCCGGCGGAAAAATTGCCGAAGCCTTCGCGCTTCAATTCCTCACCCGTGAAAGGATTGAGCGTGAGTGTCGTCGTCGCTGTGCGCGGCCACGCTCCCGGCTCGCGGATCGTCACGGTGAGCGGCTGCGGTGTGCGCGGACCGCCGCCCTCGCGGCGGCCTTCACCGCGAGCCTCGCCGCCGGAGGCAGCTCCTTCGCGTTGGCGGGGCGCGCCTTCGGGACGCGCTTCGGCCTGTCCCGGTGGACGGGCATTTGTGCCGCCGGCTTGGGCTGCACCGGGCGACTGCCTGCCGCGCTGCGCGTTGCCGCTGCGCAGGGTGATCTGTTCCCAGCGGGGAAATTTCTCCTGCACCTGGGCGACGATCGCATCGTAGGCGAGCGGACGTGCGTCGGGTGACGGGCGCTTGATCTCGAACGTCGGAGTCGCGGGCGCGGCGCCCGGACCCTGTTGTTGCGGGGGCTCCTCGCCGACGAGCTGGTAGACGAGATTGGAACCCCAGCGGTAGGAGATCGGAATTGCGGTGAGCGTGAGTACGATCAGCACGGGCGCGCTCCACAGGCCGATGACGTTGTGCCAGTTGAAGTCGCGGGCCTTGCCGCTGAACTTCCAATTGAAGAACGCGATGGCCTTCACGCCGCGCCACGACCACGTGCGCGGCATCCACAGATAGAGGCCGCTGAGCGCGAGGAAGCAGAAGGCGATGTTGCATGCGCCGTTGATCGCCTTGCCGATGGCACGCTGGTCGCCGCCGCGGCCGAGGAAGCGGTGCCACTGCAGCATCAGCTCCATGAGATCGCGCGCCTGGGTCGACGCGGGCTGGCGGATGTCGCCGGTGTAGGGATTGACATAATAGCCGCCCTCGCGTCCGGCGCTGAACGCGATCGCCGCCTTCGGGTCGTTCTGCAGCGTCACCGTGGCAGCGCGGAATTCCGGCTGGGCCTCACGCAGCTTGCGCTGCAGGTCGGCGATCGGGAGACGGGCGGCGCCTGCCGGCGTGACGGCGCGAGCGTCGCGCTCGGACCATGCGACGATCTCGTCCTGGAACGCGACCACCGTGCCGGTAAAGCACATGATCAGGATCGAGAGGCCGGCGATCAGGCCGGCCGTGAGATGCGCCCAGAAGAAGATTTTGCGGAAGGTTTTCATCGTACGAGGCGGCTGCGGAGCCCGGCCAGCTCCCGCCAGGTTTCGCGGCGTCGCTCGGAAACGGGATCGCCGATGGTGAGGAATTCGCCGTCGCGCGGACGGTCGGCCAGCGCGGCGTCGACGGCGGTGAGCGCGGCCGCGCGGAACTCGGCGTCGTCGAGGCGGACATTTTCCTGGATGAACTCGGCCAGGAAATGCGGCTGGTGCAGGCGGTAGAGCTGCGTGCCGTAGTGAAAAAAGCGCAGGGCCAGCGGCTCGAAGGAAAATTCCAGGCGCGCGGTCCAGAGGCGCACGAGATCCAGGGCATCGTCGACCAGGTCGCTGGCCTCGCGGGCGAGGACATCCTGGTCGGCGCCAGGGGCGACCAGCAGCTGGCCGAGCGCGTCGGCAAGCGCCCGGCGGGCCTTCAAGGCGAGATCGGCGTCGACCGCCTCGGTGCGTTCATGGGGAACGGCAAGGACGAGCGCGTCGCGGGCGATGCCGGCGGCGGGATCGAACTGCCCGAGGTCGAGCAGCAGGTTCGCCCGGTTGACGAGCGTGCCGACGAGGTTGCGCCGCGGCCAAGCGTAGTCGTCGGCCGGCAGTTCGCGCAGGACGGCGGCAGCTTCCGCGAAGGCGGCGAGCGCGACGGTGGCCTGGTTGACGCCATGCAGGCGATGGAGCAGGTGCCCGCGGTTCATCAGCGCGGCGCCCAGGCTGTTGGCGGCGCGGGGATTTTCCGCCAGCGAAACATGGCGCAGGAGGGAGATCGCCTCGTTGTAGGCGGCGAGCGAGGCCTCGAGGCTGAGGCGGTCGCCCTGCAGCAGCAGCGCGTGGCCCCGGTTCATCCACGCCACGCCCGCTTCGCGGAGCTGGCCGCGGATCTCGGGACTGATGGGAGGTGTAGCCACGGCGGACATGCTCAGCGGTGGGCGAAAACGAAGTTCACGCGGGCCAGCGCCGGCAGTTCGCCATCGCGTGCGAGGCAGGCCAGCGAGGAATTAACGACCTCGTCAAGGCGGGCGCCATCGAGCGGGAAACTCTGCGAGTGCACGGGCGCACCGCGATAAGCGCGAACCTCGATGCGGAACGTGCGGCGTGCCCAGCAGCGGACGCGGTAGAAGGCGAGGTGGTGGCGGCCGTCGAGCAGCGTGCGTACCCGGAACAGCTGCGCGACGCAGGCGGCGGCGTCATTGCCCGCGGCGAGCGAGCGCAGGTCGAGCGCGGCGTCGAACAGCGCATGGTCGGCCGGATCGAGCTCGGCGAGCAGCAGGTCGAGCGTGGCGACACCGTCGTGAAACACGCACACGCCCGCGGCTCTCGCGGCGGTCGCGACGGCGGGAGCGGAAGAAGTGTAGGGGAGGGAGGTCACGTGAAACTGATACCTGTTCTCAATGATGGTTTCAAAAAATGCGCCGGATGTTTGGTCCGGCGCACGGAAGAGAAGGCGCGGATTACTTCAGGAAGCTCTTGAGCATCCAGATCGTCTTCTGATGCCACTGGATCGTCTTGATCGCGAGGTCCTGGGATTCGAGATCGTTCACGGCACCGGCGGCGTCACGCACGGCGACGGCATCGGCGAGCGTCTTCTCGTGGGCGACGGCGAGGCTGGCGACGTAGTCCTTGGCGGAAACAGGCGTGTCGAGTTCCTCGATGCCGGACTCGCTGGAGAAGTTGCGCAGGCCGCCGAGCGCGTAGGCGTCGAGGGCACGCACGCGCTCCGCGATCTCATCGACCGCCTCGAAAAGCTGCTCGTACTGTTCCTGGAAAGCCTTGTGCAGCGAGAAAAAGCCGGGACCCTCGACGTTCCAATGCGCGTAGTGCGTATTGGCCATGAGCGAGTAGGAGTCGGCGAGGAGGAGATTGAGTGCTTTGACGACAGCGGTGTCGGTCTTGACCTTGGATCCGGTGGTGGTGGTTTTCATGTCGCGATCAGGATGCGGGTTAACGTTGCGGGCGCAAATCGGGAGTGGCGGATCACATTTCCGCCCACTGGCGGAGGAGGTTGTGGTAGACGCCGGTGAGCTGGATGACCGACGGGTGCGTGGCGTTCTCCGCGCCGAGGCGCTGGATCGCGACATCCATCTCGAAGAGCATCGAACGCTGGCCATTGTCGCGGATCATGGACTGCAGCCAGAAAAACGAGCAGAGGCGCGTGCCGCGGGTCACCGGGGTGACCTGGTGCAGGCTGGTGGACGGGTAGAGGATCATGTGGCCGGCGGGCAGCTTCACCGATTTCGAGCCGTAGGTGTCCTCGATGATGAGTTCGCCGCCGTCGTATTCGGCGGGGCCGGCGAAGAAAAGCGTGCAAGAAAGGTCCGTGCGCAGGCGGTGGTTGGTGCCGGGGACGACGCGCACCGACCCGTCGACGTGCGTGCCGAAGGTCTGGCCGCCGGAGTAGCGGTTGAACATCGGCGGCAGGATGTGCAGCGGCAGCGCGGCGGACATAAAGAGCGGGTTGCTGCCGAGCGCCTTCAGGATCGTCGCGCCGACCTGCCGCGCCACCGGGCTTTCGACCGGCAGCTGCATGTTGTCCTTCACACGCGCGCCCTGGTGACCGGCCGTGACCTTGCCATCCACCCAGTCCGCAGCCTCGAGCAGTTTGCGCGCTTCGGCGACCTGCTCGGGCGAAAGGACGTTGGGGATGGCGAGGAGCATGAAGGGATCAGAAGGCGAAGTCGGCGCTCAGGAGATAGGCCCGCGGGGTGCCGGGGCTGAAGCGGCCGCCGTTGTTATTGAAGCTCTGCGTGTACTCCTCGTCAAAGAGGTTGTTCACGTTGAGGCGCAGCGTGAGGGCCTTGGTGAGCGGGTAGCTGGCCACGGCGTTGAAGAGCCAGTAGCTCGGCATGCGGCGTGGGACGTTGGGCGCGTTGTTGTCGCGGCGCTTCACCTCGTCGGAGTACTGGGCCCCGCCGCCGAGGATGATGCCGGTCGCCGGGAAGCGATAGCTGGTGAAGAAATTGCCGGACCACTTCGGGATGAGCGGCAGCGAGGCGCCGGCCGTGTTGCCGCCGGCGGTCGTGCCCGCGTCGATGTGACCTTCGAGATAGGAGATGCTGCCGAGTACGACCCAGTTGTCGGTAAAGCGGCGGGAAATGCCGAACTCCGCTCCCTGGACGCTCTGCTTGCCGGTCGGGATCGGCCCGAGGATCGGGTCGGTGAACACGGTCTTGTCGTTGACCGTCTTGAAGACCGCGAAGGTCGTCGAGAGGCGGCCTTGGAAGAAGTCCCACTTGGTGCCCACCTCGAGATTCGAGGATTCCTGCGGGTCGACGTCCGGGTTGTTCTGGTTGCCGGCGGCGCTCGAGAGCGTGAAGTCCGTGCCCGGGGGGGTCAGCGAGATGGCGTAGGCGGCGTAGAAGCTGCCCGACTTGGCCGGCTTGTAGACCAGGCCGGTTTTCCAGCTGAAGAGATTGTCATCGGCATCGACGACGATCGGGGCGCCGGTGGTGACGAGGTTGTAGAAGTGCGTGTCGTAGCGTTCGGCGCGGAGGCTGGCGTTGGCCTGCCACTTTTCGCCGAAGTGCAGCGTGTCGAGGGCGTAGAGCGCCGCGGTCTTGGTCACTACGTCGGTGTACGCGCCGCTTCGGGCCGGCGTGGCGGTCGGGGTGCCGGCTGGGATCGCATCGGGGTTCGGGCTCTGGATCGGGATCGCGGTCATCGTGGAACTCACGAATGTCGGGCTGTAGGCGGTTTCACGGGTGAACTCGAGGCCCGCCGAGAGGTTGTGCTTGATCCCGCCGGTGGCGAAGGAGGCCTGCAGGTTTGTCTGGTTCGACAGGATGCTCATGTCGCGCTTGTTCGCCTGGCGGCTGCGCGTGAGGAGACCGGTCGCCGGCACGTAGGAGGTGCTGCTGGTGCCCGGGGCGGTGACGACCGCCTCGCGCTGGTTGGCGCTGTAGCGGGTCTGGTTGGAGATCTTCAGGTCGGAATTGAAATCATGCTCGAGGCGGACCATCGCGGCGTCGGCATTGACCTTGTCGAAGTCGGAGGTGAACCCGTAGAAGGTGCTGCGATCGACCTGCGGCACCGGCACCGGCGAGATGTAGCCCGGGAGCAAGGCGGAGGGCAGGCCATAGTCGGGCAGGTTGTCCTGCTTGGTGTGCTGGTAGCTCAGGTAGGCGCGCGTGTCCGTGCCGAGGCCGAGGGCGAGCGACGGCGCGACGCCCCAGCCCTTGCTGTTGGCATAGTCGCGGCCGACACCGTCGTTGTCCTGGAACATCACGTTGACGCGGACGGCGGTGCCCTTGACCGGCGAATTTCCGACCTGCTGGTTGACGTCGACGGTGGCGCGCTGGCGGTTGCCGGAACTCTGGTCGTCGAAGCCGTAGTTGGCGCTGACGGTGCCGAAGTTCTCGAGGCGCGGAATCTTGGTCGAGATGTTCACGTAGCCGGATGCGCCGCCGCGGCCGATGTCGGTGCCGGCCGGCCCCTTGGCCACGTCGACCTGCTCGATGTTGAACACGTCGCGGCTGTAGGCCCCGACATCGCGCACGCCATCGACGAAGATGTTGTTCGTCGTGTCGAAACCGCGCATGTAGAAGGAGTCTCCCGCGGTGCTGGCGGCGCTGCCGCCTTCGCCGGCGGCGAAGGTGATGCCGGAGGTGTTGCGGAGGACTTCGGAAAGGTTGGTGGCGCCCTGCTGCGTGAAGATCTCGCGCGGGATCACCACGATGGTCTGGGGCGTGTCGCGAAGCGGTTCGATGAACTTCGGCGAGGCCACCGGCATCGCCTGGCGTTGCTCCTCCACGGTCATCTTGGGCAGTTCCATCTTGTCCTTGCCGCTTTCGGCATCCGCCGCCTGCAGGTTGCCGGTCAGGGCAAAAGCCGCGAGGGTCGCGGCCGGCAGGCCGGTCAGGACCGGCTTGAGCTTTTCTTGGTGGGAGCAGGATTCGGCGGAAGGATGCATGTCGGGTGGGAAGTGATCAGGAAGCGTGGAGGCAGAGGACGAAGACAATGAGCACCGCGACCGACACGACGGCACCGACCACAAACTGAAGGTCGGCGTTCATACGGGCGTTCTGGGTGATCGGGTGTTTCATCTGAGGCTTTATCTGAGTATGAGACGCAGTCTCACGTCAATAGATTATTTGAGATTTCGTCTCATAAATCATCGAAGAACAAGATTTGACCTTCGCAAGTAGCTGAATTTAAAGGAGTCAGTGAGTACTTCCCTGACAGTCGAACTCAGCACAAAAAAATACCTGATCGAGTTTCAAGATCAGTCCTTGGCCGGTATTTCCGCCGTATTGGCCACGCTTACCAAGGAGGGGCGCAAGAGCGCGCTTCTGACGGACGAGCGGGTCTGGAAGGCGATCGATTCTTCGCTGCGTGATCTTCTCGCCGGTTTGCCGCGGTTGGAGCTGCGCGCGGGCGAAAAGACGAAGTCCGTGGCCGGCTTCGAGCGGGTGGTGGATTTCATGGCGGCGGAGCGGCTCGATCGCGGTTCCGTGCTTTGGGTGCTCGGGGGCGGGGTGATGGGCGATCTCGGTGGATTCGCCGCGGCGAGCTACCTGCGCGGCATCGAATTCGTCCAGGTGCCGACGACGCTGCTCGCCATGGTGGACAGCTCCATCGGCGGCAAAACCGGCATCAATCTCTCGGCCGGCAAAAATCTCGTCGGGGCCTTTCACCACCCGAGTCACGTTTTCATTCCCATGCCCGCGCTGCGCACGCTGCCCGCACGGGAGTTCGCCGCCGGCATGGCGGAGGTGATCAAATACGGCCTGCTCGGTGACGCCGCCCTGTTTGTGCGCTTGGAAAAGTCGCCACTGACGCCCGAGAGCAAGGACCTCATGGCCGTCATCCGCCGCTGTTGCGAGATGAAGGCGGCCGTCGTGAAGGCGGACGAGCGTGAAACCGCGAAGGAGGGCGGTCGCGCGCTGCTCAATCTCGGCCACACCTTCGGCCACGCGATCGAACAGGTCACCGCCTACGCCAAATACCTGCACGGTGAAGCCGTCGGCGTCGGCCTCATCGCGGCGGCACGCCTGTCGGCCAGACTCGGCGCGCTCCCCGCCGCCGAGGTGGCCCGCGTCGAGCGGACCGTCGCGGCCCACGGCCTGCCCGCCAAGCTGGTCAGCCCGTTGAAACTCGACGCCCTCATGGAGGCGATGCAGCACGACAAGAAGGTGCGCACCGGCAAGTTGCGCTTCATCACGCTCAACCGCCTCGGCGAGGCGGTGACGCGCTCGGATGTCGATCTGGCCCTGGTGGAAGCCGTCTGGCGCGAACTGGGCGCCGCCTGAGAATTTCGCTGCGCAACGCGGCCAAATCAGTACATTCGTCCTTCCCATGTCAGCCATCGACGAAGGCATCGTCCGCGAGTATTTCGAGCAGAACGGATTCATGGTCCGCCAGCCGCGCAAATACCAGGTGCAGGCGCGCCGCAAGACCGGCGGCGAGGAAGTCGACCTCGTGGTCTTCAACCCGGCCTGGCAGCGGGGCGCGCGCAAGCCGGGCTTCTTCCTGTTTTCGAACGAACTGCCCTTCGTGAAACAGGCGGTCGTCGCGGTGAAGGGCTGGCACACCGGCGTGTTCACGCCGACGATGCTCAAGAGCAGCCCGGAGATCTTCGGTTTCCTGCAGGAAAACGTGCTGAAGGACATGAGCCGCTTTTTCCCCTCCGCGGCGGAGGACGATGCCGCCGGCGGCTTCACCAAGATCCTCGTGCTGCCCAGCCTGCCGACCGCCGAGCCGTTCCGCACGCAGAGCGTCGAGCTGCTCAAGGAGCGCGGCGTCGACGCGATCATTTCCTTCCGCGCCATGCTGCTCGACCTGCTCGAGAAGGTGGAGGTGAACCAGAACTACACCAAGAACGACACGCTGCAG
>JBEHYX010000013.1:0-69900 GCA_048497945.1 Verrucomicrobiota bacterium | reverse complement strand
AGCAGAAGGCGGTCGATGTGCATGCCAACAAAAAGTATTACTCGGTCAGCGATCGCAGCCGCGATTGGGTCGATCGCTGGCTTGAGCGCCAGGTGCCGGGCAAGGTCTTTCTCGACTATGCGTGCGGCAATGGCGTACGCGCCATCCAGGCCGCCAAGGCAGGCGCCCGCCTGGCGATCGGCCTCGACATCAGCGATGTTTCCGTCGGGAACGCCCGGGAAAGCGCAGCGGCCGCGGGCGTGGGCCAGCAGTGCCGTTTCGTCCAGGGTGATTGCGAGGCCACCGAGCTGCCGGGCGACTCGGTCGACGTGATCCTCTGCTGCGGTATGCTGCACCACCTGGACCTCGACCGCGCCTACCCGGAACTGCACCGCATCCTGCGGCCGGGCGGCCGCCTGCTGGGCGTCGAGGCGCTCGGCCACAACCCCGCCATACAGCTTTACCGCAACCTGACCCCGCACATGCGGACTGCTTGGGAGGCACAGCACATTCTCCGAATGCGGGACATTCGCCGGGCGGAAAAATGGTTCCAACGCGGCGAAACGCGGTTCTGGCACCTGGCCGCCTTGGGCGCGGTGCCCTTCCGCAACACCCCCCTGTTCGGGGCGGCCCTTGCCGCCGGAAACGCCTGCGACTCCGTTTTCCTGAGGCTTCCGGGAATCCAGCTGATGGCCTGGCAGGTAACCTTCGAACTCATCAAGCCCGACGCCTGACCCCATGCCGGATAGCATCCCCGACAAGCTCATCGAACGCGATCGCTACGAACAGCGGGCGAGCGCGTTGCTGGCGGCGGATCCTCTTGCTGCCCTGGGACCCGACGGCGCCGGCAGCGTGCCGCCGGAATTCCGCAGTCCCTACCTGCGCTATGAAGCCCACATCCGTGCCCTCGCCCGGCCCGGCATCCGCGTGCTGGACCTTTGCTGCGGCACCGGGCGGCATTCCTTGGTCGCCGCCCAGTCCGGAGCGCAGGTAACCGTGGCGGATATCGCGCCGCACAACGTGGAACTCGCCCGTCTCCGTGCGACCCGCGCCGGCCTCCAGGTCGCGGGCACCGTCACCGACGCCGAATCGCTGCCTTGGCCTGACTCTTCGTTCGATGTAGTAACCTGCGCCGGCAGCCTTTCCTATGTGGATTTGGAAAAATTCCTGGCCGAACTACGCCGCGTCCTCCGGCCTGGTGGAGCCTTCGTCTTCGTCGACTCGCTCAACCACAATCCCTTTTACCGGCTGAATCGCTACGTGAATTACCGCCGGGGACAGCGCAGTCGTTCGACTCTGAAACGCATGCCTTCGCTGGCGACTTTGGAGCGCATCCGGGTGGATTTCCCGGAACTCCAAGTTAGTTTTCACGGGATCTTCTGCTTCCTCTCTCCCGTTCTGCGTCTCGCCGGCGCCGAGCGCGCGGCCCGCTGGCTGGATCGCTGGGACGCTGCGGTTCCCTTCTTGCGACACCATGCCTTCAAGGTGGTCGGAAGCGGTTTCCGTCCGATTCCCTTCCGCTGACGGCTATCACGATTTGATTTGCCCGCACCTTGCCCGCATGGCTCAACTTTTGACTCCATAAACTGATGCAAATTCCCTTTTTTCGTTACCCGCATGTCTTTGGCCAGCAGCGCGATCAAATTCTTTCCGCGATGCTGAATGTGATGGATCGCGGAGCGTTCATCTTGCAGGACGAAGTAAAGGAATTCGAGGCCGCCATCGCCTCTTTCATCGGCGCCAAACACGGCATTGGGACCGCCAACGCCACAGATGCGCTGGAGCTGATCATCAAGGCCGCGGGCATCGGCCCGGGCGACGAGGTCATCGCCCCTTCCCACACCTTCGTCGCCACCATCGCTGCCATCCACAACAACGGGGCCACGCCGGTGCTGGCTGACTGCGGCCCCGATCATTTGGTGGATCCGGCTTCGATCGAGGCGCTGATCACGCCGCGCACCAAGGCCATCATGCCGGTGCAGTTGAACGGACGCGTCGCCAACATGGACCGGATCATGGCCCTTGCCGCGCGGCACAAGCTTACCGTGATCGAGGATTCCTCCCAGGCGTTGGGGGCGAAATTCAAAGACAAATGCGCCGGCACCTTCGGCCTCGCCGGGGTGTTCAGCTTCTACCCGGCCAAGGTACTCGGCTGTTTCGGCGACGGCGGCATCGTGGTCACCAACGACGACGCCCTTGCGGCGAAGATCCGGTTGTTGCGCGACCACGGGCGCGGCGGCCATGGCGGCGCCGTCGAGATGTGGGGCCGCAATTCCCGGCTCGATAACCTCCATGCGACCATCATGTCGGTCAAAATGCGCCAGTATCCGCAGGAAGTTACCCGCCGGCGCCAGCTCGCCAGCCGTTACCATCAGGGCCTGCGGGACCTTCCCCAACTCACCCTGCCGCCCGCGCCCGATGCATCACCCGACCATTTCGACATCTATCAGAACTATGAGCTGGAGGCGGACCGGCGGGACGACCTGCGGGTCCACCTTGAGAACAAGGGCGTGAAGACCATCATCCAGTGGGGAGGCAAAGCCGTGCATCAATTTCCGGCCCTCGGCTTCACCGCCAAACTTCCCCAAACCGAAAAGCTTTTCACCCGCTGCTTCCTGCTGCCCCTCAATACGGCGCTGGCCGATGCCGAGGTGGACTACATTTGCGCGCAAATCCGCGGGTTCTACGGCCGCTGAAACTCCTTTCGATGAAAACATTCAAGACGACGACGGAACAGGCGGTGGGCCCCGCCTTGGGCCGTCTTTTCGAACAGTGCACGGATTCCACCGAGATCAAGCTCGAGGGATTTCCGAAGTATGTCCGGCGTCAGCACCTCAAGCGGTTCCTGGCGATGTACGAAATCTTCAAGCTCGCCCTCCCCGCGAAGGGTTCGGTCGTCGAATGCGGCGTCTTCCGCGGGTTCGGCCTGATGTCGTGGGCCAAACTCAGCACCATTCTCGAGCCGGAAAACCTGACGCGCCGCATCTACGGTTTCGACACCTTCGACGGGTTCCCCAACCTCGCGCCCAAGGACGAAAACCAGCACACGCAGACGCATGTCGGCGACCTGCGCGCAAGCTCGTATGACGAGTTGCTGAAGCTGATCGAGCTCTATGACCAGGATCGCTTTCTCGGTCACATTCCGAAAGTGTCGCTGGTGAAGGGCGACATCGCCGTGACCGCCCCGAAATTCCTCGAGGACAACCCCCACCTGCTGGTCAGCCTGCTGTTCATCGATTGCGATCTGTACGAGCCAACCAAGGCCGCCCTCCGCCACTTCCTTCCCCGCATGCCGCGCGGCGCCGTGATCGCCTTCGACGAACTGGACAACCCCCAATGGCCGGGCGAAACGCTGGCCATGCTGGAAGAGACGGCCGGCCAGAAGCTGGCCCTGCGCCGCCTGGAATGGGACCCTTACATCAGCTACGCCGTGCTTTAGCGTGAAAGCTCCCGCCCTTTCGCCCGTCGCCTTGGCCAAGAAGATCCGGCGCGACGTCCTGCATATGACCAGCACCGGTGGCAGCTCCCACGTGGGGGCGGCTTTCAGCATCGCCGACATCATGGCGGTGCTGTACGCGCAGGCGCTGCGCCACGACCCCGCCCAACCCGCCTGGCCGGAACGCGACCGCTTCATCCTGAGCAAGGGCCACGCCGGCGCCGCGGTCTACGCCACGCTCGCCGAGGTCGGGTATTTCCCCACCGAGGAGCTGAAGAAACACTATCAGGACGGTTCGGTTTTCTCGGGACACGTCAGCCACAAGGGAATCCCCGGCGTGGAGCTTTCGACCGGCAGCCTCGGGCACGGCCTCGGCGTGGGCACCGGCATGGCCAAGGCGCTCAAGCTGGCCGCCCGCAACCCGCGCGTCTTCGTCCTGCTGTCCGACGGGGAATGCGACGAAGGCACCGTCTGGGAGGCCGCGCTTTTCGCCCAGCATCACGCCCTGGACAATCTGGTGGCGGTGATCGACTACAATAAGATCCAAAGCCTTGCACCCGTCGCCGAAACCATCGCCTTGGAGCCTTTCCGACAAAAGTGGGAAAGCTTCAATTGGACGGTGCTCGAAGTGGACGGACATGACCATGCAGCGCTCGCCCAGGTTTTCTCTGCGGCCGCGGCCCGCCCGGGACGTCCCACCGTGGTGATTGCGCACACAGTCAAGGGCAAGGGCGTGTCCTTCATGGAGCACAGCGTGCTTTGGCATTATCGCACCGCGCGCGGCGAGGAATTCGACCGGGCCTTGCAGGAACTTGACCAATCCTGATGCGCGACCGCTTCATCCAGACCCTTTCCGCCCTCGCGGCCCAGGACCCCCGGATCATGCTCATCACGGGCGACCTGGGCTTCAAGGTGTTCGACGACTACCGGCAGCGCTTCCCGCAGCAGTTCATCAACGCCGGCGTCGCCGAACAAAACATGACCCTCGTGGCGACCGGCATGGCGCTGGAGGGGCACATCGTCTTCACCTACTCCATTGGAAATTTCCCCACCCTGCGCTGTCTCGAAATGATCCGCAATGACGCCGCCTACCATGGCGCCAACGTCAAGGTCGTGTCGATCGGCGGCGGCTTCAGCTATGGGGCGCTGGGCATTTCCCATCATGCCACCGAGGACCTCGCCATCATGCGCTCCCTGCCGGACGTAACCTCGGTGTCGCCCACCAGCCTGTGGGAGGTAGGCGAGGCCACCAAAGCGATTGCCGCCCACCCGGGCACGTGCTTCCTGCGCTTGGACAAGGACAATGAAGGGCCGTCCGGCCCCGTTACCGAACCTTTCGTCCTGGGGCGCCCCCGCCTGCTGCGGGCGGGGACGGACGTGGCGCTGGTCACGACCGGCGGCATTCTTTCCGAGGTCACCCGCGCGGCCGACCAGCTCGCCCAAGCCGGGCTGGGCTGCAGCATCTATTCCGTCCACACCCTGAAGCCGTTCGACGCCGCGCCGATTGTCGCCGCCGCCGCGAAGCACCGCGCGGTCGTCACCATCGAGGAGCATACGATCCATGGCGGCCTGGCCGGACTAATCCTGGAATCCCTCGGCGACGCCCAGGCCTTCCCCGCCCGGTTCTTGCGCATCGGGCTCGACGGTTGCTTTTCCAGCGTGGTGGGAGCGCAACCCTATCTCCGCGCCCATTACGGCATGGATGCGGCCGGAATCGTCCGCCGCGTCCGCGCCCTGCTGAAGGCCTGAACATGCTCAAGCGCGCTTTCGACATCGTCGTCTCGCTCAGCGGCCTGATGATACTCTCCCCTTTCCTGCTCGTTTTCATGCTGCTCGTATGGCTGCAGGATTTCCACCACCCCTTCTACATCGCGCCTCGCGCCCGCAACCGAACCCAAACGTTCCGCATGTTCAAACTCCGGTCGATGGTCCGCAACGCCGATCGCATCGGCGGCGCCTCGACCGCCGCCAACGACCGTCGGGTCACCTGGGTGGGCCGCCTCATTCGCAAGACCAAGTTCGACGAGGTGCCCCAGCTTTGGAACGTGCTGGTGGGGGACATGAGCCTGGTCGGACCCCGCCCTCAGGTCATGCGCGACGTGACTACCCTGTACACCGAGGAGGAGCATCACCTGTTCGACGCCAGGCCGGGCATCACGGATTTCGCCTCCATCGTTTTTGCCGATGAAGGGGAAATTCTCCGCGGCAGCGACAACCCCGATCTCCGGTACAACCAGGTGATCCGCCCATGGAAGAGCCGACTCGGCCTTTTCTACACCCGGCATCAGTCCGTGTGGGTCGACCTGCCCCTGATCGGGCTGACGGTCTGGTCGGCGGCTTCCCGGGCGGGCGCGCTGCGCGGCGTGCAAGGCCTGCTCCGCCGGCTGGGCGCGCCCGGCGAGCTCGTGCACGTGGCCGGACGCACCCAACCGCTCGAACCTCACGCACCTCCGGGCGCCACTGCGGTCGAAACCCGCTGCTGACCCATGAAATCCTACCAACTCGCCCGCCCCGTCGGGTTGCTCTTTCTCTATTCCGCGGCGCTCGTGCTTTCGCTCTGGACGGCCTATCTGCTGCGGTTCGATTTCCATCCGGACGACGAATATCTCCAGTACTTCACCCTGATCGCCCTTTGTTTGGTCGGCGTGAAGCTGCTCCTACTGGCGGCGTTCCGGCAGTTTGCCAGCCTTCTCAGCTATTTCGGCATGCCGGACATCCTGCGGATCTTCCTGGCGATGCTCATCGCCGCGCTGATTGCCTTGATCGTCTGGATGCGGTTCGGCGTCGCCTACGCCCCGCCGCGCGCGGTCATTCTGAGCGACTTCATCATCTCCTTCGTCGCCATCTGCGGCCTGCGCACCGGGTTCCGCCTCCTGCGCGAAGGCTATTTCGAAAAGGGCACCTCCAGCACGCCCGTGCGCCGCATCGGCATCATCGGCGCCGGCAACGTGGGCGCGTCACTGATCCGCGAACTCACCCACCGGCGGGCGCTGGGCATGGAACCCGCGGTGCTGTTCGACGACGACCGCACCAAGTGGAAAACCACGCTGCACGGCGTGCCGATCCACGGGGCTCCGGAAGCGATCCCCGCTTTCCTCAAGAAAAACCCGCTCGATGAGATCGTGATCGCCATGCCCGGCGCCTCGAGCAAACGCCTGCGCACCGTGGTGAGGCTCCTAACCGAAGCCGGGATCCGCTTTGCCACCGTCCCCTCCCTGGAACAACTGGTGACCGGCCAGGTGAAGGTCACCCAGATCCGCGCCGTGGAAATCGAAGATCTCCTCGGCCGCGAAGCCGTCAACCTGCAGACCGACCGCATCCGGGACCTGATCCACGATCGCGTGGTGCTCGTCACCGGCGCCGGCGGCAGCATCGGCAGCGAATTGTGCCGCCAAATCGCCCTCCATGGCCCCCGCCAGCTGGTCATGCTCGAGCGCAGCGAGTTCCTGCTGTTTCAGATCGAACAGGAGCTTGCCCGCACGGCGCCCACCGCAAAAATTCTGCCGCTGGTTGCCGATCTCCTGGACGAACCCCGCCTGCAGGAAATCTTTTCCCGGCATCGTCCACAGGTGATTTTCCATGCCGCCGCCCACAAGCATGTCCCGATGATGGAATACCAATCGGGCGAGGCCTTTCGAAACAACGTGCTGGGCACGCGCAATCTTGCCCGACTCGCCGCGAGCCATGGCACCGAACGCTTTGTCCTGATCTCCACCGACAAGGCGATCAACCCGACCAGTGTGATGGGGGCTACCAAGCGCGTGGCCGAACTCTACCTCCAAGCCCTGCAGGCTGCTTCCGCTACGGCCACAAAGTTCATGGCGGTGCGTTTTGGCAACGTCCTCGGCTCATCCGGCAGCGTAATCCCCACCTTCAAGCGCCAGATCGCGTCTGGTGGGCCCGTGACCGTCACCCACCCCGACGTCACCCGCTACTTCATGACCGTCAACGAGGCGGTCGGCCTCGTCCTCCAAAGTGCCACCCAAGGCGTCGGGGGCGAAATCTTCGTGCTCAACATGGGAGAGCCGGTCCGAATCGTCGATCTCGCCCGGCAGCTGATCGAATTGAGCGGTTTGCGTCCGGACGAAGACATCGAGCTCCAGTTCACCGGCCTGCGCCCTGGCGAAAAACTTTTCGAGGAGCTTAATCACAACACCGAAAACATTGCTCCCACCACCCATCCCAAGATCATGCGGTTCATGAGCAATCCGCGCCCACTGGCACAGGTTGAAACCGCGCTGGACCAGATTGCCACCATTCTGCCCACCGGCCAGCCGATCAAGGCCCAGCTCCAGCTGCTGGTGCCGGAATACAACCCGTATTCGGCCAGCCCCGGCTGACGACATTCATGCCCGCCACCGATCAATCTAGCGTGGCTCCACTCTGGCTGACTCCTTCGCTTTCGCGCCTTATTGTCGCCGGAGCGATTGCGCTCGCCGCGGGCCTGCTGCCCCAGCGTATTCCCTTGGAATGGTATCCGCTGAACGAGCCCGGGACCGACATCAACTACCTCGAAATCTCCTGCGCCGCGAATGTGGCCGGTGAGGTCCAGATTCGTTACGATCTCGCCCGGGAGGGGCACCGCCCCATCGACACCATCCGGATACCGATTTCGCCCACAACCCAGACCTACACCTATACCTTCCCGCTGCCCGACGCCCCGATCATCGAGCTGGGCGTGCGCCCGCCACCGGGTGGTGCCCTGACCGTCGGGCAGATGCGCATCATCAACCGGCGCGGCGAGGAAATCCGTCGCTTCCCCCGCGATCTTTTTCGCGCCATGCCCGGCAGCACCACCCTCGAACCGCTGCCGGATGGTTGGAAAATCTCTTCCCTCCCCGGCACCGGCGATCCCTACGCGCGCCTCGAGCTGCATTCCGACATTGTCCCGGTCGGCATGAACCACCGCAACCTGCTGCGCTGCCTCCTTTCAACCAGCTATCTGGCCATGATGCTGATCATCCTGCTGCTGGCGGTGCTCTTTGCTTTTCACCGTCCCGCGAACTGGAAGGACGCGGCCAAGCAGATCGGATTCATGCTGGCTTTGGCCGCGCTTTTTGCCCCGGTCGGCAACCGGGGGCTCATAATGAATTCGATCCATTATGCGCGCTATCTCCCCCGAACCGCCTCGGGCCACAACTTGCGGCTTGAGTTCGATGTCGCCGGGGACACGCGCTATCCCGCCCAGATTTTCTACGATACCGGCCACGGCTACACCGAAACCGAAAGCATCCGCCAGCCGTATGAGCCGCACCCCGGACTGCAGACGCTGCGCTTCGACCTTCCCGGAAAATCGCTGCAAGGCCTGCGCTTCGACCCGTTCGATTCCACAGGCCGCCTGATGATCCGCGGTGTCCGCGTCGTCGACGAAGGCCAGAATACCCGCGCGATCATCCCTTTGTCCGCGCTCCGCGGCGTGCGCGATATCGGCAGGCTCGACCTTGCCGCGGAAAAACTGTCGCTCGAAACCACCCCCACAGGCAAGGATCCCATCCTCCTCCTCGATCCGGCCGGCCTCGACGCGATCAATCGCGCGCTGGCCGTCACCGCCCATCCCTGAACTTCCGGCTGGCGCGACAGGAACAAGCCCCTTTCCCTGCAACACCCATGGCATCCCCGCACAACCACCCGGAGCCGGTCATTTCGCTGCAAGGCGTCACCAAGACCTATGCCATCTGGGATAACCCCGCCGACCGGCTGCTCGGGCCTTTGCGTCAGCTCGTGACCGGTTCGGCCGACAAGGCCAAGGCTCGCCTGTTCACCGCGGTGCACGAAATGAGCCTGGAAGTCGCCGCCGGCGAGTGCCTCGGCGTCATCGGCCGCAACGGCGCAGGCAAGAGCACACTCCTGCAGATGATCGCCGGCACGGTGCGCCCGAGCAGCGGCGAAGTCCGCGTCCGCGGACGCGTGGCCGCGCTGCTCGAGCTGGGCAGCGGCTTCAACCCCGACTTCAGCGGCCGCGAAAACATCCACCTCAACGCCTCCATCCTCGGCCTGTCCAAGGAGCAGATTGCCGCCAAGTACCACTCCATCGTCGAATACTCCGGCATCGAGGAATTCATCGACCAGCCCGTCCGCACCTACTCCAGCGGCATGGCGCTGCGCCTCGCCTTCGCGGTGTGCGTGCACGTGGACGCCGATGTCATCATCATCGACGAGGCGCTCGCGGTGGGCGACGCCCGTTTCCAGTTCAAGTGCCACGCGACCCTGGACCAGATGCGCAAGGAAGGCCGCACGATCATCCTCGTCTCGCACGACACCAATGCGATCAAGCGGATGTGCCGCACGGCTGTCCTGCTGGAGCGCGGCCAGGTGTTGCTCAAGGGCACGCCCAACGACGTCGCCAACATCTACACGAAGCTGATCACCAGCCCGCACGGCGTCGAAGGCATCCGCGGCGACCTGGCGGCGCTGCGGGAGGGTCGCGCGGCGCCGGCGCCCGGCGCGGCGCTCCGCGCCTCCCCGGAACATGTCGTCACCACCCTGAGCGGCCAGGCCGCGGGCACGGAGCTCCTGGCGGAGGAGCGCGCCCACCAGCAGATCTCGGACAAGGAATATTCCTACGGCGGCGAACGCGGCCGCATCACCCAGGTGCGCCTCGTGGACGACCGCGAGCAGCCGCGCCTCAGCTTCCTGACCGGCGACCTCCTGCGCGTGCGCATCACCTGCGAGGCCACCACGGCAGTGGACGACCCCATCTACGCTATCACCCTCAAGGATGTGCGCGGCCAGGAAATCTACGGCACCAACACGTATTTTCAAAACCAGCAGCCCGCCACCGTGCCCGCCGGTGGCCGCGTCGAGGTTGTGTTTTCCCTGCAGCTGAACGTTTTGCCCGGAGTTTACTTTATTTCCCTTGGATGGGTCCGCCTGCACCACGGCGACGTCGAGGTCGTTCACCGGCGCTACGACGTCCTGCGGTTCGACGTCATGCCGCGCGATCGCTCTTTTGGCCTTGCTTGGTGTCCGGCACAAATCACGGTGCAGCCGGTCTAGTTCGGTCGGTCACCTCTCCATCCCTATCTCCTGATGTTTCGCTTTTGCTGCTCGCTGTGGGCGGCGCTGGCGCTGTCCGCTGTTGCATTGTCTGCATCCGGAACAGCCGCGGTGCCCGCCATCACGTGGACCATGCTCAATGTCTGTCCCGGTGAAGCCCAGGCTGACTGCCATCTCCTCCAGATGCCCGGCGGCGCCAACATCCTCGTGGATGCCTCCGATGGCGCCGACGCCCCCGGCACGGCGCTGGCCAAACTGCAGGCCCGCCGGATTCAACGCCTGGATTTGGTGGTGATCAGCCATTTTCATACGGACCACTACGGTCGCCTGCTCGAGCTGCTGAAAGCAGGCATCGAGGTCAAAAAAGTCTTCGTCAACGTGCCCCATCCGGTAATTGCGAACCGCGAGCGCCCCTGGGGCTGCGACATAACCGATGTCGAACTCGTCCTCGCGGAACTGGCCCGCCGGGAGATCCCCTATGTCACCCCCAAGGCGGGAGATCGCATCTTTGAAACGAAGGCGGGCGACTCCACGGCCGCGATCGATGTGCTGTGCTGTTACGATGGCATCCACACTCCCATCGGCGCCACCGATGTGAACGACACGAGCATCGTGCTGAAGGTCTTCATCGGGAAAACCCGCGCGTTGTTCACCGGCGACCTCAATCTCCCGCTGGGCACTTATCTGGCCGGCTCCGACCTGGATCTCTCCGCCGACCTGCTGAAGGCCCCGCATCACGGCACTGAGGGCACCGTGCCCAACGAATTCTACGACAAGGTCGGCGCCAAGGCCGTGCTTGTGCCCTCCCCCAAGAACCTGTGGGAATCCCCGCGCAGCATGCGCAACCGGAATTATTTCGCCAAACACCGCGTGCCGGTCTTCGTGAGCGGCCTCAACGGCGATGTCACCGTCACCATGCGGCCGGACGGCTACACAGTTGAAAAGGAACGCTGAGTCTGCCCACAATGCCGGGTGCCTGCTGATTTCCGGATAGAATTCGACCACGCTTCGACCCCGCGGAGCCTCCGCGGGGGGGAAACCTACGCCGTGCCCCGCGAAAGCGGTTTCCGCGACACCCCCGCGGCGGACCTGCTGTCCCTGGTGACCGAAGTCGAACAGGGCCGACCCTGGCGCGAGGCGGTGGATGCCCGCTACGCCGCCCAACATCCCTGGCTGCACAGCATCATCGTCGACCCGCGCCGCACCGGTTTCTTCCCCTTGCTGCCCGCAACGCAAGGACCGGTGCTCGACATCGGCGCGGGTTGGGGGCAGATTGCCCGCCCGCTCGCCCGCGAGCGCCACGTCGTGGCGCTCGAACCCGTGGCGGAACGCATGGCTTTCATCCGCGCCGCGGCGCGCCAGGACGGCGTCGCCGGCAACCTGGCCTTCGTGGAGGCGGACTACCTTGAAACCAATTTCCGCACGCCGTTCGCCGCCATCTGCGCCATCGGCGTGCTGGAATGGGTCGGCGCCAACCAGCAGGAAGCCGATCCCCAGGAACGGCAGCGCACCTTCCTGCGCAAGGCCCGCCGCGAGCTCGCGCGCGACGGCATGCTGCTGCTCGGCATCGAGAACCGCACCGGGCTCAAGTACCTGCTCGGCTGCCCCGACGACCACATCGGCGTCGCCAACATCGCGTGCCTCCCCGCGCCGCTGGCCCGCCGCCGCTGGCAGGAAAAGAGCGGGCGGCCCTTGCAAAGCTTCACCTACTCCCTGGTCGAACTTACGCAGCTGCTGCGCGACGCCGGTTTCGGCCGGCTCGAGTTTTTCGGCGCCTTCCCGGACTACAAGCTGCCCACGAAGATCGTCTCACTCGAGCACGGCGGTCGCGACCTCGGCGCCTGGCTGCGGGACGAGGAAATCCCGCTCGAGCACGACGGCTACCATGGCAACGCCGTCGACCCGCTCTTCCAGGAAACCCTGAACGCCCACTACCGCGGCTTCGCGGCCGATGGCATCGCCCAGCATTTCGTACCGAGCTTCTTTGTGTCCGCTCGCCCATGAGCCAGGAACCGTCGCCGCTGTCGCTCGCCGAGGCTGAGGCGCTCTTCCGGTCCAGCCCGCTCACCCCCGCCACGCCCTGGACCCTGCAACCGGTCGCCAACCACCGGCGCAACCCGCGCGAACGCCAGCAGTTCATCGTCCGCACCGACGTGCCCGCCGCCTTCCTGTCGATCGGGCCCGATCTTTCGGTCCTTCGCGCACGCCTCGCGCTTTTCGCCCGCGCCTATCCCGGGCTCGGCGTCGCTCCGCTCGGCACCGCGCGGCAGGGAGGGCATGATTTGTTACTGCAGGAATTCGTCGACGGCGTGCCGCTGCTCGAGGCCGCCGCCGAAGATGCGGGCCGCGCCATCGCGCTCCTGGAGAAAATCGAAACCCTCTTCACCGGCGCGCTGCAGTCTTCGACACGCCAAGCCGCCGAGGCGGAACTCCAGGAATTCGGCCGCGAACTGCTCGCGCTCCCGCTGTGGACGAAGGTCGACCGTGTCTTCCTCAACCAGGACGTGCTGCCTTTCCTCCAAGCGCGGCTCATTCCCGCCGCGCCGCAGAGGCGCGTGTCCAACGGCGATTTCCTGTCGCGCAACATTCTCGTTTCCGCCGGCGACCGCATTCGGGTCATCGACTGCGAGTATGCGGCGCTGACCCATTTCCACGGTGAGGACTGGCTGCGCTTCGGTTATTGGGATGCCCTGCCGCCGGCGGTGCGACAGTTCGTCGACGCCCGCATTCCCAACCAACCGGCTTGGACCGTTTTCCTCGCCCTCCGCCAACTGGTGCTGGAAGCCGGCATTCATGGCGCCCGCCGCTTGGAGCTCGATGCGCTGCGCTGGTGCTCTGAAGCCAAGGCCGCATTGCGGGCAGCTGGAAACTCCAGCGCCGCCCTCGAGGCCTGGCCCGCCTTCGCCACCACCGCACCCAGGATCGGCGTGCAGCTGTTCTGGGAAACCGACGCCGGCTGGAGCGAAGCATCCTCCCAAGTTCTCGTGGTCGTCCCAGGTTTTCACGAGCTGGTTTTCCACGTCGCGCCCGGGCGGATCCACCGCCTGCGCCTCGACCCGCTCGATGTCGCGGGCTCGGCCGCCATTCGCCGCCTCGTGGTATATGACGAGGCCGGCGGCCGCACCCTTTTCGACGCCCCCGCCGCCGATCCGCTTTCCGCTCTCGTGCTGGCGGGCGACGCAATCCCGGCTACCGCGGCCAACGAGCGCAGCCTTTCCCTGCGCAGCACCGGCAACGACCCGCAGCTTTATCTTCCACCGTTGGATTCCAACCCGGCCACCCGCCTGCGCGTGACGGTCGCCCTCGATGTGGCGCCGGCCCGGCTCGACCCGGCGCCGGCTGCGCCACCCGCCGGCGCCTTGCTGGGCAACGTCGAACAGATTTCCCCCGAGGCCATCCTCGGTTGGGCGCACGATCCGGCCCGGCCGGACGAAGCCGTGTCCGTTGATATTTTTCTCGGCGACATCCGCGTCGGTGTCGCCGAAGCCGCGGCCTTCCGCTTCGACCTGCGCGCCGCAGGCCTGGGGGACGGCCGCAAGGCCTTCTATTTCAATCCGCGCCCTTATCTCACCGCCACGGAAGTACCGGTTCGCATCGTTTTCACCCGCACCGGCGAACCCGTGCCGAACGGTACCGGCCGGCTCGCCGCGCCCGCCAGTTATGCCGAAACCGACTGGGACGCGCCGCTCCGCGCCCGGCCGGAAATTCCGGTGACCGACCGCCTCGCGCGCTTTGCGCCGGAGCAATGTCCGCTGATTTCCGTGATCGTGCCGGTCTACAATTCACCGGAGCCGTTCCTCGAGGCGGCTGTCCACTCCGTCCTCAACCAGGCGTATTCGCGCTGGGAATTGCTGCTGGTCGACGACGGCTCGCCCGACGCACGCGTTCGCGGCCGCCTGCAGGCCCTCGCCGCTCTCGATCCGCGCATCATCCTCCTGCTGCAACCCGCCAACCAGGGCATCAGCGCCGCCACCAACGCCGGCCTGCAGCGGGCCCGCGGTTCTTATGCCGCCTTCCTCGACCATGACGATGAACTGACCGCCGATGCGCTGGCGGAAGTGGCGGTGGCGCTGCTGGACGCGCCGGAAACGGACGTCGTGTACACGGATCAGGACAAGTCCGACGAAAATGGCCGCGTCTTCCAGCCGTTCCACAAGCCCGCCTGGTCGCCGGTCTATTTTCTCGGCGTCATGTACGTCGGCCACCTGCTCGTCGCACGCACCGACCTCGTGCGGCGCATCGGCGGCTGTGATTCCCGGTTCGACCGCGTGCAGGACTTCGAACTCATGCTGCGCCTCGGCGAGCAGACCGCCCGCATCGTCCATCTCCCGAAGATTCTCTATCACTGGCGCACGCTGCCGGGCAGCATCGCCGGCGACTCGTCGGCCAAGGGCACGGTCGACAACCTGCAGGCCGCCGCCGTGCAGGCACACCTCGATCGCCGCCGGATTGCGCTGCGGGCCGCGAGCCACCCCACCCTGCCGCATCGCGTGCAGCTCTTCCCGGTGCAGGAGGACTCGCGCCTCGTTTCCATCATCATCCCGAGCAAGGATGCCGCCGCGCATATCTCACGGTGCCTCGACAGCATTTTCCGGCTCACGACCCACCGGCGCTTCGAAGTCATCGTCGTCGACAACGGCACCACCGAACCGGCCGCCCTCGCCGCCCTCGCCGCGCACCCCATCCGCCGCATCGACTATCCCGGCCGCTTCAACTTCTCCCGCGCCAACAACCTCGGCGCCGCGGCGGCCCGCGGCGAGGTGCTGCTCTTCCTCAACAACGATACCGAGGTCATCACGCCGGACTGGCTGCAGCTCCTGCTGGCCCATCTCGCCCTGCCGCAGGTGGGCGCGGTCGCCCCGCTGCTCCTCTATCCCCACGGCACCGTCCAGCATGCCGGCGTGGCGCTCGGCCTGCGCGGCACCTGCGACCACGTGCTGCGCGGCGCGGACCCGGCCGCCGACGGCTACGCCGGCTCGCTGGTCTGCGCGCACGAGGTTTCCAGCCTGACGGCCGCCTGCCTCATGCTGCGCCGCGACCTGTATCGGGAACTCGGCGGCATGGAGGAGGCCTACGCCCACATCTACCAGGACGCCGACCTGTGCCTGCGCATCCGCGAGCGCGGCCTGGCCAATCTCTACGTGCCGCACGCGCGACTGTACCACCACGAGAGCGTCTCGCGCGGACAGGACTACGACTTCGTCGACCGCGCGCTGCTGATCGACCGCTGGAACCCCGTGCTGCAGGCGGGCGACCCATATTACAACCGCAACTTCACGCGCAACCGCCCGGACTACGTCCCGCGCTGAACCATGCACGTCGTCCTCGTCTCCTATTACAGCTTTGCCTGCAACAGCGCGGGCCACATCGCCTGCCTGGCAAACGCGCTGGTCGCGCAGGGCGTGCGCGTGACGGTCTTCGCGGCCTTCGCACCGGAGACGGCGGTGCTGCACGGGCCGGTGGACTATGCGACGCGCTCGTTCGCCGAGCTCGACGCCTGGCTGGCCGCCGAGCAACCGGATCCCGCGTCAACCGTCGTGCTCGCCTGGACCCCGCGCGAGAACGTCCGCCGCTTCGTCACCGCGCTACGAGCGCGCCTGCCGGTGCCGTACTGCGTGCACCTCGAGGACAACGAGCAACTGCTCACTGCCGGCAACCTCGGCTTGGACTACGCCACGCTGGTCCGCCTGCCGCCCGACGAAATCGACCGGCGCCTCGCCGTCGACGAGCGCCTCTCGCACCCGCTGCACTTCCCGCGCTTCATCGCGGAGTCGGCCGGCGTGACGGCGCTCATCGACCGCCTGCTGGAGTTCGCCCCCGCCGGCCACCCGCACCTGGTTTTCTGGCCGGGCTACAATCCGGCTTTCTTCGGCCCGCGCCCGGTCGACCACGCGCGCCGGCGCGCCCTCGGCATCGCGGACGATGTCACCGTGCTCGTTTACCCCGGCAACGTGCACAGCGCGAACGTGGAGGAAGTGCGCAGCCTTTACCTGGCAACCTGCGTCCTGAACCGGAAGGGCCTCAAGGCTCTCCTCGTGCGCACCGGCGAGGACTACGTCCCGGTCCTCGACCACACGCTGCACGAGGCGGCGCGGCATTTCATTTCGCTGGGCAAGACCGCCACGCAGGCTGGCGTCGCCGAGGCCCTCGCGCTCGCCGATGTCCTCGTCCAGCCCGGCCACGCCGGCCCCTTCAACGACTATCGTTTCCCGAGCAAGCTGCCGGAATTCTTCGCGCTTGGCCGCCCGGTCCTCCTGCCCGCCGCCAACCTGGGCCGCTTCGTGCGCGACGGCGTGGACGCCATCGTCCTCCGGCGCGGCGACGCCTTGGAAATCGCGGAAAAAATCGCCGCCCTCGCCGGCGACCCGCTCCGCCGCGAACGCCTGGCCACCCAGGCCGGGCTCTTCGCCCGCGAACATTTCCAATGGACCGGGATCGCCGCGCGCGTCGCCGGTTTCCTCCGCGACCGGCGCGCATCCCCCGTCTGATTTCCATGCCCCTCGCCCCCTATCCGCTCGACCCGCAACGTCTCGCCGGCCTGGTGGCGCGTTACCAAAGTTACGCGCTCGCGCCGGTCAGCCACGGCACGGTGCGCGATTTCTGCGACAGCGTGGAGCACCTGCCCGAGCTCACGCAAAACCGCGACCTGAAGGACCTGCAGCGCCCCTGGGCGTTCAAGGCCATCGTCAATCGGATCCCACGCGGCGGCCGCCTGCTCGAAATCGGCGCCGGCGACCCGCACGTCGCCCACTGGCTGGCCGCCGCCGGTTACGAAGTCTGGCTCGTCGATCCCTACGACGGCGCCAACAACGGCCCGACCGAATACGAATACTACCGGCGGCACTTTCCGCAGTTGCACATCCACCGGGAGCTGTTCTCGGATGCGCTCACCGGCCTCGCGCCCGCGTTCTTCGACTGCATCTACTCCGTCTCCGTCCTCGAGCACGTGCCGCACGACCAGCTCGCGCGCGTGATCGCCGGCATCCGCAAATACCAGAAGCCCGGCCAGCCGACGATCCACGCGGTGGATTTCATCCTGAGGGGCCACCGCCAGGAAAAGCACCTGCGTACGGCGGAATTGCTGTCCGCCGGTTTCGGCCTCCCGGCGAACGAGCCGGCCGCCGCGCTCGCCCGCGCCACCGACGACACCGAGACCTACTTCCTGTCGGCCGAATCGCACAATCTGTGGCGGGGCGCGCTGCCCTACGATTCGTTCCCCATGCGCCGGGTCATTTCCCTGCAGTTCTGCGCGTCGCTGGCCTGAGTCACGGGCTTTGCGGGAGATTGCTTTTACAATTCCGCCTGCCATTAAGCTGCCATGCTTCTGTCCATCGTTGTCCCCGTTTACCGCGAGGAGAAAAACATCCCGGAATTCCTCCGCCGGATCCGGCCGGTGCTCTCCGCCGTCACCGAGGACTATGAGATCGTTTTTTCGATGGACCCGTCGCCGGATCGCACCGAGGAGGTCGTCCTTGCGGCCCGCGCCACGGACGAACGCATCAAGCTCCTGAAGTTTTCCCGCCGCTTCGGCCAGCCGATGGCCACGCTGGCCGGCATGGAATATTCCCGCGGTGCGGCGGTCGTCGTCATGGACGTCGACATGCAGGATCCGCCGGAGCTCATCGGCGAGATGGTCGCCAAGTGGCGCGAGGGCTTCGAGGTCGTCCTGCCCCAGCGCCGCCAGCGCACCGGCGAGCCGTGGCTCAAGAAGTTCGTCTCCGCCGTCGGCTACAAGGTGATCAACAAGATCGCCGACGTGAAGATCCCGCCGAACACCGGCGATTTCCGCCTGATGTCGCGCCGGGTCGTCGACGAGCTCGTCCGGCTCAAGGAATCGCACGGCTTCCTGCGCGGCATGGTTGCCGTCGTCGGCTTCAAGCAGTGCCTGATCCAGTTCGACCGCCCGCCGCGCTTCACCGGCGAGACGAACTACAACCGCTTCCTCGGTTCGCTGCGCATCGGCTTCAACGGCATCTTCTGCTTCTCCACCTACGCGCTGCAGCTCAGCACGATCGGGGGCTTCGTGATCGCCGGCTGCTCGTTCCTGCTGATGGCCATCTATCTTTTCTACAAGGCCATGGGGTGGACGATCCTCTGGGGCAACCCGACGCTCGTGATCCTCATCTCCTTCCTCGGCGGCATCCAGCTGATCAGCGTCGGCATCCTCGGCGAATACATCGGCCGCATCTATGAGGAAGTGCGCGCGCGGCCCAGGTACATCGTCGACCGCGCCGAGGGTTTCAGCGCCCCGGAATCATGAGCGCGCCCGCCTGGCCCAAAGTCCTGCCTCCCCTGGACCCCGCGCAGCAGAAGCGCAGCGACGCGTTCATGAAGCTCTGGCACGAGGAGCTCGCCGGCCGCCCGCGCTACGGGCTCATCGAGAAGTTCAACCACCAGTTCCCCGTCCGCCACTCGCCCGCCGGCTTCCGCACGACGCTCGAGATCGGCGCCGGCCTCGGCGAACACCTTGTCTACGAAAAGCTGACCCCCGAGCAGGAGGCCGGCTACTACTGCAACGAGTACCGCGAGAACATGGCGGCCGAGATCCGCCGGCGCTTCCCGCGGGTCCAAACCGTCGTCGGCGACTGCCAGCAGCGCATGGATTTTGCGGACGGTTTCTTCGACCGCATCCTCGCCATCCACGTGCTCGAACACCTCCCCAACCTGCCGGCGTGTCTCCGCGAGTTGCACCGCCTCGTGAACAAGCAGAGCGGCCGCCTGCTGATCGTCATCCCGACCGAGGGCAGCCTGGCCTACTCGGCCGCGCGCAAGGTCTCCGCCGAACGCGTCTGGAACCGGCACTTCGACGTCGATTACGCCGAATTCTACAAGCGCGAGCACATCAACGTGCCGCACGAGATCCTCGCCGAGCTCGCCCCCTACTTCGCCATCGAGCGGCGCAGCTTCTTCCCGCTGCCCTTCCTCCCGCTGGTCGCCACCAACCTGGTCATCGGCTTCAGCCTGCGGCCGCGGCCGCTGGCTTCCTGACCCGAACCAATCATGCAGAAAGCCTTCGTCACCGGCGCCGCCGGCTTCATCGGTTCCAACCTCGTTGACCGCCTGCTGGCGGCCGGCGTCAGCGTCACGGGCTGGGACAACCTCGTCACCGGCCAGCTGCGCTTCCTCGACGGCGCGCTCGCGCAACCGGGCTTCAAGCTGGTGCGCGGCGACAACCTCGACCTCCCCGCGCTGACCGCCGCGATGCAGGGCGCGGACTTCGTCTTCCACCTCGCCGCCAATGCCGACATCAAGGACGGCTGGGCGCATCCCCGGAAGGATCTCGAGCAAAACACCATCGCGACCTTCAACGTCCTCGAGGCCATGCGCGCCAACGGCGTGCGCCGCATCGGCTTCTCGTCGACCGGTTCCGTCTATGGCGAGGCGCTCGTCACACCCGACCGCCCGACGCCCGAAACCGACGCCTTCCCCGTCCAGACCTCGCTCTACGCCGCTTCCAAGACCGCCGGCGAGGGCCTGATCTCGTCCTATGCCGAGGGCGGCCAGCTCGACGAGGCGTACATCTTCCGGTTCGTCTCGATCCTCGGCGAGCGCTACACCCACGGCCACGTCTTCGACTTCTACCAGCAGCTGCTCGCCCACCCGGACCGCCTGCGCGTGCTCGGCAACGGCAAGCAGCGCAAGAGCTACCTCTACGTGCAGGATTGCATCGACGCCATCCTCCACGTGACCGGGAAGGCGACGGCGAAGGACGCGAAGCACCACACGCAGGTCTACAACCTCGGCACACCCGAGTATGTCGAGGTCAACCAGAGCATCGGCTACATTGCCGCCGCGCTCGGCGTGAAGCCGCAGCTCGAGTACACCGGCGGCGACCGCGGCTGGATCGGCGACAACCCGTTCATCTTCCTCGACACGAAAAAAATCCAGGCCACCGGCTGGAAACCGAAGCTCACCATCGAGCAGGGCATCATCCGCACGCTGCGCTGGCTCGAGGCCAATCGCTGGGTCTACGAGGCCCGCAAATAAGCATGCACGTCGTCGTTCTCGGTCTCTGGCATCTGGGCGGCGTCACCGCCGCCTGCACCGCCCGGCACCACCGGGTCACCGGTTTGGATTTCGACGAGGCCGTCGTGGCCGGCCTGCGCGCCGGGCGCGCGCCGCTGCACGAGCCCGGTCTCGACACGCTGCTCGCCGCCGGCATCGCGGCGGGCAATCTGCAGTTTTCGACCGATCCGAAATCCGCGGCCACCGCCGACGTGCTCTGGGTCTGCTACGACACGCCCGTCGACGCCAACGACCGTTCCGATCTGCCGTGGGTGATGGAGCGCATCGCGCGCGTCCTCCCGTATCTGCGCCCGGGCACGCCCGTGCTGATCTCGGCGCAGCTTCCCGTCGGCACCTGCGCCACGCTGGCGAAAAGCCATCCCGCGCTGCCCTTCGCCTGCTCGCCGGAAAACCTCCGCCTCGGCAAGGCGCTCGACGCGTTCGAGAAACCCGCGCGCATCATCGTCGGCGCCACCGCGCCCGCCCGCCCCGCGCTCGAGGCGCTGCTCGCGCCGCTCGGCGCGCCGCTCGTCTGGATGCGCCCCGAGTCCGCCGAGATGGTGAAGCACGCGCTCAACTCCTTCCTCGCCCTCTCCGTCGCCTACATCAACGAGATCGCCGCGCTGTCCGAGACGGTCGGCGCCGACGCCCAGGAAGTCGCGGCCGGCCTGAAGAGCGAGCCGCGCATCGGCCCGCGCGCCTACCTCGGGCCGGGTGGCCCGTTCGCCGGCGGCACGCTGGCGCGGGACGTGGTCAGCCTGACCGAGCTCGGCGAGACGCAGCAGGTCCCGCTGGCCCTCATTCCCGCCATCAAGGAAAGCAACGACCGCCACCGCGGCTGGGCTTTCCGCAAGCTGCGCGGCGTGCTGCCGGAAAAACCCGCCGCGACCGTCGCCATTCTCGGCCTCGCCTACACCACCGGCACGAACACCCTGCGCCGCAGCGCCGCCGTCGAACTCGCCCGCCAGCTGGCCGGCGCCGGCATCACGGTCCGCGCCTACGACCCGCTCATTCGCATGCCGGACGCCGAGCACCAGGATTTGGCCCTCTTCGCCTCCGCCGCCGAGGCCGTGCGCGGCGCACACGCCGTGGTCATTTGCACGGAGTGGCCGGAGTTCCGCGACTACGACTGGCCCGCCCTGCTCGGCAGCATGGCCCGCCCGGTGGTGGTCGACGCCAACCGCCTCGTCGAAAAAGCGGTGGCTGCGGTGCCCGCGGTTGTCTATCTCACTGTCGGACGCCCCTCATGAAACTTTCCGGACGCAACACCCTGATCACCGGCGGCAGCCAGGGCCTCGGCCGCCACATCGTGGAAGCCTTCCTCGCCGAGGGCGCCAGCGTGCTCTTCTGCGCGCGCACCGCCGCGGATGTCGAGCGCACCCGCGCCGAGCTCGCCTCGGCGCTCAAGCCCGGCCAGCAGCTCGTCGGCGTCGCCTGCGACATCGCCGACCCGGGCAGCGTCGCCGCCCTTTTCGCCCGCGCCGCCCAATTCGGCCCGCTCCACGCCGTCGTCAACAACGCCGGCATCTACGGCCCGATCGGGCCCACCGAGGAACTCGACCTCGCCGCCTGGACGCAGGCCTGGCAGGTGAACGTCACCGGCACGCTGCTCGTCTGCCAACACGCCGTGCGCGCCATGAAGGCCCGCGGCGCCGGCGGCAAGATCGTCACCATCTCCGGCGGCGGCGCCACCAACCCGATGCCGCGCTTCGCCGCCTATGCCGCCACCAAGGCCGCCGTGGTCCGCCTCACCGAGACGCTCGCCGAGGAATACCGCGCGGACAAAATCGACGTGAATGCCGTCGCGCCCGGCGCCTTGCGCACGCGCCTCACCCAGCAGGTGCTCGACGCCGGCCCGGAAAAGGCCGGCGCGGATTTCTTCGCCAAGAACAAGAAGTGGTCCGACGAAGGTGCGGTCGACCCGAAGCTCGGCGCCGCCCTGTGCGTGTGGCTCGCGAGCGGCGACAGCGATGGCATCACCGGCAAGCTCGTCAGCGCGCAGTGGGATCCGTGGAAGGACCCGGCGAAATTCCGCGCCGCCGCCACCGGCGACGTCTACACGCTGCGCCGCATCGTGCCGGAAGACCGCCCGAAGAGGTCCTGATGTCCGCGCCCCTGCAATACGCCATCGTCGGCTGCGGCCTGATCGGCCGCAAACGCGCGGTCGCCATGGGTCCGGGCAAACTGCGCTACGCCTGCGACCTCGACCCGGTGCGCGCCGCCGACCTCGCCAAGCTTTACCCGGATTGCCGGGCGATCACCGACTACCAGGTTGCCCTCGCCGACCCCGCCGTCGCCGCCGTGATTGTCGCCACGCTGAACGGCGCGCTCGCCCCCATCGCGCTTGCCGCCGCCAGGGCCGGCAAGCACGTGCTCGTCGAAAAGCCCGCCGCGTTGAATTCCGGCCAGCTCCGCACCGTGCAGGCCGCCGCCGAAAAAACCGGCGTGCGCGTGCGTATCGGCTACAATCATCGCTTCCATCCCGCGCTGCAGAAGGCGCGTGAACTCGCCGACCAGGGCGTGCTCGGCCCGATGATGTTCCTCCGCGGCCGTTACGGCCACGGCGGCCGCAAGGGTTACGACCGCGAGTGGCGCGCCGACCCGGCGCTCGCCGGCGGCGGCGAGCTCATCGACCAGGGCGTGCACCTGATCGACCTCGCCGGCTGGTTCCTGGGCGACTTCCCCACGGTCGAGGGCCACGCCGCGACGTACTTCTGGGACATGAAGGTCGACGACAACGCCTTCCTCTCGCTCCGCACCGCCGGCGGCCAGACCGCGTGGCTGCACGTCAGCTGCACGGAGTGGAAGAATATGTTCTCCCTCGAGCTCTACGGCCGCGACGCGAAGATCGCCATTGACGGTCTCGGCGGCAGCTACGGCCCGGAGAAATGCACCTACTACAAGATGCTCCCGCAGATGGGCCCGCCCGAAACGACCGTGTTCGAGTTCCCCGCCGGCGACGGCTCGTGGGCGCTCGAGCTCGCGGCCTTCGAGGAGGACATCCGCACCGGCCGCGCGCCGAGTCCCGGCTTGCCCGAAGGCATCCGCACCCTCGAAATCGTCGAGCAGATTTACCGCACCAACGGCTACCCCGTGAACACCGCCGGCCTTTGATCGATCCTCAAGCCCCACGCCCCACGCCTCTCGCCTTCCCTTCATGATCATCACCCGTTCCCCCCTGCGTATCTCCCTCGGCGGCGGCGGCACCGACCTGCCTTCCTATTACCGCGAGCACGGCGGCTTCCTCGTGGCGGGCGCGCTGGACAAATACGTGTACCTGACGCTGCACCGCACGTTCGTGCCGGACCTGATCGTGAAGTATTCCAAGCTCGAGCGTGTCGCCGACGCCGCGCAGCTGGAACACCCGATCATCCGCGAGGCCTTCGGGCTGCTCGGGATGAACGGCCATTCGATCGAGATCACGTCCATGGCCGACATCCCCGGCGGCACGGGCCTCGGCTCCTCCGGCAGCTTCACCACCGCGCTGCTCAAGCTCCTGCACACGGCGAACAAGAACTTCATCTCCGCCGCCGAGCTCGCCGAACAGGCCTGCCACATCGAGCTCGACCGGCTTAAGGAGCCGATCGGCAAGCAGGACCAGTACATCGCGGCCGTCGGCGGCATCACGGCCTTCACGTTCCATAAGGACGGCCGCGTCGAGTACCGCCCGTGCAAGATTTCCGAGGAGACGCTGTTCAACCTCGAGGACAATCTCCTGCTCTTCTTCACCGGCTACTCGCGCTCGGCCTCGGCGATCCTCAAGGACCAGAACGAAAAGTCGAAGCAGCAGGACCGGGCGATGCTCGACAACCTGCATTTCACGAAGGATCTCGGCTACCAGTCGCTCGCCGCCCTCGAGTCCGGCAACCTCGACCAGTTTGCCCGCCTCATGGACGTACACTGGCAGCGCAAGAAGTCACGCAGCACCGGCATGAGCAACGACCACATCAACGAGTGGTACGACCACGCGATGGCGCACGGCGCGCTCGGCGGGAAACTGATCGGCGCCGGCGGCGGCGGTTTCCTCATGTTCTACGCCACGGACAAAACCCGCCTGCGCCACGCCATGCGCGAGAAGGGCCTGCAGGAAGTGCGCTTCCGCTTCGACTTCGAAGGCTCCAAAGTCGTCGCCCAAAACTAATTCGCACCATGGCATCTTCCGCCTTGCCCGTGGCCCTCCTCGCCGGCGGGTTGGCCACGCGGCTCCGCCCGATCACGGAAAAAATTCCCAAGCTCCTCGTCGAGGTCGCCGGCGAGCCGTTCTTCTCGCACCAGCTGCGCCTGCTGAAGCAGAACGGCCTGACGAAGATCGTGCTCTGCGTCGGCTACCTCGGGGAACAGATCGTCGCGCAGTACGGCGACGGCTCCCCCTGGGGCGTCGAGATCCAGTATTCCTTCGACGGCGAAAAACTCCTCGGCACCGGCGGCGCGCTCATCCGCGCGCTGCCCAAGCTCGGCGACGCGTTCTACGTGCTCTACGGCGACAGCTACCTGCCGATCGACTACCAGGCCGTGGGCCGCGCGTTTCTCGCCTCGGGCCAGCCGGGCCTGATGACCGTGTTCGAAAACCACGAGGCCTACGACGCCAGCAATGTCTGGTTCGAGGACGGCCGGATCAAACTCTACGACAAGCGGGACAAGGTCCCGCAAATGAAGCACATCGACTACGGCCTCGGCGTGTTCCGCGCCGAGGCGTTCGCCGCCTGCCCGCGGGACTCCGTGGTCGACCTGGCGGCCATCCAAACCGACTTGTCGAAACAAGGCCGCCTCGCCGGCTATGAGCTGAAGGAACGCTTCTACGAAATCGGTTCGCCCGCCGGCCTGGCCGAGCTCGACGCCCTCCTGCGCAAAAAAGGGTAAGTCCCGCCGCAATCCGCCGCCACCCCACCTTTCGCCTTCCGCCTTTCCCCTTCCGCCTTCACGCTTCCACCATGTCCTACGCCCTCCAGCACCTCAAGGAAACCGCCGCGATCGTCGCCCAGCTCGACGCCGCCGCCTGCGAAAAGTGCGTCGCCGAGCTGCGCGCCACCCGCGAGCGCGGTGGACGCCTCTTCATCCTCGGGGTCGGCGGCAGCGCGGCCAACGCTTCCCATGCGGTGAACGATTTCCGCAAGATCGCCGGGCTCGAGTGCTACGCCCCGACCGACAACGTCTCGGAGCTCACGGCCCGCACCAACGACGAAGGCTGGGCCAGCGTGTTCGCCGAGTGGCTCCGCGGTTCGCGCCTCGCCGCGAAGGACACGCTGCTCGTGCTCTCCGTCGGCGGCGGCAACCTCGAGAAGAATGTCTCCCCGAACCTCGTCCTCGCCCTCCAGCACGCGAAGCAGGTCGGCGCGCGGGTGCTCGGCATCGTCGGCAAGGACGGCGGCTATACCGCGAAGGTCGCCGACGCGTGCGTCATCGTGCCGACGGTGAACCCGAACAACATCACGCCCCACTCCGAGGCCTTCCAGGCCGTCGTCTGGCACCTGTTCGTGTCGCACCCCGACCTCAAGGTCGCGCAGACCAAGTGGGAGTCGGTCGCCGCCAAGCCGTGAGCACCGCCCTCCGTCCCGCCGTCTTTCTCGATCGGGATGGAACCCTGAACCTCCCGGTCGTCCGAGACGGCCTGCCGTATCCGCCCGCGACCGCGGTGGAATTCAAACTGTTCGCCGGTGCCGCCGAAGCCTGCCGGGCGCTGCACGCCGCCGGCTACGTGCTCGTCGTCGCGACGAACCAGCCCGACGTCGGCCGCGGCACGATGGCGCGGGCCACCGTCGAGGATGTCCACGCGCGCCTGCTTGAGCTCATTCCCGAGATCGCGCGCATCGAGGTGTGCTACGCTCCCGGCCAGGGAAGGAAATCCCCCGACGACTATCGCCGCAAACCCGAGCCCGGCATGCTCACCGACGCCGCCGCCGCGCTCGGGCTCGACCTGAAACGCTCGTGGATGATCGGCGACCGCTGGCGCGACATCGATTGCGGCCGCCGCGCGGGCGTGCGCACGGTCTTCATCGATCTCGGCCACCGCGAGGCGCTGAAGGAATCGCCCGACTTCACCGTCAAGTCCATAGGGGAAGCGGCGGCTATTGTGGTTGCCGCAGGCCGCCCGTGACGGCTCCCTTGGGCATGCTTAATCTCAGCGACCTCAAGATCCAAATCTACGCCGACGGGGCCGACAAGGCCGGCATCCTCGACCTCTACGCCAAGCCCTACATCAAGGGCCTGACGACGAACCCGACCCTGATGAACAAGGCGGGCATCAAGGACTACGAAGCCTTCGCCCGCGACATCCTCCAGACCGTCACCGCGAAGCCCATCTCGCTCGAGGTGTTCGCGGACGAGTTTCCGGAAATGAAGCGCCAGGCGCTCAAGATCGCGAGCTGGGGCAAAAACGTCTACGTCAAGATCCCGATCACCAACACGCGCGCCGAATCCGCCGTGCCGCTGATCAAGGAGCTCGCCGCGCAGGGTGTGCAGCTCAACATCACCGCCCTCCTCACCGTCGCGCAGGTCCAGGCCGTCGCCGCCGCGCTCAATCCGCAGGTGCCCTCGGTCGTGTCCGTGTTCGCCGGCCGCATCGCCGACACCGGCGTCGACCCGCTGCCGGTCATGCGCGAGAGCAAAAAAATCCTCGCCGGCCGGCCCAAGGCCGAGCTGCTCTGGGCCAGCGTGCGCGAGGTCCTCAACATCATCCAGGCCGAGCAGAGCGGCTGCGCGATCGTGACGGTGACCCACGACATCCTCGCCAAGGCGGCCAAGATGCTCGGCCAGGACCTCACCGAACTGTCCCTCGACACGGTAAAGATGTTCGCCAAGGACGCCGCCGCCGCCGGCTACAGACTCTGACGAAATTCCCTTCCCCTCCCGGCACTCGCCCCGCGCCCGCAAGTAGTTTAATAGACTACTTGATCCGGCCGTGGTCGCCCGCGCCTCCCGCTCCGGCTTTTCCGGCCGTAAGTAGTCTATTAAACTACTTGCGGCGTTGAGTGACATTGCGGCGGCGGCGCCGCGCAACCGACAATAGGCTTCACATCGCGGCGCGGCACCCGTTGAGTGGGTTCGCACCATGTGCCCGCCTCCTCCGGCCTCTTCGGAACCCGCCCGTCCCGCCCCGGCATTGCCGGATCTCACGCGGGACCATCTCGGAAAAATCCGCGCGTTCTACGAGGTGTCGCCGACCACCAACCGTCCCGCGGCGCGCAGCTACCACAGCCTGCTCGCGCACTACTACAACCTGCTGATCCCGGCCGACGCCTCCGTGCTCGAAATCGGCTGCGGCGGGGGCGAGCTCCTGGCGCGGATCCGCGCCGGCCGCAAGGCGGGCATCGACCTTTCCGCCCCGCATATCGCCGCCGCCCGCGAACGCATCCCCGGCGGCGAATTCCACGTGCAGGCCGGTGAGGAACTCGCGGTCATCGGCACGTTCGACGTCATCATCATCTCCGACACGCTGAACCTCGCCGCCGATGTGCAGCTGCTGTTCGACCGGCTCCAGGCCTGCGCGCACGCGGACACCCGCGTCATCGTCAATTTCCAGAACTCCCTCTGGCGGCCGATCCTGTCCCTGGCCGAGCTGGTCGGCCTCAAGGCGCCGCATCCGCAGAACAGCTGGCTGGCTTCCTCCGACGTGCTCAACCTGCTGCGCCTCGGCGGCTGGGAGCCGATCTTCCGCCAGAACCGCCTGCTCCTGCCCATCCGCATCCCGGTGCTGGACCCGATCCTCAACCGCGGCCTCGCCCCGTTGCTGCAGTGGTTCTGCCTGACCATCTTCATCGTGGCCCGTCCCGCCCGGCGCCCGGCGCGCCAGCCGACGGTCTCCGTCATCATCCCCGCCCGCAACGAGGCAGGCAACATCGAGGCCGCGGTCCGGCGCACCCCCGACATGGGTGCGGGCACCGAGCTGATCTTCGTCGAGGGCAACTCCACCGACGACACCTGGGCGCGCATCCAGGAAGTCGCGCGCGCCAACCCGCAGCGCAGGATCCAGGTCATGCAGCAGGAAGGCCGCGGCAAGGGCGACGCCGTACGCAAGGGCTTCGCCGCCGCGACCGGCGACATCCTCATGATTCTCGACGCGGATCTCACGATGCCGCCGGAAGAATTGCCCAAATTCTACGAGGCCCTTGCCAGCGGCCAGGCCGAGTTCGCGAACGGCGTGCGCCTCGTGTATCCGATGGACGAGAAGGCCATGCAGTTCCTCAACCTCTGTGCGAACAAGGCGTTCGGCCTCATCTTCACCTGGCTGCTCGGCCAGCCGCTGAAGGACACGCTCTGCGGCACCAAGGTCCTCAGTCGGGTGCATTACGAGCGCATCGCCGCGAACCGCGCGTACTTCGGCGATTTCGATCCCTTCGGCGACTTCGACCTGCTCTTCGGCGCGGCCAAGCTGAACCTCAAGATCGCCGACGTGCCGATCCGCTACAAGGAGCGCACGTACGGCACCACCAACATCCAGCGCTGGAAGCACGGCTGGCTCCTGTTGCGCATGGTGCTCTTCGCCGCCCGCAAGCTGAAGTTCGTCTGACCCGCCCGCGCGGACAATAGGCTTCACATCCCGGCGGCCACCGCCTTGATGAAGGTACCCATGAACCCGGCTTCCCCGGACAATCGCGAACTTCCGGCGCCCGTTCGCCAGCAGCTGGTGCTGGCCCAGGTGCGGCTGCTGGAACTCACCGATGCCCGCGAGGCCCTCGCCACCCGGGTCGCACTGCTGGAGCGCAGCCTCGCCGAGGCCCAGGAGCTCGCCAACGCCGGCACCGCCGGACGCGACCATCTCGCCCAGGTCAACGCGCGCCTCGAGGCCCACGCCCGCCAGGTCCAGGCGCAGCTCGACGCGCTGCAGGCGGAACACCGGAAGAACACGGAGCATCTGGCCGAAATCGCGGCCGCACTCGCGCGCACGGAACAGGTCGCGACCGACCGCCTCCGCCGCTCCACCGATTTGCAGGACAAGCTGCGGGCCGTGCTGGCCACGCGCAGCTGGCGCTGGACGGCTCCCTTCCGCGCCCTGGGCGGATCGTCCCGCCGCTCCAAATGACCGCGGGCGCCGCCATCGCCTGCCGGCACGAAATCGAAACTCCCGCGCCGTGGCGGGCCGAAGGCGGCCGCCTCGAACTCCGCGGCTGGTGCGTGGCCCCGGAGTCCGCCCAAGCCCCGGAGCTGAGGCTCCGGGCCGGCGAACGCATTTTTCCCCGCCGCTCGGTCGTGCCGCGGCCCGACGTGGTCGCCGCCCTGTCGGCCGCGAGTTCGGCCGCCGGTTGCGGCTTCACGTTCGTCCTGCAGCTGCCGCCCGGCGCACACCGGGTCCGCCTCGAAGCCTCGGTCGACGGCGCCGGCTGGCAGGCGGTGCGCGAGCTCTGCGTGGTCGCCACCGCCGGCGAACTGCAGGCGGGCATCGAATGGCCCGCCGGCCCCGTGGTGCGCGAGAGCGTCCGCCTCCAGGGCTGGTGCGTGCATCCCGATTTTCCGCTGGCCGAGGTCTGGCTGCATTACGGCAACCGCCAGATCCGCTGCGAATACGGGCTGCCGCGCCCGGATGTGCCGCGACTTTTTCCCGGTGCGCCGGGCGCCGACCGCAGCGGCTTCATCGCCCCGAAAAACATCGGCGCCGGCGGCGGGCCGCTGCGCGTGCGCGGCGTGACCACCACCGGCGAGGTTTTCTTCTGCGCCCCGCCGGTCACGATGGACGTCGCGCAGGATGAGGAGAACCCCGTCCCGCTGGACCTGCACGGGGAATTTCCTGACCTCGGACCCGCCCGCCGCCACTTCCCGCAGCCGCCGGTCGCCGCTCCCGCCGGGGCCGCGCGCCGGATTCTTTTCGCGCTCTATGGCGATTTCACCGCGAACAGCGCGCTGCACGTGGCCGGCATCGCCGACGCCCTCGCCGCGCACGGCCACGAGTGCGTGGTCGCCGTGCCGCAGGATGCGGACACCATCCGCTACCACCCGCAGGCCCGGTTCCGGGCCGTGACGTTCGCGGAAGTGCTGCGCGCGCCCGGCGTGTTTCGCGGAGACCAGGCCGCCGATTTCATCCATGCCTGGACCACGCGGGAAAACGTGCGCGTCTTCTGCGAGTCGCTCCGCGCCGCCCGCCCCGCCCCGCTGCTGGTGCACCTCGAGGACCATGAGCTGCGCCTGCTCGAGGCCCGGACCGGCCGCCCGCTGGCCGAGCTGCTGGCGCTGCCCGCGGCGGAGCTCGACGCGCTGGTGCCGCCCGCGCTGTCCCATCCGCGCCACAGCCGCGCCTTCCTCGAATCCGCCGACGCGGTGACGATCATCACCGAACGGCTGCGGGAACTGGTGCCGCCGGGCAAACCCGCCCATCTCGTCTGGCCCGCTGCGGACGAAACGGCCTTCTTTCCCCGCCCCGTGCCATGGCCGGTCCGCCGCAGCCTCGGCTGGGATGAGACGCACACCGTCCTGTTTTATCACGGCAACGTCCATGCGACCAATGCCGCCGAGGTTCGCGAACTCTACGCCGCCGTGGCGCAGCTCAACGAAACGGGAGTACCCACGACGCTCATCCGCGCCAGCCGGGACGACTTCGATTTTCTCGGGGCGGACGCCTCGCGTCTCACGGAACATGTCATCCCGCTCGGCCGCGTCGACCAGCACCATCACTTGGCGCCGCTGATGGCGCTGGCCGATTTCTTCGTGCAACCCGGCGGCCCCGACCTGTTCAACGACTACCGCTTCCCCTCCAAGCTGCCGGAGTTCTTCGCGCTCGGCCGGCCGGTCATCCTGCCGCGCACCAATCTCGGCGAGTTGCTCCGCCACGGAGAGGAAGCCTGGGTGCTTGACCGCGCCGACGCCGGCGGCATCGCCGGCGCCGTGCGGGCGCTGCGGGCCGATCCCCCCCTCCGCGAGCGCCTGGCGGCCGGCGCCCGCGCGGTTGCCGCCGCCCGGTTCAGCTGGATGCGCACCGCGGAACAGCTGCTCGGATTCTATAATTCGTTGCCCTCGCGCGCCTGAACCAGCAAAGCGTTCCCGGCATGACCGCCTCCCCAGCTTCCTCCAAAATCCTCCTGACCGGCGCCCGCGGGCGGCTCGCCGCGTGCATCCGGCCGCATTTGGAGCAGGCCGGCCGCCCGGTGGCGGCGTATTCCCGCACGGCCGCACCCGGCCATGCCTCGCTGGACGAACTGCTGGTCGCCCCGTGGCCGGCAGGCACCGGCGTGCTGCTGCACCTGGCGTGGAGCACCCTGCCCGCCACCTCGGAAAAGGATGTCGGCACGGAATGGGAGAATGACCTGCCGCTGCTCTTCAAGGTGCTGCAGAAAATCGCCGAGACCCCGGCGGCCGCCCGCCCGCACTTCATCTTCTTCTCCTCCGGCGGCGCGGTCTACGGTCCCGGTATCGGCCGCCCGATGCAGGAGACGGACGCCTGCCGGCCGATCGGCTGGTATGCCGAGGCCAAGCTGGCCGCCGAGGAAATCATCCGCATCTACACCGAGCGCCACGGCCTGGACTGCACCGTCCTGCGCGTCTCCAATCCCTACGGCTTCGCGGTGCCGGCCCAGCGCGCCCAGGGCATCGTCCCGCGCGCGTTTCACTGCGCCTGGACCGGCGAAACCCTGAAACTCTGGGGCGACGGCTCCGCGCGGAAGGATTTCCTCCACTACACCGATTTCAACCGCGCCCTGCAAGCGGTCATCGACCACCGCCTCACCGGCACCTACAACCTCGCCGCCGGCCGGTCCACCAGCGTGCGCGAGATCATCGCGCAGGTCGAGGCACTCGCCGGCCGGCGCATCCGGATTGAAACGACGCCCGCGCCGGCGTGGGATGTGCAGGCCTCGGAACTCGACAACCGCAAGCTCGCCGCGGCCGCCGCGTGGGCGCCGCAGGTTTCGCTCGAAACCGGGCTCCGGCTGACCGCGCGGGAGCTGCGGGCCTGACGCCGATGCCGACCGAGGAAAAAAGCCGGAGCGATTCCCCGGTTTCCCGCTGGTTCGTGGCGGGAACCTGCGCGGCCGCCCTGCTGTGCAGCCTGTGGGCGCTGACCCGCAACTGGCATGGCTCGCTGCGCGACGCGCACGAATTCCGCCAGCTGCAGACCGCGCTGACCACCTTCTATTTCAAGAAGGAAGGCGTGAAGCTCGCCTACGAGACGCCCGTGCTCGGTCCGCCGTGGTCGATCCCGATGGAGTTCCCGACCTATCAGGCCGCGGTCGCGAAGGTCAGCGCCGCCACCGGCCGGCCGCTCGAGGAAAGCGGCCGGCTCGTCAGCGTGCTCTTTTTCTACGCGTCGCTTCCGGCGGCCTGGCTGCTGTTGCGCCGGCGCCTGCCGGGCGCCCTGGATCCCCTTCCGGCCATCGCCGCCCTGCTGCTCTGTCCGCTGTACCTTTTCTACAGCCGTGCGTTCATGATCGAATCCACGGCGCTCTGCCTGACCGCATGGTTTGTCGTGTGCCTTGACCGCGCGCTCGTCCGGGCGCGCAGCGGCTGGCTCGTCGGCGCGTGGATTTTCGGCGCGCTCGCCGCGCTCACCAAGGTCACCACCTTCGCCGCGTTCTGGATTGCGTGCGCGCTGCTTCTCCTCGAGCGGATCAACGCCCGGCGCCGCGCCGGCGAAACCGCCGCCCAGGCCGCCGGCCGGCTGATCCCGGTGGCAGCGGTGGCGACCGGCGCCGCCCTGCTGGCGGGCATCGCCTGGGTCGTTTATTCGGACCACCTCAAGGAGCTGAATCCCTACGGGCATTTCATCACCTCGGGTTCGCTGCGCCCCTTCAACCTCGGCACGCCGGCCCAACGGTTGAGCGCCGAGTGGTGGCGCGCCCTCGGTTACATCACCTCGCACTCCGTGCTGGCCTGGCCCGGGCTGGTGGTGACGGCGCTCGGGCTGTGGCTCTCGCCGCCGCCCTACCGGCGCCCCGCCCTCGCCTGCCTGCTGGCTTATCCCGGCGGCGCCATCCTCTTCGCCAACCTGTACTACGTCCACGACTACTACTCCTACGCCTCGGCGGGCTTCCTGGCCGTCGCCCTGGGCGTGACCTCCGCGGGAATGTGGCAGAACCCCCGCGTGCCGCGCGTCGCGGCCGCAGCCCTGATGCTCGCGGGGCTGGCCGGGCAGTTCCTGGCGTTCCGCAACTCCTACTACGCCTTCTTCCACCAGCACGAGACCGCGCCCATCCCCTCCGAAGCCGCCCTCATCCGGGCCGTGACGCCGCCGGAGGAGGTTTTCGCCGGGTTTGGCTTCGATTGGAACAGCCTGCTGCCCTATTATGCCGAGCGCCGTGCGATCATGCCCTTCGACAGCCACACCGCCGACTTCGCCGCGCTGGACCGGTCGCTCGCGGCGCTGGGCCCGCGCCATGTCACGACAATGCTCGTCGCCCGCCGGCACCGCGACGACCACAACCTCACCGACATCCTGATCGGCAAGCTCGCGATGTGCCCGAAGCCCATCGCCCGCACCGAAACAATGGACATCTACGTGCGCAAGGACCGCGCCGCGGCGGCCGTGCAGGCGCTCGCGGCGAAAGCCGACTGGCAGGCGGAGCTGAACCTGAAGCCGGCCGACAACGTCGTGGTCCTCGCCGAGCGGCAGGACATCGCCACGCTGCCTTGGATCGAAACGCTCGCGAATTTCGCGCCGAAGCCGTTTTTGGCGAAGGGCAGATTCCCGATCAACTACCTCGACCAGGATGGCGGCCGCGTGGTCTTCACCCAAGCGCCCACCGAAATCCATTTCCGCCCTCCGCCCGGCAGCCGCTCGATCACCGCCGTCACCGGCATGCTTCCCGCCGCTTACACGCCGCCCAACGACACGCCCGGCGTGCTCGTGTCCGTGTTTGAGGAAATGCCTGACGGCACGCGCCACCCGATTTTCGAACGCTTGCTCATGCCGCTGACCGAACCGAAGGACCGCGGCGACGCGCTCATCAGTTACACGCAGGACCAGCCGTTCACCGGCACCCTGGTCTTCGCCCATTACCCCGTGCCCAGCGGCAACATCAGCTTTTCGTGGAGTTACTGGCGGAAGATTGTTCTTTCGCCCTGAACGATGCCTGCCGCACACAACCCAGCATCACCTCCCGGCATCCGGCGGAGCGTGGCCCTCGCAGTGGTCGCAGCCTGCCTGGTCGTAAACCTTTGGGCCGTTACGCAGGGTTGGCGCGCATCACTGCGCGATGCATTCGAGACACGGCAGGCGCAAACCGCCCTTACCATCCGGTCATTTATCGAGGACGGATTTAAATTAGATTACGAAACCCCGCTGCTGGGTCCGCCTTGGTCCATCCCGATGGAGTTTCCACTCTATCAAGCGGCCACGGCCGGCATCGCTAAAATAACCGGGCTCCGTCTGGAAAAGAGCGGCCGCTTGGCGGGCATTCTTTTCTTCTACGCCACGCTCCCCGCCGTCTGGCTCCTGCTGCGCACGCGCCTGCCGGCATGGGAGGACCGCCTGATCGTCATTGGCAGCATCCTGGTTTGCCCAACGTTCCTGTTCTACACGCGAACGATCATGATCGAATCCACCGCTCTCTGCCTGAGCGTGTGGTTCCTGGCCGCATTTGATGCAATGCTCCGGCAGGCATCGGCAACCCGGGTGCTTCTGACATGGGGCTTGGGCGGACTCGGCATCTGCACCAAGGTGACAACCTTCGCGGGCACATGGCTTGCCTTGGCCGCAATTCTCGCCGGCTGCATCTTGGCGAACCGGCGCACCGGGATCTCGTGGCGAACCGCAGCACGAACCCCCTTGCTCCGGAGCACATTAGCGCTGGCTGTGCCCCTGGCTTTGGGCGCGGCTTGGATCATCTATAGCGACCACCTAAAACAATTGAACCCCTATGGAAGGCATCTGACTTCCTCGGCCTTGCGGGCGTTCAACTTCGGCACGATTGAGCAGCGCTTTTCCGGCATGTGGTGGCATCAGATTTCTGACGCCACCCAGCGCATCTTGCATCCCGCCGCCATGCTGGCTCTTTTCGCCGCTCTCTGGTTCGTGCCGCGTTCCCACTGTCGGCTGGCCTTGGCTTGCCTGCTGGCTTTTCCGGGCGGCCTGGTGCTTTTCGCCAACCTCTACGCCGTCCACGATTATTACTTTTATGCGTCGGCCGGCTTTCTCGCCGCCGCCTTCGGCACGGCCGCCGCCGGCCTGCTTTATTTGCCTCGATTTCCGGCCACCCTCGCCCTGTTTGTTCTCGGCACTGGCCTGTCTCTACAGGCGAGGACCTACCGCCAGACCTACTATCGGTATTTCTTTGAGGAGCATCCGGCGCCACCCGCGCCCCTGGAAGCCGGCGTCCTTCGCGCCCTCACGCCTGAAGGCGACGTGATCGCCGGCTTCGGATTGGATTGGAACGGAATCTATCCCTACTATGCGCAACGCCGCGGCGTGATGCCTTTCGAATCCGAGACCGCCAATTTCCCGCTGCTCGCGGAATCGCTGGCGGGCCTGAACAACGCCCGTGTTGGCACGGTCTTTGTCGCCGGCCGTTTTCGAAAAGAATATCCATTCATCGGAGACCTGCGGGCAAAACTCGGCCTGACTTCGGAACCGATCGTCCAAACCGACGACATCGATATTTATGTGCCGCGGGAACGGGCTCGCGCCGCAGCCAAGATCCTCTGGTCACGAGCTGATTTGGGCGCCATCAGGCCTAACCTCAAGTTGGGAGAGATCGGCCTTTCGACCGACCAAGTTCACCTCTTGCGCGCGGGCGATTTTCCCAGCTTCACCCCCGCGCCCCGCTTCAGCAAGGGCCAGGCAGGCCTTGGCCAGTTCGACTCCGGCGGCCGGATCGTAGTGACCACCCATGCGCCGGCGGAAATCCATTTTCAGCCGCCCCCCGGTAGCCATATCATCGAGGCCACGACCGGGCTTCTGCCGGGCTCCTACACCAACGGCCGCACCACCGCGGGCATCACGGTGATGGTTTTCGAGGAAATTCCCGGCGGACGGCGGAAATTTCTCTATGAGCGCACGCTTCGGCCTCTCACCGAGGCCGCCGACCGGGGAGACATCACCATTTCTTACACCCAAAACAAGCCGTTCACCGGCACGCTCGTCTTCGCGCACTACGGTGCCTTCGACTCCGACGTTAATCTTTGCTGGGGCTACTGGCGAAAGATCGTGATCCATTGATTCGCGCGCACCGCGCTGCCGAATCGGTCTTTACGCTCGGAAAAAGACCTGTTCCCCTGTCGGTTTTACATGAGCCAAGCGCCCGCGTTCGCCTATTACCTGGATAAGCCGACCGGCTGGAAGCCCGATTGCTGCGGGTATGAGATCCTCGGCTGGTTCTATCCCGGGATGGGCCGCGAATGCCGCGACATCCGCGCGGTGATCGACGGCAAGGTATTCCTCGGCAACTACGGCCTCGACCGGCCCGACGTGGCCCTCGCCTACCCCGGCGATCCCAACGCCCGGCACGCCGGCTTCACCATCAAGGCCTACTTCTGGAAAGCAGCGCGGGAAATCCGGCTCGAGTACCTCGACGACCGTTTTCAGTGGCAGGTCTTCGTCACCGCCCGGCCCGACACGAGCCTGCTGCCCCCGGGGCCGCTGCCGAAACCGCTGCTGCGCGCCAATCTGGTCCTCGAGTCGCTGGTCTATCTCTATCGCCACCATCATCGCGAATCATGGCCGCGCCTGCGCCGGGTGGCGGCGGAGCTGATGGACGAGATCATCGTGCCAAACAGCAACATGGCGTCCGAATACGGTTTCCGCGGTGAAATCGAATTTCCCGGCTTCTGGATCAACGCGCTCTACGACAAATTTCGCATCACCGGCTGGGTTTTCCATCGCCGGCAGAAGATCCGGCAGCTCAGCGGCAGCGCGGTCGTCACCACCGAGAACCGCCTGATCTACGGCAAGCGCCGCGACGATGTCGCCACCATCCATCCGGAATACCCGCAGGCCGGGGACTCCAATTTCTACGGCCTCGTCGACGTGCACGCCGATGCTCCCAGCCCGGTCAACCTGAAGATCTTCGCGCAGCTCGAGGACGGCACCCGCCAGCTCGCGTTTTCGCGGCGCATGCACCTCGACCGCCACGACGAGCATCAGGGCGAGATTCCCGTCTACCGCGCGTTCGCTTTCTGGCGGTGCGTGCTCGCCTTCATGCGGCCCGCGCTGACCGGCCGGATCCAACTGGAATCCTGGAAACACCTGTGGCCCGACATTCGCCGCGCCCAGGCCCACCTCGCCAACAAGTTCAAGCCTCAGGCGGCCGCGCCGCTCCCCGCCGTGGTCCGCCGCCGGCGCGACGAGGATCCCTACAGCCGCTGGGCCTGGCACAACCGCCTCACACCGCGCCTCGCCGGTTTCCTGCAGGCCGAAGCCGCAGCGCTCGCACCCCGCGGCCCGCGCCTCAGCATCGTCGTGCCGGCCTACAACACCCCGGAAAAATACCTGCGCGAGCTGCTCGATTCCGTCCGCGGCCAGTTCTATCCCAACTGGGAGCTCTGCATCGCCGACGACGCCTCCCCGCAGCCACACGTCCGCCGCCTGCTGGAGGAGGCCGCCAGCGCCGACCCGCGCATCAAGCCGGTTTTCCGCACCGAGAACGGCCACATTTCGCGCGCCACCAACTCCGCCCTCGACGCCGCCACGGGCGATTACGTGGCGTTCCTCGACCACGATGACGTGCTGCCGCGCGACGCGCTGCAGCACGTCGCCGCCGCGATCCTCGCGCAGCCCGACGCCGGCATGCTTTACACCGACGAGGACAAGATCGACGACACCGGCCGCCGCTTCGACCCGCAGTTCAAGGGCGCGTGGAGCCCGGAGATGGCGATCACGCACAACTACACGCACCACCTCACCGTCATGCGCCGCGACCTCGTCGAGGCCGCCGGTCGCCTCCGGCCCGACTTCACCGGGGCGCAGGACATCGACCTGATCCTGCGCGTGGTCGAAAAGCTCGACGGCCGCCCCGTCGTGCATGTGCCGCAGATCGGCTACCACTGGCGCGCCCATGCCGAGAGCACGGCGTCACGGGGCGACCAAAAGGGCTACCTGTTCGACGCCGCCCGGCGCGGCATCGCGGAGGCCGTCGCCCGCCGCGGCCTGTGCGCCGAGGTCGTGCTGCCGCCGCTGATGAAGCACTACGCGCTGTGCCTCCACCAGCTGAAGTGGGACCCGGCGCTGCTGCGCGAGCATCCCGTCACGATCGTCATCCCGACCAGGAACCGCGCCGATCTGCTCGGCCGCTGCCTCGATTCGATCGCCCGCACCACGTCGCGCGAGAGCGTGAAGGTGGTTGTCGTCGACGACAACTCCACCGAAGCCGACACCCTCGCGCTGCTCGCCGCGCTGCCCGCCCGCGCGGACCTGCGGGCCGAGGTCATCCGCGCGCCCGCCGTGGCCCACGGCTTCGACTACTCGCGCCTCGTCAACCCCGGCTCGGCCCGGGCCGACACGCCGCTGCTGCTGCACCTGAACAACGATGTCGAGGCGCTCCAGCCCGGCTGGCTCGAGGACTTGGTGGGCTGGGCGTCCGTGCCCGGCGTCGGCGTCGTCGGCGCCCGCCTGCTCTACCCCGACGGCACCATCAACCACGCCGGCATCAGCCTGAGCCGGCAGGACAGCCTGCCGCACGTGCTCTTCGAGCGCGCGTCGCCCGAGGATCTCGGCTACCTCTTCCTCCCGCACGCCGCGCGCAACGTCGTTGCCGTCACCGGCGCGTGCCTGCTCACGCGCACCGACCTGTACCGCCAGCTCGGCGGCTTCGACGAGGGCCGCTTCCGCGTCGCCTACAACGACGTCGACTACTGCCTGCGCGCCGCCGACGCCGGCTACCGCACGGTCGTCTCGCCGCAGGCCGTGCTCCAGCACGTCGGCAGCGCCAGCCGCGGCATCAGCTACACCGAGAAGGAGCACGTCGCCTTCGTCGCCGCCCACGGCAACCGCCCGGATCCGTACCACAGCGAGGTGATGAGCTTCCCACCCAACGCGCTCGAGCTGAATCCCTGCGTGCACCGGCAGGCGCAGCTCGCCCGGCCGTTCCGCGTGCTGGTCATCACGCACAACCTCAACTTCGAGGGCGCCCCCATTTTCATCTTCGAGTACGCGCGCTACCTGGCCGAGCAGCCCGGCGTGCAGGTCACCGTCGCCTCGCCGCAGGAGGGGCCGCTGCGCGCGAAGTTCGCCGAGGCGGGCCTGCCGGTGACGATCCTCGACGCCGCGCATTTCCTGAAGATCGACCAGCCCGCGGCATTCAACAACGCCGTGCAGAAGCTCGCCGGCAGCCGCGGCTGGGACGACGTCGACCTGATCGTCGCCAACACGACGCTCACCTACTGGGCCATCCACCTTGCCCGGCGGGTCGGCAAGCCGTCGGTGCTCTACATCCACGAGAGCAACCCCGTGAAGAAGCTGCTGCAGGTGATGCACCTGCCGCCGGCGATGGCGCCGCTGATGGAGGGCGCGCTCCAGGACGCCACCCGCGTCGTCTTCACTGCCAGGGCGACCCGCGCCTGCTTCGAGGAGCTCAACGTCAACGACAACTTCCGCACGCTCGCCAGCTGGATCGACCTCGAGCGCATCGAGCGCTTCGCGGCGCAGCACGGGAAAGCGGCGCTCCGGCGCAAGCACGGGCTCAATCCCGACGCCGTGCTGCTCGTGAACATCGGTTCCGTCTGCGAACGCAAGGGCCAGCACGTCTATGTCCGCGCGATCGACCAGTTCCGCAAGGAGCACGCCGCGCGCTACGCCGGGAAGAAGCCGATCGAATTCCTCATCGTTGGCGGCCGCCCCGGGCTCTACCTCGAGTCCATCGAACAGGACCTCGAGCTGCTCGGCCTGGGCGGGATGGTCCGCATCATCAACGAGACGCCCGACATCTACGATTTCTACCGGCTGGCCGACGTGCTGGTGTGCACGAGCTTCGAGGAATCCTTCCCGCGCGTGCTGCTCGAGGCCATGGCGTTCCGCGTGCCGATCGTCAGCACCGACGTCAACGGCATCCCCGAGATGCTCGTCGCCAACGACGAGGCCTACCTCGTGCCGGCCGGCGACCCGTTCAAGCTGGTCGAGGCGCTGCGCAAGGTGCTGGACGACCTTTTCGCCGGGCAGACCCAGATGACCGCGCTGGCCTACGCCCACGCCGCCCGCGAATTCCGCAAGGAGCGCGCGCTGCCGCGGCATCTCGTCGTGACGCGCGAGGCCTTTTTGAGCTAACTGGCCGCATGCCGTCCCCCGACTGGAAGTCCGCGATCGAGGTTTTTCCCGCGGGCTGGTCTTGTCCCGCGCAACCGTTCTGGGTCGCCGGCTGGATCACATCGCCCACGCTGACGCCGGTGGACCTGCGCGCGCATTTCGGCGGCCGCGTCTTCCTCGGGCTCTGCGGCCTGCCGCGCGCCGACAAGGAGGCCGACTCCCGCGGCCGGGCCGGCCCGCCCCATGCCGGGTTTTCCTTCCTGCTCCAGCCCGTCGCCGGCGCGACGCAGATCCGGATCGAGGTGTGCGACCAGCACGGGCGCTGGACGGAAATCTTCCATCACACCGTCACCTCCGCCGCCACCGCTGATGTTCGTAATGCGAACATCAGCCCCGGCCCCCGGCCGCTGCTCCGTTTCCTGGCGGCCCGGCAGGCGCGCCCGCTGGTTCCGGCGGACTCGCTCGCGCGCGAGATTCTCGATGCCGAGGACCCCGTGCCGCTCGACGTGCTGCCGAGCCCGCCCTTCCATGGCGCGCTGGAGGAAATGGGCGCCCAGGCGCCGGTCCAATACGGCCGCCTGCTCGTCACCGGCTGGTTGGCGCACCGCACGCTGCGCATCACGCGCCTGACGGCCTTCCTCGACACCGCCGAGCCGCAGCCGTTGGTGCATGGATTGTCGCGGCCCGATGCAACGCGCCTCGGCATCGACCTGGTCGACGGCGCCCAGTCGCGTTTTGCCGGCCATCTCGCCGTGCCGGCCGGCGCGCCTCATCCGTTGGCGCTGCGGATTTTCGCGGATTTGGAGGACGGACGCCGCGAATTGGTTTTTACCAAACGCTTCCGACCCATCATCACAAACGGTGCCGGCACCGTGCTGCCGCCTTATTCGTACTGGACTTTCCTGCGCGCGGTCTGGGCCCTGAAGCAGGCCGGGTGGGGCCGCGCGTGGTCGGCCGGTACGTTTTGGCCGGTGGCAAAGGCCGCGCGCTTCGAATACGAGGCGAACGCCCCGCGTCCGTTCACGCCCGTGGCCACGCCGGCCGAAGCCGCGCCGGTGACGCGCCCGCTGCATGTCACGGTCGTGACGCACAACCTCAACCTCGAGGGCGCGCCGCTCATCGCCTTCGAGTATGCCCGCTTCCTCGCGCAGCAACCCGGCTGGCGCGTGCGCGTGATCTCGCCGCACGACGGGCCGCTGCGCGCGCAGTTCGAGGCCGCGGGGCTGGCGGTCGAAGTCGTCGACCTGAAGCCCGCGCTCGCGGCGGCAACCGTCGGGGAATTCCATCGCCGGCTGGCGGAGATCGGGACGAGACTGCGCTTCGGCGAGACGGATCTCGTTGCGGCCAACACGATGGTCGCCTTCTGGGCGGTGATCCTGGCGCACCGCCTGCGCAAGCCGTCGATCCTCTACACGCACGAAAGCGTCAGCGCGCGCCGGTATTTCGCCCCGTACCTGCCGGTCGGATTGATTCCCGAGGCCGAAGGCGCCTTCGCCTGCGCGACACGGGTGGTTTTCTCCGCCGCCGCTTCGCAACGCGTCCACGGCCGCGCGACGCGACACGACCACTTCCGCGTCATCCCCGGCTGGATCGATGCCGCCCGCATCCGCGCCTACACCGCGGCGCATCCGCGGGCCGAACTCCGCCGGACGCTCGGGTTGCCGGCCGACGCCGTGATCTTCGCCAACATCGGCTCCGTCTCCGTGCGCAAGGGCCAGCACGTGTTCGTCGAGGCCATCGCGCGGCTGCTGGCCGCGCGGCCCGCCGGCGACCCGGAGCTCCTGTTCCTGATGGTCGGAGCAACGCCGGGGCCCGATCCTTACGCCGACCTGGTGCGCCGCGCGGTCGCCGACCGCGGGCTCGCCGGCGTGCGCATCGTGGAGCAGGTGGCCGATTCCTACGCCTATTATGGCGCGGCCGATATTTTTGTCTGTTCCAGTTTCGAGGAAGCCTTCCCGCGCGTGCTCATGGAGGCGGCGCTGTTCGGCCTGCCGGCGGTCTCCACCGACGTGAACGGCATTCCCGAGATGCTCGCGCCCGACGAAGCGTGGCTCGTGCCGCCGGGCGACGCGGCGAAACTCTCCGGGGCCATGGCGGCGGCGCTCGCCGCCCATCTGGCGGGTGACCGGACACGCGCCGACCGCGCCCGGGCGGCAGTGGCCGCGAAGTTCGACTCCGCCGTCCTGCTGCCGCGTCACCTCGCCACCGTCTGCGCCGTGGCGGCAATGCCCGCCGCCTGAGCCCGACATGCACGAAACGCCGGCCAGCTACTTCAACCTGGAGTCATCCACCGCGCTGACCGCGGGCTGGCATCCGGTTCGCGGCTGGCTTGTGGCGAAACCGGGGCACCACCTGACCGACATTCGCGCGCGGATCGGCGGCCGCGAATTTCCCGGCGCCTATGGCTTTCCCCGCGCCGATCTCGCCGCACATTTCCAAGCCGGCCGGCCGTGGCTGCCCGCGGAATTCATCATTAACCTCGAGTTCGCCCCCGGCACCACGCCGGTGCAGTTCGAGGCGCTCGATCTCGCGGGCATCTGGCATCCGGTTTTGTCCGTGGACTTCGTCATCAGCGCGGACGGGGTGCGCCCGCGGGCTCCCGTCGCCGACGATCCGGTCAGTGCGATGGATTTCGGCCGCGCCACCCGGCTGGGGTTTCTCCTCGGCCAGCCCGTCGATCCGCCGTGGCCGCGCATGATCCGTGGCGGCCACCGGCCTTTCCACGGTTACCTGGCCCAGCCGACCGCGGTGCCGCGCGGGCTCTATGGCCGCCTCGAAGTGCTCGGGTGGCTTTTTCACGACGACCAGCCGGTCCGCCGCGTGTTCGCGTCCACCGACCTGCTCACCTTTCAGCCGCTGCCGCACGGCGGGGAATTTGACGACGTGGCGACGCGCTATCCGGGTCATCCTTTCGCGCGCGACGCCCGCTTCCAGGGCTGGGCCGACTTTCCCGGCAACCTGCCGGCGCCGCTGGCCCTGCGCATCTACGCCGAGCTGGCCGACGGCAGCACGCACCTTGTCCTCGTCTCGCACTGCCGGCCCGTGACCACGGAGGAGCTCAAGCTGGCCTGGCCGGCGTTTTCGCCCTTCCGGTTCCCGCGGTACTGGCGCCAGGAGCGCAACCGGCTCAACGCCGCGGGATACCCGCTCGCCGCCGGCTCCCTCCTCTGGCACGAATTCTGGCTTTCGCTCCGCGAGTACCGGGCGCTCGCCCTGCCCTCGCCCCGGTCCGCGACCGCACCCTCGCCGGCAAAACCGGAACCAGGTCGCCCGCTCCGACTGCTGCTGGTTACCCACAATCTCAACCGCGAGGGCGCACCGCTGCTCTTCGTCGAATACGCCGCCTATCTGGCCCGGCACGCGTGGGCCGGCATCACCGTGCTCAGCGGCCGGGACGGCGCCTTGCGCGAAACCTTCGTCCAAGCCGGCGCGACGGTGCGGATCCTGCCCGCCGATCCCGCGGCCGCCGCATCCCCGGCGGAATTGCAGGCCGGCCTGCGCCGCCTCGCCGCGGAACTCGCCGGAGACGGTTTCGACCTCGTGGTCGCCAATACGCTCCAGGCGTTCTGGGGCGTGCTGCTCGCGGAATGCCTGGGCCGGCCTTCGCTCCTTTATATCCACGAAAGCAGCCCGCCCGCCGTGTTCTTCGCCCGCGCGGCGCCCGCCCTGCTGGTCCCCGCTTGCACCGCACTGCGCCGCGCCACCGCCGTCAGCTTCAACACGCCGGCCACGCAGGCCTACTACGCCGGCCTCGGCTCCGGGACCAATTTCCACCTGCAACCCGCGTGGATCGACGTCGCCGCGCTCGAGGAATTCCGCGCCGCCCACGCGCGCGACGCGCTGCGGCGCGAACTCGGCATCGGGCCCGGCGAGCTGCTCGTCGCCAACATCGGCACGGTCTGCGAACGCAAGGGCCAGCATGACTTCATCCGCGCGATCGAATGGCTGGCGCGCCTCGAGCCCGCACTCGCCGCGCGCTGCCGGTTCGTGATGGTCGGCGGCCGCGACACCGAATACGACGCCGATCTGGCCAAGGACGTCGCCGCGCTCGGGCGCACCAACGTCCAGATCGTGCCCGAGACCGTCCGTCCGCTCGCCTGGTTTGCGTCAGCCGATGTGTTCGTATGCACCAGCTACGAGGAATCCTTTCCCCGCGTCGTGCTCGAGGCGATGGCCTTCGGCGTGCCGGTGGTCAGCACCCGCGTGCACGGCATCCCGTACATGCTGCGCGACGACGCTGAGGCGCTGCTCGTCGCGCCCGGTGACATCGCCGGCCTGGCCGCCGCCCTGCTCGCGGCCTTGCGCGAGCCGCCGGCCGGCCGGCTCCGGGCGGAACGGGCGCGCCAGCGCGTGGCCGAGTTCGACGCCGCCTCGCTGCTGCCGCGGCACGCCCGGTTCACCGCCGAGGTGGCGGCGCAGGGCCGCCCCCGGCCGTAAGTCCGTCAGTCGATCCGGACCGCTCCGAGCATCGACCAATCCCGCGCGCCGTTCCCCTGCGGGCCGGGGGAAATGTGGAGCTCGACCTCGGCCCCGGCCGGCAGTGAAAATTCCAGTTCCATCCGTTGCGGGCCCCGGTCGGCCGGCTGGTCGCGCGGGTTGAGATAACGCGAGAAGACCGTTTGCCGCCCGCCCTCGACACCCGGCGCGGTCACCAGGATCGAAATCCCGTCGCTGCGATCCCCCCACGGCACGCTGTCCGCATAAGCTTGCGGATCCACCATGCACTCGACCGTCATCCGGTGCGCCCCGGCGGCCACCTTGAACCAGTAGCGGCTGTCGGGATGCGACATGATCCACGATTTCCCGCCCATCTGGACCGGCTGGATCGGAAAGGTGGCGAAAAACCTTTGCGGTTGCGGCTGCAAAAGGGCGAAGCGTTCCCGCCAGCGCGGCAGCACCCCCGCCGTCTCCACTTCATGGCCCGCGAGCACCGACGTCTCGCCCGGCGGCCGCGGGTCCAGCTGGATGCCCGCCGTGCCCCGCAGGTCATCGAGGATCCGGGCGTCGTCGCGCAGTTGTTCGTGGAGATAGATGGCGGCGTTCTCCGAATGGGCCATCGGCTGGGGATCGATGCGGAAATACTGCCAGGCGATGTCGCGCAGCGTCCGATTCTCGCGCTGCGCGCCGTACAGCACCATGGCCGTGACCGGCTCGCCTTCCAGCGCGCGAAACGCGGGGTGCACCAGCTGCCAGGTGGTCTCGAGGTCGCGCCGGATCATCAGCGCGCGGCGCTGGGCGAAATAGGGCATGATCGAGCTCCAGTCATCGCCGGCGCAGATGACCACGTCGTCGGGCCGCGTCACCGCCTGCAGCGCCCAGGCCAGCGGGCTGCCACCCCGGCTGGCCAGCTGCTGGCCGGGATAGTAGAACGAGAGGTAGCCCCACGCCTGGCCCGCCGCCAGCCCGGCAATCACACTCCACGCCAGCCAGCGCGGCGCCCGGGACTCCAGCAGTCCCGCCAGGGCGAGGCCCAGCGCCAGCACCAGCATCATCGCGTTGGCCACGTAGTAGTACTCGTGCCACGCATACAGGATCGGACAAAGCACCTGGATGGCGAAAAAGAAGAAAACCATCGCCCCGATGAACGCCCACCAGCGGCGCGCCGCGAGCAAGGCGACCAACCCGCCGGCCGCGAGCACCGGCCAGGAGGCGATTTCCTGGAACAGGATCCGCCAGTGCGGCGCCCAGGTTGCGCCCAGCCAGCGCACCCCCACCCCGAAGTTGTAGCCCGCCATTGAGCCGGATTGCAAAAACGCGCCCGCGACCGACTGCGCCTTGATGTGGTCGGAATAATGCACCCACCACACCGCGGCCGCCCCGGGCAAGGCCGCGCAGGCGGCGCACCAGGCCGCGCGCCGCAGCAGCCGGCCGGCCCGCCCGGACGCCGGCTCCGCCGTAAAGTCGTCCCAAAACCACCAGCACGTCCACGCGAGCGCCGGCATGAGGAAAAACATCAGCGTCGTCACCTTCACCAGGCCGGCGCCCATCCCACCGGCCGCCGCGAGGGCCCAGAACCCCGCGGATCGCCGTTCCACCGCAAACACATAGCCCGCCAGGAACCACGCCCCGAACATCCAGGCCATGGTCTCGATGAGAAATGCGCGGCTATAGAAAACGTAGAGCGGACAGCACAGCAGGAAACTCAGGACCACCAACCGCCGCATCCACGGCAGGCCGAGCCGGCCGAGGAGCAGGTAGAAGGCGGGCAACGCGGCGTAGAAACAGGCCAGGCTGACCGTGCGTCCCGCCTGCGTCAGCGGCAGGCCGGTGGCATTGCTCAAGCCCACCACCGTCCACTGGTACAGTGGAAACTCCATCGGGATCGACCACGGCTTCCCCAGGACCGGCGTGGGATAGGCGAGCGAGAAATTGTGCTCCCGCTGGATGAAGTAGGCGGAGATGGCCGTCTGGGTCTGGCGGAATTCGCAGCCGGGCAGGTTCAGGTTGTTCCATCCCACCCGCGCACCCCATCCATGGAAAAGCAGCGCCGTGGCAAACAGCACGGCAGCGAACGCTTTTTCCAAGCGGTCGGGTATTCGCACGTTGTTCATTGATCCAACGAAAGGAAAGGGCCGGTCCCCTTGCCTGACAATCGAACTTTACCCAGCCACCAGTCCCTTTACATCCCGCCTGACGTCAGCAATCTGCTGGGCGCCCAGTATGGCCGAAACCCCTCCCGCTTCCTTCTATGTGGATCAACCGCGCGACGGTTCGTCCGTGGCAGCGGAAACCGTCCTCATTCGCGGCTGGGCGATCGCGGCGGGCGGCCAGCCGTACGCCGACCTGCGGGTCATCACGCGGGACGGCATCCTGCCGGTGGCGGCGGGGTTCCTGCGCCCCGACCTGATCGATTATTTCAAGCTCTCCGCCGCCCAACTGCCGGCGGGTTTCGAGGCGCACGTGCCGGTGGTGCCCGGTCCGCAGGAATACCGGATCGAAGGTTGCGACATCTCCGGCCACTGGCGGCCAATCGGCACCCTCACGCTCACCGGCACGGCGGCCGCGCCGGCGGCGCCGGACACGACGCTCTACCAGCTCGAGCCGCACCAGTTCGGCCAGGCCCTGGAATGGATGCTGCGCCAGCCGGCGCCCGCCCCGGCGGGAGTCATCGCCGCCACCCGGCCAATGCCGGCGGCCACGCGTTTTCCGCCGCACCCCTTCCACGGGCATCTCGAGCAGCCCCATGCGCTCGACCGGATCGTCTTCGGACGGATGCAAATCAACGGCTGGCTCTTCCACGAAACCGCCCGCATCCGCCGCATCGCCGCCACGGTCGACCTGCAGGCCTGGCAGGAGATGACCCACGGACTGGATTCCCCGCACATCGGCCCGCGTTTCCCCCAATTTCCCCAAGCCCAAACCTGCCGCTTCAACGGCCTGATCGATGTGCCCGCCCAGCTGCCGCAGCCGCTGAGCGTGCGCGTCTACGCGCAACTCGAAGACGGAAGCTGGCACCTGTGCCACGTGTACCGCGCGACCGTCAGCGACCAGGAACAGGCCAAACAGCCTTTCGCCGCGATCGGCACGACGGGTTTCGTCCAGGCGGCGCGCCGGTTGCGCGCAGCTTTCCGCGCGCGGAACCTCCAGGTTTCCCTTGGCGCCGCCACCCTCGGCGAACTGCGCACCTTGCACCGCCGTTTCCGCGCGGAAGCGGCGCGGCCCGCCGCCCCGGCGGCAACCCTCCTGTCACCGCCGGCGGGTTCGCCTTCGCCTTTGCGGCGCGTCGCCCTTGTCACCCACAACCTCAACTACGAGGGCGCGCCGTTGTTCCTGCTCGAGCATGCGCGGCATCTCGCGGGCCAAGGCGTCGCCCTCGAGGTCGTGTCCGCCGCCCCCGGACCGCTGGAAGCCGAGTACGCCAGGCTCGGCGCGCCGGTGCGGCTGCTCGATGCGCGCGCGCTGCTGGCGGCCACCGGTCCGTCCGCGTGGCGCGCCGCGCTGCGGCGCCTGGCGGGGAATCTCGACTGGTCCGGCGTCGACCTCGTCGTGGCGAACACCCTGTCCGTGCACTGGGGCGTCCACCTCGCCGCCCAGGCCGGCCGGCCGTCGCTTTTCTACATCCACGAGAGCACGACGCCGGCGAACTTCTACCACGGGCACGCCGCCCCGGCCCTGCTGCCGCTCGTGCACGAGGCGTTCGCCCGCGCCACGCACGTCTCCTTCCTGACCGCCGCCACCCGCCGCTACTATGAACCGCTGCTGGTGCGTTCCAACCACGGCATCAATCCCGGCTGGATCGACCTCGCCCGCATCGACCGCTACCGCGCGGATCACCCGCGCGCGGAACTCCGCCGCCGGCTCGGCCTCGCCGACGCCACGCCGCTGGTCGTCAACCTCGGCACCGTGTGCGACCGCAAGGGCCAGCACATCTTCGCGCGCGCCGTCGACCTCGCGTGGCGGCGGCAGCCCGCGCTGGCCGCCGCCGCCCGCTTCGCGATGGTGGGCGCCCGCCAGACTTCCTTCGACCGCGCCGTGGCCGGGCTGCTGGCGGAACTCGGCCGCCCGAACCTCGAGCTCGTGCCCGAAACCCCCGACCCGCTCGCGTGGCTCGTGGCCGCCGACCTGTTTGTCTGCAGCAGCTACGAGGAATCCTTCCCGCGCGTGGTGCTGGAGGCGATGGCGTGCGCCGTCCCGGTGCTGAGCACGGATGTGCACGGCATCCCGGAGATGATCCGCCCCGGGACGGACGGGCTGCTGGTGCCCGCCGGGAATTCCGCCGCGCTCGCGGAAGGCCTGCGCGCCCTGCTGGGCGACCCGGCGCAAGGCCGGCAGCTGGCGGAAAGAGCCCGGGCCCGGGTCGGGGAAAACTTCGACGCCCGCCTGCTCCTGCCCCGCCACTTCGCCCTCGCCTGCGGGCTTGCCGCCGGTGGCCGGTAAGCCCACGTTTGCGCGTTTGCGCTGATGAACGAGAACGACGCCTACCTCTTCGACGTGGAAGCCCCGGCCAGCTGGGTGTTCCCGCGTGGCCAGACCTGGATCGCCGGCTGGTTCATGTCGAAGACCGCCGCGCGCTACCTCGACATGCGCCTCTGGATCGACGGGCGCGTTTTCTACGGCATTTTCGGCCAGCCCCGGCCGGAGATCGAGCTCAAGCACCGCGGCTACGCCGGCCTGCCCCACGCCGGCTTCTGTTTCCTGGTCGAACCCCACCGCGGGGCCAAGCTGCTCCGGCTCGAGGTCCTCGACCATGGCAACCGCTGGGTCGAAATCTGGCGCCAGCCGGTCAAGGCGCCCCACGGCCGCGCCCGGTCCCACCCGCGGCTCGACCCGGACCAGATCCCGGACGTCATCGGCTCGCTGCTGAAGGCCCGTCGCGCCGCCCCCGCCACCGACCTCGCCCCGCTCGCGCGGCAGCTCGCCATCGAAGCCTCGGCCGAGGTGCTCAACGTCCATCCCTCCCCGCCGTTCTGGGGCATGCTCGAGGAGCCGGCCAAGTTCGGCCACTCGCAGTTCGGCGTCAACCCGACCACCGGCTGGCTCATCCACGAGAAGCTCCGCATCACGCGCCTCATCGGCAGCGCGGATGTGCTGGTGGAAAACGATATCTTCCACGGGCAGCCGCGCGAGGACGCGGTGAAGCTCTTCCCGCAGCACCCGCAGGCGCGGCACTCCCAGTTCTTCGGCCTCACCAACTTGAACGAGAACCTGCCGAACCCGGCGGGGTTCCGGGTCTACGCCGAGCTGGAGGACGGCACGCGCCACCTCGTCTTCCACCGCCGGTTCCGCCAGCTGAGCTGCAACCACAAGGAGCAGCCGTTTCCCGAATTCCACCTCGCGACCTTCTGGGAGGCGGTGGGCCTCCTGCGGCACGCGTGCCAGGCGCAGCGCATCCGGACCGGCGATTTCGCCGGCTTCTGGCGCGCGGCGTGGGCCGCCTACCTCGAGTACAGCCACAAGGCGCAGCGGCATCTGCCGCACCTGACGGCGGAGCCCTACCAGCGCTGGATCGAGAACAACCGGCTCGCACCGGCGCTGCTCGCCCGCATGCGGCAGTCCGCCCGCGACCTCGCCGCCGGTCCGAAGCTCGCCGTGCTCGTCGACCTGCGCGACACGACCGCCTCGCAGCTGCGCGAGCTGGCCGCCTCGCTGCGGGCGCAAATTTATCCGCGCTGGGAGCTGTGCCTCATCGTGCCGCACAAGGCCCCGCGCGTGCTCGACTGGATGACGCGCCACCTGTGCGGGCAGGACGCCCGCTTCCAACGCCGGCGCATCAAGCGCGGTTCGAAATACGCCAGCGGCCTCAACGCCGCCGCGCAGGCCAGCGGCGCCACGCACCTTGCCGTCATCCCCGGCCACGCCCGCCTCTCGCCCGACGCGCTGCTGCACGTCGCCGAGGCCCTCGCCGCCAACCCCAAGCTCAAGCTGCTCTACAGCGATGAGGACCGCATGGAGGACGACGGCCGCCGGCACACGCCGGCGATGAAGGGCGAATGGAACCCGGAGCTGGCGGTGTCCGGCCTGTTCCCCGGCCAGCTCGCGTTCTACGCCCGGACCGCGGCCGAGCCGTTATTCCGCGAGGAATACGACCAGGTGCCTGCCTACGACCTGCTGCTGCGCCTCGCCGACCGGCTCGCACCCGCCGAGGTGAAGCACCTGCCGTTCGTCGCCTACCATGCGCGCGCCGCCGTGCCGCTGACGCTCGACCTCGCGCATCCCTCGATCGAGCAGGCGCGCAAGGCGCTGAACGAGGCCCTCGTCCGCCGCCACTGGCCCGCCGAGGCGTTCCTGCCGCCCGCCGCGCACTGGAACCGCCGCCGCTTCCACCAGCCGCGCTGGTCGCGCGAACTGCTCGCGCAGAATCCCGTCACCGTCGTCATCCCGACCCGCGACAAGCTGCACCTGCTCGAGGAATGCGTGGAGCTGCTCGGCGAGACCGTCGACTGGCGCCACGTGAAGCTCATCATTGTCGACGACCATTCGCGCGATCTCGACGTGGTCCGCTACCTCGAGACCATCCAGCAGCGCACCGACATGAGCTGCCGCGTGGTCCGGCCCGCCGACCGGTCCGCGCCCTTCAATTACTCGCACCTGATGAACCTGGCGCTGCCGCTGGTCGACACGCCGCTCATCCTCCACCTCAACAACGACGTCAACGCGCTCGAGCCCGGCTGGCTCGAGGACATGGTCGGCTGGATCACGCGGCCCGGTGTCGGCGCCGTCGGCGCGAAGCTCATCTATCCCGACCGCTCGCTCAACCACGTCGGCGTCATCATCGGCCCGCACGGCGGCCTGGCCGACACGCCCTTTGCGAAAAAGCCGGAGGCGGACGTGCCCGAGCTGGAATGGCACTCGGCCGCGCGCGACGTCTCGGCCGTCATCGGCGGCTGCATGCTGACGCGCACCGACCTGTACCGGCAGCTCGGCGGCTTCAACGAGACGGAGTTCGGCGTCGCCTACAACGACGTCGACTACTGCCTGCGCCTGCTCGCCGCCGGCCACCGCATCGTGCAGTCGCCGCAGGCGAAGCTCATGCACTGGGGCAGCGCCACGCGCGGCGTCACCTACGACGAGGCCGAGCACATCGCCTTCCTCGGCGCGCATCCCGGCTTCCGCGACTCGCAGGTCAGCGCCGCGCTGCAGCTCCTCGACGGCCGGCTCGAACCGAAGCCGACGCACTATGCGCATGCCGCCCGCGCCGGGCAGCTCCGCGTGCTGCTCATCACGCACAACCTCAACCTCGAGGGCGCGCCGCTGTTCCTGCTCGAATACGCGGAGTGGCTCGTGCGGCAGGCGGGGTTCGCAATCGAGGTGCTGGCCAGCGCCGACGGCCCGCTGCGCGCCAATTACGAGCAGCTCGGCGCGAAGATCACGCTGATGGACCGGCACCGGGTGTTCAACGTGCAGAGCCGCGAGGAATTCGCGGCCCGCGTCGGCGAACTGCGCGCCGTGGTCGACTTCGGCCGCATCGACCTCGTCGTCGCCAACACGCTGCAGAACTTCTGGGGCGTGCACCTCGCCCGGCTGGCGGGCAAGCCCTCGCTCCTCTACATCCACGAGAGCACGTCGGTCTATCGTTTCTTCCAGAAGGCGTTCCCGCTCCACCTGCACCCCCTCGCCGAGGAGGCGCTCGCCGGCGCGACCCGCTCGCTCTTCCTCTGCACCGCGACGGAGAACTACTACAAGGACCACGACCAGCGCGGCAATTTCCGCATCGTGCCGAGCTGGATCCGCCTCGATGCGATCAAGGCCTTCGAAGCGAAGCACACCCGCGCGGCGCTGCGGCGCAAGTACGGCTACGGCGAGAACGAGGTCATCATCGCCAACATCGGCACGGTCTGCGAGCGCAAGGGCCAGCACACGTTCATCCGCGCCGTGAAGCTGCTGCAGGACCTGTTGCCGAAGGACCGCACCTACCGCTACCTGCTGGTCGGCGGCCGCGCGGGCATCTACCTCGACCTGCTCCAGGCCGACATCAAGGACCTCGGCCTGCGCCACCTCGACATCATCCCGGAGACGCGCGACGTGTACGATTTCTTCCAGCTTGCCGACCTCTTCGTCTGCTCGAGCTTCGAGGAGTCCTTCCCCCGCGTGGTGCTCGAGGCGATGGCGTTCCGCGTCCCGATCGTCAGCACCGACGTGCACGGCATCCCCGACATCGTGAAGGACCGCGCCGAGGCGTGGCTGGTGAAGCCCGGTGACCACCTCGCACTCGCGCGCCTGGTCAAGACCTGCCTCGACAAGGAGCGCAGCGGCAAATCCTTCGCCCCGACGGCCTACTCGAAGGTGCTGCGCTACTACAGCTACGAGCGCGTGCTGCCCTTCCACGTCAGCCTCGCCCGCGAGGCCGTGCTCGACCACGATCAGGCCCCGCCGGACGCCGTCACCCGCTGAATCATGGCGCCCGGAACCCCGACTTCCCGGCCAGGCGCAAACCGGTTCGTCGCCGTCATCCTGTTGCTGGCGGTCGGGTTCAATCTCTGGGGCCTGTCGGCCGGCTGGAAAAACCTGAACCTGCCCGGGTACGAATTCCGCCAGACGCAGACCGCCATCTCGGCGCTGTTCATCCAGCGGGAGCATAATTTTTCACCGGCGTATCCGACGCCCGTGCTGGGCAAGCCGTGGTCCGTCCCGTTCGAATTTCCCCTCTACCAATGGACGGTGGTCGGCGTCAGCAACGCCCTGCGCCTGCCGCTGGCCGAAGCCGGCCGCGCGGTCAGCGCCGCCTGCTTCCATCTCGCGCTGGTCGCGCTGGCGCTGCTCCTGCGGCGGCTCGGGCTCGCATGGCCGCAGCTGGCGGTGGCGCTCGCGCTGCTCCTGACCTGCCCGCTGTATGTTTTCTACGGCCGCGCGTTCCTGATCGAGACCATGGCCCTGATGTTCTCGCTGTGGTATCTCGCCGCGCTGTTCCGCGCGCTGGAAGACCGCCGCCCGGGCTGGCTGGTCCTCGCCGCGCTTGCAGGCGCCGGCGCCGGCCTGGTGAAGGTAACCACGTTCATCGTCTGCCTGGTCCCGGCCTTCGGCTGGACGCTGGCCTGGCTTTGGGCCGCGCGGCCGCGCGCCGGCCCCGGGGGCTGGCGCGCGCTGCTTCGCACCTTGGGCTGGCTGGCGGCCATTCATGTCCCGGCCTTCGCCGCCACCCTCGCCTGGGTGAAATACGCCGACACCGTGAAAGCCCTCAATCCCAGCGGCGCCACGCTCACGTCCTCCGGCTTGGCCGCCTTCAACTTCGGCTACGGCCGCCACCTCGATCTCTCCACCTGGCAGGCGTGGTACGGACACATCACCGCCAATTTCGCCAGCGGCCCGCTGCTGCTCGCAATGATCGTCCTCCCGGTTTTCGCCGGACGCTGGCGCTGGCATGCGTTCGCCTGTCTCGGCGTCTTCCTCGCCGCGCAACTGATCTTTCCCGTCCTCTATGCGCGGCACGGTTACTATTATGTCGCCTGCGCGTTCCTGCCGGTCACCGCCCTGGGCTTCGCTCTCGCGGGACTGCAAGGCGGACGCCTGCCGCGCTGGGTAACGGCCGGGATCTGGCTGGCGGTGCTGGCGGTGCAGATCCACTTCTACCTTACGCGCCAGTATCCCGGGCAACGCGTCCCGGGCAACGGCGGCGGGCTGGCCGAGGTCATGCGCGCGATCACGGGCGAGGAGCAGTCGCTGATCGTGGCCGGCGACGACTGGAGTTCGGTCATTCCTTACTACTCCGGACGCCGCGCCCTGATGATCCGGAACGACCTGACCAACGATTCCGCCTACTTGGACCGCGCTTTCGCCGCGCTGCAGGACACCCCGGTTGCGGCGCTGATCCTGATGGGGCCCGAACAGGCAAACACCGCGCTGCTCGCGCGCGCCACCGCCGCCTTCGAGCTGGATCCCAAGCCGCTGGTCGCCTGGCGCCATGACAACCAGGCCGCGACCGTCTACCTGGCCAGCAAATTCCGGCCCGACGCACTGACCGTGCTCCGCCATCGCACCTTTTCCGAAACCACGCTGCTGGCGTCCGCCGAACCCGAAACCAATCCCCTGGTCGGCCAGCCTTATCCGTACGCAAAGCTGACCGCGGCCTACCAAAGGCATTTTCGCACCATCAATCCCCGCCCGGTGCGCTTTCTCTCCACGTTTGGCGCCGGGTTGTCCGACGGCGAACCGGGACACGAGCGCTTCGCCGCCAATCCCGACACCAGGCTCTGGTTTGCGCTGCCGCCGGGCCGGCACCGGCTGACCACCGACCTGGATCTGGTCGAGTCCTCCTGGTTGAACGTGCCGGTGGCCGACGGCAGCGACGGGGTCGAGCTCATCGCGGATGCCGTCTTTCCCGATGGCCGGCGCAAACGTCTCCAAAGCCGTTATCTGAATCCCCGGGAACACCCGGAGGATCGCGGGCTTCAGCCGATCGACTGGGCGTTCGAACTGCCGGCCGGCGCGGAGCTGGAATTGAGCGTGGGGCCCGGACCGGCGCACAACGGGGCGCGCGACTGGGCGTCCCTCGGCCCGATCACGATCAACTAGGCTTGGCAAATGTCTTGCCTGCCCGGCGGCCCGCTCGCGAAAATCCTCCGGCCACCCGCCCCCCTCCCTGCTCCATGATTCCAGTTTCCGGTAGTGCCTCTTCCCCGGCCCGTCGTCCGTGGCCTTGGTGGCTGGGTCAGGCGACGCTCTACGGTCTGCTCGCCGTCAGCATTTTCCGGATGCCGATCGCCCCGGACATCGGCCTCGATGCCTCGTGGCAGATGGTGCTTTCCTACGCCGCGGAGCACGGTCTCCGGCACGGGACCGAGATCATTTTCACCTACGGACCGCTCGGGCACCTCATGACGGGCGTCTACACCGGCCAGGGCCTGGCGTTGCACCTGGCCTGGCAGGCCTTCAGCGCCGTCCTGATCGCGGCGGGACTTTACTCCTTCGGCCGGCGCCTCGCCGGCTGGCGCCAGGCGGCCTATTACCTGTTCCTGCTCTGGTTCGGCATGATGTACGTCGACGCGATGCAGATGTGCATCATCACGATCTTCGGCGCGATGCTCCTCCAGCCTTCGCCGCGGCCGGGCTGGCGGCTTACCGGTGTGATCGCGCTGTTCGCAATCCTTTCGCTGATCAAGTTCACGCACTTCATGATTTGCAGCGTGCTGGTGGCGTTGCTGGCCGCCTATTTCGTCTCCCTCCGCAACTACCGGCGGACCGCGCACCTGCTCGCCGTCTTTCTCGGGGTGTTCCTCGGCGGCTGGCTGCTTTGCGGCCAGCCCCTGGGCAACCTGCCCGCTTATTTCCACTACAGCCTGCAGCTCAGCCTCGGCTACAGCGGCGCCATGGGCGTGTATGAAGACGGTTTCACGCTCTTCCTCGGGCTCTCCGCCGCCGCCGCCGCCGCCGGCTATCTTGCCCTGGGTTTCTTCACCGCCACGGACCGGCGGCGCGCCGGTGTGCTCGTCCTCATGCTCAGCGCCTCGCTTTTCATGAACTGGAAGCACGGCTTCACCCGCGCCGACGGCCACGTGCTGGCGCATTTCGTGAGCGTGCTGCTGCTCGCCTGCACCTACCCGGCCCTCACGCTTGATGAGCGGCGCTGGGCCGCGTTGAAGAACGGCTGCCTCGCCCTCGGCGCCGCCGCCTGCCTCGCGGGCGTCCAGGGCATTTCCGGCTCCAGTACCTCCGAGGCGCCCGCCTTCTGGAACGACCGCCTGCGCGAGACCGTCGATTCCGCGCTGCACTTCGCCCGCTACCGGGCCCGCATGGACGCCATCCTCGCCGACACCGCCCGCAGCGTCGCGCGCCCCGGCCTGCAGGGCTACATCGGCCGCGAAACCGTCGACCACCTCGGCAGCGACCAGTCGGTCACGCTGTTCAACGGATTCAACTATGTCCCCCGGCCCGCCCTGCAGGGCTACGCGGCCTACACCCCGGCGCTGAACCGGCTTGATGAGTCCTTTTTCCTCTCCCCGCGCAGCCCGCATTTCGTCCTGCAACGCTACGGCTCGGTCGACGACCGCCTGCCCGCGCTGGACGACTCGCTGACCCAGCGGCTGCTCTACCAGCACTACGACTTCGCCATGGAGGAAGGCGGGCTCCTGCTCTGGGAGAAACCGCCGCACCTGCCCGCCGCCGGGAGCGCCGGGGAGAAAACCCTGCTCGTGCGCACCGTCGGCTTTGGCGAGCGCATCGCGGTGCCCGACACCGGCGACCAGCCCGTCTGGGCCACGATCCGGATCGGCCAGAATCTCGCCGGGCGCGTGCGCCAGCTGCTGTACAAACCGCCGACGCTGCGCATTCATTTCGAGGATGATCGCGGCGAGGTGCGCGACATGCTCTTTGTCCGGGCCATGGGCGAGCCCGGCTTCATCCTGCAGCCGTTTTTCCCGGGCGGCGAGGACCTGATCGCCTGGCAGCAGGGCCGGCCGGCGCGCAAGATCCGCTGGTTCAGCCTGCACACCATGCCCGGCGGCGAAGCCTACTACGCCGACGCCATCAGCGTCGAGTTGCGCACGCTCCCGCCGTTCCGGCGCGCCAGCACCGGGCTGCAGGTGGACACGCCCTGGCGCTTCCGGATGATGAACCGCCCGCCATCGCGCCTGGTCACCAGCGTGCCGGCGATCGATTCGTTCATGGCGGGCGAACACCGGCTGCAGATGCACCCGCCGAGCCTGATGGACTTCGACGTGACGGCACCGGTCACGTCGCTGCAGGCGCGCATCGGTTTCCTCGACCCGGGCGCCTGGAATCATCCGGGCGGCACCGACGGCGTGGAGTTCATCATCGAGTGGGTCGACGCCGCGGGCGGCGTCGAAAAGCTCGGTGCGCGCTTCCTCGACCCGAAGCACCGGCCGGAAGACCGGCCGCCACAAACGCTGCGCGTCGACCTCGGCGGCCGCCACGACGGCAAACTCCGGCTTCGCACCGCCGCGGGCCCGAACGGCAACACGTCCTTCGGCTGGACCTATTGGACGGCCCTTGAGATCAAATGAGCGTCGCCGCCCCATCCGCCTTTTCCGCACGCCGTCTCGGCCTCCCGGGGCTCTGCGTCCTGCTGCTCGCGCTCGCCATGGTCCGCGTCCCCGTGGCGTTCGACGTGAACCCCGACGCCGCCCACCGCGGCCTGCTCTACGAAAACATCCGGCTCGGCCGCAACTGGGCCGAGGCCTGCCTCACCCCCGAGGGCCCGCTCACCGCGCTCCAGGCGCCGGCCTATCTCGGCGGCAGCATCTGGATGACCCTCACCTGGCAGGTCGCCGGCAACCTGCTGCTCGCCGGCGTGCTCATCGCGGCGGCCTGGCGGTTGTCCTGGAGCCGCCGCCTCTGGGCGCTGGCCGCCCTCGCGGCCGTGCTGGCCCGCTGGCCGGAGCTGGCCGGCTGGCTGGTGATGGTGCTGCTGGGCCGGGACCTCGTTCGCGCGTGGGACCGGGAACCGCCCGCCGTGCTGCCGGCCGCCGGCGTGCTCGGCCTGCTGTCGCTCTTCTCGCTCGGCCACCTGGCGCTGGGCGTGGTCACGCTGCTTTTCCTCGCCGCCACCCCGCGGCCGCCGCTGGCCAAGGGACTCGCCGCCACCGCCTGGCTGGCCGGCCTGGTGACCGGCTGGCTGGTCGTCGGGCAATCGCTCCCGGGCCTGTGGCTCTGGTTGCGCCGCGGTTTTCCGCTCCTGGCCGAAACCTCGCCGGCCTGGCGGCAGGTGGATCTCGCGGTCTTCGCACCGTGGGCGACGGTGACCGCCCTTGGTTTCGCCGCGGTGCTCGTGTTGCAGCACCGGGACACGCCGCCCGGCCGGCGCGCGCTGCCGGGCCCGCTCTTTCTCGCCGCCGCCACGTGGCTGGCCTGGCGGACGCTCGCGCTGCCCGCGCATGGCACGCCGCTGGCTTTCTTCGCCACCGTGCTGCTCGCGGCTTTCCTGTTGTGGACCGAAGGCGGCCGCGGACGCTGGGTGGCGGCGCTCGCGCTGCTGGCCGCAACCGGCCTGGCCCGGGGCCATCCGGAATTCCTGAGCAACGCGCTCGGCAATTTCAACCGCCGCGCCGTCGTCAACTGGCGCCGGCTCACCAGCGGCGCGCAATTGCGCAACGACCTGCGCGCCGAGGTGGCTTCGCTCAAAAACGTCCATGCCTGGCCGCGCCTGCGGGCTGCGGTCGGTTCCGCCTCCGTCGGCGTGACGGAGGACGCACTCGGCCGCGCCCTGCTCAACGGCCTGTCCGTCGTGCTGCCCGCCGGTGCCTGGACCGGAGATCATCCGCCCGAATTTGTCATCGAAGGCATGTCCGCCTCCATCGCGCTCGCGCCCGCCCTGGTCGACGCACCCGCCCAGCTGGCGCTCTACCGCCGCTACGAGCTGGTCGACGAGGAGGCCGGCTTCCGGCTCTGGCGCCGCCAATCCGCCCCGGCCTCCCCCGCCCCCGGCCCCGGGCAAAACGGTACCCTCGCATTCGGCGAGCCGCTGAGGCTGCCGGCCGGCGCCGACGGCTGGTGGCTTGAAGTCGAGCCCGCGCCCGGCCTGCTCGGCTGGCTCTGGTCCCTCGTCGCGGAAGCGCCCGAGCCCCGCCTGTCGCTGCGCGACGAGAGCGGCGCGACCGTCTGCTACGCGCTGCCGCCGGGAACCGGTCCCCGCGGTTTCCTCGTCGATCCCTTCGTCCGCGGCAACATCGCCTTCGGGCAGTGGCAGCGCGGCGCGCATCCGTTGCACACGACCGAAGTCACGGTCCTTGCCCCGCCCGCCGGCGCGCTGTGGGCCGGCGGTTGGCGCTACCGCCTCCGCGCCCTGCCCGGCTTGAAGCCCGCCGGCACGGCCCTCGGGCACCGGCCGATGCCCGCCTACCGGGCTTTCCAGCCCAAGCCCGTCGGCTCGGCCTACGCGCTGCCGTTCGTCGAGTCGCCGCCCGGGCAGGACGCCCTGTTCTTCGCCCATCCCGACTGCATCGTGGAATTCGCCCTGACGGGCCGCGAACACCGGATCCGCGGCTCCTTCGGCCTCGCGCCGGGCGCCTATGATCGCCCGGGCCGGAGCGATGGCGTGGATTTCTCGATCGAATTCATCGGCAGCGACGGCGGACGGCAGGTCCTGTTCCACCGCTACCTCGATCCCGCGTTTGAAATGGACGACCGCGGCACGCCGGCGTTCGACATCGCGTTGCCGCCGTCGACCGGCGGCCGCCTGCTGCTGCGCACGTTCAACCCGCCCCATCGCAGCGCCGCGTGGGACTGGGCTTTCTGGCGCGAAGTCGCTATCGAATAACCCATGCCCGCCCTGTCCGCCTTTCTTGCCCGACCCGCGGTCCGTCGCACCGGACTCGCCGCCGCCTGGCTGGGACTGACGCTGTTCTTCTTTTCCCCGGTGTCGTCGGTGATGGACACGCTGCTGGATTCGTCGAACTACGCATCCTACACCTACTTTGCCGCGCACCACTTCCAGTACGGGCCGGAGGTGGTGCCGATGACGGGGCCCTACGGCTATGTGATGTACGGCTCGGTCTACAACGGCCTGCTTTACTGGACCCGGCTGTTCGCCCAGCTGGCCTGCGTCGGCGTGCTCTCGGCCCTGGCGCTCTGGTTCTTCCACCGCAGCCGCGGTTCCGCCTGGCGCTGGCTCTGGCTGCTGCTGCTGCTGCTGTTGAGCCCGGTGATCGAGGACCTGCCCCTGGAATGGATGATCCTGCTCGCCGGCCTCTTCCTGCTGGCGCGCGGGCCCGCGGCCCCGGCGCGCGGCTGGGCCGGGCTGGTCGCCGCCGCGCTCGGCTTCCTTTCGCTCATCAAGGGCACGCATCTCGTGCTGAGCGTCGCCACGCTCGGCGTGGTGCTGGCCGACCATGCGTGGCGGCGCGAATGGCGGCGCAGCGCGCTGATCGCCGGCGCCTACGTCGCGTCGTTCCTGGGCTTCTGGCTGCTGGCCGGGCAGGACCCGCGCCACATCCCGTCGTTCCTCACCGGCATCCGCGCGCTGACCGACGGCTACAACGAGGCCATGGCGCTCGATGAGGACCGCGGCGCGCTCCTCCGCGGGCTCACGGCGGCGGGCCTGCTGCTGGCGGCGTTCGGCTGGGGCTGGTGGCAGCGCCGGCGCGAGGCCGGCATGCTCGCGACCACGCTGCTGTTCGCGGGCTTCGCCTTCGTGAAGTGGAAGCACGGCTTCGTCCGCGCCGACGGCCACGTCTACATCTTCCACCACTTCACCGCGGTCGCCGCCGTGTTCTGGTTCCTCGCCGCCTACGCGCCGCCCGGCGCCGCCCCGGCCGTCGCCCGCTCCGCCCGCCTGGCCGCCACCGCCCTCATGCTCCTCGGCGTGCTGGGCGGTTTCTGGATCGAGAACAACCGCATCAGCGTGCTGCGCCTGCGGTGGCTGATCGTCACCTGGAATGTCGAGCACCTCCGGATGAACCTCGACCAGCTGCTGCTGCACCCGCACGCCGCCAAGGCCCGCCTCGACCGGAAGCTGGCCGAAACCCGCGACATCCAGGCGATGGCCCTGACCAGGCAGGCCGCCGGCGACCGGCCGATCGACCTGTTCGGCGTGCAGCACGGCATCATCCCGCTCAACGGCCTCAACTACCGCCCGCGCCCGATGGGCGGCGGCGCGTTCAACGCCTACAACGCCTACCTCATGGGCATGAACCGCGACTTCGTGCGCGATCCGCGGCGCCGGCCCGACTTCTACCTCTTCCGCTACGAAACGATCGACAACCGCCTCGCCGCGCAGGACGACGGCCTGACGATGCTGGAGATCCTGAGCCACTACCAGCCGGTGCTGATCGAACGCGGCCACCTGCTCCTGCGCCTGCAGGATGCCCCGCAGCCCACCGAGCCGAAGCTGCTCGCGCAGCGGACGTTCAGATTCGGCGAGTTCGTGCCGGTGCCGAAGGTCGCCGACGACCAGCTGCTCCTCGCCCGCTTCGACGTCCGGCCGACGCTGCGCGGCCGGATCCGCAACTTCCTCTACAAGGCGCCGCTGCTGTTCATCTCGCTGCAGGGCGACGCCCTCGAGCAGCCGGAGTCGCGCCGCTTCATCCCCGCGATGACCTCCGTGCCGTTCCTCTTCAGCCCCGCCGTCGAGAACAACTCCGATTTCGCCCTGCTCTACACCCGCCAGTTCGGCAAGACCGTGACCGGGTTCTTCATCTACACCCCGGGGGCGGCCTGCTACCGCGAACCGCTGGGCGTGGAATTCTACACGGTGCCGCGGCCGCCCGTGCCCGCGAAGCCCGACATCGACGAGCTGCTGACGGGCACGCGCTTCCCGGTGTTCAACGTCCCGCCCGAGGAGATCAAGGGCGAGCACAACCAGCAGATGCACGTCGACGGGCTCCTCCTGCAGACGCTGCACGCGCCGGGCGAGATCACCTGGCGGATGGAGGGCGCCGAGGAGGAAATCGTCTTCGATTTCGGCTTCCTGCCCGAGGCGATCGTGCGCGGCAACAGCGACGGCGCGGATTTCATCGTCGAGCTCCGCCCGGCCGCCGGCCCGGGGCGCGTGCTCTTCCGGCGCCACGTCGATCCCGCCGGGAATCCCGCCGACCGGGGCAATCTCCACGCGCGGCTGGCGCTGCCGAAGGTGGCGGCGGGCGACCGCCTCGTGCTGCGCACCGACCCGGGTCCGGCCGGCAACAACGCCTGGGACTGGTGCTACGTCACCCGCGTCCAGCTGAAGCAGGGCTATTTCCCCTCGGCCCGGTTTCCCGTCTTCAACCGCGAACCCTCGGCGCCGGTGCCGGACGGGGCCGGCGTCCTGGACGTCGGCGAGCGCAAGGTGGTCATGCTGCACATCCCCGGCACGCTCGCCTTCGACCTGCACGGTGACGAACGGCGCGTGCAGCTGGAATTCGGTTTCCTGACCGGCGCCTACACCGGCGAGGGCCGGACCGATGGCGGCGACTTCATCGTCGAGCTGGTGAAGCCGGGCCAGCCGCCGCGCGAACTCTTCCACCGCTCCCTGCAACCGCTCACCGTGCCCGCCGACCGCGGTCGCCTCAACGCCGACGTCGCGCTGCCGGAAATCGCCGCCGGCGACCGGCTGTTGCTGCGCACGGCGCCGCGGCCCGGCCACGGGAACGCCTGGGGCTGGACGTATTTCTCCCGCGTGAACCTCCACTGAACCCATGTCGGATTCCCCCACCGGATCGCCGGGGGCGCGCCCGCGCGCCGCGTTGCCGCGTGCCGGCTGGATCGCCGCCGCCCTGCTGCTCGCCGCCTTCCTGTACTCGCCGCTGACGGAGGTGATGGAGCCGACGCTCGACGCCTCGAACTACGGTTCCTACGCCTACTTCGCCGCGCACCGTTTCCAATACGGCCGCGAGGTCGTGCCTATGTTCGGCCCGCTCGGTTACGTGCTGCCCGGCACCGCGTACAACGGCCTGATGTTCTGGCCGCGCCTCGCCGGGCAGCTGGCCGGCGCCGCCGGGGTCGCGGCGCTGGTGCTGGCTTTTTTCCACCGCACCCGCGGCTCGGCCCTGCGCTGGCTCTGGCTCGCGCTCGTCCTCGTGCTGGCGCCCGCCATCCCCGACCTGCCTTACGAGCTGGCGATCCTGCTCGCGGGGTTATGGCTGCTAAAACCCCGGCCCCTTTCGCGCATGCTCCCGGCGATGGCGCTGCTGGCCTTCTTCTCGCTGATCAAGGGCACGCACCTGCTGCTCGCACTGGCCACGCTCGGCGTGCTGGCGGGCGTCCATCTCTGGCAGCGCCGCTGGCGCGACGCGCTCGTGCTGGCCGCGGCCTACGCCGCGGCGCTGCTGCTTTTCTGGGTGCTCGCCGGGCAGTCGCTCCGCCACCTGCCCGGTTTCCTGCACGGGATCGTTTCGCTGAGCAGCGGCTACAACGCCGCGATGAGCCTCGACGAACCCGATGGCGTCCTCGCCCGCGGCCTGCTGGTGCTCGCCCTGCTGGCCGGCGGCATCGCCTGGGGCGCCTGGCGCCGGAAAGGCGAGCCCGCCATCGCCGGTGGCGCGCTCCTGCTGGCCGGCTTCACCTTCGTGCTCTGGAAACACGGCTTCGTGCGGGCCGACGGCCACATCGCCATTTTCCACTACTATGCGGCGATCGCCGCCGTGCTGTGGTTCCTTTTTGCCTTCCCCACGCCGGCGGCCGGCCGCGGCGTGGCGCTCGCCCTGATGGCGGCTACGGTGCTCGCCGGCTTGTGGGTCGACAGCCCGGCGCTCGGGCCGTGGCGGCCGCTGCACCTCGTGGTGGCGCGTCCCGTCGCCGACCTCCGGGCCGGCTTTGCCCAGCTGCTGCATCCGGCCCGGGACAAGGCGCGCCTCGATGCCGCGTGGGCGCGGCAGGGGGAACAGTACTCGCTGCGGCTGACTGCGGAAGACATCGGGCGCCAGCCCGTCGACCTGTTCGGCGCGCGCCATGGCATCATCCCGCTCAACGGTCTCGACTACCGGCCGCGGCCGATGGGCGGGGGATCCTTCAATGTCTACAACCGCTACCTCATGGGCCTGAACCGGGATTTTCTCGCGGATCCCGCCCGCCGCCCGCCCTGGTACCTCCTGTGCCTGGAGCCGCTGGACAACCGCCTCGGCCCGCAGGAAGACGGGCTCGCGCTGCTCGAACTCGTCGCCCGCTACCGCCCGGTCCGCCTGGAGTCAGGCTACCTGTTGCTCCAGGAGATTCCCGGCGCGGCCGCGCCGGCCCTGACCCCGCTCGCGCACCGCACCTTTGCCTTTGGTGAAACGGTCGCGGTACCGGCGGTGCCGGCCGGGCAGATGCTCGTGACCCGCTTCAGAATCCCACCCAGCACGCCGGGCTCGATCCGCCAGTTCCTCTACAAGGCACCCGCCATCACCATCGCGCTGCAGTTGGCGGGAGGCGAATCCCTCGAGCGCCGCCTCGTGCCGGCCATGGCCGTTTCGCCCTTTCTGTTCAGCCCCACGCTCGACAACACGACCGACTTCACCCGCCTGTTCTCGCCCGAAGCCGGCAAGGCCGTGGCCAGCTTCACGGTCCGGACCGCGGCGCCCTGGGCGTTCGGCGAAAACGTCACGGTCGAGTTCTACACCATGCCGCGCCCCCCGCCGGCCCGGGCGCCCGACGTCGACGAGATCCTCGATCCCGCCAGCGCCCAGCTGTACAGCGCCGCGCCCGAAACGATCGTCGCGCCCGATCCCCGCCCGCTTTACCTCGGCAAACTCCCGGTGCTGCCGCTGCACGCACCCGGCCTCATGACCTGGGCGCTCTCCGGCGCGGAATACGAGCTGGCCTTCGACCACGGGCTGCTGCCCGAGGCTTGGGAGCGCGGCCATGGCAACGGCGTGGCCTTCATCGTCGAGCTCGAATCGCCGGGCACCGCCCCGCAGCGGCTCTTTGAGCGCCTGGTCGATCCCTTCGCCCATCCCGACGAGCGCCGCACGCTGCATGCGCGCGTGCGCCTGCCCCCGCATGTCGCCGGCAGCCGGCTGGTCCTGCGCACCGATCCCGGTCCGTTCGGCGACAATGCCTGGGACTGGTCCTACGTGACGCATGTGCTGCTCAAGCCCGGGCTCGCGCCGCGCGGTGTGCCGCCGGTTTTCAACCGCGTGCCCGTGGCGCTGGCCGGGAACCCGCCGGTGCCGGTGGTGGCGGGCGAGCAACCGGCCGTGCTGCTGCACGTGCCGGCGGCCGCGACGTTCGCCGCCGGCAGCGCCGACCGCCGTGTGACGCTGGAGTTCGGTTTCCTGCCCGGCGCCTATACCGGCGAGGGCCGCACCGCCGGCGCCGCCTTTGTGCTCGAATTCGTGTCCGCCGACGGCACGGCCGGCGAAATCTTCCGCCGCGAACTCGACCCGCTGGCCCGCCCCGCGGATCGCGGGCCGCAATCCGCCGTGATCGACCTGCCCGCCCCGGCCCCCAGCGGCACGTGGCGGCTGCGCACCGAGGCGCCCGCCGGCGCCGGCAACAGCTGGGGCTGGACATATTTTTCGCGCTGCGACATCGAGTGAATTTCCCCATGGGCGCCCCCCTTTCATCGTCCGCGCCGCCGCCGCACCCACCCCGGACCGGCCGCCGCCTGCTCCCGGGCTTCGCCTGGCTGCTGCTGACGGTGTGCTTCTTCGAACCCGCGTTCCGCGTGCTCGATGGCGACCTCGATCCGTCGATCTTCAGCGCGTACGCCTATTACACCGCGCATGGCTTCCAGTTCGGGCCGGAGATCGTCGCCATGGCCGGGCCGTACGGGTTCGTCATGTACGGCTATTTTTATGGCGGCGACCTGTTCTGGCTCCGCTTCGGCGCGGAGCTCGTCTTCGCCGGGATTTTCGCCGCGCTGCAGCTGTGGTTCTTCCTGCGCCTGCCGGCCCGCTCGTGGGCGCGCTGGCTCTGGTTTCCCGCGCAGGTCCTGTTCACCCCGTACATCTCCGACCTCGGCATCGCGTGGGCCATGCTGCTGTCCGGCCTCTTCCTGCTCGAGGCGCGGCCCGCGGGCGCGGCCCGCGGCTGGAGCATCGCGCTGGCCGCGCTGCTGGGTTTCTTCGCGCTCTGCAAGGGCACGCACCTCATGCTCGCCTTCGCCACGATCGGCGTGGTCACGGCGGCGTGGGCGCTGCAGCGGGATTTCCGCCGCGCCGGCCTGGTCCTCGGCGTCTTCCTCGCCGGCCTGCTCGGTTTCTGGCTGCTCGCGCGCCAGAACCCGCTGCACCTGCCCGCCTACGTGGCCGGCACGTGGCACCTCGCCTCCGCCTACAACAGCGCCATGTCGCTGGACGAATCCACCGCCATTTTCCGGCGCGGCGCGGGCCTGGCCGCCGGCCTGCTGCTCGTGCTCGGGCTGACGGCCTGGCGCCGCCGCCGCGATTTTTCCGCGCTGGGCGGACTGGCGCTCCTCGCGGGCTACGCGTTCGTGATGTGGAAGCACGGCTTCGTCCGCGCCGACAACCACACCGTGATCTTTTTCTGCTTCGCCACCGTCGCCGTGGTGGCGTGGTACCTCCACTTCGTCATCCGGGACGACACCGTCGTCCGGCGGGGCCGCCTCGGGGCCGGCGCCGCGGCGCTCGCGCTCCTGCTGGCCGCGAACGGCGGCGCGTACGACCCGCTGCGCCCGCCCCTCCACTACCTGGTCGCCAACTTCTGGCCGGCCTACCGCTTCCGGATCGACTGCCTGCTCCATCCCATCGCCCATCGCCGGGAGCTCGAGCAGAAGCTGGCGGACCAGCGCGAGCTGAACCAGCTGCCCGAAAGCCTCGAGACCGCCGGGCGCGAGCGCATCGATTATTACGGCATCCAGCAGGGCATCCTCCTGCTCAACGGCTTCAACTACCGGCCGCGCCCGATGGGCGGCGGCACGTTCAATGTCTACGACCCGTACCTGATGCAGCTCAACCGGGACTTCATGCGCGATCCCGCGCGCCGACCCGCGTTCTACCTCGTCAAACCGGGCACGATCGACAACCGCTTCCTCGCGCAGGACGACGGCCTGGCGCTCGTGGAATTGCTGCATGGCTGGCGTCCCGAGATCATCGAACAGAACCTGCTGCTGATGCGCGCCGTGCCGGGAGCCGTCGCGCCGGCCGCGCGCCCGCTCGGCCGCCAGGTCTTTCATTTCGGCGAACCCGTCCCGGTGCCGGCCGTCGGGAACGACGAGCTGCTGCTCGCGCGCTTCGTGTTCGGCGACAGCTGGGTGGGCGGGGTGCGCGCCGCACTCTACAAGCAGCCGCCGGTGGCAATCGCCCTGCACGACCGCGCGGGGGCGGCGCTCGGCAACCGCCGCCTGGTGCCGGGGATGGCGGCCTCGCCGTTCGTCTTTTCGCCGGTGCTCGACGAGACCTCCGACCTGCTCGCGCTCTACGGCGCCGCACCCGGGCGGCAGGTCGGCTCCTTCGTCCTGACCACCCCCGGCGAAGGCAGCTTCACGCGCCGCATCGCCGTCGAGTTTTCCGCGGTGCCGCGGCCGACGCCGCTCGACCCCTACATCCTGCGCGGCCTGCAGGTGCGGCTGGGCTTCCCTTTCGCCAACGTGATCCCCGAGTCGATCACGCCGGCGTTCAAATCACACAACGTGCTCCGCTACCTCCACGCCCCCTCGGCGATCGTGTGGCCGCTGACCGGCAAGGAGCGCGAGCTCGTTTTCCACTACGGCCTCGATCCGCGCGCCTATGAGGAAGGCACGACCAACGGCGTGGAATTCGTCGTCGAGGTGCGCGGGCCGTCCGGCGGCGTGACCAAGGTTTTCAGCCGCCTGCTCCAGCCGAAGACCGTGGCCGCCGACCGCGGCAAGCAGTCCGCCCGCATCCAGCTGCCGGTGTACGCGCCGGGCAGCCGCCTGGTGCTCCGCACCGACCCGGGCGCCTACGGCGACAACTCCTGGGACTGGTCCTATGTGACGCGCATCGACCTGCGGCAGGGTGGATTCACCGCGGAACAGTTCCCCCATTTCACTCCCGTGCCCGTTGCCGCGGAGGGTGAGAACGTCGCCGCGCTCGAACTGGACGGCCGCAAGGTCTCGCTGCTGCACGTGCCGACCACCCTCGAGTTTGCGCTCGCCGGCGGCGAGCGGCAGGTGGCGCTCGAGTTCGGCTTCCTGCCCGGCGCCTATGCCGACGGCGGCAATACCGGCGGCGCCGACTACGTGCTCGCGCTGCAAAGCCCCGGCCAGCCGCCGCGCGAGGTCTTCCGCCGCGGCCTGCGCCCGGTGGCGGTCGCCGCGGACCGCGGGCCGCAGTCCGCCCGCGTGGACCTGCCCGCGGTGAAAGCCGGTGACCGGCTCGTGCTGCGCACGCTCCCGGCGCCGGGGGCGAACAGCAGCTGGGGTTGGACATACGTTTCCCGGCTCGTCATTGAGTAAGCATCTTGATGCCGAATCCGCGCCCCGCCCTTTTCCATCCCGCCGGCTGGCCTGCGCCGCTGCGGCTGGGAGTGCTGGCGGCGGCCTGGCTGGCGCTCGCGGTCTATTTCCACACGCCGGTGCGCGAGGCCATGGCCCCGACGCTCGACGGTTCGAATTACGGATCGTACACCTATTTCACCGCACGGCATTTCCAGTATGGCACCGAGGTCGTGCCCATGGCCGGTCCCTACGGCTTCGTCATGTACGGCTGGACCTACGCGGGCGAATTGTTCGGCCTCCGCACTGCGGGCGAATTGCTGCTCAACGGCACGCTCGCCGCCCTCACCCTGTGGTTTTTCCGGCGGATGCGCGGGTCCTGGCTGCGCTGGGCGTGGCTGGCCGCGCATCTCGCCGGTTCGATCTTCATCGAGGACCTGCCGCTCGAGTGGATCCTCCTGCTGGGCGGCTTTTATCTGATCCTGGCGCCGGCTGAATCCCGGGCCGGCTGGCGCGGGTGGCTGGTCGCGGCCGCCCTCGCGCTCATTTCGCTCATCAAGGGCACGCAGCTGGTCCTGGGTCTTGCCACCCTCGGCGTCGCGCTGGCCAGCCTCGCCTGGCAGCGCCAAGGATCCCAGGCCGCCCGCCTCGCCGCCGCCTATCTCGCCTTCCTGCTGCTCTGGTGGTCGCTCGCGGGCCAGAATCCGCTGCACCTGCCCGCCTACGTACGCGGCATCCTCGAACTCGGCGGCGGCTACACCGAGGCGATGTCGATCCCGACGCCGCCCGCCGTCTTCACCCGGGCGCTGCTGGTTTCCGCCGCGCTCGCAGCCAGCCTCGGCTGGGCGCTGGTGTCGCGTCGCCGGGAAATCGCCCCGGTGGCGGCGATCCTGCTGCTGGCGGGCCACGCCTTCGTGCAATGGAAGCACGCCATCGTCCGCGCCGACGGCCACGCCTACATCTATTTCCATTTCGCCTCCGTGGCGGCGTTCACGGTTTATTTCCTCGGCCGGACGGAGGCACCCGGCCGCCTCCGCACCCTCGCCGGCGCCGCGGGCCTGCTCGCGACGCTCATCCTCGCCAGCGCGGGCGGCGCTGAGCCCATGCTCCCCCATTGGACCGGTGCGCCCGCCGCCGTCGCCCGCCGCCTGGCACACAACGGCCGGTATCTGTTTTCCCTCGGCGACGCCCGCCGCGCGCTGGACCGCGACCTCGCGGCGGAGCGGCAGGCCCATGCGCTGCCGCAGGTGC
>JBEHYX010000012.1:0-70784 GCA_048497945.1 Verrucomicrobiota bacterium | reverse complement strand
GCGTCGGGGTCTTTTTTTTGTTGTGGTGGTGTTACCATCCCCCCGCTACAGCAAAGGACCCATGCCGGCGAATATGGACAAAAAAGAAGGAGGGCGGGTTGCCCCGCCCTCCCTGTTATGTCGTTACGCTGACTTCCCGATTATAGATCGAGACCCCAAGTGAGGGAGATGCGCATCTTGGACGGCACCTCGTAGCGCGAGGTGGCGACCTGGCCCGCCACCGGCACCCAACCCGTGTACTCACCCTGGGTGGTGATGTTCTTCAGGTTGAGCTGCAGGCTCTGGTTGTAGCCGCCGAGCTTGTAGCGATACGTGGCGAACGCCTCCGCGTAGAACGTGCTCGGGTTGTAGCGCGCCGCGCCGCCCGGCCCGCTGTAGTCCTGCAGCGCCTTGCCGGCCTTCTGCAGGCCGACGCCGAGCGACAGGCCCTTGGCGACACCCTCGGTGAAGGTGTATTTGCCGAGGAGCGAGAACTGCTGCTTGATGTGGCCCGGCGTGGACTGGCCGACGGTCGAGCCGCTGATCAGCAGGTCCTTCGTGACCTCCTGCTTGTTGTTGGCGTAGCTCAACAGGAACGCCCAGTTGCGCGTCGGCTGGAAGTTGATGTCCGCCTCGACGCCCTTGGATTCCTGTTCGCCGGCCTGGATGAGGTCGCCGATCGGCCGCGTCGCGAAGCGCGCATCGCGTTCGGCGATGCGGCCCTGCGCCGTGAGCTGGTCGTAGATGTCGGTGTTCACGTTGGCCTTGTTCGGGTCGTTCTGGGAGCCGCCGGACTGCTTGATCTTGTAGATGCTGACCGTGCCGCTCCACTTGCCGTCCTCGGTCTGGGCCTTGACGCCGAACTCGTCGCCCTTGCCGACGACGGGCGAGAACTGGGCGCCGCGGCTGTCCTTGCCGGAATCCGGGAAGAGCGAGGCCGAGTGCACGCCGAACACCGAGAACTCCTTCGTGATGTCGTAAAGCACGCCGAAGAGCGGCGACTGCTTCGACTGCTTGGACACGTTCGGCACCGAGGCGGCGCCGTTGGCCCACTGGGAGAGCTTGATGTTGGTCTTGTTGATGCCGACGTTCGTCTTCAGGCGGTTGTCGAAGGCCGACATCTGCCAGGCGGCGAAGTAGTAGTCGTTGGAGTTCTGCTCGTGCGTGTAGCCGTTGCCGGTGTAGACGGGGTGGAGGTCCGTCGGGGCGTAGGCCGGCAGGTAGGAGGCGACGTCGATGCCGACCTCGAAGGGCACGATGTGGACCTCGGCCGAGGAGGACTGGCGCGAGACGAACTTCTCGGCCCAGACGTTGCTGCCGAAGGTGAAGGTGTTCTTCACCGGGCCGGTATCGAGCTTGTAGACGGCGGTGGCGCCGTAGCCGTGCATCTGGTTGCTCCAGTCGCGATTGCTGTAGCCCATCTCGATGCGGTCCACGCCGTTGGTCGTCTGCCAGCCGGCGCCGCCGACTTCCCAGCTGTCGCCGCCGCTGGAGCCCTGCGCGTCCCAGCCGCCGCCGTCGATCTGCTGGCGGGCGGAATACTGGACGTAGCCGGTGACGGAGAAGTTGTCGCCGACGGTCTGTTCGAGCGTCGCGCGGTAGAGCTTCGTGTCGAGCGACCGCATGTTGTTGCCGTCGGCCCAATTCCAGTCCCACGGCACGGTCGGCCGCAGCACGGGCAGCGGCACGGACGACTGCGGGCTGGAGGCGTCGCCGCGCTGGAACGCGTAGACGTTGAGGCCGTTCGGCTTCTCGCGGTAGCCCTTCTCGAGGAGGAGCTTCACCGTCGTGTTGGCGAAGGGCTGCCAGGCGGTCTGCACCTGGTAGTACTGCACCTTGCCCTCGGAGTGGGCGCGCTCGTCCTTCGTGCTGGTGTATTCGCCGGTGAGGCGGATGCCGAAGTTGCCGCTGGCGAGCTTGCCGGTGAAGTTGGAATCCAGCGTGCTGCCGTACTCGCCCTCGGTCTGCACGGTGGCGCGCAGCGAGGTGAAGTTGTGGCTGAAGTCCACCTGCTTGGTGATGCCCTGCATGATGCCGCCCGGGTAGGCGAGACCGTAGAGCGCCGCGGCGGGACCCTTGATGATTTCCACGCGGGCGAGGCCCACGGCGGAAACCGGGTCATACTCGCGGATGCCGTCGCGGATGCCCCAGTTCTGGCGGAATCCGCGGAAGAGGAATTGATTGTAGGCCTGCTGGATCGGGTTGTCCGAGAACGAGTCGGCGCCGCCGTTCACCATCGAGGCGTTGTAGCGCTCGATGTCCACCTGGTTGGTCATGCGGAGATCGTCGAAGAGCTCCTGCGTGAACACCTGGATGTTGAGCGGCACGTCCTTGATCGGCGTGTTGGTGCGGGTCGCGGCGATCGAGTTGGCGGCGCGATAGCCGTAGTCACGGGTGGTGTTGACCGTGAACGGGCTGAGCTTCAGGACCTCTTCCTTCTTCTCGTCTTTCGCGGGTGCCGGCTCGGTTTGGGCGAGCATGGAGCCCGCCGTCAGCAAGACGGCGCACAGCGCCGATCCCAACTGTCGGGATCGCCGCGGAGGCGTGTTTAACTGCAGTGCTAGGTTCATTTTGGTTTTTGGGTTTTGCCGGGCCGCCGGGGGGCGGTCCTTGGGGGGGCAAAGGGAAAACGGGCACGCCGCGCATCGGGGCGATGCCGGCGGTGGGGATGCGGCGGATTTTCCGCGCGCGCGACGGCGCCGCAAAAGGGTTGGAGCCCGCAACGATAGAGTAGGAGACTCTAACGGTAGAGTGTCGGGGGCAGTTGCAGGCGGGTTGCCGCAGGGGCGGCGACGAATGGATCGTATGTGGGGCGGCGTCGCCGGCCCCGCCTTGAGCAAGCCGGCAGGATCAGCGATCCCGCCCGCCAAGCTGCGATCCTGGCGGACTCGGTTAGAGCACTTCGAACGGCGTCACGATCCGTCGGGGTTTGCGCGGCGCGGTGACGCCGTCCTGCCAGAAGCCGGGGATGTACGTGATCGACTGCGCCTCGGGCACGCCGCGCTGGTAGGCGTCGGTCATGATCGCGAGCTGCTCCATCGCGCGCTGGCCGACGAGCCGGTGGTTCTGCACCACGCCGGCGATGTGCGGCATGCTGGGCGGCACGTCGAGCGACGCGAATGCGACGTCGTCGGGCAGCTTGATGCCGGCGGTGGCGAAGACGTCGAAGAGCTCGTTCCAGTTGGAGATGATGACGTCGACCTGGTGCGTTTTCATCCACTCGGGGATCAGGCGCGGCAGCATCGGCACCTCGGCGAGGCTGAAGATGAGCGGCGGCACGCACTCGTTTTCCGGCAGGGCGGCCTGCTCGACGAGCAGGCCCATGCCGAAGGATTCGCCCAGGCGCGTCTGGTCCTCGCGCGCGGTGGCCAGGCCGATGCGGCGGTAGCCGAGCGCACGCAGGCGGCGGATCGCGAGGCGCGCGACCTGGAGCTGGTCGTTCGAGACGGCGTCGAGGTTCGGCGCGAGGTGGAGGCACTCGATCTTCACCGCGCAGAACTGGCCCCAGTCGAGGTCGAGCTGGTCGATGTCGATCTCGAAGGTCGACAGCAGGATGCCGGTGATGCTGCGGGCGGTGAGGATGGTGTTGAGGCGCGCGGGCGCGAGGTGGCCCTGGCCGACGACGAAGATCTCGAGCGAGTGGCCGTGTGCCTCGGCCGCGGCCTTGGCGCCGGCGTAGACGAGCGGCTGGTAGTGGTTGCCGCTGAAAAGGCGCGTGGTGCCGGCGTGCACGACGAAGGCGGTGCTGGCGCGGCGGGCGTGCGGGCTGCGCTGCGCGCGGTGGAAGTTCAGCGCGTCGAGCATCGGGTCGCGCTGGTAGCCGAATTCCTTCGCCACGCTCCGGATGCGCGCGCGCGTCGCCGGCGGGATGCTCGGGTGGTCGCGCAGGGCGAGCGACACGGTCGTGACATGCACCTCCGCCCGGGCCGCGATGTCGGCCAGGGTGTGGTACTGCTTCGGCGCGGCCGGCGTCTCAGGAGACGCGGGACGGCGCGGACGAGCCGTCCTGCCAGGTGCTTTGGACATAGATGGAAGAAGGGACCTCCGGCGGGCCGAGCACGCCGGACTTGAGCTGCGTGACGACGATCGAGACGGCGCGCTCGCCGACGAGGTGCAGGTGCGGCCGCACGCCCGCGAGGCCGGCGGGCGCGGGATCGCAGAGGCACAGGCACGCGCAGGCGACATCCTGCGGCACGCGCAGGCCGGCCTGCTCGATGCGCTCGCGCGTGCTGATCCAGTTGCAGAGCACGGCGTCGATCTGGTGGCGCTTCACCCAGCGAGCGATCATGCCGCCGAGGATCTCGCCGCTCGTGTTGTAGGGGAAGACGAGCGGCGGCACGCGGCTCGCGGCCGGCAGCGCCGCCTGCTCCATGAGGAAGCCGGCGACGTGGCGGTGGCCGCACGCGTCCTCGTCGGCGCGGCTCACGGCGAGGCCGATGCGGCGGTAGCCGAACGACGCCAGGTGGCGGAACGCCATGCGCACCTCGCGCAGCTGGTCGTTGGCGACGACGGTGACATTGGGCTCCATGTGGCGGGAGTGGATCTTGGCGACGGCGTAGTCGTCCCAATTGAGCGCGATCTCGGCGAAGCCCGGCAGGAACGCGCCGATGACGACGCCGTGGATGTGGTTCTCGCGCAGGTGGTGCGTCAGGCTGCGCGCGTCGTGGTCGTCGTCGCCGACCGCCAGCACCTCGAGCTCGTAGCCGAGGAGGCCGGCCTGCTGCTGCGCGCCCTCGAGCATGGAGCGCAGGTGGGCCTGGCGGGCGATGCCGGCGCCGGCGCCGAAATTCTCGAGGTAGGCGATGCGCGTGGCGGGCGCGCGCACGCGGCCCTGCTGGCGGAAGCGGCTCAGCGCATGGAAGACCGGGTTGCGTTCGTAGCCGAGGCGCTGCGCGATCGCCTCGATGCGCGCGCGGGTCTCGGCGGGGATGCTCGGGTGCTGCCGCAGCGCGAGCGAGATGGTCGTGATGTGGTAACCGGCCTCGCGGGCCACGTCCTTGAGCGTGGGCCGGCGGGTGGCGACGCTGCCTTCGACGGGGGGAGGGGAGTCGCTCATGGCAGGTTGCCGTACCGACGCCGGTAGGCTTGGGAAAGTTCCGTGAGGACCGGGCCGGGCTCGCCGGCGGCGAGCGCCTGCTTCAGCCACGCGCCGGTGCGCGGGTCGTTGTGGTCGAGACCGTAGCGGACGAGCAGGCTGAGCGCGGGCAGGGAGCCCGGCAGGCGCGCCAGCACGTCCAGCAGCACGGCGAGGCCCTCGGCGGGCCGGCCGGTTTCGAAATAAACGGTGGCGAGGTCGCACGGCGCGCCGGCCTCCTCGGGCCGCGCGCGGGCGGCGAACCGGAAATGCGCGATCGCCTCGTCGTAGCGCGCGGCGCCGGCGGCGAGGCGTCCCGCCTCGTAATGCAGGTTCGCGCTGTCCGGCACGGCGGCGAGGCCCTCGGCCACGGTGCGGGCCAGGGTGGCGTGGTCCTGCTGCTGGCGCAGGAGCGAGATGAATTCGCCGCGGATCTTCTCGTCGGCGGGATCGAGGGCGACGGCCTGTTCGAGCGCCTCGCGTGCCCCGGCGGTGTCGCCCATCCAGCCGCGGGCGCGGGAAATCTGGCGGTAGATGCGCGCGTCCCGCGGGTCGAGCTGCCGCGCGCGCTCGAGCAGCGGCAGCGCCTGCGCGAAGCGCTTGTCGGAAACCTCGCCGGAGGCGGCGACGAGCAGCGCGTAGGGATTGTGGCCGTAGGCGACGAGGTCGACCGCCCACGGGTCGGGCATGCCGGTGTAGCGCCCGTCGCCCGTCACCCGCGCGCGGGCGAGCGCGGCGGCCTCGGGATTGCCGAGTCGTTCGAACACGCTGGCGAGGAGGCTTTGCGCGCCGGGAAAACGCGGGTCGGCGGCGACGGCGGCCTGCAGGCGCGACCGCGCCGCGGTGAGGCGGCCGGCCTGGAGATCGACCCGCGCCAAGCCGAAGAGCGCGTGGACGTTCGCGGGCTGGAGGCCGGTGACTTTCCGGAAGGCGGCCTCGGCCTCGGGCAGCTGGTTGTTCTTCAGGCGCGCCTCGCCGAGATCCTGCCAGAGCACGGGCTGCGCGGGCGCGAGTTCGGCCGCCTTCTGCAGGTACGGCAGCGCCTCGTCGAGCCGGCCGTAGCCGGTGAGCACGGACGCCAGCAAGTGCGGCCAGCGCGCCTCGGCCGGGTCGACCACGAGCAGGGCCTGGTAGGCGCGCTGCGCCTCGGGCAGCAGGCCGTTGGCGTGGCAGAGCTGGGCGAACTCCGCGAGCGCGGCGCGATCCACGGGCCATTGGGCAAACCTGGCGGCGCTGGCGGCGAGCCGGGCATCGAGTCCCGGGGCGCTCGCGCCGGCGGGCGCGGGCAGGGCGGGGCGAAGCTTTGCCCACCGCCGGTTGTCCGCCTGGGCATGCCACAGGCCGGCGGCGCCGATGGCGGCAGCCAGCAATGACGCCACGAGGGCCACATGCACTTTGGTTGGGCGAAACACGGCTTGGGGGAGGCCGGAGAGAGGGGATTGCTCTCCCAAACGGGAATGATCCCGGCGGGGTGGCCACGCAAGGGGGGCGTCACTCTAACGTTTAGTGTGGCGACTCAAATCCTTCGGCTGGCCAAGCGGAAAGCGCCGCCCAGAGACTGCCTTCACGCCCCACCCCATGGTTTTGTCCCTGTCAGGTAACCCTTTTTGCCGATCGATCCGACGCTGGGCGGCCGCGGCCTGCGCCTTGGGCGTGGGGACGGGGGTTTTCGGTGGCCCGGCGAATCTGGAGACCCATCCGCTGGCGCCGCGCTCGACGGGTCCCGGCCCGACGCTGTTCACGCCGCTGCCGCCGGAGCAGACCGGCGTGGTGGCGGCGAACGCCTACGACGACCCGAAGATGTGGGGCGTGCATTACCGCGAATTCTCGCTCGGCGCGATCGGGACGGGCGTGGCGATCGGCGATTACGACGGCGACGGCCGGCCCGACCTCTTCGTCGTCAGCAAGACCGGCCCGAACCATCTCTTCCGCAACCTCGGCGGCTTCCGGTTCGAGGACATGACGGAGAAGGCGGGCGTGGCGGGCCCGGCCGGCCCGTGGAAACAGGGCGCGGCGTGGGCCGACGTGAACAACGACGGGCGTCCCGACCTGTACGTGTGCCGCTTCGGGGCGCCGAATCTCCTCTATATCAACCAGGGCGACGGCACGTTCACGGAGGAGGCCGCCGCGCGCGGGCTCGCGCTCGCCGACGCCAGCAACATGGCCGCGTTCTGCGACTACGACCGCGACGGCTGGCTCGACGTCTACGTGCAGACCAACCTGCTCGACGGCGAGCGCCAGCCCAACGGCCAGCGCGACCACCTCTATCACAACAACGGCGACGGCACCTTCACCGACGTCACCAACAAGGCCGGCATCACGGGCCGCACGCAGGGCCACGCCGCGACGTGGTGGGACTTCGACGAGGACGGCTGGCCCGATCTCTACGTCGACAACGATTTCCGGGACCCCGACCAGTTCTACCACAACAACGGCGACGGCACGTTCACCAACGTCCTGAGCTGGGTCCTGCCGCACACGCCGCACTCGTCGATGGGCGCGGACCTCGGCGACCTCGACAACGACGGGCACACCGACCTGCTCGTCGCCGACATGGCCGCGACGACGCGCGAGAAGGACCACCGCGGCATGGCCAAGCTGCGCACGGGCCTTTCGGAAAACGAGGAGAACCCCAACGCCGCGCCGCAGTACATGCGCAACGCGCTCCTGCTCGGCACCGGCACCGCGCGGCTGCGCGAAGGCGCCTTCCTCGCCGGGCTCGCCGCCACCGACTGGACCTGGACCGTGCTGCTGGAGGACTTCGACCTCGACGGCTGGCAGGACGCCTTCTTCACGAACGGCATGGTGCGCGAGCTGCACAACCAGGACCTGACGATGAAGATGATGACGCGCGAGAGCATGGCCGAGCGCATCCGCGTCTCCAAGGCGTCGCCGGTCCTCGCCGAAAAACACCTCGCCTACCGCAACCTCGGCGGCCTGCGCTTCGAGGAAGTCGGCCACGCGTGGGGCCTCGACCAGGTGGGCGTCGGGTTCGGCGCCGCCACCGGCGACCTCGATGGCGACGGCGACCTCGACCTCGTGTACGCGAGCATGGACGAGCCCGTCAGGGTGTTTCGCAACGACGGCACCGCGGGCCACGCGCTGGTCGTCGCGCTGCACGGCGTGAAATCCAACCGCTTCGGCGTCGGCGCGACCGTGCGGATCGAAACCGCCGCGGGCCGCCAGATGCGGACGCTGACCCTGGCGCGCGGCTACCTTTCGACGAGCGAGCCGAAGCTGTTCTTCGGCCTCGGTGCCGAGACCGTCGTGAAAAAGCTCACGGTCGAGTGGCCCGGCGGCGCGCGGCAGGCCTTTGAGAACCTCGCCGCCGACCAGGCCTGCGACATCACCGAGGCCGATGACGGTCCGGCGCCCGCGGCGGCGCCGCCGCTCTTCCAGGATGTGACGCGCGCGGCGGCGCTCGACCTCACGCTGCGCGAGACGCCGCTCGACGAATGGCTCCAGCAGCCGCTGCTGCCGTTCCGGCTGAACCGGCCCGGACCCGCGGTCGCGGCGGTGGATTTCGACGGCGACGGGGCGGAGGACTTCGTGCTCGGCGGCGTGACCGGCACCGCGGGCCGGCTGCTCTCGAACCTCGGCACCGGCGAGCTGCTGGCCAACAGCTCCAACCTCTTTCCCGAAACCAGCGTGCCCGACGGCCCGATCGTCGTGCTCGACACCAATGCCGACGGCCTGCCCGACCTCCTTGTCACGAAGTCCGGCGTCGCCGCGCCGGCCGGCAGCGCCGCCTACGAGCCGCGCCTCCTGGTGAACACCGGGCGCGGGCGTTTCATCCCGGCGCCGGGCCTGCTGCCGTCGTTCCCGGTCAGCGTGGGCGCCGCCGCCGCCGCGGACTTCGAGCACAGCGGCCGGCTGGGCATTTTCCTCGGCGGGCGCTCGGTCCCCGGCGCCTATCCGCAGGTGCCGCGCAGCGCGCTGCTCGCGTGGCGCGGCGACCGCTACGTGGACGTCACCGCGGAGATCGCCCCGGAGCTGGCGCAGGTGGGGCTCGTCACGGCCGCACTGTGGACCGATGTGGACGGCGACGGCTGGGCCGACCTGCTCGTCGCCTGCGAGTGGGGCCCGGTGGCGTGCTTCCGCAACGTCGGCGGGAAACAGCTCGAAAACGCGACCGCGCGCCTCGGCTTCGCGTCGGGCGGCACCGGCTGGTGGCACACGATCGCGACCGCCGATTTCAACGGCGACGGCCGGCCCGATTACGCCGTCGGCAACACCGGCCTCAACACGCGCTACCACGCCTCGGCCGCCGAGCCCGCGCTGCTCTACGCGGGCGTGGCGGCCGGCGGCGCCGCGCCGCAGCTGGTCGAGGCGGAGGCGGCGGACGGAACCTATTACCCGCTGCACGACCGCGAGACGCTTGCGAAGCTCATGCCGGCGGCGCTGCGGCCGTTCCCGACCAACGACGCCTACGCAAAGGCGAAGCTGACGGACGTCTTCCCGCCCGCGGCGCTCGCCGCGGCGACGAAGCTCGCGGTGACCGAGCTCCGCAACGGCGTGTTTCTGTCGCAGCCCGGCGGCACGTGGCGCTTCACGCCGCTGCCCGCCCCCGCGCAGCTCGCGCCGATCCGGTCGTTCCATGCGGGCGACCTCGACGGCGACGGCCGCGCCGACCTGCTGGCGGTCGGCAACTCCTATGCGCCCTCGGTCGAGACCACGCGCTTCGACGGCGGGCTCGGCTGCACCCTGCGCGGCGACGGTCGCGGCGGTTTCACGGAGGTGGGGCCGAAGGAAAGCGGGTTCAGCGTGCCCGGCGATGCGCGGGCGCTGGTGACGCGCGCCTGGAAGGCCGACGGCTGGCCGCACTTCCTCGTCATCCGCAACAACGACCGCGCGCTGCTCTTCCAGCACGCCGGCCGGCCCGGCTCCGCGAGCTTTGCGGTCGTGCTGCGCGGCGCGCCGGGCAACCCGCAGGCGCTCGGCGCCCGGTTGACCGTGTCGTTCCAGGACGGCGCCACCGAGGTCGTCGAGTCCGGCGGCGAACCGGCCTTTTTCCCCTACCGCCTGGCCAACCCGCCGGTGCGCGTCGCCGTGCGCTGGCCCGACGGGCGCCAGACCGCCCAGCCTTTTGCGACCCCGCCCCGCGGACTCCAAACCATCACGATCCCATGAAAAAATCCCCGGCTCCTTCCGCCCCGGCCCCGCGTTTCCCGTGGGCGGCCCTCGCCACCGTTTCGCTGCTCGCCAACGCCGCGCTGCTGGCATGGCACTTCCGCGCGGCGCCGCCGCGCGCCGCGCCGCCGCCGGCCCCGGTCCCGGTGGCGCCCGTCGCGCCCGCTTCCGCCGCCACGCTGCCGCGCGAGCTCGTGCCGTATGCCGCGCTCGGATCCTTCATGGCCGAGAACAACCGGATCTCCGACCTGAAGTGGGCGCCCGCGCAGTTCGACGCCTTCCAGACCGGGTTCCGCGCCAGCTATGAGGGCCGCGGCCTGCCGCTCGACGAGGCGGCGACGAAGCTGCGCGACGACATCAGCCGGCGCGTGCAGTCGATGGTCGAGACCGAACGGCCCGACCCGGTGCGGGAGTATTTCCGTTTCCTGCGCGAAAAGGAAAACGTGAAGGAGGCCGCAAGCGGGCTGCACTACCGGGTGATCGACGAGGGCTTTGGCGACCCGCCGAAGGCCGGCGACACCGTGGTGATCAGCTACGCGGCGCGGCTGCCGGACGGAAAGACGATCGCTGCGCTCGGCCGCACGCGCGCGAAGGTCGCGGTGTCCGACCTGCTGCCCGGCATGGCGGAGGGCGTGCAGCTGCTCCGGGTGGGCGGCAAGGCCCTGATCTACCTGCCGCCGGCGCTGTCGTTCCGCGACGGCGCGTGGCCGGCGGAGGTGCCGAAGGGCGCGCCGCTCGGCTTCTACATCGAGCTGCACGACATCAACCCGACCGCGACAGCCGAGGACGGCGAGCTACGCAAGTGATAGAGTAGCCTCCGGGTTGTCTCGCGGGAAGAGGCTCGCAGCGTGGTGGACCCGCGCCGTCCGGCCCGCCGGCGGCGCACGCCCACCCTGCATGAAACCCACCCGCTTTCCTTCCGGCTTCACCTGGGGCACGGCCACCGCCGCGCCCCAGATCGAGGGCGCCGCCTTCGCCGACGGCAAGGGCGCGTCCGTGTGGGACACCTTCAGCCGCGTGCCCGGCGCGGTGCTGAACGGCGACACGCTCGACGTCGCGTGCGACCACTACCATCGCTTCGACGCGGACTTCGCGCTCATGCGCCGGCTCGGCATCCGCAACTACCGGATGTCGATCGCGTGGCCCCGCATCGTGCCCGACGGCGACGGCGCCGTGAACCGGCGCGGCCTGGATTTTTATTCGCGGTTGTTCGATTCGCTCGAAAAGCACGGCATCACGCCGTGGGTGACGATGTTCCACTGGGACCTGCCGCAGGCGCTCGAGGATCGCGGCGGGTGGCGCGTGCGCGCCACGGCGGAGGCGTTCGGGCGCTACGCCGAGGTCATCGTCCGCGCGTTCGGCCACCGCGTGAAAAACTGGATCACGCTGAACGAGATCTTCTGCTTCACGCGGCTCGGCTACGGCGACGGCCGCAAGGCGCCGGGCTTTCGCGAGCCGGAGCAGGTCGTGAACCAGACCTACCACCACGCGTTGCTCGCCCACGGGCTCGGCGTGCGCGCAGTGCGCGCGCATGGCGGCCGCGGCGCGCGCGCCGGGCTAACCGACAACGTCATCGTGGCCACGCCCGTCGACCTGCGGCCCGCGACGGTGGCTGCGGCGCGCAAGGCCTTCATCGAGGAAAACGTGCGCGTGCTCGAGCCGCTTCTCACCGGCCGCTACGGCGCGACCTACCGGCGCATCACCGGCCGGGACGGCGCGAAGGTGGCGAAGGGCGACCTCGCGCTGATCGCGACACCGGCGGACTTCCTCGGGCTCAACCTCTACACCGGCATCTTCGTGCGCGCGGGTCGCGGCGGCCGGCCGGAGCGCCTGGCGTTCCCCGCGAATTTCCCGACGACGGACTGCAAGTGGCTCTACCTGATGCCGCAGGTGCTTTACTGGGGGCCGAAGTTCGTCACCGACATCTACGGCCGGCGGCCGATCTACATCACGGAGAACGGCGCCGGCTACAACGAGGCGGCGCCGGCGGGCGGGCGGGTGCACGACCTGCACCGGCTCGAGTGCGTGCGCCACAACCTCGTCCAGCTGCGCGCGGCGATCGCCGACGGGGTGCCGGTGAAGGGCTATTTCCTCTGGTCGTTCCTGGACAACTACGAGTGGGAGGACGGCTACCAGCGCCGGTTCGGCATCGTGCACAACGATTTTGCGACCCAGAAGCGCACGCCGAAGCTCAGCGCGGAATGGTACGCACGCGTGGTCAAGGGCAACGCCGTGATCTGAGCAAACAATCCCTCCTGAACCGCGAGGGAGGTGGTGGAGCCCGACCTCCAGCCGTCGCCAAGGCTATGGCCGGCAGGCCGGGCGGGCTGGGGAGCTTACGATCCGCATCGTGGGCGCATAAACCTGCCCGGAGGTCAGGTTCCACCACATGGCCCTGCGATGACTTGGAGAAGGATTGCCAGCACCGGGCACGCTGGTATCTCTGCGCCCCATGTTGCCCCGCCGAACCCTGCATCGGTTTGCGTGCCTGCTTGGCTTGGTCCTGTTCGCCTCCGGCGCCGGTGCGGCCGTCCATTACGACATGTCGCGCGCGGAACTCGTCAAGGAGCTCGGCAAGCCGGCGTCGACGCTGAAGAGCCCGTCCGGCCGCGAGGTGCTGCTCTATCCGAACGGCGTGCGCATCGAGCTCGACAAGGGCGTCGTCGTCAGCGTCAAGGGCCTCGACCTGGCCGCGGTGGAGGAGGCGACGAAGGCCGCGGCGGCGGAAAAGGCCTCCGCCGAGGAGCAGGCGCGGATCGAAAAGGAGATCGAGGACAAGGCAAAGGCCGAGGCCGCCGCCCAGGCCGCGCCGAAGGCGGCGGCGCCCGGGGAAACGGCGGCCGCCCCGGCCGGCAACGGCCAGTACACGATGCTGCAGGCGGTCACGGCGCTGGAAAAGCGCGAGGCGCACAAGGCCGCCACAGAGGAAAAGAATTACAGGAAGGCGGCGGCGGTGTTCTCCCTCGCGCGGTTTTTCATCGAGCTGGGCCTGGGCTGGGTGGTGATGGTCCTGGGCCTCAAACTCACCGCCAAGTACTGGAGCGTCGATATCGACTGGTCCGGCATCCTGATCGCGGCGGCCGCGGAAACCGGCACCAGCGCGGCGATCGGCCTGATCGGCGAGTACGTCTTCCACACCACGTCGCTCTACGCCATCGACCGGATTGCGGCCACGATCGTGCTGGTCCTCGTGCTGCGCAAGGTGAGCACGAACCAGTCGCTGAAGCAGGCGGTGAGCATCGCGCTCGGCTCGCGGCTTTTCACGATGCTGGTGAAGGTGGCGCTGTTCACGCTGTTCCTGAACGCGATGTTCTGAGCCTGCGCGGCGCGCCGGCCCGCAGGTTACTTTTTGCACAGCCAGGTCACGCTTTGCAGAGCCGTCGCCGGGCGGGCGCCGTGCAGGATTGCGGGTGTGCGATGAGCGACCCCCAGGCAACGACGACCCCGGCGGAGCTGGCGGCGGTGGTGCGGGCCTTCCCGCTCCCCGGCCGGTTCCGCGGCGGCGCGCCCCACGGCAGCGGCCACATCAACGATACGTTCGCCATCACCTTCGACCAGGCCGGCACGCCGGTCCGCTACATTCTCCAGCGCATCAACGGCCGCATTTTCCGGGACGTGCCGGGGCTGATGGACAACATCCGTCGCGTCACGGCGCACGCCGCCGGCGCCGCGACCGGGGAGGACGCGGCGCGCCGCGCGCTCACGCTGGTGCCGGCGCGCGACGGGTCGCCGTTCCATCGCGACGCGCATGGCGCCGGCTGGCGCTGTTACCTCTTTGTCGAGCGGGCCCGGACCCATGATGTGATCGAGACCCCGCGGCAGGCAGAGGAGGCGGCCCGTGCATTCGGCGAATTCCAACGCCTGCTGCTCGACCTGCCGGGGCCGCGCCTGCGCGAGACGATCCCCGGCTTCCACGACACGCGGCGGCGCTTCGGGAACTTCCGGCGCGCGCTCACCTCGGACCCGCACCGGCGCGCCGCCGCGGTGGCGGACGACTGTGCGTTCGCGCTCGCGCGCGAGGCCTGGGTCGGCGTGCTGCACGACCTGCACGCGCGCGGCGAGATGCCCGAGCGCGTCACGCACAACGACACCAAGCTCAACAACGTGATGCTCGATGATGCCACGCAGGAGGCGGTGTGCGTGATCGACCTCGACACCGTGATGCCGGGCCTGGCGCTGCACGATTTCGGCGACATGGTGCGTTCGGCCACCAACCCCGCGGCCGAGGACGAGCGCGACCTCGCGAAGGTCGCGATGCGGATGCCCATCTTCGAGGCGTTGCTGGCGGGCTACCTGTCGTCGGCCGGCGCGTTCCTCACCCCCGCGGAGTGCGCGCACCTGGCGTTCGCCGGCAAGCTCATCACCTTCGAAATCGGCCTGCGGTTCCTCACGGATCACCTCGAGGGCGACGTCTACTTCAAGATCCGCCGGCCGGGACACAACCTCGACCGCGCGCGCAACCAGTTCGCCCTCGTGCGCAGCATCGAGCGGCAGGAAGCCGCGATGCAGGCGGCGGCCGACCGCATCGCGCGCACCGTTTGCGCATGAGGATCCTGATCACGGGCGGCGCGGGTTTCATCGGCAGCCATCTGGCCGCGCAATGGCAGCGCCGCGCCGACGTGCGCATATTCGACAACTTTCGCACCGGCCGCCGCGCCAACCTCGCAGGGCTGGAGGTCGAGCTCATCGAGGGCTCCATCCTCGATCGCGAGGCCGTGCGGGCCGCGATGGATGGCGTCGACTACGTCTTCCACCTTGCGGCGCTGGTGAGCGTGCCGGAGTCGATGCAGCGGCCGCACGAATGCGTCGCCCTCAACGTCACCGGCCTGCTCAATGTGCTCGAGGCCGCCGCGGCCGCACGGGTGCGCAAACTCTGCTTCAGCTCCTCGGCGGCGGTTTACGGCAACAACCCCGACGGGCCCAAGCACGAGGCCATGCGGCCCGAGCCGCGCAGCCCGTACGCGGTCACCAAACTCGACGGCGAATACTACTGCCGCCAATTCACCGAGTCCGGCCGGCTCGAGACCGTCGCGCTGCGGTTCTTCAACGTTTTCGGCCCGCGCCAGGATGCCGCCAGCGGCTATGCGGCCGCGGTGCCGATCTTCATGCGCCAGGCGCTGGCCGGTGAACCGCTGACGATCTTTGGCGATGGCCGCCAGACGCGGGACTTTGTCTTTGTCCGCGACATCGCGGCGGCAAACATTTTTGCCGCGACCACACCCGGCCTGACCGGGGTCTTCAATGTCGGCTACGGCGAAGCCATCGCCGTGCAGGATCTCGTCCGCCGCATCGTGGTGCTGGCGGGATCGGCTTCGCCGGTTTGCCATGCTCCCGAGCGTCCGGGCGACGTCCGGCACTCGCGGGCGAGCGTGGACAAGCTGCGCGCGGCGGGCTTCCGGCCGACCGGCTCGCTCGAAGCCGGCCTGGCTGAAACGCTTGAATTCTTCCGCACGGTTGCGTTACCCCCATCCTCATGAAACCGGTCATCCTCGCCTTGGCCTGGCTCGTCCCGCTGGAGCTGTTCGCCGCGGACCCGGCCGCTCCGCGCATCAACGGGCCGTCCGTCTTCGGCGTTCGTCCGGGACATCCCTTGCTCTACACGATCCCGGCGACCGGCGACCGGCCGGTCACCTTTGCGGTCGCCGGGCTTCCCGCCGGGCTGGCGGTGGACGCCGCCAGCGGGCGCATCACGGGGCAACTGGCGCAGGCGGGAGACTATCCGGTGACACTGCGCGTGAGCAACCGGGCCGGCACCGCGGAAAGGAAATTCACGATCAAGTGCGGCGAGCGGATCTGCCTGACTCCGCCGATGGGTTGGAACAGCTGGAACTGCTGGGGCGGCAGCGTGGACCAGGACAAGGTCGCGCGCGCGGCGCGGGCGCTGGTGGCGACCGGGCTCGCGCAGCACGGCTGGACCTATGTGAACATCGACGACACCTGGCAGGGCCGGCGCACCGGGAAGGACGGCGCGCTGCAGGGGAACGAAAAATTTCCCGATCTCGCGGGACTGGCGGCGGAAGTTCACGCCCTCGGACTCAAGATCGGCATCTACTCGACGCCGTGGGTCAACTCCTACGCCGGTTACGCCGGCGGCTCGGCGGACCGCGCCGATGGCAGCGGCACGCCGGAGCCGGGCCAGGGCGCGGGCCATCGGCATGGTCGTCACTCGTTCATCACGGCCGACGCCCGCCAGTGGGCGGAGTGGGGGATCGACTACCTGAAGTACGACTGGGATCCGCTCGACGTCGCGCATGCGCGCGAGGCGTTCCAGGCGCTGCGCGCCTCGGGGCGCGACATCGTGCTGAGCCTCTCGAACAGCGCGAGCGTCGCGCTCGCCGCGGAATGGCCCGGGGTGGCCAACAGCTGGCGCACGACCGGCGACATCGGCGACCGCTGGCAGTACCGCCGCGGCGACCACGAGGAATGGCGCTTCGGGGTTGCGGAGATCGGCTTTGCGCAGGACGCCTGGGCCGGCGCGACCGGGCCGGGGCATTGGAGCGACGCCGACATGCTCGTGGTGGGCCGGCTCGGCTGGGGCGCCACGCTGCACCCGACGCAGCTCACGCCCGACGAGCAGACCAGCCACATCGCGCTGTGGTGCCTGCTCAGTTCGCCGCTGCTGCTCGGGTGCGACCTCGAGAAGCTGGACGCGTTCACGCTGTCGTTGCTGACGAACGACGAGGTGCTCGCGCTCAACCAGGACGCGCTCGGCCGACAGGCGACGCGGGTGGCGACGGTCGGCGCGTTCGACGTGTACCTGAAGCCGCTGGAGGACGGCACCCAGGCGCTGGCGTTCTTCAACCGCGCCGCGACGGAGGAGAAGTTTCTCTTCAACAAGCTCAAGGCAATCGGCCTCGGCGGCCGGCGTCACGTGCGCGATCTCTGGCGCCGGCAGGACCGGCCGGATTGCGACGGCGAGATCGAGGGCACGGTTCCCGGCCACGGCGTGCTCTTGCTACGGCTTGCGCCCGGCAATTGACGATGACCAGATCCATGCAGATGCGACCCCCGCTCGGATTTCTTTGCGGCCTGCTCCTCTGGGGCGGCCTGCTGGCGGCGGATGACGCCGGCAGCGATGACGTTCATCCCGCGTTCGAGTTGGAGGGCGGACGGATCGTCACGCTCGCGGAATTGCGGACGGACGGCGCGCCGTCGCTGGCGGTGACCGTGAGCGGAAAGGACTTTCCCGCCGGCTACCGGCGGACCGTCGTGGAGATCGTGAACACCGGCGCGAGCGACGTGCCCCTGAAGCGCATCGTGGTGGCCGACCTGCCGGCGCCGCCCGACGCGCACGTGGCGGGCGAATGCGCCGGTTCGCCGGTGGTGGCGGGAACTTCCTTCCTCGGCGTCGAGCACCCGTTCGCGGAGAACACCGTCACCGGCGGCCGCGTGCGCTGTGCGCTGCCGGTGATGCTGCCGCTGCGGCCGGGGGAAAGGATCACGGTTTCATTTGTGCGCGGGAGCGTGGCGGAGCCCTCACAGCTCCGCCGGGGCTTCGCGGCCTATCTCGAGAGTGAGCGTCCGCGTCCGTCCGCGCCCTTCCTGCTGCACAACACGTGGTACAACCTCGGGTATTCGAATCCGTTCACCGAGCGGCAGGAGCTGGAGCTGATCGCCACGGTCGGGCGCGAACTGACGGCGCGGCGCGGCGCGCGCATCGACGGCTTCGTGCTCGACGACGGCTGGGACGACACCCACACGCTCTGGCGCTTCCATGCCGGCTGGCCCGCGGGATTGCAGGCCATGCGGGCCGCCGCCGCGCAATGGGGGGCGGTGCCGGGCATCTGGATCTCGCCGTGGGGCGGCTACAACCGTCCGAAGCAGGAGCGCCTGGCCGCCGCGGCGCCCGAGGGCTTCGAGACGCGCGACGGCGGATTCTCGCTCGCCGGCCCGCGGTACTACGCGCGCTTCCGCGAGCTGTGCCTGCAGGCGGTGCGGGAGGGCGGGGTGGGCTTCTTCAAGTTCGACGGCATCGGCGCGAAGGCGGAAGGCGTCATCGATCCCGCGGCCGGTCGCGATTTCGACGCGATGCTGCGGCTGATCGCCGAGCTGCGCGCACAGCGTCCCGGGCTCTACATCAGCCAGACCGTCGGCACGTGGCCTTCGCCCTGGTGGCTGCGGCACGTCGACAACATCTGGCGCGGCGGCGAGGACCACGGCTTTGCCGGCGTCGGGTCCGACCGCCAGCGCTGGATCACCTACCGCGACGCGCAGGTTTACGGCAACGTGGTGCGGCGTGCGCCGCTGTTCCCCCTGGATGCGCTGATGCTGCACGGCATCATCCTCGCGCAGCGGGCCGAGCATCTCGCGACCGCCACGCCCGGCGATTTTGCGGCGGAGGTGCGCTCGTTCTTCGGCTCGGGCGCGCAGTTGCAGGAACTCTATCTCTCACCCGAGCTGCTCACGGCGGAAAACTGGGACGACCTTGCCGCCGCCGCGAAGTGGGCGCGCGCCAACGCCGAGGTGCTGCAGGACGCGCACTGGATCGGCGGCGACCCGGCGAAGCTCGAGCCGTACGGCTGGGCGGCATGGACCCCGCGGCTGGGCGTCGTGACGCTGCGCAATCCCTCCGCGCAGCCGGCCCGATTCACCCTGGAGCCGGGCGCGGCGTTTGAGCTGCCGTCAGGGGCGAGCCGCCGGTTCCGGGTCACGCCGGTTTTCGGCGCCGCGCCGGCGCTCGCGGGGCCGCTGGAGGCCGGCCGGGCGGTGGAGATCGGGCTGCCGCCGCTCGCGGTGCTCGTGCTCGAAGCGCACCCCATGGCGGAGTAGGTGGAGCCCGTTCGAGCTAGCCATCGCCGCACGGGCCGCATAACTCCAACGCCGTCACCCCTCCGGCCCACTTCCGCATCCCTTGAGAAACAAAACGCGACGCGAATCGAAGCGCGACCTGCCGGCCGCCGCCAAACCCGCCCGCGCCGGCGCGCGCCTCGGCGAGCACTCCTTTGGCGTCGTGCAGGTGGCGGCGGAGGAAACCCGCACCGGCGCCGGCTATTATTTCCACAACCGGCGCCGGCCGGACGGCAGCGGGCTCGTGGTGCAGCTGACGGTCAGCGGCGCGGCGTTCTTCGAGGACGGCGACGGCCGCCGCCTCGTGCTGCCGGACCACGCCATGCTGTTCTCGCACGCCGAGGACTCGGCCTACGGCTACCCGCCGCAGGCCACCGAGCCGTACGTGCAGCGCTACATCGAGATGACGGACTGCGACGCGCTGCGGAACGTCTTCGACCGGATCACGCGGGATTTCGGCTCGATCGTGCACCTGCCCGGCAAGACCGAGGCGCGCGATCTCTTCAACGAGATCGTCGAGCGCTTCCGCATCGGCCGGTTCCGCGACCGCTACGAGGAATCGGAGCTGCTCTACCGGATGCTGATTGCGATCTACCGCCAGCAGGTCGACGGCACGCGCATCCAGGACCCGATCGAGTTCGGCCATCACTTCATCAACCATCGCTTCCGGAATGCCTCGAACCTGAAGGAGATCGCGCAGATGTGCGGCGTGACGCGCGAGTACTTCGCGCGCGAGTTCCGCAACCGCTACCGCCAGACGCCCGGGCAGATGTTGAAGCGGCTGCGCCTCGAGCAGGCGGAGCTGCTGCTGAAGACGACGAGCATGGCCGTGGTCGACATCTCGGCGGCGTGCGGCTTCTCGAGCATGAACACCTTCGGGCGCACCTTCAAAAGGCGCTACCAGAAAAGCCCGAGCGACTTTCGCGCGGAGGCGTGGCGCAAGGGCGGGCACGTCCGTCCGGCCTGAGCCCGGCCGGTTTTTATAAAAGGCACTGTGTCGCCCCGTTCTTCCCCGTGGGGAACGGCGAAAAGGTTACAAAATGCACATGGGAGGTCACCAGAAGGGACTATTCCCTGTCCGCGGGGAAATCATTCCGTGGTGGCGTCACCCCACCGCCACCCCGAATCTGGGCGATGTCCTCACCCCGTATCTCCATTTTCCGTCTTCCGTCGCTGCCGCGCTGCCTCGCGCTGGGCGCCGCGCTCGCCGCCGCCGGGGTTGCCCGAGCCGATGCACCGGCCGCTGACGGCCTGGTGGAAGTCGCGCCGCGGCCGTACGCGTCGGCGCTGCGGAATCCGCTGAAGGGCCTCACGGCCCGCACGCTCGGCGAGCACCCGTGGGCGACGCTCACGCACCACTACATCGCGTGGGACGAGATCGAGGCGAAGGAGTCGGACGGCGTGGAAAAGATCCGCGCCTTCTGCGACGCCCACTGGCGCGGCTTTCCGGAGAAGAACCTCAAGGTCATCCCGCGCGTCTACCTCGACTACCCGGGCCAGGACCGGAAGCGCTGGCCGGCCGACCTCAAGGCCGACGACTACGAGAGCCCGGAGTTTGTCCGCCGCCTGACGCAGCTCGTCGCCAAGCTCGGCGCCGCGTGGGACGAGGATCCGCGCGTGGCCTTCGTCGAGCTGGGCATTTTCGGCAAGTGGGGCGAGCACCACTCGCCCGAGCCGTCGGCGCGGCTGCAGCAGGTCGCGGCCGAGGCGTTCCGCCAGGCTTTCCCGCACAAACAGGTTTCCGTCCGCCAGGTGTGGGCGCATTTTCCCGGCGCGCCGTTCGGCGAGTACTGGGATTCCTTCGCGCACTACGACCAGATGAAGGACAACGGCGCGGCGCTCGTGGCGCTGAACCAGACGCAGCGCCTCTACGCGACGCGCTATGTCGGCGGCGAGGTCGCCTACGACTGGGGCCACTGGAAGATCCAGCCGGGCGAGTCGCCGACCGAGACGCTGGCGGCGGCGGCGCACCGGGAATTCATGGCCAACACGATCCGCTGGACGCACGCCACGCAGCTGCGCTGGATCGGCGACTACGACCAGGCCAACGCCGCGGCCGAGGCCGGTGCGCGCGAAATCCAGGAGACGCTCGGCTACCGGTTCGAGCTCGAGCGCGTGCGGTTTTCCCCGACGGTGGCCAAGGGCGGCACGCTGCGCGTCGAGTTCCAGGTGAAGAACACCGGCTCGGCCCCGTTCTACTACGACTGGCCGGTCGAGGTTTCGCTGCTTTCGCCCCGGACGCACGAGGTCGTCTGGCGCGCGACGTTCACCCAGGCCGACATCCGCACCTGGCTGCCCGGCGACGGCTGGACGCCGCCATCGTGGCGGAAGAGCCCGGAGACGAACCAGGAGGAAGCGTACTGGCCGGCGGCGGCGCAGTGCGGGTGGAGCCAGCCGCCCGCGACCTACACGGTCGCCGGCGCCTTCACGCCCGACGTGCCGCGCGGCCGCTACCTGCTGGCGCTCGCGATCCTCGACCCGGCGGGCATGAGCCCGAGCCTGCGCTTCGCGACCGCCAACTACCTCAACGGCGGCCGCCATCCCTTTGGTGCAGTGGGGTTCGACGGCGAGCGCGGAGAACCGCTCGCCGCCGACTTCGCTTTCGACGATCCGCAGCGCGACCGCTCGCTGCACTATCTCTTTTCACCTAACCCCCAGACAAAATGAACAGACCCGTCACATACCCCCACGGAGCCTTCGCGCGCAGCTGGCTCGGATGTCTCGCCGCAGCCGCCCTGCTGGGCGGCGTTGCACACGCCCAGGAAAAGCAGCCCGACAAACCCGCGGCCGCCGACAAACCCCTCGAGCTTTCCCCCTTCGTCGTCTCGGCGGAGCAGGACCACGGCTACTCCGCGACGAACTCGATGGCCGGCACGCGCCTCAATACCAGCCTCAAGGACATCCCCGCGTCGATTTCCGTCATCACGAAGGACATGATGAACGACCTCGGCGTGAACAACTCCGGCCAGCTCCTCACGTACACGCTGGGCACCGAGGTCAGCGGCGCGTCCGGCAGCTTCTCGGGCGCCGCGACCGCCCCGGGCTCGCTGCAGCAGGACAGCCCCAACCGCAGCTTCCTGCCGGCCGCGCGCATCCGCGGCCTGGCCAACGCGGACAACACGCGTGACTTCTTCCTCACCGACATCCCGTGGGACGGCTTCAACACCGACCGCGTCGAGGTGAACCGCGGCCCGAACGCCATGCTGTTCGGCACCGGCAGCCCGGCGGGCATCATCAACCAGACCACGGCCAAGGCGAACCTCGACAAGCGCACCGCCGCGGTGAAGTTCGAGTACGGCCGCTTCGGCTCCACCCGCAGCGAGCTCGACGCCAACACCGTGCTGGTCCCGGGCAAGCTCGCGCTCCGCACCGCGCTGAAATACAGCGACGACCGCTTCATGCAGAAGGAGGCGTACGTCCAGGACAAGCGCGGCTTCGTGGCCGCGACCTACAAGCCCTTTGAGCTGACGACCATCCGCGCCAACTTCGAGCAGGGCCGCCAGTCCTCGGTGAAACCCGAGTGGCGCCCGCCGTTCGACCTCGGCGTCGAGTCGTGGTTCGCACTGGGCAAGCCGGCGGTCAACCCGCTGACCAACACGGTGACGCTGCTCGGCACGCCGACGGCGCGCATCTCGGCGGTCAATCCCGACGGCACCTACAAGGGCAGCTGGACGGCGAACGGCGCGGAGCCGCTGCCGATCCTCACCGGCAACCTCGGCGGCGGCTGGGGCAGCGACAATCCCACGCTCGTGTTCGACAATCCCGACCGCCTCGGCACGAACATGTACGGTGTGAACGGCGTCTACGCCCTCACCAACCGCGGCCCCGGCTACTGGGGCGGCTCGCTGGTCGGCGTCGTGCGCTCGCGCCAGTACCAGCAGAACCAGCACTCCGGCCTCGTCGGCGCCGGCGCGTACAACGAGCAGGAGATCAGCAACCCGGCGATCTTCGACTTCTACAACCATCTCCTGGAAGGCCCGAACAAGTCGGAAGGCGCCAAGTGGCACGTGTTCTCCGCGTCGATCGAGCAGCTCACCCCCGACCGCAAGGGCGGCGTGGAGCTCTCCTTCAACCACCAGTACCTGCGCTCGAGCTTCAACAATCCCTTCAACTGGGAAACCTACGGCATCGGCATCGACGTGAACACCGTCCTGCTCAACGGCCAGCCCAACCCGAACTTCGGCCGCCCGGTCATCGCGAGCGACAGCTGGAGCACGGAGACGAAGGCGACCCGCGACAACCAGCGCGCCACGGCGTTCTACACCCTCGAGACCAAGTTCGGCCCCGAGTGGCTGCGCAAGCTCCTCGGCACGCACACCGTCACCGCGAACTACAGCCGCGAGAAGGCGTTCAGCGTGACCAACGGCGGCCGCGCGCTCGTCGCCGGCACGGACTACGTCTACCAGAACCCGCAGGCGATGGACCACTCCAACGGCGCGCCGTACACGATCCCGAACAACGCGCCGCGCGGCATCCAGAGCGTCGTCTACCTCGGCAGCGCCACGACCGGCAATGACGCCACCGGGATGAACATCCAGCCCGTCAGCGTCGACGTCATGCTCCCCGGCATCAACTCGGTCCCGGTGTACTTCTACAAGAACAACTACCTGACGTCCGACCACGCCAACGGCCCGACCGACGGCGGCGCCTGGACGACCACCGGCATGCAGATCCTGCGCGGCTCCGAGTTCGACAAGTCCAACGTCGACCTCAACTGGACCGGCGGCGCGACCCGCTCCATCAGCACCGCCCGCGTGTTCGTGCTGCACAGCAGCATGCTCGATGACACGCTCCTGCCGACGATCGGCTACCGCGAGGACCGCCTGAAGTTCTACAACGCCCCGGGCGACGTCGTTAACTCCGACGGCTTCTCCGAGTCGAAGTCCCCGCTGCCGACGTCCCCGTCCTCGATCTTCAGCCAGCACTCCTTCAACTACGGCGCGGTCGCCCGCCTGCCGCGGTCGATGGAGGCCAAGCTGCCGCTCGGGCTCCAGCCGAGCATCTTCTACAACAAGTCGGACAACTTCAGCCCGACCGGCCAGCGCATCAACATCTTCGGCCAGAACATCGACCCGAGCAAGGGCGAGACCAAGGAATACGGCCTGATGGTGAGCGCGCTGAACGACAAGGTGTCCATCCGCTGGACGCACTACGAGACGGCCCTCACCGGCACGAGCATCGACATGCGCGACGCGATCCACGCCATCGTCCGCGACGGCATCGGCAGCGCCATCGTCAATATCAACAACGGCTTCAACGACGCCAACCCGGCCGCCAAGGCCGCGTTCACCAGCTGGTGGAATTCCGACCCGCTCGCCGCCAACATCAAGCAGACCTTCGGCATCACGGCCGGCGGCCAGCAGACCGCCAACGTCGACGGCGTGCTGATGCAGACGACCGACTCCGTGTCGAAGGGCCACGAAATCGAGGTGGTCTACAACCCCGCGTCGAACTGGCGCATCGCGTTCAACGCCTCCAACTCCCAGGTCGTCAACGCCAACACCGCCACCGACGCCGCGCAGTTCCTCGCTAAGATCAAGCCGGTGCTCGACGGCGCCGCCGGCCAGATCTGGACCGACAACACCGGCCGCACCTGGGCCAACCGCTCCATCGACTTCATCAACGCGGTCAACGGCAAGATCTACGGCGACGGCCAGTCGGCCAACCCCGAGCTGCGCAAGAACCGCTTCACCGCGCTCACCAACTACTCGTTCACCGACGGCACGCTGAAGAACTTCGGCGTCGGCGGCGCGGTGCGCTACGCCTCCAAGATCCTGCTCGGCACGGGCTACAAGCACGACGCCGCGCTCGGCGACATCCCGGACTACTCGCAGCTCTATTACGGTCCGTCCGAAATCCAGTACGACGCGTGGGTCAGCTACCGCCGCCCGCACATCTTCCGGAACGTGGACCTGGAACTGCAGCTCAACGTGCGCAACATCGGGGAGGGCAAGAAGCTCATCCCGACCGTTGCCCAGCCCGACGGCACGATCGCCCAGTGGCGCATCGCCGAGCCGATGACCTGGACGCTGAGCAGCAAGTTTAGCTTCTGATCAGTCAGGCCTAGGGTTAAAACCGCTGGCAGGCGTGGAAAATCCATGCCTGCCAGCGAAATTTTCCACCCCCGGCTTTTTCCCGCGCCGCTCCCCGCCACCTCCGCCTTCCCGCCATGCAAAACCACGTCGGACTCAGCCTGCTCGATTATGCGACCTTCTTCGCGTACTTCGCCGCGCTCAGCGTGATCGGCTGGCGCGCGTCGCGGCAGCAGAAGGACGACAGCGCGGGCTACTTCCTCGCGGGGCGCAGCCTGCCGTGGTACGTGGTGGGCTCGTCGTTTATCGCGGCGAACATCTCAACCGAGCACTTCATCGGCATGGTTGGCGCGGCTGTGATCTACGGCATCTGCGTCGCGACGCCGGAGTGGAGCTCGGTCATCGCGTTCACCTTCCTGATCTGGATCTTCATCCCGTTCCTGATGTCGGCGAAGGTCTTCACCGCGCCGGAATTCCTGGAGCGGCGCTTCAGCGTGACGCTGCGGTTCTTCTTCGCGGTGGTCACGGTGATCGTGAACATCTTCGGCTTCCTCGCGCCGGTGCTGTACGGCGGCGGGCTGGCGCTGGACCGCGTGTTCGGCTTCGGCGAACTCTGGGCGCACGCGACCGCGGGCACGTTCCTCGCCGGCTATGAGAACGGCGGCCTCTACTCCGCGATCGCGATCATCGCCGTGGCCGCGGGACTGTGGGCGATCCTCGGCGGGTTGAAGTCCGCCGCATGGATGGACGTGCTCACCATCATCGTGAAGCTCGGCGGCGGCCTGCTCGTCACGTGGTTCGGCCTGAAGGCGCTGGCCGGCGGCGGCTCGGTCTGGACCGGCTTCAAGGTGATGATCGAGCACAACCAGGCGCAGTCCGGCGCGTGGAAGGAGGCGGTCGACCACGTCAAGGACAGCATCCTGCCCGGCGCGGCGAACTACAACCGCCTCTCGGTCATCCAGCCGCTGACGCACGAGACGACGCCGTGGAGCCACTGGGTGCTGAGCTTCTTCTACATCGGGCTGTGGTACACGGTCATCAACCAGTTCATGATCCAGCGCGTGCTGGCGGCGCGCAGCCTGTACGACGCGCGCATGGGCATCGTCTTCGCCGGCTTCCTCAAGCTGCTGCTGCCGTTCGTCGTCGTGGTGCCGGGCCTGATCTTCTTCGCGCTGCATCCCGAGATCCTGCTGTCGGGCGACCTCGCCACCATCCGGCCCGAGGCCGACCGCACCTACATCAACATGATCCGCGACCTGGTCCCGATCGGGCTGAAGGGCGTGTTGCTCGCCGCGCTCTTCGGCGCGATCCAGTCCACGGTCAGCGCGGTGCTGAACTCCACGTCCACCGTCACGACGCTCGACATCTACAAGCGCTTCATGAACCCGGCCCTGACCGAGCAGGGCAGCGTGCGCCTCGGCAAATGGATCACCAGCCTCACGCTGGTCGTCTCGATCCTGACCGCGTTCTACATCGGCAGCATGAAGGCCAGCCTGTTCGTGTACATCCAGCAGCTGTACACTTTCTTCGCGCCGCCGTTCTCCGCGGTCTTCCTGCTCGGCACGGTCTGGCGGCGCGTCAACGGCACCAGCGCCACGATCACGGTGTTCGCGGGTTTCGCGCTCGGCATCGCCGTCAAGGTGGCGGTGACCGCCGCGCACGGGCCGGCGTGGCTGCTGCCGTATTCCAACCAGGGCATCGTCAACTGGGCCGCCTGCATGGTGCTGTGCGCCGCGCTCTCCCTCATCACCGCCCCGCCGCGCGCCGACCAGGTCACCGACGACCTCGCGCTGAACTGGCGGAACCTGAACCTCGGCGGCGGGCTCGGCGCCCGCTGGTACACCAGCGTCACGTTCTGGTGGGCGCTGGCTTTCGCCGGCATGACCGCGTTCGTGATCATTTTCGGAGCGATCCTGTGACCCCGCCGCCACCCGGCTCAGCCCTCCTTCCCAGCATGTCTTCGAATCCCAGCGAAAAGCCGGCCACGGCCGGAGTGTACAGCGCCGCCGCCGCCGTGGCGAAGGCCCGCCCGCCCGCCCGCACTCCGCGGATCAACGGCCCGGCGGTCTTCGGCGTCCGGCCCGGCCGCCCGATCCTTTATTCGATCCCGGCGACGGGCGAACGCCCGATGCGGTTCGCCGCCGAAGGCCTGCCGGCCGGGGTGACGCTCGACCCGCGGACCGGCGCGATGCGGGGAACGGTGTCCGCGCGCGGCACGCACCGCATCCTGCTGCACGCGACGAACGCCGCCGGCGCGGTGGCGCGGGAATTCCGCCTCGAGGTGGGCGACCGGCACACGCTGACGCCGCCGATGGGCTGGAACAGTTGGAACTGCTGGGGCGGCGCGGTGGCCGAGGAGAAGATCCTCGCCGCGGCGAAGGCGATGGTGGACTTCGGCCTCAACCAGCATGGCTGGAGCTACATCAACATCGACGACGGCTGGCAGGGCGCGCGCGGCGGCAAGGGCAACGCGATCCAGCCGAACCAGAAGTTTCCCCAGATCGCCGGGCTGGCCCGGCAGATCCACGACCTCGGCCTGAAGTTCGGCATCTACTCGACGCCGTGGGTCGGCACCTACGAGGGCCACATCGGCTCGTACGCCCGCACGGCCGACGGCAAGTACGCGTGGATCGAGGAGGGCGACTGCAACGAGTTCATGCGCATCGGCCGCAGCGGCGAGCGCGAGGAATGGGACCGCAAGCGCCGCACCAACTACGCGCACGGCGCGCACTCGTTCGTGAAGGCGGACGTCGCCCAGTGGGCGGAGTGGGGCGTGGATTTCCTGAAGTACGACTGGAAGCCCAACGACGTGCCGCACACCCGCGAGATCGCGGAGGAGCTCGCCGCCTGCAACCGCGACATCGTGCTCAGCCTGTCCAACAAGGCGCCCTTCGCGCAGGTGACGGAATGGGAGAAGTACGCCAACTGCTGGCGCACCACCGCCGACATCCAGGACACGTGGGAAAGCGTCGCGACGATCGGCTTCAACCAGGACCGCTGGAGCGCCTACGCCGGGCCGGGCCACTGGAATGATCCCGACATGCTGGTCGTCGGCCGGGTCGGCTGGGGCCCGACGGTGAAGCCGACGCGGCTCACGCCGGAGGAGCAGTGCACGCACCTCGGCCTGTGGTGCCTGTTGTCCGCGCCGCTGCTCGTGGGCTGCGACCTGGCCAACCTCGACGAATTCACGCTGCAGTTGCTGACGAACGACGAGGTCATCGACATCAACCAGGACGCGCTCGGTGCGCAGGCGGTCCGCGTCGGCGGCGGCCCGCAGGCCGTCACGATGGCCAAACCTCTCGCGGACGGCTCGCTGGCGGCCGGGCTCTTCAACCTCGCGGATGCGCCGGCCGTCGTCACCCTCGATTGGGACGACCTGCACCTCGACGGCCCGCGCCTCGTGCGCGACCTCTGGAGCCGGACCACCGAGGGTCTGGCCAACACGTCGCTGCAGGCGGTCCTCCCGCCGCACGGCATGAAGCTGGTGCGCCTGTTCGACCCGGCGAAAACCCCGGGGCCGGGCGCGTAAGCGGGTTTCATGCAGATGAAGGTGGAGCGACTTGTCCCCAAGGCGCTTCTGCCCGGCGGAATTGCCTCAGCGCGGTGGAGTCACCGCGCTCCACCTTTTGGTAAGGGCAGGGTGGGGCATCGCGCTTTGTCATTGCGAGGAGTTCCGCTCGGCGGGACGACGAAGCAATCCAGCTGGATCGCCACGCCCGCCTGTGGCGGGCTCGCGATGACGGTAAATGGAGGTTATGGCCGACCGGGCGGCGGGCTTGCATTTGGGGCAGGGTATGGCACGTTTCGCACCCCCGTTGGTCCAACGGGGGTGTTCTTTGACGGTGTGCTCACCAGACACTCGTCTCTTTCACTTTCCCTTTTCGGGGGTGTTCCGGATTCGATCCTTGGTTGGAGTGCGCAGCTGCCTGTCGAGAGCCGAAGGCCTCTCGTTAATCCCCCTTCGAAAAAAACAAACGGCAACAACGAAGAAATGCTAATGGCCGCCTAAGTGCGGTCACGTTCCCACTCTGACTCCTGCTAGGGGCTGGGAACGTCGACAGCAGGAATAGCGGAGACATCCGTCGTGCTGTCACCGCCGTATCTTCAATCACGGCTGGCCAAAGGGGAAGCGCGCGTCGAAGCGTCCCTCGCGGCGAGAACCAAACCGACGCTATATAGGTAGATGCTGTGTGCGAAGGCCAGGGACACAGGGGTTCAACTCCCCTCACCTCCACCAATTTCCCGCAACTAGCGAATTACCAATGGAAATCATTGGTAATCAGTTCGGCGGTCTGCTTTTCGTTACACAATAGTGCTACACAAAAGCGGAAAGGCAGCTGTGGCTAGACTCACCGGCATGGTCAAACGCGGTGGGGTGTACTGGCTTCGGGTTCGCGTCCCGACAGACCTCGTATCTTCGCTAAAGAAGCGGGAGATCACTTATTCGCTTCGGACCAAGGATCGAAACGAAGCAGAGCTGAAGGCCTCAGCTGAACGACTGCGGGTCCAGCTACAATTCGATAGCCATCGCAAAGGCCGATCTCGGCAAATCGTGCTTAAGAATGTCGCAGAATTGTCTGCCGAAGAAATTCACGGGTTGGTGCAACGTTGGTTCTACGATCTCGAATCCGCTGCGGTTCAAGCAGAGGCATCGGACCCCACGCATCGCGGCTCGCTCGAACATCGCGAACTCCTGATCGAGTTACGAGAGGACATGGCCACCATGCACGCTGAACTGGAACAGCGTAATCATCCGGCCGATCCAGTTTGGGCCAAGAAACCGTTGAGTGATCTACTTTCCGAGAACGGGGTGGCACAGATCAACCATCCGGAGAGTCGCGAGAGATTACGAAGGCTCATTTTGCGGGGCCTAATTGAAGCGCGTCGAAGAATGCATGAGCGCTTAGGTGGCGGGGAGGCAGGAGAAAAGGATTCTTATTTTTCAAATATCGATCCAGATGCTCCGCGTCCTTCTCAGCTCAAGCCCGTTAAGGGAACCAACCTTCAAGAACTCCTGAGCCAGTTTCTGAGCGAGCAGAGTCCCAAAAACCTTCGCTCGAAAACGCTCAGTCAGTATCGTGCAGTGGTAGGACGATTTGAGGAAGTGATCGGTGCGAATACACCGATCACAGAAATTACCAGACAGCATTGTATCGCATTTCGAGACCTGCTTGCGCAAATGCCATCAAATGCCTCGAAACGTTTCCGTGGCATGAAAATGCAACAGGTTGCAAATGCTGCGAAGGAGAAGGATTGGCCACGATTGACCGCCCGTAGCGTAAACAAGTCCATGGAGACGCTCTCGGCGCTTCTTTCCTACGCAACGGATCAAGCAGATCTAATCCGGAAGAACCCAGCGAAGCGATTACGGCTAGAAACCGATGGAGAAAAGGTGGACCGCACGTTTGATAAAGCCCAACTGCGCACGCTGTTTGGAAGCGCCCTATTTCAGGAATACGTCGTTTCTAGTGACCCCGAAGTAAAACATTCGCGGTATTGGGTTCCATTCATCGCGCTATTTTGCGGAATGCGACAGAACGAGATCTGTCAGCTCTACATTGAAGATATAAAGCAACGAGACGGCATTTACTTCTTCGCGGTGCGGGAGAAGCTGGATGACGGATCGGTTGCTCCTGATAAGCACCTGAAGACGAAAAATGCGCGGCGGGACATTCCCATTCACCCCGCCCTGCTTAAACGTGGGTTTCTCGAGCTAGTGCAGATCAAGAAGCAAGCGGGGGCCAAACGCTTGTTCGAGGAATTACCTTATTCAGCCGGACAGAACTATTCGGATGCATTTCAGAAGTGGTTCAGTCGGCTCCTACGAGACACCGGAGTATGCGCCGAAAGGAAGGTTACTTTTCACGGGCTGCGCCACACCTTCCGCGACGCTCTCCGTCGTGGTACGGTCCTGAAGGAACATTCCCAAGCACTAGGCGGTTGGAATTCCGACGAAAGCCTCAGCGAACATTATGGTAGAGGCTATCCTTTGGATGTTCTCCTTCGTGAAATATCCAAGGTTAGCTACTGGGATGTATTTTCTGAGCACCCAGCAAAGAGGTAGCCCAGACCCGAGCTGTATCACGAACGAATCACGAATCGCTTTATAGTGTTTATAGTATTGAACACAAATCCCGGGAATTTGCGTCGCTCATTTTTTCCGCTGTCCTGTGCGTAGGTCTCGCAGGTCTGCTTTGAGTGACTCCCGTGTCGGGAAAAGTGAGTCGGCAGAGGTCTTAAGTGCATCTGCAATGATCCTCAGCTCATAATCGTAAACTGAACGGATTCTGCGTTCGATTTTGACGACCCCTACGCGATCAATGCTGCTCAATCCAAGAACCTGTAGCCGCGCCGCCAAGTCTTCCTGAGTCAATTCCAGCGCCATGCGGTGCTTCGCTATCTGCGGACCAACGGCGTTTCTGAATCTCGGCATGCGTTCCCATTCGGGAACGCGTAAACTAGCAGGATCGCTCGACTTTATGGTTCCCCATAGGGAACTCTTGAAGTATGGTTAGCCATGGAAACCAGTTCAAGCGAACCGCCTATAGTTAGTCCCAACCCAACCCCCGTGCGGAGCGGTTGCTACCGCGTGCTTCTCGGCACCTTTCTCATACTTTTCCCGCCAATTGGGTTTGTTATGCTGGTTATCAAGAACCCCTGGCCTAAGAGACAGGCCATCATCTTTGCGACAGCCTCCGCCCTCTGGATTTGCTTTTTGGCGGGGCAAAAAACAGCACGTCCGTCACCTAGCATCCCGACGAGCAGTCAAAACGACTCAGCGCAAGAATTCGCCGACTTTAAGATCTTCGTTGATGAAGCGCTGGATGTCCGGAGCGCGATCACTGATCTTGAAGATTATGTCGCGAGCGAGAAGCGTTCCGGCACTCCTGTCAGCACTAGAGACTTTCATCAAGAGTCACTAGCGCTTCGAGATCAGATCGAAACCCTTCAGAAGCAATACCGTCTCCGCTTTGGAAGCGAGATCGGAGAATATCGCACACAGCACCACGGCAGAAATGATAAGCTTTTCCTCAGTGTGAGCGAAGCGGTAAATCGGTTACACTCAGTTTGGTTGGAGTGGAGTTCTGTTGTGGCGCGTGGAGGGCGCACGCAGGATCTCGAAATGCACGATAGGCTTTTCTGGCAATCCGTGGATGATGCCCGGTCCTTGTTGGTTAAGAACAGTTCTCCGGCATCCGCAGGCGGCGGCAAGAAGGACTGAGGTTTGCAACCGGTTGCAATTGGATCAGGGCATCCGCCCTTGCCCTACTCCCCATATATAATAGGGGTCACGGTTAAGGATGCCTCCACCGTTCGACCCAAATAACACGGTATCTCCTGATTCCGCGAAACAGGATAAGGTTGAGGTCAGAATTGGAGAGTGGGTGCTCACTTATCCAACTTCTTCGGAGCGGGCCATGTTCGCTCAGAGATTAGGAAGCCCACCGGCAACGGTGCAGACTAGGCTGGGCACGATTCAAGTCCCTCGCCTTTTCACGCAGTCCAATGCGAATCGGCTTCGCTGGCACACAGCCTCCGCTCAAATCGGATACCGAGAGGATGCTGAGGTCAGAGAATCACGCCGGCCCCTATTTTCCGGTCAGTTGCATGTTGCTCGAATTTATTCCGGAGTTCGGACTGCCTATGAGCAAAGCAGTCTCGGCTTAGAGCTGATTTTGAACCCAACACGCTTCGTAAGGTATCAGGGGTATGTTCGCAACGTCGGTGACCCACCTAGCATTTGGGAGCTTGGTCCTCCTCGACTTGCTCGCACTAACCCCGGTTCAATGGGTGAAGATCCGTTAGACGAAAATGACAATGTTCTAAGTACACCGCGCATGGAGCGTATCGGCTGCCCAGATGCATGGCCGATGCACGTTGGCAGATATTGGACTGGGGTCACGGAGTTGTTTTCCGCGGTATTTGAACGGCTAGCGGACGACACTGGGTGCGAATTGCACCATGCGTCCAGATGCTTGGTGAGAACGGTAGAAACCTATTGGGAATTCTCTGCCCCTGATGCACTTCATCTAATCCGCCAACTTGAGCCTCACCTTTTGACACACGTTGCGAACACCCTTCGGCATCAATATTTCTCAGTGCGCTCGGTTCAGAACTCTCTATCTATCCGACTGCAAATAGGTGAAGGCATATATTTAAAGGTGTATGCTAAGACGCGGACCAGAATCCGGTTTGAGGTCCAACAAGATCTCCACAAATCACGTTTCCGAAATCGATCCGGTAGCTTCTCAATTTTGCCTAATGTATTGGCCCGATGTGCGGAACGCGCTGCGGCTATTGTGAATGCTGCTTTTAATCATTTGGCGTTCAGCCACGCAGCTGAACTGCAAAATTCCGCATACGCATTGATTCATCAAATTGTTCAGAATTGCGCCTTCGAAGAGGGTGAGGCGGTGCTAAGTATCTTGGTGAATCACGGAGGACGGATCGCGTTGGGGCGCAGGGATCCGCTCCGTCAATCAGTTCGACGCCTAGTAAGCGCCGGCATTCTGCGGCGAACAGTTCGCTACCGTGATACTTTTGTCGTAGCGCCATCCTATGGCACCGCCATCGCGCAACTGCGTGCGTAATATGCGGACCCGATGATTCGTAAATTGCAACTAGTTGCAATTTTCCGACCCTCAAATCGAGTCCTGCGTACTCAGGTGCCGAGTAGAGGCGCCCGCACGCATTGGCTAATGGCACGATTAACGTGCGTAGGTTGTATTTCGGTCTGAGAGGAGAGCCTACGCCACTATCTCAGCAAGTTGCATCACGATTTTCTATATTACGACCGCGTCGGCTTGGAAAAGCCCTCTTCCATGATTGCCCTAACGCTTTCCGGGAGTGGTTCACTCCTTTGTCTGTCAATGTGCGTGAGGTAGTGAGCCGAGTCCGGGCCCCAATCGAAATACAAGCCGGCATCTGGCTCGCGCAAAACCTCGGCCTGCTCTTTCGACACTTCTAGGACTTGCGAGAATAACTGCTTCGGATGCCGCTCGCCTAATATTTCTGCATAGACGGTCATTCGATATGCGCCTGCCGAGAATTTGAAATCTGTAGCGTCCTTCGGAGTGAGAAAGTGGTGATTATATGCAATACCGCTTTCGCCGACATATAGTCCGCTTCCGCGAACAAGCCGATCTCGTTCTCCGTAAACCCAAATGTTGAAAGTTTGGCGGGTCTCATTCCTAGCAAGCGTAAGGTGCATGCTCTCGATCACGCAGCCACGCTTGGCGGTGGAGAACAGCAAGGCGCGGAGGTAGACTTTCGGTGGTGGCTTGTCATTAGGGCCTCGCATCCGATCTCCCCCAAAAAAGATCAGCGTGGGTCGGGTCATCTTTACCGTGCCTTTGCGAAATAGCGTTAGCCACGCAGTCACACCTGATATGGCCAATGCCAGCCCTGAGATGGTTATGTTGAACGGGTCAGACATATCACGAGTTTGGCTCAAATGGACGAACGGTGAATCTCGAACTTCCGATCCCGCTGAAAATAGTCCGCTTTGAGCATCTCAAGCATCACTCGATGCGCTTCCATTTCTTAAGATCGTGTAGGTTTTGCTTAGCAAATGCCGCTGCGACATCAGCACGAACTTGGGGCATGGAATCCCAATTGGATTCACCGGTGTTGAACTCTGCCACGGCTTGAGCTGCCAAGTGGGGGAACGAAAACAACCTCACGAATTTCTCTTCTTTTCCGGGCTGAAGGATTAGTAATTGCCATTGCGTTTCTGCGCCCAGTTCCGGACGTATCATCCATCCACCTTGAGTGCCCAGGGGAAGAAAATATCCAATCATCTGTGCCTGCATGCACTCTGGATAAGTGACTCAGCTCTCTTTTGAGCTTCTTCCCAAAATCGCCTCTAAACGCAATTTTAAGGACTTTCTAACTTCTGTAGCGTTCCTGTAGGAAATCACATTGTGGACATACAGATCGAAATGAACGCGAGTGGTTGCCCGTTTAAGCAGAATAGGATTCTTTTTCAACGCGTGCGCATATCCGATCTCATAGTAAACGTTAGGCTTCTCATGGGTGAGATCAGCTATCAAGTATTCGCAGGCGCTTAGTTCAGAGAGAATCACGTTGGTTATACTTTCCTGATGCTGTATTTCATCAGCCCTGTATGCCGTGATACCAAACGATAGGCACGTCTCCTTAATCGCACAATAGATGTCCTCGATGTCGTAATTGTTAGGATCTATCGCCATCAGAACAAAAGCTGTATTCGGTTTAATAAATTTCTGAACTACCGACTGCGTGAATGGCTCGATAGGGCCACCGACCGTCGAGCCAAAACCATCCACGAGAAAAAGGTTTGGAGCCGACACAGGACGTGGAGCCCAGTCCACATATAGCTGTTCCATTAACCTGAAAACGTCTTCGTATTTTAGGTATGCATCGTACGCGCTATCACCCTCGAGCATTATCACTGTGTATTTGTTAGGAGACTCCGTGGAGCCGTGAGCGCCCGCAACGAAACCGTTCAATTGCCCAAGAACGTAAAGCACATCTTCGACCGTGCTTTGAGGAAGCCCAGAACTGCTCGCGATCTCTTCGGCGGTGACTCGGCTCACGCCGGGTTGTTCTATAATTTTCGCCCTGATCGTTTTAATTACTACGTTAAGATCGACAAAAATGGGGTCAGCTTGGTTCAGGAGCCATCGGCCAATCAACGTAGGTCGCTGATTGTTCCAGATTCGGGTTTCGATTTTCTTGTGATCAAAATCGACCGGAATCTTACCAAGAAGCTTCACCTTTAGGACTCGATAATCCAAGGGATTGGCCTTGGCCGCCTCGATCAGCCATAGTCTTTCGGCGTCTCCCAATTTGTGATTCTTGAAAGTGTAATCCATGGCTTGTTGTTAACTGATGCCGACCCTCTAAATGGCGTAATCCAGCTATGCTGCCGTTAGAATTTAGCCGGTCAAACTTGTAGCATCAGAATCAATCAACAGCATGGCCGAAGCTGCCAAACTAGGATGTCCCACCCTGCTAAAAAACAATCCCCCACCTTCGGCCCACAATCAGAGATTGGTGAAGCCGCAGAGCGGATCGTACAAGACCAACTTGCCCCCTACTGGAGCGTTCGGAAACGCGTACCCGACATACACATCGACTTTGAAATCGAACAGAAATTCGCGGGAGAACCAACGGCTTTAACCGCCTATGTACAGGTAAAGGGACAACGGAAATGCATTGCGACTCGTGGTACGGTCGCAGTCCAGATTAAGACGAAGCATCTGCTCTACTGGAGTAAGGCGCTGAGACCAGTGATGCTTGTTGTAGTCGATACAACAAGCCGCATGGGATATTTTCTCTTTGTTCAGCGCTGGATTCATGAAAATGCATCCGTAAACGAACTAGCCCGGAAGAGTACCCACAAAATTAAGGTCTCAGCGACAGCCACCATCGAAGATCACGTGAGCTTTACTAGCGCCGTGAAGCAAGCAGATCGCTACCTGAGCGATCGACTGTCCACTTCACCAGAGAAGGCCATTGAGTTTGCAGAAAGAGAACTAGTAAACCTCGACCCTCGCTTTCAGGTTACGCTCACCGCGAGCAAGGAGCGTCGAACCTATACTATTGCCCCAGTAGGCCCTAATCCGATTCCCCTCGATCTGACGCTTCCGCTTCCCACTGACGAAGTCAGAAAGACGGCCAATGATGTTTTCGCATGGGGAAAGCCGGGAAAGATTATAGTTCAAAATACAAAAATAGAAGGCTCACCGCTATTCGAACACATTACCGGAAAGAACCACTGGTTTGAATTGAATCTGGCCGGGACTTCTCGACCTGCCGCTATCAGGTTAATTACTGGAGCTAAAAAGAAGCAGGAGCTTATTATCCGAGGGTCTTTATCGATGGGCAATGCGGGTATCGCATTCACATCCGAATCGAATCTTCCAATCGGCGTCAACGTGACCATTCCGCACGGGGCGAAGTCAGATGGGGTGGGCCAGATTAACTTCTCCGCTGACTCCAATTATTGGGTCGGCAAAAGACTTTTCGAAATCGAGAGGCTTCGTGAAATCGCCCTATTCACATCCGCTTGCGTCAGGTCGCGAAAGCTCGAAACCGAGCTACAGGTAGGCGCACTAAGGGGGATTCGATCGCGTAAGACCCTTCAGTCAGCTGATATTTTTGAAACGTTGGCTTGGTGGTCAGGGCTTCTTCTAGAAGCCGTCGATGCCGCAATATACTATCAGCTAAATCCGACCATACCCGATCTGAACAACCTCGATGAGGCTATAATATCCGCGACTGGAAAAGCCATTAGCCTCGCGAAAAAAGGGGGTATGAATTTATCCAATTTCACTGTGGAGGTTAATGCTGACACAGAGGTGTGGCCCAGACTGATCAAAGAACAAGAGCTGCTCGGGTTTGTGAAGATGGAACGAGAATCTTCAGTAAACCTCCTAGGCCAAGAGCACCCTTTGAAATTCATGCTAGAACCGGTTTACGCTCGAATCACGCGGATTGATTCAAGTGATTCCAATATCCGAAAGGTGAAGGTCTCTCCCGCCCAGGAACCTCACTTCTGGCTACCGATAATTCCGCCGACTACTTCATAGGAGCGAAAGCGCGATACGGCGTGATCTCAGGATCAAATTCGGTAGTCGCAATCCGGAAGTCCCAGATATCGACAACCTTGCTTGCGCGGCAAGCAGCTTGAGTTCGGCGATTCAGACGGCATTCTTCTATAGCGATGCATGATCGAATCTCCGTCTCAGTGTTGGTGAATTCTGCTGATGCGATAGCAGAGACAAACCACGGGTTAGGCGGTCCTAAGATCGTGAAATACTGCAACGGGTATGCGGTGCGCTATGATGTGGTTATTCCACATGCATCCTATCCTTTTACGGCAGCCAATAAGCGCACGGCTCTTTATGAGAATCTTCAAAAATTTCCACCACACGCGCAATACGACCTATTGATGGAGATGTGTGATGACCCACAGCTAGCAGGGAATGAAGAAGTTCAAGCAGCACGGGAAATCCTACAGGATCGATATTCTCACCTAGGATCAGCCCGGCAGAACTCGCACGGCGAAGCTACCGAAAAGAGCGGACCTGTGTCGCCGCCCTCAACGCCACCATGGATAAAAGCGATTAAGCCACCATTGACTCCGCCTCCAATTGCGAATCTGGAACAGATCCGCCCTTACGACATTTTCCTATCTTATGCACATGAAGATGAAGCATCGGTAACCTTCGTGCGCAGTCATCTCATGGCGCTCGACCGACAAAATAAGATTCGTAAGTGGTGGGATCGAGAAATCTCAGCTGGACGCGAATTCGCTGATGATATTTCGATGCAGCTTTTACGCTCAGACATCATCTTACTTTTCGTCAGCGCAAGCTTCCTTGCATCAGATTTCTGCTACCAAAAAGAGATGTCCCAAGCACTGAAACAGCATGAAGAAGGGCGGTCAGTTGTGATTCCAGTGATCCTGAGGCACTGCGATTGGCATGAAACACCCTTGGGGAAACTAATGGCGTTACCTCGTGACGGTCGCCCATTGGCCACTTGGCCTGATCGCGACGAAGGGGGAACCGACATTGCCAAAGGCGTGAAGAGAGTAGTTGCTGACTTGCAGCGGCGACAAACGTCACAAGGGGCCTAAGACCGTCAGGCTTTAGCTGCGGCCCCCTTATAGCAGAGTTCCTCTGACCCCGTTTCCTCGATCCACTTCTTAAGCGCCTGCTCGTATCCCGCTCCGTCATTTGCTTCTCCCTTAGAGTCGGCTGACCTCTTGAGATCGTCCAAGAGAACCTTGAGGCTTTCTTTGATCGAAGCGGTTTTATCTAATTCTTGTCGTGCGCTGAGCGGCTTATCCTTGCTGGGGAGCGCCATCTTGTGGCTGATCTCTAGATTCGGACAGGAACAGCGGTGAATTACTTTTAGTCCTGATTCACGCGCTTTTGCAACAGCCTCGACGATGTTGGGGTTCACCCCAAACGCGGGGTTATTTTTTGTTCCTTTCTCCGTGTAGAGCGGATCGATGTCATGTAGCACCGCAAAATCGATTTTGAAATGCGTCAGCATTCGCACGAGAATTATGATAGATGCTTTGCCTCGGGCCCGTACGATAAGAGGGCGTTTTTCGATTGGATAGCCTTCAGCATCCGCATCCATAATTGCGTTGAAACAGGCATATTCCGTATCGCCTTCGACAACGATAATTGGGCTGCCGAAAAAAATTTCGGCCAAACTAAGATCAAAAGCTAGTAGGCTTTTAAGCTGCAATTTTTCATCTGGAGAAAATTGAGCCTCGTCGGTGCGATACAGTTTGGGCGAAGACGCTGTCGCCCCTCGCTCCAACCGCACTACAGTTGTGTGATCTTTCCCGGCATCAACAAAGGCTGGATGGTGTGTTGTCAGCATCACTTGCCATCCACTCTCCGCCGCCAACGCATATAGATGATCGCGTGCTCCCCGGATTGCAGACGGATGCAAAGCTGTTTCTGGTTCGTCTATAAGCAGCATATGGCCCGGTAAAAAGCCGTCCGCATCTAGCGTCTCTTTCTGTGCTTCAACTTCCTTGGCTGCGATTTGCTCTTTTATCGCGGCAATGGATCCCTCGTGCTCCTTAACTTTCTCTGCCTTCGCCTTGGCTAACTTGGCTTCTGCAGAAACAAGAGCTTTTCTGAGGTCTTTAATTTCTTTCTCTGTCGCCTTTTTAAACCGCGCTAACCGCATGAGTTCTGAACGGATTTCAAGCATCGCCCAAAACAGGGCTCGTTGTGAGCCAGTTCCTTGTCGGCTCCAATGCCCGAGCCCATGCGCCTCGGCGACTTTCACCGTAGATGCTTTTACTAAGGCCGTGGGTAGATCGACACCAAGGTCGCCAAGCGATAGATCAAGCGATATATTGGCAGCACCAAAAACCCGTTTGTACGAACGGTTCATTTTCGAGGAAACGCCAGCGATCTTCTCTTTGAAGGGAGCCAATGGTTTATTGGCCTCGTCCCTGAGGTCTTTAATTTTCTGCTGAATCTCTGACCCCGGTTTCTCCATGGATTCCTTCAGCGCCGCTACTACCGGCTCTAGCACGAGTTTGAGCAGCTCATCGTGTTCTTCTTCTGGGTCTTCAAGTGAGCCAATGTGAAACGGCTTAGGTAGTCGGCTGTTGAAGACATTATCCAACCCAGAGGCTTTGCCGTCTTCCGCATATTCTTTGGCATCGGGGTCCCATGTTTTCCTTGTCGGCCCCTCGCCGGGCTTCCCCCAAGTCCACTGTGATCTGACTAGCAGATGCTCGTCTTTAGGCTCCTTCCACTTCGCATCGATATTCTCTGCGTCTTTTGGAATGTGAACCCAAAATTCCACAGTCGGCAAAAGTTCTTTCCCCTCTACTCGATGGAAATCTTGCTCAGTTAGTTTTTCCATGTTCACCGCAGCCTTGTAGGCACGAAGCACTGTAGACTTCCCAGAGTTGTTCGGACCGACTAAGCATACGATTTCATCAAGTGCGACAATGAGCCCGGCTTCTCCAATGCAGCCGAGGTTGCACACCTTCATTTGAACCAACTTTGAGGTATTGGGCATAGGGTTATTGCTGTTTATCGATCCAGCCCAAGAAATGAGCTGCGGCGACAAACCCCACATCGTGGCCCTACGCGTGGTCGCTAAAAAACAGCTTCATTGCAAAGCTTGTAGGGTCAAACAAGTAACCAGACGGCCGGGCAATGAATATGCCGCGTTGCGGGCTTTTTAGAACCAGTTCGCCGACCCAACCAATGTATCGTGACGATGCTTCGCTATTAAGCCTGCTCGAAAATCCTCAGGCGAATTGGGAAATCCGGCTGCTCGATCTCGGTGAAGAAATCGAGAAGCAGGTTGCTTAATTGGACCTCGATAGGATCGACGTTATGATCGGGATATAAGACGAAAACCGCGACCTTTACGGCCTCCTTGGCGTTCACTGGGGCTGAAAGCTGGCGCATTGCCTCTTCATAGCCCTCTCGAATCTTTTTTGTGAGCGGTGCCGGGAGTTGCGTGGTATGAACAAGCGGCTTTCCGCCATACCAGCTCAGACGCTCGTCCAGTGAGTGATTTACCGTCTTCACTTCGACGTAATGCGGGCGAGTAGTGGCCAAGCCACCCCAGTCAGGAGCGATAGACTTCGATACGGGAATGAGGCGTACCGCGTCGCAGTGGAACTCCTTTACGAGCACCATCGCTCCGATGGCTTCATGAAATACATCATGCAGCTTCTCCCAATGCCGCTTTTGCTTTTGATCGAACGCTGACACCGCAGTCCCAACCTTGGCTGCATATGATTCCCACTCGGATGCCGGAATATAGCTCATCCAGTTTTCGATCTTGGCGTAGAAGTCGAACGTCACGGTGTCCTTCCCTTCAAGACGCTTGGGGAAATCTCGAAAGAAGTTCTTTTTTTCAGAAGTAACGAATCGACGATGGAGGTCGGTCAGCCTCGGCAGCTCTTTCTGGAAATCTGACATTTGCGGGCCCATTTCGAATCACGTTAACAGGCCTAAAAAAGATTCCAATTCTCCTGATCAATTACATGCCGCCCGAGCTTTGCTACAGAGACACATTCAGCTAGTTTCTCGCAATCTCTGTTACACACCCGTGCTACACATTAAAACCACCGTCATTCGTAACCCCTTAATTCATCGAGGCAGAGCGATACGCGCTTATTCTCCCCTCACCTCCACCAATTTACGGAAGCCTATTTAAGATAGGCTCCATCTTCCGCTATTCCCCCAATTGCTCATTCAGCGATGCGAAGGATTTAGGGAGATCAACAATCTTCAATATATGTCCTGTCTGATCCGCTTGGACGATGATGCCGCCGGGATGAGAAATGTAGCTCTCAACTATCGCCTGCATCTCTGGACTTGATTGGTATCTCTTAGCGATGGCGTCGCCCAGCTGGCGGTGGAAAAGCGCTCTGTGCAACAATACCTTTGCTTTGTCGAAGGTGAGTACGATCACGCGATGGCGTCCGCCTGCATACGGAAATCCATACGTGAGGTCTTGGATGATGTCGGTATCCAAAAAATCCTCTTGGTTTTTTAGTCCCAATGCTTGGATGGCTTCTTCATGCGCGGGCATACCCTGCATGGCGGCTTTGATATGATTGAAAACGCGAACACTGATCCGGAATCGACTAGTGGGCGAATTTTCCGGCAGATCCATGAAAAACATGCACGAGAAAATCGGCAGCATAGAGATAAAGTCTTCCTTCGGGAATGGCTGTTTGAAGAAATAATCGGTCGCGAGAAATGCGGCGAGAAGATCGGTTACGTCGATGTCTCGGGCTAGTACTTCTGTTACGCATTCCTCAAATAGGGGAAGAACTTGCGGGTGGACATACGTCAATTGCTCTTCGTGTTTCTGTAATAGAAAGCCTCTCTGCAGTTCGGGGAGAGACGCGAAGTGATTGCGCGCATAGCCAAAAATCTCCTCATAAACGAATTTCGGGTCTCTCCCGCGGACTCTGAAATCTTGAGGACGTGGTGTCTTGGGGCGAATCCCTAAAACTTCCAGCAAACCGAACGGACTGATTCGAAGCGCTGTATTTTCAGCCTCTCCAAATCGAAACCCGAGATTCCGAAGCTCAGGTACCAGGTTTCCAAATATTTCGGGTAATTTCGTTGCTGCTCGAAATAGGTTTGTATCGAGAGAGTAGAAATCCACGCCGTTCATTTTTCTGCAGCAAGTGCCTGAAACTGGAACAGGATTACGCAGTGGAGATGCGGGAAGAGAGCGGACTGAAAGCTGATGCAGTGCGCCAAATAGGAACCTTCCGTCTGTGTCTTGGCCGCAATGAATTCCGTCACTCGCTCGGATAGTACTAGATTCAACGAAACCACAACGTATTGGCCAGTCATGGCGTGCGGACCGACCTGAATAAAGATATCGTGCTTCTTCGCTGCGTCTGCGGCCAACCACTCAAGGCGGCCTAATTCGATACCAAACCCGCCAACGTTTCCCCAGTATTCGATCGACGCCAGTGGCGCTACCGCCTTTTGATGGTGGTGGCCCGACGAAGTAGTTAGGTGGTGAATTCCGGGGGTGTGATAGGAATAATGGATAGATCGAAAATCGGGACGCGGTGAAAAGTAGAGCCCGCTGTCGGCTTCTTTCACCCAGCCGATCTTGGCAACCCTGGTCTCATTTTTGAGCCAGATGTACTTTTCGATCGTTCGCGGCATGGGGCGGGTCACTCTGCCGCGCAGACCTTGCGGTAGAAGTCCACGTACTGGCCGACGATGCGGTCGGAGGAGAAGAGCGCTTCGGCGCGAACCTTGGCGGCGGTGCCGAGGGCGGAACGGCGCGCAGGGTCGGCGAGCAGCGATTCCACGCTGCGGGCCAGCGCGGCGGTGTCGCCGAACGGGACGAGCAGGCCGCTCTTGCCGGATTCCACGACCTCGGGGATGCCGCCGATGGCGAAGGCCGCGCTGGGGCAGCCGAAGGTCATCGCCTCGAGGATGCTCAGGCAGAAGCTCTCCAACTCGGACGTGAACACGGCGCAATCGGCGGCATTGAGGTAGTCGTCGATGGCCGTGACGTTGGCGCGCAGGATCACGTGCTCCTCGAGGCCGAGCTTCTGCACGGTCTCGACGTGCGGGGTGAAGTCGCCGCCGGCGAGGATCACGAGCTTGAAGGAGGCGCGCGGCTTGATCTGCGCGACGGTCTCCAGCAGCAGGTCGATGCGCTTCACCGGGCGGAGGTTGGAGGCGTGCAGGAGCAGCGCCTCGCCGTCGGCCAGGCCGAGCTCGGCGCGCAGCGCTTCGCGCGTCCGGGCCGGCGCGTGCGGCGAGAAGAAATTCGGGATGACCGACACCGCGCCGTAGAAGTCGAGGTGCGACGGCACCTGGCTTTTCAGGAAATGCGAGACGGTGGTCACGGCGTCCGCCTGCTCCAGCGCATGGCGGATCGCCGGGCCATAGCCCTCGTCGGCGCCGAGCAGCATGACGTCGGTGCCGTGCAGCGTGACGATCACCTTGGGCCGTTCGAAGACCGGCAGCATCGACATGGCGAGCATGGCGGCGGTCGCGTGCGGCACCGCGTAGTGGACGTGGAGCACGTCGAGCTTCGCGGCGCGGCTGACCTCGGCGATCTTCACCGAGAGCGGCAGCGTGTAGTCGGGATACTTGAAGAGGTCGTAGTCGTTGACCCGCACCGCGTGGAAATGGATGCGCGGCTGGTGGGCCGGCAGGCGGAACGGCGCGGCGTGGCTGATGAAGTGCACCTCGTGGCCGCGGGCCGCGAGCTCCTCGCCCAGCTCCGAGGCCAGGATGCCGCTGCCGCCCACGGACGGGTGGCAGACGAGGCCGATGCGGAGCGGGCGGTCAGACATCGGGATATTTTTCCCACGAAAAGACACGGAAGCGCACGAACCAAGGCAGAATGCCGACAGAATGCGTTCGGGTCCTTTCGTGTGAATTCGTGTCCATTCGTGGGCAACCGTCCGGTTAAAACTTAGCGGCGGCGCGGGTGAGCGGCGCGAGCGAGGTGAAGACGAGCGGGTCGTTGGGCCAGAGGGGCTGGGCGTGGCCGACGCCGGCGTTGAGGCCGTGCACGCGGGCGCGGGCGAGTTGGAGCTCGACGTAGTTGCGCGTGCGCATCTGCGAGGCGTGGGCTTCCATCGACGCGGTCCAGGCCTTCATGATCTCGGGGGCCGAGATGTCGATCAGCACCGGCGTGACGCCGGCGGGTTCGGCGCCGGGGCCGAGCGCGTAGTAGAAGAGTTCGCCGATGGCGTGCGGCGTCAGGTCCTTCAGCTCCGCCACGCCGCCGTAGCGGGCAAGGCGGGTGGCGTCGCGCACGAGCGTGCCGAGGCGCCAGTGGTCGGGATGCTGGTTCTGCGCGGTGGTGGGCGCGAGGACGAGCGCCGGGCGCACGCGGCGCAGGATGGCGGCGAGCTTGAGCGCATGGGTGGACTTGATCTCGAGGTGGGCGTCGCCGTCGAGTTCGACGAACTCCAGCGTGGCGCCGAGCCGCTTCGCGGCCTTTTGCGTCTCGGCCGTGCGTTCCTTCGGCGTGCCGTTGGTGCCGGCCTCGCCGCGCGAGCAGACGACAAAGTGGATCGGGCGACCCGCCTGGCTCTCGCGGGCGATGATGCCGCCGCAGCCGAACTCGATGTCGTCCGGATGCGCGCCGAACGCGACGAGCGGGGTGGTGTCGTGGGGACGGCTCATCGTCAGGACATCGTCATCGCGAGGGGCGCGAAGCGCGCCGTGGCGATCCAGCTGGATTGCTTCGCCGCCCGGGACGGGCGACTCGCAATGACAGACGTTATTTTAGAATTCGGTCCAGGCTTCATCGGAGCGGTCGATGGGGTCGCGGTTGATAAAGGTGATCTCGGGGGCTTCGGCCTTGTTGAGGTAGGCCTGTTCGCCGGCGCCGGCGATGTAGTGGGTGCAGTGAAGCACGGACTGCATCCAGCGCAACCGCGAGTCGCGGGACGGGCTGACCTGCTCCTTGGTGAATTCCGCCGCCGGGAGGGTCAGGTAGCAGTCCCCGCCCTCGTGCAGGCAGAGGGAGCCGTCCGGCAGCCGGCGGGCGCGGACGATTTCGTTCTCGTGTTTAACGTCCACGAAGCAGTCGCCGATGTCGCAAGCCGTGCGGCGCACCGCCGGGTCGCCGGAGCGCACGACCCGCACGCCCTCGAGCAGGCCGAGGCCGCGGTACAGCTCGAGGCAGAAGTCGGCGACGTGGTCGGCCTTGGTCTGCTTGAAGACGGCGGCGAGCTCCGGGCCGACGTACGCGCCGAGCTGGCGGCAGGTGTTGGCCTGCCAGTCGGCGGGGATGCGTTTGGCGTAGAGCGGCGACCACTTGCGCTGGACCTTGTTGGCGAAGGTGAAGTTGAGCGTGGCCGGCTCGCCGGTCTTGCGGTGGCGCACGATGGTCTGCGTCTCGCGCGGGTCGTGGTCGCTGTCGTGGTAGAAGAACACGATCTCGCCGCCGATCTCCCGCTGGAGCCGGCGCGCGGTCACGAACTTGGCGTAGAGGAACCGCCGCGGGAAAAACCCGCAGGGTTGCTGGCCGAAGCAGATGATCGGGGAAGGCACGCGGAAAGGAGGAAGGAAGAATTAAGAAGGAGGAAGCCGGAAAGACTCAGGCCGGAGACCGCGGCTGCATCGCCTGCAAGCCCAGGCTGAAGAGCACGACGGCGGCGCAGCCGATGGGGTTGAGCCAGAGGTAGCCGATTTCGTGGGCGGGCCAGGCCTTGCCGGCGAAGAAGATCGCGAGCACGACGACCTGCGCGGCGAGGGCGGCCCAGAAGACCGCGGAACCGCCGACTTTCCGGAAGAAGAACGCGACGATGAACAGGCCGAGCAGCGTGGGATAGAAGATCGACGCCACGATGTTGAGCGCCTCGATCAGGTTCTCGGCGAAGCTGACGAAGAGCGCGAAGGCGATGGCGAAGCAGCCCCACAGCGCGGTGAAGCGCTTCGCGACGACGACATTGCGGCGCTCGTCATGCGCGGCCTGCGGCCGCAGGTGTCGCCAGACGTCGATGACGGTCGTCGTGCCGAGGGCGTTGAGCTCGCCGGCCTTCGAGGACAGCGCCGAGGCGAACATCACGGCGATGAGCAGGCCGACCACGCCGTGCGGCAGCTGGGTCGTGATGAAGGTGATGAAGACGAAGTCCGAGTCGCGCGTGCGCTTGGTTTCGGGCGCCGCCTGCTGCAGGGCGTCGCGGGCCCTGGCGCGGAGGGCGTCGGAGGCCTGCTGGGCCTGGGTGAGCGCGGCGCGCGCGGATTGCTCCGCGGCGGCATCGGTCCCTTCGCTCGCCGCCACCCAGGTCTGGATCTTCGCGAGCTTGTCGGCGCGGAGCGCGGCGTGCTGCTGCTCCATGGCACGGAACTCGGCGCCATGCGGCCCTTGTACCTGCTGCTGCCACGCGGCTTGGTTGAAGACCAGCGGCGTGTCGGGCTGGAACTGGTAGAAGACGAAGAGCAGCGCGCCGAGCAGGACGATGAAGAACTGCATCGGGATCTTGAGCACCGCGTTGAACATCAGGCCGAGCCGACCCTCGCGCAGGGCCGCGCCGCCGAGGTAGCGCTGCACCTGCGACTGGTCGGTGCCGAAATACGACAGCGACAGGAAAAACCCGCCGAGCACGCCGCTCCAGAGCGTGTAGCGCAGGCGCGGGTCGGGCGTGTAGTCGACGGCCTGCAGCTTGCCCATGGCGCCGGCGATGTGGGTGGCGTGGTCGGGCAGCTTGGTCACGAGGATGACGAAGGCCGTGATCATGCCGCCCCAGATGACGGCCATCTGCCATTTCTGCGTCAGGTTCACCGCGGCGCTGCCGCCGGTGACGGTGTACCAGATGGCGACGAGGCCGATGCCGATGATGATGAAGTCGAGCCGCCAGCCGAACACGGTCGCGAGGATGATCGACGGCGCGTAGATCGTGATGCCGCTCTGCAGGCCGCGCTGCAGGAGAAAGATGCCCGCGCCGAGCAGGCGGGTCTTCTGGTCGAAGCGCTTCCCGAGGTATTCGTACGCGGTGTAGACGCCGAGCTTGCGATAGATCGGGAGGAAGACGGCGCAGACGAGGATCAGCGCGAGCGGCAGGCCGAAATAATTCTGGATGAAAGCCATCCCGCTTTCATATGCCTGCCCCGGCAGCGACAGGTACGTGATCGTGCTCGCCTGCGTGGCGGCGACCGAGAGGCCGATGGTGAGCCAGCCGGTCGACTTGCTGCCCTTGAGGTAGGTGTCGAGGTGGTCGGTGTGCCGCGTGCGCCACGCCCCGTAGGCGGCGATGCCCACCACCGTTCCGAGCAGCACGATCCAGTCGAGCAGGGTCATGCGAACGCGCGGGAGAAAAGGGTGAGCCCGAGCACCACCAGCACGAAGCAGCCGAAGACGAACCAGTAGACTCCGCGCCAGGTGCGGAAACCGGGCAGGCCGGGGGATTCGTCGTCATCCGGTTCGGGAGGCATCGGGAATCCTTACACACCCCACCCTGACGGGCACCCCTCTTGATAGAGGGGATTCAAACCCGCGCAGCCGAAAGTCCCCTCTAGGAAGAGGGGTGGCGCGGAGCGACGGGGTGTGTTGAGAGCGTGCATGGCCGTGTTCATTTCCCCAGCGACACGAGGTTGGCGAAGAGGCGCTCGGCGCCCGGCACGCCGGCGGGCAGCTGGCGGAAGAAGGCGAGGCCGGTGTAGACGAACCAGCCCTTGCCGTGTTGCGCGACGAGCAGGCTGCCCTTCAGCGGCGCCTCGCCGGGGTCGCTCATCGCGAGAATCGGCGTGTAGTGGTCGTCCCACCTGCCCGGGAAATACGCGCCGCGCTCCTGCACCCAGCCTTCGAAATCGGCGGCGGTGATCTTGTTCGGCACGTTGAGCGCCGGGTGATCCGGCGCGAGGAAGGTGACGGGCGCGGTTTCGTCGGTGACGCGCAGTTGCGGGGCCGGGCCGTCGATCGAGAGCGGGTACGGCCCGAGCGGGACATCCTTCAGGTTGTTGCCCGGCCGGTTGTACTGGGCGATGACCGTGCCGCCGGACTCCACCCAGGTGAAGAGCCCGGGCAGTGCGCCGGCGAGATCCTTGCGCTCGTTGAAGGCGCGCACGCCGATGACGACGGCGTCGAGGCCGGCGAGTTTTTCGGGCGTGAGGTCGGCGCCGGTGAGCGTCTGCACCTCGTAACCCAGCTGGCCGAGCGCCTCGGCGGTGCTGTCGCCGGCGCCGGGCAGGTAACCGACGCGCTTGCCCTTGGTCTTCACGTCGAGCGCGACGGCCTTCGCTTCGGCCGGGCGCTGGAGCAGCTGCACCGGCAGGTGCGCGTACGTGATGGCGAAGCGTTCCGTGAAACAGGTCGCGCTGCCCACCTGCGCGGCGGCGGCGAGGGTGGCGGAGGTGCTCGTCGCCGGCGCAGTCACCTCGAAGGCGAGCGACGCTTTCTCGCCGGCGCGGGCGAGGGTGAAGGCGCGCTTGGCCGGCTGCACGGTCCAGTCCTTCGGTGCATCGAGGCCCAGGTCGCCGCTGGCGCCCGCGCGGGCGGCGGTGATTTCGACCGTGACGGTCTTGGCGCCGCCGGGCGTGAAGAGCTCGGTCTCATGCGCAAAGGCGAGCGAGACCGGCGGGATGACGGCGAGGCGGCGGCGTTGCTGCGCCTCGCTGGCGCCGGCGATGATCTGCACGGGTTCGTCCGGCACCACGAGCGTCTGGCCGGCGACCTCGAAGACGAATTCGACGGGGAAAACCGGCGGGTTTTCCGGCTCGCCGATCAGCGCGGTCTCGTCGACGTGGAACACGCCCGGCGCGCCGTCCTTGCGCAGCCAGTAGGGCTGGCTGATGCGGGTCGAGTTCGGCAGGGACCGGTTGGTGTCCTTCACCGCGGTTTCGCCGGCCTTAAGGTCGCGTTGAATCTTCACCTCCACGCGTTCGGCGGGATAACGCACGGCAGCCCAGCGCACGGGCATCGCGGCCGTGACGCTGGCTTCCTGGTGCAGCGCGAGTTTCTCGCCGGCGACGACCTCGGCCTGGGGCACGGTGGTTTCGACCGCCAGCCCGAGGCAGGCCACGATGATGCGGTCGAGGTCGCGGCGTTTCTCGGCGACGATCGAATCGGAGGGCAGCGTGTCGAGCTTGGTGCGGATCGCGAACAGCGCCGGCACGCTCGCGGCGGGTTTGGCCGCGTCGAACTTCGCGAGCGCGTCGTCGATCAGCGGGATCAGCGCCGCGCCGCCGGGCACGCGCGCCCAGGTGGTGTCGATGCCGTCCATGATGTCCTTCCCGGGCGCGTCGCCGGCGAGGAGCATGAAGTTCTGCCGGTTCGGCCCGGCGCCGCCGGTGCGCGCGGCAAAAATGCCGAGGCCCTGGGTCTTGTGCATCGCGCGGCTGCGGTTGGCCATGGTGGCGAACGGTTCGCCCGTCACCGGGTCGGCGCCGCCGGTGTCGAACTGGATGACCGGGCCGTGGAGCGGCTTCGTGTCGCCCCAGGCGTTCCAGCCGATGCGTTTCGGCGACCAGGGCTTCAGGCCCTCGGCGATCTGCTCGGGGTAGGCCTGCGGGTCGCCCGCGAGCCTGAAGGCCTCGACCGCGAGCATGGCGGAGGCGGTGTGCTGGCCGTGGCCGCCGCTGCCGGGCGGGACGGGGAAGCGCGTGATGATCACGTCGGGCCGGAATTTCCGGATGACGCGCACCACGTCGCCGAGGATGACGTCGTGGTCCCAGATGCGCAGCGTTTCCTCGGGCGACTTCGAGAAGCCGAAGTCGATCGCGCGCGTGAAGAACTGGCGTCCGCCATCGAGGCGGCGCGCCGCGAGCAGCTCCTGCGTGCGGGCGACACCGAGCTTCTCGCCGAACTCCGGGCCCGATTCGTTCTGGCCGCCGTCGCCGCGCGTGATCGAAAGGTAGCCGGTGCGGTAGCCGCGGCCGCGCGAGAACGCCGCGATCAGCTGCGTGTTCTCGTCGTCCGGGTGGGCGCCGAGGTGCAGCACCGTGCCCATGGTGCGGAAGACCCGCAGGTCATGCGCAATGGGCGACTCCGGCGCGGCGTCGTCCGCGCGGGCGGCCGGCGCGAGCGCAAGCAAGGTGGCACCGAGGCAGGCGGCGCCGCGGCGCCGGAGCAGGGTAAGCACGGCGGGTTATTTTTTGACGGTGAACGCGGCGGACAGCTGGGTCAGCTCCCACTGGATGGTGAGTTCGCCGCCGTCGCCGGCCGCGTTGGCCTTCACGCCGAGCGTGAGCTGGTCGACCTGCGCGCTGATGTCGGACTTCACGAGCGGGATGCGGGCGACATCATGCGTCTCGTCCACCGGCACGCCCCACTTGCCGAGGGCGGAGCTGAACGCCAGCAGCGAGGCGCCGGTTTCCGACGGCACGATGTAGAGCGTGTAGGCGCCGGCCGGGATGACCGTCTCGCCGAACTGCAGCGGCTGCTGGGTGAGGAGCAGCGTGGCTTCGTCGGCGCCGAGGCGGTCGGCCTTGCCCCACTTCACGAGGCCGCCCCAGATCTTGCGGATCGCGCCCGACTTCGGGTCCTTCGAGTAGGGCCGGCCGTAGGTGAGGGTGACGCGCGGGCCGCCCTTGCCGATGGTGGCGCTGATCGTTTCGTGCGGGCTGATGCGGGTGCGGGCCGGCGCGGTGGGCGCGACCGTTTCGGCGATGACCGGGGCGGCGACCGCGAGGGTCGCGAGCAGCAGGCAGGAGGCGGGGAGCAGCTTCATGGGGATCGGGGATGGGAGTGGCGGAACGGATTATTTCAGGCGGGCAATGAGGGCCTGGTTCAGGTCGGTGTATTCGTCCTTCAACGGGCCGCTGGCCTTGCTGGCGCCCTCGAGGGATTTCCGGGCGGAGGCGATGGCGCCGGCCTTGTCGCCCATTTTTTCAAGGATGAGCGCCTTGCGGTAGGAAAGATAGAAGGCCTCCGGGGCGGAGGCGATGGCGGCGTCCATCCACAGCGCGGCTTTCGTCAGGTCGAGGCCGTTGGCGAGGTAGTACATGGCGGCCTCGTTGTACGGCAGCTTCGGCGCCCCGGAGGCCATGACGGCTTCGATTTGCGGGACGAGGGTGGACTTCACGTCGACGGCGATCGCGACGGACACGCGGACGGATTCCCAGGCGATGTTGAGCGTGGCGGATTCGTCGCGGAGATCGTTGAAACCGATGGCCAGCGTCTCGACCGGCGCGGCAAGGGCGACGGGCCTGGCCTTGAGCCGGACGACGTCGTTCTTCTCGTCATAGCGGTAGACGCCCCACTGGGACATGTTCTTGTGGATGATGATGGTCCACTCGTCCCGGCCGGGAATGGTGAACAGCTCGTAGGTGCCGGCGGGAATCGCGGCGCCGTTGAGCTTCACCGCGGTGCTGAAGGAAAGCCTCGTGGCGTTGTTCGCGCCGGTGCGCCAGATGTGGTCGTAGGGAACGAGGCCGCCGAAGACCTTGCGGCCCTTGGCACCGGGGCGGTTGTAGGTGACCTGGATGTCGGTGAGGCCGACGCGCTGGCTGACGCTGGCGAGCGGGCTGGCGTCCGGGAAATCGATCTTCGGGGCGGCCGGGGTTTGGGCGAGCGCAGCGGTGCCGAGGCACAGGCTGCAGAGGGCGATGAGCCCGGTGCGGATCGTGGGGGGGATCATGGGGTGGGGGGAGAAGCGGAAGCTAATGAGAAGGGGGCAAAGAACAAGCGGGGCACCGGGGGCATTTTGGTCACATTATTGATGAGCCAGCGCGGCGACCACCGGCCAGTCGGCGGCCGCGAGGTCGTAGGCGCGAAGTTCCGCCAGCGGGACCCACGCGAGCGCGACGTGCTCATGGGCGTGCGGTGGCGGCGAAGCCGGGGTGAGTGCGCAGACGAAGGGAATCATGCGGATCACGACCGTCTTGTAGTCGTGCTCGAACGGGGTGAGGGCTCGGAGGACATGGACATCGCAGCCGAGTTCCTCACGGATCTCGCGGACGATGGCGGCGGCCGGGTCCTCGCCCGGCTCGACTTTGCCGCCGGGAAACTCCCATTTCAGCGGCAGGAGCTTGTGCGGCGGGCGCTGGGCGACCAGCACGCCGTCCTCCTGCTGGATGACGGCGCAGACGACGGGAACGGGAGCGGATGAACCCATGGGCAGACGGAACACGGGTAGGAGCACCGGTGGCAACTGCATCTTCCCGGAATTCCGCCGGTTCGGCGGATTTTGGCGCGGAGACTGCAACTTTTCCCGACCGGGCCGTGTTTTTCCTGTATCATGAAAACTTTCCTCAAGATCCTCGTAATTGCGGCCCTGCTCATCGTGGCGATCAAGATCAGCCCGGTGATTTTCGTGGGGGCCTTTCTCGGACTGATCGCGGCGGGCGTGCTCGGCGCGGTCGGTGTCTCCCTCCTGGCGGCCCTGGCGGCGGTGCTCCTGGCCTTCGCCGTGGCGCTCTCGCCCATCTGGCTCCCGATCCTCGCGATCGTTGGCATCATCAGCCTTTTCCGGAAGGCCGGGCGCGCCCCGACGCCGGTCGTGACCACGTGAACGACGGAAGGCCGGTCTCCTGACCGGCCGGCCCATCGGGAGATGGGCCCGCCACAAAATTGGCGGCGGGCTGCGCGGCCCGCCGTTTTTTTGCGCCGTGTCACTTGCCTTGCGGCGCGCAGCCCGGCTCACTCGCCGGATGCCGAAACCGGCCGAATCCCCCAGCGCCTTCATTTCCCGCATCAGCCTCGTCGGTCGCAGCGCGGGCCTGGTCAAGGGGCTGTCCGGTTTTCGGAAACAGCACCACACGGTGCCGGACGCGGTGAACGCAGCGACGGAGGGATTCCTTGCGAAGCTCTGCGCCGGCGAACTGGCGGAGGAAGGGGAGAAGTTCTACCAGGACGCGAAGGCGGCGTTCGGCTACAAGCGCACCGAGCTGGCGCTCGAGGTTACGAGCCCCGTGGCCGTGCTGACGGCGAAGGATTTCACGCTCGAGATCGCCTATGCGCTGCAGGCGGACGACCCCGGGAGCTACGGGATCACGCGGACGCTGCATTCACTGAGCGAGAGCGAAGGCACGGCGCGAGCCGAGCTGAACGCGCTGTTTGCCACCGGCTTTACGGGGATCGTGTTCGACCTCGTGAAGGGCGTGGCGGTCGAGGCGGTGATCGATGCCGTCGAGGCGCGCGGCGGCGAGGACGGGCTGGCGGTCAATTATCCGTCGGATTGCCGGCATTGCGTGATCCAGGTCGACGGCGTCGATGCCGAGGTCATGTGCAATGGCGCGACGCTCGAGATGCGTTTCCCGCGCGCCGGCTCGCCGGCGGAGCTGGTGGCGGCATTCGCCGCGGTGCGCTCGGCGTTCGCGCTGAGCAGGAATCGCGTGCTGGCGGGGCTGCTGTGACTTGGAGGCGGGGTGCCCTCACCCCGCGGGTTCAAGTTGCGAAGCGCATGCCACGCGGGGTGAGGGCACCCCGCCTCCAGCAATGCGGCGATAAAAAAGGCGGCCGGGGAGGGCCGCCGAAAGATTCGTCATTTCGAGGAGCGAAGCGACGAAGCAATCCAGCTGGATCGCCACGCCCGTCAAGCCGGGCTCGCGATGACAACGAGCGTCACTTGATCATGTCGGCCACGAAGGCGCGCTCTTCGACGAGCTCCTTGTTGGTCGCGGCGATCTTGGACTTGGCGAAGTCGTCCATCGCGTAGCCGGCGATGACCTCGTAGCTGCCCGGCGTCGTGGTGCGGACCGGCATGCCGGCCCAGACGTTGGCGTCGAAGCCGTAGCGGCCTTCGCTCTTCACGGCGATCGAGTGGATGGCGCCCGGGGTGACGAGCGAGCGGACATGGTCGACGAGCGCGTTGGCGGCCGAGGCGGCGGAGGACAGGCCGCGGGCGGCGATGATGGCGGCGCCGCGCTTGCCGACGGTCTCGCAGAACGGGCCCTGCAGCCAGGCGGAGTCGGTGATCACGGCGGTCGCGGGCTGGCCGTTGATCGTGGCGTGGGCGAACGCCGGGAACATGGTCGGGCTGTGGTTGCCGTAGATGAAGATGTCCTTCACGGCGGTGAGGTCGACGCCGGCCTTCTTCGCGAGCTGGGTCTGCGCGCGGTTCTGGTCGAGGCGGACCATGGCGGTGAAGCGCTCGGCCGGCAGGCGCCTGGCCTGCGAGGCGGCGATCATGCAGTTCGTGTTGGCGGGATTGCCCACGACGGCGACGCGCGCATCGGCGGCGGCGACCGCATCGATGATGCGGCCCTGCTCGATGAAGATCTTGCCGTTGTCCTTGAGGAGGTCGGCGCGCTCCATGCCCGGGCCGCGCGGCTTGGCGCCGACGAGCAGGCACCAGTTGGCGTCCTTGAAGCCGACCGACGCGTCGGACGTCTGGACGATGCCCTTGAGCAGCGGGAAGGCGCAGTCGTCGAGTTCCATGGCCACGCCTTCGAGCGCCTTGAGGGCCTTCTCGATGGGCGCTTCAATCAGCTGGAGGATCACCGGCTGGTCGGGGCCGAACATCGCGCCGGACGCGATGCGGAACAGGAGGGAGTAACCGATCTGGCCGGCGGCGCCGGTCACTGCGACACGAATAGGGGCTTTCATAAAGCGAAACGATTAACCACGGAACCGGCGGAAGACACGGAAGAAAATCATGGAGCAGCCGGGATTAAGGGGAAACGTAAGTAGTCTATTAGACTACTTGAGGGCGAAGATGTAGGGCCGGCGCTCGTCGCCGGGCCAGGTACGCCGCAAGCGGCGACCCTACAAAAAACCAACTCAGGCGAAGCGCGGGGCGAGGATCGCGTAGATCTCGCGCACCATCTTCTCGGTCGTGGCCCAGTCGATGCAGCCGTCGGTGATGCTGACGCCGTACTTGAGCTTTTCCTTGGGCTGCGGGAAGGGCTGGCTGCCGGCGTTGAGATTGCTCTCCACCATCGCGCCCATGATTGACTGGTTGCCGGCGGTGATTTGCGCAAGCAGGTCGCGCATCACCTCGGGCTGCAGTTCGGGCTTCTTCGAGGAATTGTCGTGCGAGCAGTCGACGAGGATGGACTTCGGCAGGTTCGCCTTGCCGAGGAGTTCCTCGGTCTTGGCAACGTGCGGAGCCGTGTAGTTCGGGCCGGCGGCGCCACCGCGGAGGACGATGTGGCAATTCGGGTTGCCGCGCGTGACGATGGCCGAGGACGCGCCGTCGAGGTTGATGCCGAGAAAAGTCTGCGGCTGGCCGGCGGCCTTGATCGCGTTGATCGCGGTCGTGAGCGAACCGTCGGTGCCGTTCTTGAAGCCGAGCGGCATCGAGAGGCCGGATGCCATCTGGCGGTGCGTCTGCGACTCGGTCGTGCGCGCGCCGATTGCGCCCCAGCACACGAGATCGGCGACGTACTGCGGCGTGATGGGATCGAGGAACTCGGTGGCGGTCGGCAGGCCGAGGTCGATCACGTCGCGGAGGAACGCACGGCCGAGGCGCAGGCCGGCGGCGATGTCATGCGAACCGTCCAGATGCGGATCCATCACGAGACCTTTCCAGCCCACGGTCGTGCGCGGTTTCTCGAAATAGACGCGCATCACGATCATGATCCGGTCGGCGACTTCTTTGGAAAGGGCGGCCAGCTTACGGGCGTAGTCGCGGCCGGCGTCGATGTCATGGATCGAGCAGGGGCCGACGATGAGCAGGAAACGTTTGTCGTCCGTGAAGATCAGCTGGTGGATCTCGCGGCGGGCCTGGGCGATAAACGCCGCCTGAACCTCGGTCTTGGGCAGCTCCTGGATCAGGGCCGCCGGGGAGGGCAGGGTACGCGTCTCAACGACATTGATGTCCGATGTTTTCTGCACGGGCGGTAAACCCTGCAAAGGGACCCCGGCGGGGCAAGCTTCGGGTGCGGGATGACACAGACCCCGGAAAATGGGCAAAGAAAAGGCCGGTCGCGTACCCCTACACGACCGGCCATTGCTTTCTTAGTTACCCCAAAACTCCCGCTAGGCGGGAGAAGTGTTAAATTGGATAGCTGAATACGTATGATGTTCCTTCGGTTCGTCAAATCGTTCGAAGGATTATCAGAGAACGATCTTGATAAAGCTCATGCCGTGCCAAGTATTTGCAGGAAATTAGGATGATTTACTTTCTACAGGATAAGGACTTAAATAGTTCATCAGCCGTACTGCGGGTTTGGGGCCCTGACGCTAATAGCTATTTGCAAGGCCAGTTCACCCAGGATTTGCGGCTCAAAAACGGCGAATCCGCCTACGGGCTGTGGTTGGACCAGAAAGGAAAGGTCCTCGGGGACAGCCAGGTGCTGAAGCAGGCTGAAAACGACTGGTTGGTCGTGAGTTTTTCGCTGCCGGCCACGGTTCTGCGCGCGCGACTTGAAGCCTATCTCATCGCCGACGAGGTCGAGCTGGAGGACCAGACGGCGACGTGGGAAAGCATCTTGGTCTGGGGCGAAAGTGCGGCCGGGCTTGCGGTCCAGCAATCCGTGCTCGCGTGGCCGAGCCGGCGCGCGGGTCCGACCGGCCGGCAGTGGCTGGTGCCGCGCGGGGAAATGGCGGACATGCTCGTCGGACTGAAAAAATCCGCGATCGAATCCGACCGGGCATCCGCGGAGCGCGAGCGTTTGCAGGCCGGCGTGCCGGCGGTGCCCGCGGACATCGGTCCGCGCGACCTGCCCAACGAGGGCGGCCTGGATGAAATCGCGATCTCCTACACGAAAGGCTGCTACCTCGGGCAGGAGGTGATGGCGCGCCTGAAGAACCTCGGTCAGGTCCGCCGCCGCCTGCATCTCGTGCGCGGCGCCGGGGCGGCGCCGGCGGCGGGCGCCGCGCTCTACCAGGGCGAACGCAAGGCGGGCGAGCTGCGCTCGGTGGTGGCGGCGGGCGACGGTTTCGTGGCGCTGGCCATGCTCTCGCTCGTCCACCTCAACGCATCCGCCGGATTGAGCCTCGTGCCGAACGCGGCGGCGGTCATCACGATTGGGCGCCATGTCTGACCTCGCGAAAGTCACCCAGCTCTGCGAACGGCTCGGCGCGCCGCCGGCGCAGGCGGCGACGATGGCCGCGCAGCTGCTGAAGCGTGCCGAACAGATTTCCGTTGAGCGCCAGATCACGCGCGAAGCCGCGCTGGCGCAGCTGCTGCAGATCCTCGTCGAGGGCCGGCAGGGCAACGTCCCGCCGGCGTTTCAGGCGCCGCCGGCGCCGCCGTCAAAATAGCTCGCGCAACTCGACGAGCAGGTAGTGGTCGACCGGGCCGTGCGCCCAGAAGAAATAGATCAGCGCGGCGAGGCCGAGCATCGGGCCGAACGGCACGTGCACGCCCAGGCCGAGCGGCGCCGGTTCGCCTTCGGGATTTTCCGCCGGGAGCGCCGCCGCCGCGGTGCGGCCCGTGATGCGCTGCCACGCATAGGCGATCAGGAACCACCCGCAGCCGAGCACCGCCCCGCCGAAAAGCGAAAACACGGCGCCCGGCCAGCCGACAAACGCCCCCAGCGCGCCAAGGTATTTCACGTCGCCGAAACCCATGGCCTCCTTCTTCAGGATGGCCTCGGCGAAGAGCGCGACCCACAGCACGAGCGCGGAGCCGATGAACATGCCGAGCACCGCGTCGAGCCCGGAGCGCACGCTGGCAACCAGGTAGATGTCGTGCGCCTGGCCGTGCAACGACGGGATGAGCAGCGAAAGCAGCAGCCCGACCGCCGCGCCGCCGATGGTGAACACGTCGGGGATGATCATGTGGTCGTGGTCGATGAACAGGGCGCAGACCACGATCGAGCACAGCACCGCGCCGGCGAACGCCTTGCCCGGGGGGAACAGAAACCAGCAGAGGAGGAACAGGCCGGCGGTCAGCAGCTCGATGGCGGGATAGCGGAAGCTGAACGCGCGCCCGCAGCAGCGCGCGCGGCCGCGCAGGATGAACCAGCTCAGCACGGGGATGTTGTCATGCCACGCGATGGGTTTGCCGCAGCCGCAGTGCGAACCCGGGTGCACGACCGACTCGCCCTTCGGGATGCGGTAGATGCAGACGTTGAGAAAACTGCCGATGCATGCGCCCATCAGTCCGGCCCACAGCGCGAAGAACCACGGATAGTGGGCGTTTATCTCTTGGAAGCTTTCGATCATGCGGAAGTGAGGGCGGCTTGGGCGGCGGCCTGCATGACCGCCACCGGCACGGCGGCCCCGGTCCAGATGGCGAGGGAGCGGGCGCCCTGGTGCACGAGCATGCCGAGGCCGTTGGCCTGCGCAATGCCGCGCTGTGCGGCTTCGCGCAGCAAGGCGGTCTGCGCCGGGCGGTAGATCATGTCGAAGACGCAGTGCGGCGCGGGGATGCGCTTCAGGTCGACCGGCGCGGCGTCATCCGGCTTCAGGCCGAGCGACGTGGCATTGATCACGATCGCGCCGGACGGCAGGCCCGGGGGCGGGTTCGCGAGGTCGAAGCCATGGAGTTCCGTGCCGGCGGCGAGCGGTTCCAGTTCGGCCAGCAGCGCCGCGAGCGTGGCGGCCGTGCGGTTGCCGATCCAGAGCGCGGCGCACTTCGCGCGGAGGCACTCGACGGCCGCGCCGCGTGCCGCGCCGCCCGCGCCGAGCAGGATGATGGGGCTGCCGGCAAGTTCGGCGCCGAGGTCCTGCCGCAGCGCGTGGGCGAGGCCGTAGCCGTCGCTGTTCGCACCCTGCCAGCCGGCTTCGACGCGGCTTAGCGTATTGGCGGCGCCGGCGGCGCGCACGAACGAGTCGCTGCCGGCGAGGTGCTCGATGACGATCGACTTGTGCGGCACCGTGAGGTTGAGGCCGTGGAAATTGCGGCGGTGGAATTCCTGCAGCGCCGCGGGCAGGTCGGCCGGCGCGATGTCGAACTTGAAGTAGCGCCAGTCGCGGTAGCGCGCGTCGGTCTTCGCCATCTCCGCGAGCGCCGCATTATGGATGACGGGGCTGAGCGAGTGGGCGATCGGGTGGCCGATGACCGCGAGGGCGGGGCCCGGATGGGACCATCCCGCCAGGTCGGCCAGGGTGTGGATGGTCTCGGGGGCGGCGCTCATGGGGCGCCCGAGGGAAGCCCGTTTCCCGTGGGAGAACGAGCCTGATTTTGCGCGGAGCCTACGGCTGCGCGTGGCGCTCGTAGGTCGACTCGAACTCCGCGACGAACTCGGCGAACAGCCGCGCGCGGTCGTGGTCGTTGGCCACCGTGTAGTGGTTGACCAGGTTGCGGCAGCAGCGGCAGAGCACCTCGCGGACCGGCGTGGGCGCGAGGTCGGCGATGGTGGGGCTGAGGCTGTGCTTGCGCAGCATGGCGAAGGCCTCGTTCGCCGTGAGCAGGCGGCCGCCGTTGAACGGGTCGATGTAGAAGGGGAGATCCTCGGCGTAGCAGCCGATGAGGAAGTGGCCCGGCAGGCCGATGGGCTCGAGGGACAGCCCGACGCGGTCGGCGACGAGCAGGTACACGATCGAGAGCGTGATCGGCAGGCCCTTTTTGCGCGCGAGCACCTGGTCGAGGAAGCTGTTGAGCGGGTCCGCGTAGTGCTCGGTGTTGCCGTGGAAGCCGTGTTCGTGGAACAGCACGCGGTTGAGGACGCGGCACTTGTCGCGGGCGCCCGCCGGTTCGACGATGAGCTCGCGGCACCGCACCGCGAGCGCGTCGAGCTGCAGGCAGATGGCGCCGACATCGACGTCGGGATTCACCGTGCGGCTGAGGAGCAGCGCCCCGGTCTCGAGCTCGTAGTTGAGCGAGCGGATGAAACCGCGGAATTCGCTGACCGGGTCGGAGAAATTCAGCTCGCGCAGGTAGGCGTTGGCGTGGAGCGCGAGCGTGCGGTTCGGCTGCGCGGCGACGTGGCGCAGGAACTCGAGGCTTTCGCGACCGTGGCGCGTGAAGTGGGCGAGCAGGGCCTGGTGGGTCGCGGGCGACGGATCGTCGAGCAGCCCCTCGAGGGCTTTCCTTTGTTCGGCCGTGAAACGGTTCGCTTCCACGGACCCATAGGCAACGCGGTTGGCGGGCCGGCGCAACGGGGAAAACCGCCGGCGCAAAATTATTTTTCTCGCTTCGCGGGAACCTTCACCGCGCCCCGAAAAGCGCCGTGCCGACACGCACCTGCGTGCTGCCCGCGGCGATGGCGGCCTCGAGGTCGCCGGTCATGCCCATCGAGAGTTCGCGCAGCGGCGCGCCGGAGCGCGCGGCGAGTTCGTCGCGGAGCGCGCGCAGGTTGGCGAAGGTGCGGCGCGCGACGGCGGGGTCGTCGGACAGCGGGGCGATGGTCATCAGGCCGTCGACCTGCAGGTGCGGCTGGGCGAGGGCGAGTTCCAGCAGGCGCGCGGCGTCCGCGGGTTCGGCGCCGAACTTGGCCGGGTCATTGCCGGCGTTGACCTGCAGGAGGATTGGGAGCCTGCGGCCGAGCTCGCCGGCCGCGCGGTTGAGCAGGGTGACCAGTTTTTCGCCATCCACGCTCTGGATCCGGTCGAAGTGCCGGGCGGCCAGCTTCGCCTTGTTGGACTGCAGGTGGCCGATCAGCTCCCAGCGCAGGCTCGCGGGGGCGAGCGGACGCTTCTCCATTCCTTCCTGCACCCGGTTCTCGCCAACTGCCGTAAACCCGTAACGGGCCGCATACTCCGCAGCCGCGGCCGGGTGGGTTTTCGTCACCGGCAACAAGGTGACTTCAGCCGGCGCCCGGTCCGCCTGCGCGCACGCCCGGGCTATTCGCTGCTGCAATGCCCCGGCTCGCTGCTGGAAAGTTTCGTAATCGATAAACATCTATGAGCTCTGCTTTTAGGGTGGCGGAGCGATAAGCTATCTTTATCCTGCGTACAGGATACACGGAGTATGCAAATCGAGAACTTCAAAATCTTCGCCGACCTGGTCGAGACCAAGAGCTTTTCCAAGGCGGCCAAGCTGAACGGCATCACGCAATCGGCGGTGAGCCAGCAGGCGCGGGCGATGGAGCGGAACTTCAAGACGCTCATGATCGACCGCAGCCAGAAGCAGTTCAACCTGACGCGCGAAGGCCAGCGGATCTACGAGGCGGCCAAGGAAATCCTGCACGTGTACGAGAAGCTCGAGAGCGAGCTGCAGGAGATGAAGAAGGTCATCAGCGGCACGATCCGCATCTCGACCATCTACTCGATCGGCCTGCACGAGCTGCCGCCGTACGTGAAGAAATTCCTGCAGGAGTTCCCGTCGGTCAACGTGCGCATCGAGTACCGCCGCTCCAACCTGGTGTACGAGGACATCCTGCACAACGCCGTCGACTTCGGCCTCGTCGCCTTCCCGCAGAAGCAGCGCCAGATCGAGATGATCTCCTTCCGCAACGACCGCCTGGTGCTGATCACGCACCCGAACCACGCCCTGGCCAAGTCCGGCGAGGTGGACCTGAAGACGCTCGCGGGCCACAAGTTCATCGGCTTCGACCCCGACATCCCGACGCGCAAGGCCGTCGACCAGATCTTCCGCGACAACAAGATCGAGGTCACGCCGGTCATGGAGTTCGACAACATCGAGACCGTGAAGCGCGCCGTCGAGATCGACCACGGCATCGCCATCGTCCCGCAGGCCACCGTGCAGCAGGAGCTGCGGCAGGGGACGCTCGCGGTCGTGCCGTTCAAGGGCAAGGAGTTCACCCGCCCGCTCGCCATTCTCCACCGCAAGGGTCGCGTGCTCACGCCCGCGATGCGCAAGTTTGTCGAGACGCTCAGCGCGGAAGGCGCGGCCGCCGACGCCAAGGAGTAACCGCGGCCTCCGGGCCCGGGAACAAAGCCGGGCCTTCGTGCCTCCTACTTTCACCATGAAGAAATCCCTCGTTGTCCTGCTCGTCGGCACGCTTCTCGGCTTCGCCTCCGCGGCCTTTGCCGCCAACAGCAGCACCAGCGTCGACCGTCCGGCGCCCGCCCTTTCGTTCAAGGACGCCGGCACCGGCAAGAAACTGAGCCTCGCCGAACTGAAGGGCAAGGTGGTGGTCGTCGACTTCTGGGCCACGTGGTGCGAGCCGTGCAAGACGGAGATCCCCGGCTACATCGCGATGCAGGAGAAGTACCGCGCGCAGGGCGTGGTCATCGTCGGCGTGTCGCTCGACACGAAGAAGCCGGCGGCGGTGCGGAAATTCGCCGACGAGAACCACATGAACTACGAGATCGTCATGGGCAGCTACGACGACCTCGACGCGCTCACGGGCAAGCCCGGCGCGGACATCGTGATCCCCACGACCTTCCTGATCGATCGCACCGGCAGGATCATCCACCAGAAAGTCGGCGCGATGAGCCACGCCGAGTACGAGGAGATCCTGAAGAAGGCGCTCTGAGCGCCGGTGGTGGAACCTGACCTCCAGCCGACGCCAAGCCTATGGCTGGCAGGCCGGGCAGGTTTGCTTCGCGCGTGTCCATTCCAGCCCGCCCGGAGGTCGGGCTCCGCCTTGGTCACCGGCCGAAATCCTGGCGCGCCGCGGCGAGCCCGCGCTCGTAGGCGGCGATGAGCCGGTCGTAGTTGGCGTTGGCGGCCTGGTCGACGACGCGGCGCTTCGGGTCGGCGTCGTACCACGCGATCGAGCGCTTGATGCCGTCGCGGAAGCGCGTCGGCGCGACGAAGCCGGGCACGAAGCGCTTGATCTTCGTGTTGTCGCAGACGATGGAGTTGCTCTTGTCGCCCTGCAGCTCGCCCTCCGTGCCGGGCAGGCAGGCAGAGATGAAGTCCGAGGCGATGTGGATGAACTTCGGGTTCGCCACGCCGGCCGCCTCCGCCACGGCATCGTGGATCTGGTTCCAGTTGAGCACCTCGTCCGAGGTGATGTGGAACGGATGGCCGATGGCGCCCTGGTGTCCGAGCAGGCCGAGCAGCGCCGGCGCAAAGTCGTCGTTCGACGTGAGCGTCCACAACGACGTGCCGTCGCCCGGGATGATCACCGGCGCCCCGCGGCGCAGGCGGTCGATGGCGGTGTAGGGCAGGGGCCAGCTGTTCATCGGCAGCGGGATGACCGTCTCGCCATACGTGAACGACGGGCGGACGATCGTGACGGGAAAGTTCTCCTCGCGCAGCGCGCGCATCAGGCGCTCCTCGCAGGCGATCTTGTCGCGCGAGTAACCCCAGAACGGGTTGGCTAGCGGCGTGGACTCGGTAACGAGATAGTTCGTCACCGGCTTCTGGTAAGCGCTCGCCGAGCTGATGAAGACGTATTGCCGGACGCGCCCGCGCAGCAGGGCCAGGCGCGCCTCGATGTCCGCGACGCCGAAGCTGATGAAATCCACGACGGCGTCCCACCTGCCATCACCGAGGGCGCGGCGGGCGGCGTCGGGCTGGTTGATGTCGGCGACCACCTGCTTCACGCCCGGGATCGGCGGACGCTGGCCGCGGTTCAACACCGTGAGGTCGAGCCCGCGCGCGACGGCCAGTTTCGTGCAGGCCGTGCTGATGATTCCCGTGCCGCCGATGAAAAGGATGCGCATGATGGAGTACTTTAGTTAGCGCGGAACGCCCGCCCATCAAGGCTCGACGCCGCGGGCGGCGGAATAACAATGGAGCGCAATCCCGCCCGCCGTGCCCCCGTCGAACGCCGCCCCCCAGATCGCCCTCGTGACCGGCGCCGGTTCCGGCATCGGTCGCGCCGTTGCCCAGGGGTTGTTCCAGGCCGGCTGGTCGGTCGTGCTGGCCGGGCGCCGCGCCGAGGCGCTGGCGGAAACCGCGGGCGGCCTCCCGGCGGACCGGGTGCTCACGGTCGCGACCGACGTCACCAACGCGGATTCGGTGCGCGCCCTGTTCGCGCAGACGCGCGAGAAATTCGGGCGGCTCGACCTGCTCTTCAACAACGCCGGCATCGGCGCGCCCGCGATGCCGCTGGAGGACCTGCCGCTCGAAAAGTGGCGCGAGGTCGTCGACACCAACCTGACCGGCGCCTTCCTTTGCACGCAGGAGGCGTTCCGCCTGATGAAGCAGCAGACGCCGGCCGGCGGACGCATCATCAACAACGGCTCCATCTCGGCGCACGTCCCGCGCCCGCAGGCCGTCGCCTACAACGCGGCGAAGCACGGCATCACCGGCCTGACGAAATCCGCCATGCTCGACGGGCGCCCCTTCAACATCGCCTGCGGCCAGATCGACATCGGCAACGCCGAGACCGCGCTCGCGAGCCGGGCCAAGACCGGGCACCTGCAGGCCAACGGCAGCATCGCGCGCGAGCCGCTGATGGAATTGAAGCACGTGGTCGACGCGGTGCTCTACATGGCCGGGCTGCCGCTCGAGGCGAACGTGCCGTTCCTGACCGTGATGGCGACGGGCATGCCTTACGTCGGGCGCGGCTAGGCGCACTCCGGCGTTGCCGCGCGCCGCGCACCCCGGTGCAATGGCGGCTTGAGCCTCGCGTTTTCCCAGATCGTCCCGCTGGCCTGCGCCTTTCTCTACGTCCTGGCGGCGATGATGCTGAAGCGCGCGAGCACCCTCGGCGTCGGCGCGTGGCGCATCGGGTTCCTCGCCAACTGGTCGATGTTTCTCCTGTTCCTGCCGTGGGGCCTGTCGCAGCCGGCGCTGAACCACCCGGCCTTGCCCGACTACCTGCACCCGGCGCTCAACGGCCTGCTGTTCCTCATCGGGCAGATCTTCATCTTCCTCGCCCTGCAGTCCGGCGACGTGTCCGTGACCACGCCGGTGATGGGCACGAAGGTGCTGCTGGTCGCGCTGCTCGGCCTGCTGCTGCGGACCGGCAACATCTCGCTGCGCTGGTGGCTCGGGGCCGCGCTCAGCACCGCCGCCGTGGCGCTGCTGCATTTCGGCGAGCCGCACGCCGGCCGCGCCCGCGTCGGGCGCACCGTCATGCTCGCCAGCCTGAGCGCGCTCTCGTTCAGCCTGTCCGACGTGCTGCTGCAGAAATGGCCGGCGGCCTGGGGCGGCGGCCACTACCTGACGTGGATGTTCGGCTTTGCGGCGCTGGGCAGCTTTGCGCTCGTGCCGCTTTTCCGCGCGCCGCTCTGGGCGCTGGATCGTCGCGCCTGGGCCTGGACCGGGGCGGGCGCGCTGCTGCTCGGCGCGAACAACGTCGGCTTCGGCCTGGCCATCGCCCTCGGGGCCGCGGCCACGCAGGCGAACATCATCTACAGCGTGCGCGGCCTGCTCAGCGTGGTGCTGGTGTGGGCCGTCGGCCACTGGTTTGCCAACGAGGAAAAGCATCTGGCGCCGCGCGTGTTTCGCGCCCGGCTGGCGGGCGCCGCGCTGATGCTGGCGGCGATCGTCCTCGTGCTAATCTAGCTTCGCCAGCGCATCCTTCGCGCGCAGCTTGGCCGCCGGGTCGTGTTTGCCGCGATCGGGCAGCGCGAGGCTTTTCTCCCACGCCGCACGCGCCTCGGTCTTTTTGCCGACCGCCGCATAGGCGAAGCCGAGGTCGACCCAGTGATTCAGTTCGTCGGGCTCGAGTTCGGTCGCGCGGCGCAGCTGGTTGACCCCTTCCTCGGCCGACGCCGGCGGGATGCCGCCGTAGAAAAGCTTCGCGAAGAAACGCGGGATCGGTCCGAACGCCGCGACCTCGTAATGCCAGCGGCCGAGCAGGTGGTGCGCCCACGCGTAGTTGGGATCGAGCTGCAGGGCGCGCTCGGTCTCCTCCTTGATCAGGCGGGAATACTCGACCTTCGTGCGGATGTCGCTGACCAGCGCGAGATGGCCGTGGCAGATGGCGAGCGAGAGCGCGTAGACGCCGTTCGTGGGTTCGAGCGCAAAGGAGCGCTGCGCGTAGTCGAGGGCGCGCGTGGCAATCTCCTTCCTGGCGGCGTCGGTTTTCTGGTCGGGCACCAGGTCCGAATACTGCTTCGCGATCTTCTGGAGGATGAACGCGTCGTTCGGCTTCGCGGCGTCGGCCTGCTGGAACAGCGCGAGCGCGCGGGTGGAGTCGAGCCTGGCCTCGGCGGCGAGACCCTCGCGCACAAGGTCATCCGCCGGCGCCGCGGCCAGGACGGATGCGAGCAGGAGAAAAAGCGCGGCGAGGCGGCTCATGCGGGAAGCGTTGGCCTCCCGGCTGGCAAGGCAAGGCCGGGACTCACAGGGCGAGGTTGTTCGGCCGGGTGTGCAGCGTCTGCACCACCGAGATGTGCCGCAGCGCGAAGGCCGCCTCGCAATAGCACAGGTAATAGTGCCATTTCCGGGTGAAGCGCTCGTCGAAGCCGAGGGCGCGCACCTCGGCGAGGCGGGCCGAGAAGGTTTCCCGCCACAGGCGCAGCGTGCGCGCATAGTCGCGCCCGATGTCCTCGAGCGCATGCAGGACGAAGCCGCCCTTCCGGCTGAGCAGCTCGTTGAGCCGGTTCGCCGACAGGAGCAGCGAGCCGGGAAACACGTGCTTCTGGATGAAATCCACGCCGGTGCGCAACGCGGCGTAGCGATGGTCGGGTACGGTGATGAACTGCAACGCCACCAGGCCGTCGGGCATGAGGAGACGGTCGCACGCCGCGGCGAAGTCGGGTAGGTATTGGTGGCCGACGGCTTCGAGCATCTCGATCGAGGCAATCTTGTCGAAGCGGCCGGTGACATCCCGGTAATCCTGCAGGCGCACCTCGACGCGGTCCGCCAGGCCGGCGGCCGCGATGCGGCGCACGGCGAGGTCGTGCTGCTGCCGGGAAAGCGTGAGGGTGGTGACGTGGCAGCCGTACGTGCGCGCGGCATGCAGGCTCCAGCCGCCCCAGCCGGTGCCGATTTCGAGGACGCGATCCGCCGCCTGCAGGCGCAGCTTGCGGCACAGGGATTCGTTCTTCGCGAGCTGGGCCTCCGCCAGCGAGGCCTCGGGCCGCTCCCAGCGGGCGGCGGAGTACATCATCGACTCATCGAGCCACAGGGCGAAGAAGTCGTTGGAGAGATCGTAGTGGTCGGCGATGTTGCGCCGCGCCATCGCGCGGTTGTTGGGCCGCAGCAGGTGGCCGATCCGGTCGAAGCCGCGCAGCAGGTTCAGGAGCAGCGAACGGGAGCGCGAGCCGGACAGCGTGGGCGAGTGCCGGTGGTTGAGCACGAACCACGCGATGACGGCCGGGAGATCCGGCGTGTCCCAGTCGCCATCCATGAAGGATTCGGCGAACCCGATGTCGCCATGCAGGAGGCATTTTCGAAAAAATGCCGGACGACGCACCCGGATGCGGGCCGAGCCGGCGATGTCGGGCGCCAGCGGGGCCTCCGGCGCCTCCGGGTCGCCCAGCACAAGCGGCGGGCGGCCGGGCAACTCGATCACCATCCGGCCGAGCGGGAGGGCCGCAAACGCACCGAGCACCAGCCGTTCGGACAGGCTGGCGCCGGGAAGGGCAGGGGTGCTGGCGGTCTGGGCGGACGGGTCCATCCGCTGGCTTGGACACCCCAAGCCACCCCGAATGTTCCCGTCGAAGAGGGCACAAAAAAACCGCCGTTCGGGGAACGGCGGTTCGGAGGGGATCAGGCGCTGGTGCCCGGGTCGGAGGGACCGGGCTCCACCTGCTCGGCCACGTTCTTGTGGATGGCGGGGCCTTCCTTCTTCTTCAGCTGGGCGGCGGCTTCTGGCGTGTTGACCGTCGCGATGGCGATGGCGGCGGCGGTCGGGACGACCTTCCTGAGCGTGTTGATCTCGTGCTGGACGCTGGAGACCGAGAAGCGGCGGACGGACTCGTGGTGCTCGTTCTGCGCGGCTTCGTCGTAGATGGACTTTGGCACGGGTTTGAGACCCCAGATGAAGCCGGTCCAGGAAAGCGCCTTCAGGCCGTAGTAGGTGATGTCGATTTCCCACCAATAGAAACCGTTGCGCGTGGACGACTGGTAGCGGTGGTGGTTGTTGTGCCAGCCTTCGCCGAGGCAAACGATCGCGAGGATGAAGCTGTTGCGGGAATCGTCCGTCGTGTGGAAGCGGCGCTTGCCCCACAGGTGTGTGAAGGAGTTGATCGAGGCGGTGCCGTGGAAGAGGGCGGTGGTGCTGATGAAGAAACCCCACACGAGCATCTGCGCGCCGTTGGTGTGCAGGCCCGGGGCGAACTTCTCGAGGAGCACGCCGAGCAGGAAGATGCTCGTGGCGAAAACCACCGGCACGACGAGGTCGAAGCGGTTCAACCAGACGAGCTCGGGATACTTGGCGAGGTCCTTGACCTTGGAATAGTCGGTCGGGAAGTTGCGCTTGCTGGTGATCCAGCCGATGTGCGACCACCAGAAACCGTGCACGTGCGGAGAGTGCGCGTCCTCCTCCTCATCGGAGTGCTGGTGGTGGTGGCGGTGATGGTAGGCCCACCAGAGCGCGCCGCGCTGCACCGTGGTGCCGGTCCAGAGCGCGAGGAGGAACTGGCCGAAGCGGGACGTGCTGTAGGTCTTGTGCGAGAAATAGCGGTGGAAGATGCCGGTGACGGCGAACATTCGGACCACGTAGAGGAAGAAGGCGGCGCCGACGGCGAACCAGCTCCAACCCACCCAGATCACGGCGAAGCAGGCGAGGTGGAGGATGATGAACGGAATGCAGCGGACGAGATTGACGCCATCAGGCTGGGCGCGGATGGCCTCCGGGGACTCGGACGAGTAGTCCGAGTCGATCCATTGGAGAAGGGAAGTTTTTAGGCGACGCATGTGAGGAGGAGGTGACGCCCGCACTCAAATGAGCGCGGGGTGGGGCAGGAAAAATATCCCGGTGAGGCAGTGCAAGCCAGGTTTGCTGGCCTACTGGGCTTTTGGAATCAGCCCGCGGGAAATGTAACAAATGCGCCCGAATCAGGCGGCAATTTTGTCGCGCTTCGGACCATCCCCGTCGCGCGCGGGCTTTTTGCCCGGACGCAGCGGCTGCTCCCCGGTCGTTTCCACCGCCGGCGAGCTGGTCGGCTCGGCCTCGGTGGCCACGAGGAGCGAAATCAAACTGAGGATGATAAGTGCGGTCAGCATTGCTTGGTGTCCTTCGTTGCGGGTCAGAGCAGCGAATGGGTGTTTTGTTCCCTGGCGGGAACGGGACGGCCGCATGGTCAGTGCGGGCATCACGCCCAGAGAGAAGCAGTTTTTCCACCGTTTCAAGACGCGTGCGATAAAAAGCGGCGCTAGCAATCGCGCCTCGACGCAGGATTAGCGCAGCTATTTGCGGAAGCTGTTGGTCGCGAAGGAAGCTGCGGCAAATTCGCAAAATTTTTCCAAGGCGCCTGCGCCGTCGTTATTAGCGCAAATTCCGCTCGTGCGGGCCTTCATGTCGTGCAGTGCCGCCGCGGTGTGATGCAGCGCGCCGACGACAAAACTGAGCTGCCAGAGAAACTCGGCCGGTGCGACGGTCGGCGCATGGCGGCGCACCGCCTGGCCCCAGCGCGTCATCGCGGGTTGGAATTCCGCGTCCAGGATCGGCGCCGTGAAGGGCAGGGGCTCGAGCAGCGCGCGTCCGAGCAGGCGGCGGCCCGCGAGTGCGGGTGCGCCGGGAAAATCCGGTGCCAGCAACGGGCGCGCGAGAATTTCCATGAGCGCGGCCAAGGGCACGGGAGCGCCGGCGGCCCGCGCCTCCGCCTCGGCGAGGCGGGCCGCGCGGATTTGGCTCAGTTGCTTCAGGCGATAGCGGAGCATTTCACCGTACAGCGATTCCTTGTCGCTGTGATGATAGTTCACGGCGGCAAGGTTGACACCGGCTTTGGCGGTGATCTGGCGCAACGAAACGCCGTGGTAACCGTATTCCGCAAACAGGCCTTCGGCCGCAGTCAGTACCTTGGTGCCCGTTTCGCTGAAACCTTCAAAGCCCATATGATACGATTGTTTGAAACAAGTGTTACACACAAGCCCCAACCCATTTGGGGTTTTGCCTTTGACCGGTCGTTTCGCCGCTTCAGCTTGCCGGCGTGGATCAGGCCAAAACTTCCCCAGCATCCGATGAGCCGGTCGAGCCCGGTTTGGTTTATTCGAAGTTCGAGTCCGAGCTCCAGGTTCGTCCCGACGACATCGACATGTACCAGCACGTCCACAGCAGCCGGTATCTGGACTACGTGCTAGCGGCGCGCTTCGACCAGATGGAGCGCTGTTACAAGATGCCGATGTCGGAGTTCGAGAAACTCGGCTATGGCTGGGTCGTGGCGGCGACGCAGATGAATTTTCGCCGGCCGCTCGTGCTGGGCGACCGCCTGACCGTGCGCTGCTGGATCGAGAAATTCTCCCTCATCGGCCTGCGCCTCCAATTCGAGATCGACCGCCATCCCGACGGCAAACGCTCCTGCGACGGCTGGTTCGACTACGTGATGGTGTCGGTCGAAACGGGCCGGCCGGCGCGCATCCCGGATGCGATCCGTCGGAAATACTCGATCTGAGCTTCGCGCACCCGGTGGGCAAACCCCTGCGCGGGAGGCGCTTTCCCGGGCGTGGTAAAAAATACCCTTGCGTTGCCGGTCAACCTGAGCGTCCTTGTGCACCTCGTTAGAGATAGCGTTTTGAGGACAGGATCTGGTGAGTCGTTGGCTGAGCGTTTGGCTTAAGTGATGATTTCGAAACCCACAGTGGGAACGGACTG
>JBEHYX010000011.1:0-74591 GCA_048497945.1 Verrucomicrobiota bacterium | reverse complement strand
GGAGCAGTGGGGCCCGTACAACCTCGTGCGCCCCGACCCGCAGATCATCTGGCCCAAGACCAAGGGCAGGCAGTGGACCGGCTGGGACGGCTTCTACCATCGCGCCGAGACCGGCGGCGGCAAGTGGGAGTACCGCCAGAAGCTGCCCGAGCACTGGACGATCAAGTACGGCGCGCTGACCTTCCGCATCCACCCGACGAGCTTCAAGCACACCGGCCTCTTCCCCGAGCAGGCGGTGAACTGGGACTGGTTCTCCAGGAAAATCCGCGACGCGAAGGCCGCCGGCCGCGAGGTCAGCGTGCTGAACCTCTTCGGCTACACCGGCGCGGCCTCGGTCGCCGCCGCCGCCGCCGGCGCGCAGGTCTGCCACGTCGACGCCGCCGAGGGCATGGTGAAGTGGTGCCGCGAGAACGCCGCGCTCTCCGGCCTCGCCGAGGCGCCCATCCGCTACATCACCGACGACTGCATGAAATTCGTCCGCCGCGAGATCAAGCGCGGCCGCAAGTACGACGCCATCATCATGGACCCGCCGACCTACGGCCGCGGCAGCACCGGCGAGATGTGGAAGCTCGAGGACCACCTCTGGAGCCTGCTCAGTGAATGTCAGCAGGTGCTCAGCGACCGGCCGCTCTTCTTCCTGATCAACGCCTACACCGCGCGCCTCTCCCCGTCGGTCGTCATCAACCTCCTCGACGGCCTGATGCACGCCGCCGGCGGCCGCATCCACGGCGGCGAAGTCGGCCTGCCGATCCAGGCGGACGGAAAAATCCTGCCCTGCGGCATCTACGGCCGCTGGGAGTCCGCCTGAACATGCGCCGGCTGCTCCTGCTGTTCGGCGCGTGCGCGCTGGCCGTGTCCGTCGCGGCGCAGGCCGGTCCCACCGCGCAGCCGCCAGCGCCGGCGCCGGCACCGCTGCTGCCCGAATTCAAGTTCAAGCACAGCTCGCTCACCGTCGTCAGCGAGAACGACAAGTACTTCGCCGGCACCGACCGCCACTACACCAACGGCTTCAAGCTCGTCTGGCTCGGCGAGACCGACCTCAACCAGTCGAAGCAGTTCGTCCGGCTCGCCGCCCGCCTCATCCCGTGGATGGACCCCGCGCACGTCGACTGGCACTACAAGGTCGGCTCGGCCCTCGGCCAGAATTCCTACACGCCGGTCGACACCGACACGACCGCGCTGATCCCGAACGACCGTCCCTACGCCGCGTGGCTCTACGGCTCGATCCTGCTGCACGCGCAGCGCGACAACCAGCTGCGCCTCGTCGAGCTTTCCGCCGGCATCGTCGGCCCGTCCGCCCTCGGCGAGTTCACCCAGAACAAGTGGCACGATGTCATCGGCGTCCCGCACGCCAACGGCTGGGCCAACCAGATCCGCGACGAGCCCGGCCTGCAGCTCTCGTGGGAGCGCCGCTACCGCGCGTGGCAGTGGCAGACGGACCCCGGACTGATCCCCGAGGTCGACGTCGTGCTCCGCCACCGCGTCACCGTCGGCAACGTCGCCACGCACGCCGCCGGCGGCCTGGTGGTCCGGGTCGGCTGGCGCTCGCCCGCCGACTTCGGCCCCGACCTGATCCGCCCCGGCGGCGGCAACATCGCCAACACCGGCGAACCCGACCGCTTCGGCGGCTACTTCTACGCCAGCGCGGAGACGCGCCTCATCGCGCGCGACATCTTCCTCGACGGCAACACGTGGAAGGACAGCCATTCCGTGCCCAAGCGCCCGGTGGTCGCCGACCTCAACCTCGGCTTCGTGCTGCACTGGCCGAAGTTCCAGATCGCCTACACGCAGAACTACCGCACGAAGGAATTCTACGGCCAGCTGCACCGCGACGTATTCGGGTCGATCGGGCTGTCCTTTTCCCGGTAAGCGCCCTGCCGGGCCAACTTCAGGCTTCAGGTTTCAGGTCTCAGGTCTCAGGTTTCCGCGAAACCACCCCATGGCTTCCTTCGCCGACACCTACTACGCCACCGCCACCTCGATGCTCGCGCGCGCCCGCGACCAGAACGCCGCCACGCTGAAGGCGCTCGGCGCCATCCTCGGCCAGTCCGTCGCCGCCGGCGGCGTGATCCACACCTTCGGCAGCGGCCACAGCGAGGTCATCGGCCGCGAAATCATCGGCCGCGCCGGCGGGCTGGTGTGCGTCAGCGGGCTCTACGACCCGACCGGCGGCTTCATCGAGAACATGGTCGGCTACGGCACGAGGATCGCCGAGCGCTACGACCGCCAGTACGGCCTGCTCGCGGGCGAGACCATCATCGTCATTTCCAACTCCGGCAAAAACTCCTCGCCGATCGAGGTCGCGCTCTACGCGAAGTCGAAGGGGATGACCGTCATCGGCCTCACCTGCGTCGCGATGTCGAAGACCGCGCCCACCGTCCATCCCGGCGGCCGGAAGCTGCACGAGGTCTGCGACCATGTCCTGGACAACCTCGGCCTGCCCGGCGACGCGATCACGCCGGTCGCCGAGGGCGTCATGGCCGGCCCGACCTCCACGCTCATCGGCGCCACGCTGCTGAACATGCTCATGATCGAAACCATCGAGTGGCTGAAGACCGGCGGCCACGCGCTGCCGATCCTGCGCAGCCAGAACATGCCCAACGCCATCGAGTACAACCGCGAGCTCGGCAGGAAGTACAAGGGCCGCCTGAGCCGGCAGCTGGCGTGACGCCAGCCAGGAAATCGTGAAATCATAAATCGGGCGTCGAAAATCCATAATCTCGATCCAACCAGCGCCCCGTCCGCTGGAATCCAATTTCAAGATTCCTGATTACCGATGGCTGATTTCAAGATTCCCGGTTTCAAGATCGGCGTCGACGGCGGCGGGACCAAGACCGAGCTGATCCTCGTCGATGCGGCCGGCACGGTCGTCGCCACGCACCTCGCGCCCGGTTGCAACCCGAGCCAGGTCGGCCCAGAGCAGGCGCGCGCGATCCTCACCGAAGGCCTCGAGGCGCTGCTCCGCAAATCCCGGATCCCAGACCCCGGATCCAAAATCTCCCGCACGCTGCTCTGCATGGCAGGCTCGCCGCCGTTCTGGCGCGAGTGCGCCGACGCGCTCACGGGCTTCGGCCGCGTCGACACCACCACCGATTCCATCCCGGTGCTCGAACTCGCCACCGGCGGCGCGCCCGGCCTCGTGTTGCATGCCGGCACCGGCTCCTTCGTCGCCGCCCGCGCGCCCGACGGTTCGGTGCGTTACGCCGGCGGCCTCGGCTGGAAACTCGGCGACGCCGGCAGCGGTTTCGACCTCGGCCGTCGCGCCATCGGCCTGGCGCTGCTCGAGCTGCAAGGCTGGCCCGCGGGCCGCACGCCCGCGCTCTCCCCGCTCGCCACCGCGCTGCGCGCCCACACCGGTCTCGACGACTACGCCGCCAACTCCCGTTTCTTCTACCATGATGCCGGCGCCAATGCGTCGATCTCGGCCTTCGCCCCGCGCGTGCTCGAGCTCGCCGAGCAGAACTGCGGCCCGGCCCAGCAGGCCGTCGCCGACTCCGTGACCGACCTCGCGCGCCTCGCCGACCAGGTCATCAGCCAGCTGTTCTTCGCGCCCGCCGCGCCGGTGCCGTGCGGCGTCAGCGGCCGGATCCTGAATTCCGTCCCCGCCGCCTTCGCGCTGCGCTCGCTCGCGGGCAAGCTCCGCTGGCCGGTCACGCTGAACTTCCTGACGACCCCGCCGAGCGAAGGCGTCAGGCGCCTGCTGGCGCGGGAGACTGGAGACCGGAAACCTGAAACCTGAAATCGGATTTTCCGGTCTCAGGTCTCAAGTTTCAGGTTTCCCGCGCTGATTATGCCGCGCATAATCAGCGCATGTGGTGGACCTATGCTCTCCTTTCGGCGGTGTTCGCCGCCCTGACCGCCATTCTCGCCAAGCTCGGCGTGAAGGACGTTGATTCCAATGTGGCCACGGCGGTGCGCACCGGCGTCGTGCTCGTGCTGGCGTGGGTAGTCGTGGCCGTGCAGGGCAGCCTCGGCGCCGTCGCCGCGATCCCGCGGCTGTCGCTCGGCTTCCTCGTGGTGTCGGGCGTCGCCACCGGCGCGTCATGGCTGTGCTACTTCAAGGCGCTGCAGGCCGGTCCGGCGTCGCTGGTCAGTGCCGTCGACAAGTCGAGCCTGGCCCTGACGCTCGTGCTCGCCGCGCTGGTGCTCGGCGAAAGCCTGAGCCTCCGCACCGCGCTCGGCTGCGGGTTGATCCTGGCCGGCACCGCGGTCATCGTCTGGCCCTAGCGCCTGTCGGCGCGATGAAACCGGAAACTTGAAACCTGAGACCTGAAATTTAGGCGTGCCGCTGGCAATCGCTCCTCCCACTCCCTTCTTGTGCCAAACTTCTTTCAGGTTTCAGGTTTCCGGTCTCAGGTTTCCTGCGAGGACACCGTCCTCGCAGAAGCCGACTGGCTTGCGCGCCGGGCGGCGCATGAGCGGCGCGTGCGGGGCTGGACCGATCCGCACCAGGCCCGGCAGGCGCGCGGCGAGCAACACCCGGTCGAGGATTTCCTCTTCGAATACTACCGCTTCCGCCCGAGCTGGCTCCGCCGCTGGCATCCCGGCCCGGACGTCGTGCTGCTCGGCGAGGCCGCGCGCGAGTTCCTGCGCTGGCCGGAATACCACGAACGCGACGGCGGCGTGGCGCTGAATGTCGCCGCGTTCGACGCCGGCCGCCGCGACACGCTCGCGTGGCTCGCGAACCTCCTGCGCCTCACCGCCGAGCGCCCGCCCCAGTTCGCCTGCTTCGGCCTGCACGAGTGGGCGATGGTCTACCGCCAGACCCCCGACGAGGTGCGGCACAACGCGTGGCCGCTGCGTTTCCCGGCGGACGAGCTCGCGCGCATCGTCGAGGCGCAGCCGGTGCGCTGCTCGCACTTCGACGCGTTCCGCTTCTTCACCGCGCCCGCCCGCCCGCTCAACCGGCTGCAGCCCGCGCGCGAGACCGCGCCGCAGTTCGAACAGCGCGGCTGCCTGCACGCCAACATGGACCTCTACAAGTGGGCGTTCAAACTCGCGCCCTTCACCCCGGGCGAGCTCACGGCCGACTGCTTCGCCCTCGCCCGCGAGATCCGCGAGGTCGACATGCGCGCCAGCCCCTACGATTTCCGCGCGCTCGGCCATGCGCCGATCGCGATCGAGACGCCCGAGGGCCGCGCCGAGTATGAGTCGCACCAGCGCGCGTTTGCCGAGCGCAGCCAGCCGCTGCGCGCGCAGCTGCTGGCGTTGTGCCAGCGCCTGCTCGCGGGCTGACGCTCAGTCGACGACCCGCGCGCCGTAGCACGCGATGCTGATGCTGCGCGCGGTGTTGGCGACGCCCTCCGCCGTCGCCGGCGCGACGCTGCGCAGCTCGAAGGTGATCCGCCCGTCCTCGAGCGGCAGCTCGGGCAGCGGGACCCACTGCGGGCGGTCGCCGATGGTGCCGCGCCACAAGACCGCGCCTGCGTGCGAAACCTCGAGCTCGCGCGGCGTCACGCCGCGCACCTGCAATTCGACCTTCGCCCGGTCGCGGCGCGGCCAGGTCTGCAGGGTCACGGCACCTTCGCCCGCGGACCAGGCCCAGCGCCACTTGGAGTTCCACTCCGCCACCGCCCAGCGCTGGTCCGTCTCGAGCACATGGTGGCTGTACCAGGCGCCGCGCGCGGGCAGCTGGTGCGGCGTGCCCGGGATTTCCAGCGTGTGGATGCCGGAGAGGATCGTGAGGTTGCCGACGATGAGCCACAGCACCGCCGCGCGGTCGCGCACGGCGCGGACATTGAACGCCAGCGTCAGCGGCAGCAGCACGCGGGTGGTGGCGCCGGGAAAGCCGCCCCACACCGCCGGCCCGAGGAAAAGGCACAGCACCGCGTAGGCCGCGCCGACGCGCCACCAGGGGCACTCCCGGCGCGGACGCAGCGCGAGATAGGCGATCTGCGCCGTCAGCGCGACATGGGCCAGCAGCGTTTCCCAGAAGAAGCGCGGGTTGCCGGCGGCCTCGGGGCTTTGGAAAAGCTCGATCCACCGCCCGGCCCAGCCCGCGAGGGGCCACGAAATGTTGCGCTGGCCCGCGCTCGACCCGCCCACGGCGTGGTGCACATAGAGCAGCCAGAGCAGCAGCGGCGCGCCGACCGCCGCCACGCGCAGCGCGACCGGCACCAGCCGGCGCGGCTGCCCTTCGGCTTTCGCCGGCCAGAAGGCCACGGCGCCGAGCACGGCGGTTTCGCGCGCGAGCCCGGCGAGCCCGAGCAGGCCGGCGGCGGCGTTCGGGCGGTTGCGCTCGATCAGGCCGAGGCTCAGCGCCGTCAGCAACGCCGCGGCCAGGTCGGTCAGCGCCAGGCGCACGCTGAACACCACGCCGGCGCCGAACAGCAGGAAAATCCACGCCAGCGAGCCGCGCCAGTCGTTCGCCGGAAACAGCCGCCACAGCACGGCCGCGAAGCCGGCCCACAGGAAAAGGTTCAGCCATGCATAGGCGTGGGCCACCGCGATGGGTTCGCCGCCGCCGAGCACCCACGCCACCGCGCCGAGCAGGATGCGCCGCGCGCGGTAGCCGAGGTCGTCCACCGCGGGCTTCAGCGCCGGGTCCTTCAGCGCCGGGCTCGTTGCGATTTGCGCGTAGTAGCCGCCATCGTAGCTGCCCTCCTCCGGATAGACGTAGATGCGCGGATCGTGGAAGCTCGGGATCGCGTCCGCCGCCATCAGCCGGTCGATTTGCAGCAGGCTCGTGAATCCGGTCCGCGGATGCCAGTACTGGCCCATCACCCAGAAGAAGAGCCCGATCAACCCCGTGCGCAGCAGCCGGCTGAACAGGACCGGGGCGGGAAGGGAGCGAAGGCGCTGCAACATGGGAAGGAGCGCCTACTGTCGCACCGCCCGCGCCGTCAGCAATCCCGCAATCGCGAGCCCCGCCGCGACCGGCAGCCACACCGGCAGCCGCCCCAGGGTCTGGGCCAGCCCGATGCCGAGCGCCGAACCGCCCCAACCCGCCACCGCATACAGCAACGCCGCCAGCGCCGGCTGGGCGCGCCGCGCCGGATAGAAAACCAGCGCGACCGAGTAGATCGAAACACCCGCCGAATAGAGATGCGCCGCCAGCGGGCCGGCGGGCCCGAACGCCAGCCACGCACCCGCGCCCACCAGCAGCGCCGCGCCCGTCGCCACCGTGCCGGCGATCCACCGCCGGTCCAGCGCGAGCCCCGCCGCGACCGCCGCGGCCAGGTGCACGCCGGCATTCACGTAGAGCCGGGGGCCGGCGGGCCACGCCGCCTGCAGCGCCGGCTGGTGCTGGATCGCGAAGAACGCCGCCGAGTCGAAGCCGACCAGCACGAAAAAGACCGCCACCCACCGCCGCACGCCGCCGGGCTCGTAATCGGGCGCGCTGGTCTGCTGCCGCGGCGCCTTTTGCCCGAACGCCTGGCTGCCCAGCAGGCCCACGCCCGCGGCAACGATGCCGACGAGCAGCTGGATGGAATGCGCGCCGGAAAAGATGTCCGGCAGGTTGCTCACCGCATACGCCACCCCCGTGCCCAGCCCGATGCACCGGCCGAGCTGCGTGCCGCCGACCTCGCGTCGGAGCAGCGCCGCCAGCGCGACGGTCGCCATGCCCAGCCCGGCGCCGGTCAGCAGCCCGGCGGCAAGAAACGGCAGCGGGCTTCGCGCCACCCAGGCGAGCGCGGCCGCGAGGGCGGCGGTGATGAAACCCGTGCGCAGCAGGTTCAGCCCGTGTTTTTCCGCATAGACCCGCGCGGTAAACACGCCGCCGCCGATGCCAGCCGCGGCCATAAGGCCGAGGATCGGCCGCAACCAGGTCAGTTCGATGCCCGCGGCGCCGAGCGCGTGCAGGAACCCGAATTGCGCGAACACCAGGAAGTAGGTGTACACCGCCGCGATGACCGCGGTGGCGGCCGCGAAGGCGTGCGGCGGCGGCTGGAACTCCTCCCGGCGCTCTTCTTCCTTCGGCTCGCGGCTCGGGTTCGGCATGGGCAGGCGGGCGGTTGGCCCGGACGGGTTTACGGTGGTTGGCTTGCCCCGGCCCGCAACCGGAATGAAGAAAAAACTTGCCCCGGCCCCCCATCCCGGGCTTCTTCGCGACCTCGATCGCAATGATCCGCAACCACCATCATCACCACGAAGCATAGCCTTCCCTCGCGGGGAAGGCCTGGATGTGCCTTCCCTGGGTGATGAACCGATTTTGAAACCCCGGCTGGCATGTCCCGCCGGGGTTTTTTATTTCCCGGCATAAGCCTTTCCCGCTCTCGCCTCACCCTCGCCTTCCTGCTCCGCTCCTTCCTCCCATAATTTCCGCCTTCCGCCTTCCGCCTTCCGCCTTCCGCCTTCCGCCTTTCCTCCCATGCCTCCCGCCAACCTCCCCACCGACCGCCTCCGCCTCGCCATCCAGAAGAGCGGCCGCCTTTCCACGGACTCCCTCGACCTGCTCAAGGCCTGCGGCATCAAGATCAAGTCGCCCAAGGAGAAGCTCCTCCTCCACGCCGACAATTTCCCCCTCGACCTGCTTTTCGTCCGCGATGACGACATCCCGCAGCTCGTCATGGACGGCGTGTGCGACCTCGGCATCGTCGGCCAGAACGTCCTCGAGGAATCCGCCCTCGAGCGCGGCACCACCAGCGCCTACGTCGCCGAGCGCGTGCTCGACTTCGGCGGCTGCCGCCTCGCCATCGCCCTCCCCGAGGAGCGTCCGTACAACGGCCTCAAGGATTTCGCCGGCCAGCGCATCGCCACGTCCTACCCGCAGCTCACCAAGCGCTACTTCGCCGAGAAGGGCGTGAAGGCCGAGATCGTCACGCTCAGCGGCTCCGTCGAGATCGCCCCGCGCCTCGGCCTCGCCGACGCGATCTGCGACCTTGTTTCCAGCGGCTCCACGCTCGAAGCCAACAAGCTCCGCGCGGTCGAGACGATCTTCAAGAGCACCGCGACCCTCATCCGCAACGCCCGCCCGCTCAACGCCGAGAAGGCCCACGCCCTTGAGATCGTGCTGTCCCGCCTCGACGGCGTGCAGAAGGCCGCCGGCACGAAGTACATCATGCTCCACGCCCCCAAGGCGAACCTGCCCGAGATCCGCAAGCTCCTGCCCGGTTCGGAGAATCCCACCATCCTCCCGCTCGCCGGCGACGAGTCCAAGGTCGCCCTCCACGCCGTCTGTTCCGAGGACGTCTTCTGGGAAACCATGGACGCCCTCAAGAAAGCCGGCGCCTCCAGCATCCTCGTCCTCCCGATCGAGAAGATGATGCTGTGACCTTCTTCCTGGAGGCGGGACTACCAGTCCCGCGGGGCTGATCGCCCCGCCTCCATCAAAAACCCACGATGAAATCGCTTAACTGGAAATCCCTCTCCGCTTCCGCCAAAAGCGCCGCGCTCCAACGCCCGGCGCAGTCGGCGCGGAAGCGGACGGCCCTCGTGGTGGCGGGTATCCTCAAGCTGGTGCGGAAAGGCGGCGACCGCGCGCTGCTGAAGATCACGGCGAAGTTCGACCGCATCAAGCTGCGCTCGCTGCGCGTCAGCGCCGCGGAGTTCGCCGCCGCGGAAAAGGCGCTCTCCGCCGCCGATCGCACCGCGCTCAAGCGCGCCTACGCCAACATCCGCAAGTTTCACCTCGCCCAGCGCACCCCGCCGGTGCGGGTCGAGACGATGCCGGGCGTTGTGTGCGAGAAGGTCACGCGCCCGATCGAGCGCGTCGGCCTCTACGTTCCCGGCGGCAGCGCCCCGCTCTTTTCCACCGCGCTCATGCTCGGCGTGCCTTCGCAGATCGCCGGCAATCCCGTGCGCGTGCTCTGCACCCCGCCCGGCCGCGATGGCAAGGTCAGCCCATGGATCCTCGTCGCCGCGCGCCTCTGCGGCATCACCGACGTCTTCAAGCTCGGCGGCGCGCAGGCCATCGCCGCCATGGCGTACGGCACCGCGACCATCCCGAAGTGCGACAAGCTCTTCGGCCCGGGCAATTCGTTCGTCACCGAGGCCAAGCTCCAGGTGTCGCGCGACACCGCCGCCATCGACCTGCCGGCCGGCCCGTCGGAAGTGATGGTGATCGCCGACCGCACGGCCTGGGCGTCTTTCGTCGCCGCCGACCTGCTGTCGCAGGCGGAACACGGCCCGGATTCGCAGGTGATGCTCGTCACCTTCTCGGAAGCCATCGCCTTCCGGATCATGCTCGAGGTGCGGAACCAGTTCAAACAGCTGCCGCGCCGCGCCATCGCCGCCGAGGCGCTGAACAAAAGCCGCATCCTCATCGCGTCCTCGCCCGCCGAGGCGGTCGAGATCGCCAACCGCTACGCGCCGGAGCACCTCATCCTGCAGGTGGAAAAGCCCCGCGCCTTGCTGCCGAAGATCACGGCCGCCGGCTCCGTCTTCGTCGGCGACTGGACACCCGAGTCGCTCGGCGACTACGCCAGCGGCACCAACCACGTCCTGCCGACCTACGGCTGGGCGCGCGCGTGCTCCGGCCTGGGCCTGACCGATTTCCAGCGCACGATGACCGTGCAGGAGGCCTCGCCGCGCGGCTTGCAAAAGCTCGGCCCCGTCGTCGAACGCCTCGCAACCGCGGAGAACCTCATCGCTCACCAGCGCGCCGTCACCGTCCGCCTCCAAAAGCTTTCCTGATGAGTCCCGTCGAACAAGTCCTCGCCCTCGTGCGCCCCGAGATCCGCGCGCTCGCGCCCTACAGCTCCGCCCGCAAGGAGTCGAAGGGCGGCCGCGTCTGGCTGGACGCCAACGAGAACCCGGCGACGCCGTCCGCGGGCAAGCAGCTGCTCAACCGCTACCCCGAGCCGCAGCCGGCCGACCTGGTGGCGAAGCTCGCGTCGCTCTACGGCGCCGCGCCCGCGCAGTGCCTTGTGACGCGCGGTTCCGACGAGGGCATCGACCTCCTCCTGCGCACGTTTTGCCGCGCCGGCCAGGACGCCATCCTCATCACACCGCCGACTTACGGCATGTACGTCGTCGCCGCCGGCATCCAGGGAGCAAAGGTCGTCTCCGTCCCGCTTGTTCGTAATACGAACTTTGGCCTCGATGCCGACGCCGTGATCAAAGCGGCTTCCCCGGAAGTGAAGCTGGTCTTCCTCTGTTCCCCGAACAATCCGACCGGCGGCCTGCTCGAACGCTCCGCGGTCATGAACGTGGTGGGCGCCCTCGCCGGCCGCGCGGTCGTCGTCGTCGACGAAGCCTACGTGGACTTCTCCGGCCAGCCGAGCCTCGCCGCCGAGATCCCGGCCAACCCGAATCTCGTCATCCTCCGCACGCTCTCGAAGGCTTTCGGACTCGCCGGCGCACGCGTCGGCACGACCCTCGCCGACCCGGCCGTCATCGCCGTGCTGCAGAAGGTCATCGCGCCCTACCCGATTCCGTCGCCGGTGCTCGCCGCCGCGCTCGCCGCCCTCACGCCCGAGGGCCTGGCGGCCGCGAAACAGTCGGTCGCCACCCTCGTCGCCGAGCGGACCCGCCTTGCCGCGGCGCTCGCAAAGCTCCCGCTCGTCAAGCAGGTCTGGCCGAGCGACACCAATTACGTGCTTATCGCCGTCCCCGACGCCGCCAAGGCCATGGCCGCCGCCCGCCACACGGGCGTGATCTGGCGCGACCGCAGCAAGGACGTACCGAACACCATCCGCATCACCATCGGCACCGCCGCCGAAAACAACGAAACCCTGGAGGTCCTGTCCCGTGTCTAACCCCGCCCTGTCATTGCGAGGAGCAACGCGACGAAGCAATCCAGCGAACTGGATCGCCACGCCCGACTGCGTCGGGCTCGCGAGGACAAATTACTGAGGCCCGCCATGAAAAAAATCCTGTTCCTCGACCGCGACGGCACGCTCATCACCGAGCCGGCCGACTTCCAGATCGACCGCCTCGACAAGTTCGCCCTCGAGCCCGAGGTCGTCCCCGCGCTGCGCCGCCTGCGCGACGCCGGCTATACGTTCGTGATGGTGACCAACCAGGACGGCCTTGGCACGCCAAGCTTCCGCGAATCCGAGTTCCGCCCGCTGCAGAACCTGCTCCTCGACATCCTCAAGTCGCAGGGCATCGCCTTCGAGGCCGTGCGCGTGTGCCCACACACGGCCGCCGACCGCTGCGACTGCCGCAAGCCAAAGGTCGGGCTGCTGCTCGACTACCTGAAGGACACGTCCTGGTCGCGCGAAGACTCGTACGTCATCGGGGACCGCGAGACCGACCTCCAACTCGCCGCCAACCTCGGCGTCGCCGGCCTGCGCTATAACCAAAAGACGCTCGGCTGGACCGAAATCGCCCGCCGGATCGCCGACGCCCCGCGCCGCGCCGTCATCGCGCGCCAGACGAAGGAGACGAAGATTTCCGTCAGCGTGGACCTCGATGCCTCCGCCCCGGCCAGGTTCGCCACCGGCCTTGGCTTCTTCGACCACATGCTCGACCAGATCGCGCGCAACGCCGGCATCAGCCTCGTCATCGAGTGCACCGGCGACCTGCACATCGACGAGCACCACACGGTCGAGGATGTCGGCCTCGCGCTCGGCGCCGCGCTCAAGCAGGCGCTCGGCGACAAGCGCGGCATCGGCCGCTACGGTTTCACCATGCCCATGGACGAGGCGAAGGCCGAGGTCGCGATCGACCTCAGCGGCCGCCCGTACTTCGTGTTCGAGGGGCAGTTCCCGCGCGAGAACGTGGGCCAGCTGCCCAGCGAGCTCGTGCCGCACTTCTTCCAGTCGCTCGCCACCACGCTCGGCGCGACGCTCCACATGTCCGTGAAGGGCGACAACACCCACCACATGATCGAGGCCCTGTTTAAAGGCTTCGGACGGGCCCTCAAGCCCGCCGTCGCGCGCGGCGCGGGCAGCGAGATTCCGTCCACCAAAGGCGTGCTGTGATGAATATTTTCATTCAGCGCCCGCTTCGGGTGGTCGCCGGTTTCCACACCGGCGACACGCTGCGTAGCGTCCCAAGCGTCGGTATGGAAACCGACGCCCACCTTCCTTCCTCCCCATGCTAGCCATAGTCGATAGTGGAGGAGCGAACATCGCCTCGGTGCGCTTCGCACTCGAGCGGCTCGGCGTGCAGAGCGAACTCACGGCGGACCCGGCGGTCATCCGCGCGGCGGAGCGCGTCATCCTCCCGGGCGTCGGTTCGGCGCAGGAGGGCATGAAGCGCCTGCAGGCGAAAGGCCTCGTCGAGTGCGTGCGCGGGCTCAAGCAGCCGGTGCTCGGCATCTGCCTCGGCATGCAGCTCCTGTTCGAGTCCTCCGAGGAAGGTTCGACGCCCTCGCTCGGCCTGATTCCCGGCAAGGTCGCGCTGCTGCCCGAGTCGCCCGGCATCACCGTGCCGCACATGGGCTGGAACACGCTGACGGTGCGCATCGCCTCGCCGCTCCTCGCCGGTTTCGACGCGGCCACGCGCTTTTATTTCGTCCACAGTTTTGCCGGCCCGGTGAACGAATTCACGCTGGCCTCGTGCGAGCATGGCTCGGCCTTCGCCGCCGTCGTCCGCCGCGGCAACTTCTGGGGCGCGCAGTTCCACCCCGAGCGTTCCGGCGCGGCCGGTGCGCGCTTCCTGAAAAACTTCCTGGAGATGCCGGTATGAGCGCTTCCTTTCTCCTGTCATTGCGAGGAGCGCAGCGACGAAGCAATCCATCTAGCTGGATCGCCACGCCCGGCTGCGCCGGGCTCGCGATGACAGAAGAGGTGAATCCATGATCATCTATCCCGCCATCGACCTGCGCGGCGGCCGCGTGGTGCGCCTCACCGAGGGCAAGTTCGACCAGGAGAAATCCTACGGCGACGACCCGCTCGCGGTCGCGAAGGGCTTCAAGGCCGCCGGCGCCACCTGGCTGCATGTCGTCGACCTCGACGGCGCCAAGGACCCGGCCAAGCGCCAGACCCCGCTCGTGGAGAAGCTCGCCCGCGAAAGCGGCCTGCTCGTCCAGACCGGCGGCGGCATTCGCGACGAGGCCCAGGTGGCCGCGCTGCTCGGTGCCGGCGTCCAGCGCGTGATCGTCGGCAGCCTGGCGGTGCGCTCGCCCGACCTGGTGCGCGGCTGGCTGAAGAAATTCGGCGCCGAGAAAATCATCCTCTCGCCCGATGTTCGCCTCGACGCCGCCGGCATCCCGCGCATTGCCGCAGCCGGCTGGCAGGAGACGACGGGCGTCGCGCTCAACGATTTCCTCACCGGCTACCTCGCCGCGGGCCTGAAGCACATCCTCTGCACCGACATCAGCCGCGACGGCAAGCTGACCGGCCCCAACGCCGCGCTGTACGCGCAGTTGGTGAAGCAGTTCCCGACCCTCGCCCTCCAGGCTTCGGGCGGCGTGTCGTCGCTCGACGACCTCCGCGTGCTCAAGACGACCGGCTCCGCCGGCGCGATCGTCGGCCGCGCGCTCTACGAAAACAAGTTCACGCTTCAGCAGGCGCTGGCCTGCTAAAGAAATTCCAAACGCCAAATCCCAAATGCCAAAGAAACCTCAATTCCAACCAACTCTGCGGAATTCCGAAATTCGGTCTTTCGGGGTTGTTTGTGATTTGGTCGCTGGAACTTGGAATTTTCTCTCATGCTAGCCCGCCGCCTCATTCCCTGCCTCGACGTGCGCGACGGCCGCGTGGTCAAGGGCGTCCAGTTCCGCAACCATGTCGACATGGGCGACATCATCGAGCTCGCCGCGCGCTACCGCGACTCGGGCGCGGACGAGCTGGTCTTCTACGACATCACCGCCAGCAGCGACGGCCGCACCGTGTCCGCCGACTGGGTGACGCGCGTCGCCAAGGTCATCGACATCCCGTTCTGCGTCGCCGGCGGCATCCGCTCGCTCGACGACGCCCGCCGCCTGCTGCACAGCGGCGCGGACAAGGTCTCGCTCAACTCCCCCGCGATCGAGAACCCCGACCTGCTCGGCCAGCTCGCGGCCGAGTTCGGCTCGCAGTGCGTGGTCGTCGGCATCGACAGCCGCCAGGAGAACGGCGACTACTTCGTGAAGCAGTTCACGGGCGACCCGACCAAAACCCGCGGCACGCGCTGGCGCACGGTCGACTGGGCCCGCGAGGCGCAGAAGCTCGGCGCCGGCGAGGTCGTGCTCAACTGCATGAACCAGGACGGCGAGCGCAAGGGTTACGACCTCGCGCAGCTCAAGCTCGTCCGTGCCGTGCTCACCGTCCCGCTCGTCGCCTCCGGCGGCGCCGGCGCGCCCGAGCACTTCCGCGATGTCTTCCGCGACGCCGGCGTCGACGCCGCCTTGGCGGCATCCGTCTTCCACAGCGGCGCGATCCCCATTCCCTCCCTCAAACAGTACCTCGCCACCGAAGGCGTGGTGGTGCGGCCTTAAACTTATTCAAGAATCCTTTTAACCACGGATTACACGAATGGAGACGGATTGACCGAATCACGCCCAACTTATCCGTAATTATCTGTGCAATCCGTGGTTAAAAAATACTCCCGCCCATGAAGAAGCTCACGAACCTAAAAATCGACTGGAAGAAGAACGACGGGCTCGTGCCCGCCATCGTGCAGGACGCCGCCACGCTGCAGGTGCTCATGCTCGGCTACATGGACGCCGCCGCGTTGAAGAAGACGTTGCGCACGAAGAAGGTCACGTTCTTCAGCCGCTCGAAGCAGCGCCTGTGGACGAAGGGCGAGTCCTCGATGAATTTCCTGCACCTCGTCAGCATCGAGGTCGACTGCGACAACGACACGCTCCTCGTGAAGGCGCACCCCGACGGCCCGACGTGCCATCGCGGCACGACCAGCTGCTTCGGCGACGCCGGCGCGTCCGGCGCGGGCTTCCTCGCGCATCTCGACGAGGTCGTGGCGCAGCGCATCAAGTCCGGCGACACCTCGAGCTACACCGTCCGCCTGGTGAAGGAGGGCATCGCCCGCTGCGCCCAGAAGGTCGGCGAGGAGGGCGTGGAGACCGCGCTCGCCGCGATGCAGAAGGACAACAAGGAGTTCGCCGGCGAAGCCGCCGACCTCCTCTATCATCTCATCGTCCTGCTCCGCGCGAAGAAGCTCTCGCTCGCCGACGCCGTGGCTGTGCTCGAAAAGCGCCACGCGCCAAAGCCGAGGAAGTGATTCCGACACACCCCGCCCTGCGGGCACCCCTCTTGATAGAAGGGAATTCTTGCCGGCGCGTGTCTTGGGTCCCCTCTATCAAGAGGGGTGGCGCAAAGCGCCGGGGTGTGTTTCTCCGCACGCCTCACTGCGCGCCGGAATTCGCCACCGGCCCGGCCGGTTTGTCGAGCTGCGTGGACAGGATGTGCACCGCCGAGGAGCGCATCTTCGGCGCCTGCCAGTCGCCCGTGTGGTAGTTGTGGCAGTGCAGGCAGTCCGTGCCGGCGACGCCCGGCTTGTGGCAGGAGATGCAGCTTTCCTTCGTCATCGGCGTGAAGTTGCTGTGGAAGACCGCGGGGTTGCGGTTCTGCCCGAACGAATTCGCGTACTCGTTCTTCGGCGCCAGCACGTGGCAGGTCATGCAACCCTGGTCGCCGACGAGGCTGAAATGCGCCTCGTGCTTGAACTTGGTGAAGTCGTGATGCTCGGGCTGCATCTTCCGCGTGCGCCAGTTCACGATCGCCCCGGCCGGCTGGTCGTCGACGGTGTGGCACTTCAGGCAGAGTCCCGGCGCGGGCCCGTCCGCAAGCTGGGCGAAAATGGCCCCGTCCGCCGGCGTCTGGTCGCGCACGGTGGCATCGAGCCAGGCGGTGAGGAACGGATCGGCGTGGCCGACCGGACGGTAGAACACGGTATAGGTCTCGTCGCGCCGGTACCAGCCTCCGCGCGCCACGCGCTGCTCCGCATCGGCAAAGGTCATGGTCGCCGGAGCCGGTGCGGCCGCCTTGGCCACGGGCGCCGCGGCCGGCGTGTCGTCGGCCAGCAAGTCGTCACTGGCGGCCGGCTTCGCAACCGTGGTCGTCGTCGCGGCCGCAACCGCCGGTACCGCAACCGGCGCGGCGGCACGCTCCGGAATTTTTTCGCCGCGGCGGTGTGCTGCCACTTCCGTGAGCAAAGCGGGGATCCACACCTGCTGCGCGGCCTGCAGGTTGTCGGCCGGCAGCTGGCCGGTGCGGTTCGCCATCGCCGGATCGGATTTCGCGGGCGCATCCATGCGGCGCAGGAGCACCTGCTGGCCCTGCGTCACGAGGTCGGCGAACAGCCCCTTCACGCTCCAGAGGAGCTGTCCGGCCGCGGCCTTCTGGGCCGGCGTGGCGCGGGCGAGCGAGGACAGGTCGGCGTCCTTGAGCGTGGCGAGCGCCGCCTCCGCCTTCGGGTCGGCGGCGAGCATCCAGCGCATGAACGGCGTGAGTTCGCCCTCGGCGTACGCCGGGTAGTCGCCCGTCTCGATGCCGGCGGCGTGGAGCGCCGCGAGGTCGAAGGCCGGCAGGCGGAAAAACGACACGCCCTGGTCGCCGGCGCGGCCTTCGCCGGCGATCTGGCCGGCGTGGCACGGTGCGCAGGTCTGCTCGAAATTCTTCACCTGCATCATGCGCCCGTTGGCGGCGGGCTCGTGGCAGACGGTGCAGGAGGTCGGCGCCATCGCGGCGACGCGCGGCTCGGCGAAATGCTTCTGCCAGTGCGAGGCGTGGTCGAAGTGCAGGCGCGTGCGGCGTTCGTACGGGTAGCTGGTGAACTCGGGATGGCCGGAGCTGATGCCGTCGAACTGCACGGTGTGGCAGGACTGGCACTGCGCGTTGGCGAGCACCGTGAGGTTGGCCGCGCGCCCGCCGTGCTCCTGGTGGCAGGTGGCGCAGGCGAGCTCGCCGTGCGCGGGCGGCGCCATCTGGCGGGCCACCGCGAGGATCATCTCGCCGGTGGCCGGCGTGGCCCGGGCTTTCCCGGTCAGCACCGCGAGCTGCGCGGACGCGAGGCCGTGCGGCATCGTCGCCTGCTTGCCGAGGTCGTGGCAGTCGAGGCAGAGCTGGTTCTGGGCGTGAAGGTGTTTCGCCACCTGCGCCGCGGTGAGCGGCGGCAGGCCGGTCTCGATGTGGCAGTTGGCGCAACGCTGCGCGGAGGTCGCGTGCTGGCTCGTGAGCGGGCCGGGGCTGGTCCATTTCTCGCGGTCGCGCCCGCCGAGCGTGAGGATCGCAATGCCGAGCGCGAGGCACACGACCAGCCAGGTGAACTGGCGGCGCTGGCCGCGCAGGCTGCGCTTCGGGCGGCACGGCGGCACCGGGCGGCAGCAGGTGCCGTCGGCGTTCGGGCCGCCGGGACAGGCGCCGCCGAGCGAAATGAGCCGCGTGCAGACCCAGCGGTCGCCCTTCCTCGCGGGCATGCACTCGAACGTCGCGCGGCACTCGCCATTCTTGCCGGGACCGAAGATGCAGGGGCAGCCTTCCGCCGCGCGACCGCACGTCCACTCGTCCTGCGGGCGGTCGTAGACCTTCCGGTTGTGGATGATGCTCTGCAGGAGGCGGCGCATGGGGCGGGGTTACCAGCGTCCGGAATAACGGAGCGCCAGCCAGCCGTGGACGAGGCTGAGCACGAGCAGGCCGTAGCTGAGCGGGATGTGGACGAAGAGCCAGACCTTGAGCAGGCGCTGGCCGGCGAGCTGCTGGTCGAGGTTGCGCTTGGCCTCGATCATTTCCTCGAGGCGCTCGGCGAGGATCATCTCGGACGAGGCGAGGTAACGCCGCAGCTCGCGCAGCTCCGCCTCCACGCGGTGGTGCTGGCGGTCGTCGTGGAGGAACGGCGACAGCCAGCCGGGGTCCGCCGCGAGGTAGGGCCCGAGCAGCTTCAGGTAGAAATCCGCCAGCGTCGTGGAGTGCGTGTCCTCGACCGCCTGCTGCGCCATGACCCGCGCCTCCTCCTGCAGCCGGTGGCGCAGCAGCGGGATGCGCTCGTAGATCAGGCTTTCGCCGGAGCGCGTCAGGCGCGGCGGCAGCCAGCGGCTCAGCCACAGCCCGACCACGCCGCTCGCGGCGACCACGAGGAACAGCACCGCCAGCACAAGGCCCAGCCGGCCCGACGGCCAGCGCAGGCCGGTGTGCAGCGCGAAGACCACGACGGTCAGCCACCCAACATAGAGGTGCAGCTGCAGCCAGGTGCTGGCCTTGAGCAGCGGGAGGAACGGGAGTTTCTTGCGCGCGTTGAAGAGGATCAACCCCGTGACCAGCACGAGCAGCAGCACGCCGGACTGCATCGCGGTCGGACGCAGCGCCATGCGGCCCAGCGCCCAGCCGGCCGCGAGCAGGCCCGCAGCCACGAGCGTGACCAGCGAGAGCGTCCAGCGGCGGGCGCGGAAGGATTTCAGCGGCGGAGCCATTCGGCGAGGGGCCCGATCTCGCGCATGTCGGCGCGCAGGAGGGCGTCATGGGGGCAGGCGTTGGCGCAGGCCGGGCCGCCCGGGAGGTCGAGGCAAAGGTCGCACTTGGTGGCGCGGCGGATCGGCGCGCCGGTCTCCTCGGTCACGATCGGCTGGCCCTCGGCGTCGTGCAGCACGGCCATCTGGATCGTGCCGTACGGGCAGCTGGTGGCGCACACGCCGCAACCGATGCAGGTGGCGGAGTTGATGATCACCTCGCCCTGCGCGCTGCTGCGCTGGATGGCGCCCGTCGGGCAGCCGATCATGCACACGGGGTCGGCGCAGTGCATGCACGCGCTCGCGATCATGACGCCGGTCGACTCCGGGCCGTGGCGGATGAACCGCGGGTTGTTGTCGTGGGTCGCGGCGCAGGCGCGGACGCAGTCGTCGCACCGCGTGCAGCGGTCCATGTCGATCAGCATCGCCGAGCGGCCGTTGATGAACCGGCCGGCGACGAGGAATTCCAGGAGGTTCTGCTCGTCCGGGTCCGCCGGCGCCGCGGTCACGCGCACGCCGGTCTCGCGCGCCGCCGTGGCCACGAGTTCGTCGAGCCGGCCCGCGGGCACGCGCGGCAGCACGCGCTCCTCGAGCACGGAGGCCGGGATGAAGAGCAAATCGGTGTAGCCGAGCGCGCGCAGGCTCTGGGCCAGGGGCACGGGGCTGCGCCGGCGCCAGCCGGCGACGATTTCCGGCAGGCCGAAGGACTGGCCCTTGCCGAGGTAGCTGTCGGTGCGCTCGCCGTGGTTGTAGTTGCTGCTGACCCGCGCGAAGCCGCTGCGCACGAGCAACAGGCCGCTCGGGTGGTCGCCCTGCCGCGCGATCAGCGTCTCGTGCTCGCGCCGCTCGCGGTCGCCGGAGCGGTTGTAGGCGCCGTGCCAGTCGAACTCGCCGACCGTCTCGAAGCGCGTGGCGTCGGCCACCTGCTCGAGCGTGTCGGCGTCGAGGCCGTGGAAGAGCGGCGTTTCCTGCAGGTGGCGCAGGAGGCTGCGCTGACGGTAGCGGAAATCGATCTCGGCCTTCCACTCCGGCGCGTAGTTGCGCAGCTCGCGCAGGCCCTGCCAGCGGATCTCGAGCAGGCGCGCCGGGCCGTCGGCCACCACGGTCGCGGTGCGCGGCGTGCGGCCGAGCGCGGCGATCTCGCCGAACAGCTCGCCCGGCTCGAGCCGCACGGTCTGGTCGGAATCGAGCACGCCGGGAATGTCCTGCAGGAAGATGCGCGACTCGGCGGCGACGCCACCCGCGGTGCCGGGCGTGGTTTGCTCCGCGAAGTGCGGGCGGCGGAGCCAGCGCTTCAGGCTGCCGAAGACGGACGCCCGCACCGGCGGCCGGCGGCCGAGAACCTCGTCGGCCGGCTCGCGGGTGAAGACGCGCACCGCGCCCTTCAGGATGATGAAGGCCGAGTGGCCGTAGTCGCCCTTGCGCACGATGATCTCGCCGGGGAAAAAGTCGCGGATGCTGGTGTCGTTCTTCAGCACGCCGCGCAGCGGGATGCGGGAGGGAAAGCGCTCGGCGCGGGTCGTGGCGAACAGCGGGTGCGCCAGCAGCTCGTCGACCTCCGCATCGGTCATGTCGCGGTTGAACGGCGTGTCCCAGCGCTCGGGCTCGGCCAGGCGCGTCGCGCGCGAAAGCGGCGGGACGGATCCGGAGAAGAGCGGCGGGCGGCTGCTGGCTTTGGCCATGGCGGGAAACTCAGGGCGTCGCGGCGATTTCGAACGGCGTGCCCTTGTAGGCGTCGGCGCCGGGCAGGAGGCTGTCGAGGCCGGCGAGCTGTTCGCCGGTGACCTGGTCGGCAAAGGCGCGGCCGAGCGCGGCGACCTGGTCGGCGGCGGCGTTGAGCTCGGCGCGGTTGTTCAGCTTCAGGCCCACCGGGCGCACGACAACGAGGATGGCCTCGAGCTCGGGCGTCGGCGCGAGCGCCTGGATTTTCCCGAGCATCTTGCGCGCGGCGTCGGCGCGGCGCGCGTAGGTGACGCCGTAGGTCGCCTTCTCGGTCGCCCGCGCGGTGGCGCGGAGGCTGAACTCGGTCTCGAGGATCCAGCCGAGCGCGAGCAGGCGGCGGCGGACCGGCAGCGGGGCCTCGGGGTTGGCCTTGCCGCCGTTGCGGAGCACGTTGTGGCGCACCTCGCCCTGGGTCCATGCCACCAGGTTGAACCCGGTGCTGCCGGTGGGGTGGCCGCCGACATTGGCGAGCTTCTCGTCGGTGATGACGTGGCAGCCGTAGCAGCTGCGGCCGAGGCCGTAGAGGTCGTCGGGATTGGTCATGCCCTGCGCGACGGCGGCAGCGCGGCGCTCGAGCCGGTGCGCGGCGGGCTCGGTGTTCACCTTGAAGCCCTTGCCGTAATCGCCGTGGACGTCGACCCAGTCCTTGGCCGCGCCGTGGCAGGATTCGCAGGAGATGGCGGCGGCGATTTCGGTGACACCGTCGGTTTCCTTCTCAAGGTAATGGCACTGCGCGCACTGCGGCTCGGTCTTCATCGGCTGCAGGCCGAGCGCGGCCACGATCTTCGCCGCCTCGGGCGAACGGTGTGTCTGGTAGAGCGACTTGAAGTGCAGCGTCTTCTTCCAGATCTCGATTTCCGACGGGTGGCATTCGGCGCACGACGCGGGACCGAGGACCTTGGCGGCGTCCGGCGTCGCCGCGAGGGGCGCCGCGGCCAGGAAGGCGGCGGCGATCAATCCGGCGAGCCGGGCGGCGGGAAACGGGCGGCGGCGTGTGGCGTGGTTTTTGATGGGGGACTCCGTCGGGGTGCTCATCCGGTGGTTGCAGGCACCATGCCACGCCATTTTTGCCGGAATGGGAAGCGACATATTCCGTTTGTCTCCGCCGCGAAATCGCCTGAACTACCCGCGCGGCTGCACCCGCCGTCCCTTTCCGACCATGCTTTGGAACTATCTCGGCGCCGCCCTCATCCTGCTGGTGATCGCACGGCTCGCGCTCGGGGTGGTGGCGCGCGTGATGCAAACCCGCGCCGATGCCCGGCGGCAGGCGCTGGAGTTCCGCCAGTTCGAGGAGAACCTCGCGACGATGCGCGAGAAGCGCCGCCTGCTCGCCGAGGTGCCCCTCGCCTGGAGCGGCTTCCGCAAGTTCGTCGTCCGCCGCAAGCAGATCGAGAGCGCCGACGTCTGCTCGTACACGCTCGTCCCGCACGACGGCAAGGCGCTGCCGGATTTCAAGCCCGGCCAGTACCTGACCTTCCGCCTGCCCAACCCGCACGGCTCCGGCCAGGTGATCCGCTGCTACAGCATCAGCGACCGCGCCCACGAGGGGCAGTACCGCGTGACGATCAAGCGCGTGGTCCAGGGCCCGGGCGCGCCGGCGGGCCTCAGCTCGACCTATTTCCACGAGCAGGTGCGCGAAGGCGACATCGTCGACGTCCGCGCGCCGTCGGGCCAGTTCTTCCTCGAGCCGTCCGATCCCGAGCCGGTCGTGCTGATCGGCGGCGGCATCGGCCTCACGCCGATCTTCAGCATGCTGACGACGCTGGTGCACCAGCGCAGCCGCCGCCCGGTGTGGTTCTTCTACGGCGTGCGCAACCGGCGCGACCACATCTTCAAGCAGGCGATCACGATGATCGCGCGCGACAACCCGCACATCAACGTGCGCGTCTGCTACTCGCGCGCCGGGACCGACGACATCCTCGGCACCGACTACCACGTGCCGGGGCGCGTCACGGTCGAGCTCCTGCGCCAGCAGCTCCCATCGAACAATTTCCGTTTCTACTACTGCGGCCCCGGCCCGATGATGGAGTCGCTGACCGCCGGCCTGAAGGACTGGGGCGTGCCCGACGCGCACCTGCACTTCGAGGCGTTCGGCCCGTCGAGCGTGAAGCGCGTGAGCCTCGCCACCGCCGAGCTCGCGCCGGGCGCGGCCGCGATGGTGACGTTCCGCAAGAGCGGCCTGACGCGCGCGTGGGACGGCGCGCAGGGCTCGCTGCTCGACCTCGCCGAGCGCGCCGGGATCGCGATCACTTCCGGCTGCCGCGCGGGCAACTGCGGCACGTGCGTGGTGGCGCTCCATTCCGGCGACGTCACCTACGTGCAGCCCCCCGGCATCCCGCTCGAGGCGCGCACCTGCCTGACCTGCCTCGCGCACCCGAAGGGCGACGTGACGCTGGATGCGTGATGAGGGCGCCGGGCTGCCAAGGTGGAGCCCGACCTCCGGGCGGGCTTTGTGTGAACGCGGCATCCCTCAACCTGCCCGGAGGTCAGGTTCCACCAACGTCTCAGGCGCAAAAAAGGCGCACCTTTCGGTGCGCCTGAAATTTTTCCGCCGGGTGCGCCGGACTTACTTCGCCTCCGCGAGCGAGACGCGGATCACGCCGCGCCATTCCTGGGCGGAGTAGTCGGTGGCCTTGTCCTCGGGATAGAGCTTGTCGAGGGCGGCCTTCACCTCGGGCTTGAAGGTCTTCGGGTCGCCGTGGCAGGCCAGGCAGGTCTTGGAGGCGGCGATCGGGCGGTATACGCGCCACTCGGTCGGCTGGTTCGGGCGGTCCACGCGCTGCACGATCATCGCGTCCGGCTTCTGGTCGTCCATCAGCTGCTGGTGGATCTTCTCGAGCGCGGCGGCATCGGCGGCGTCCGGCTTGTTGTGCGGGTCGCGGATCATGAGGCTCGTGCGCTTGATCGCGGTGACCGCGGGCTTGCCGGCCATGGGCTTCGGCAGGGCGAGGTTCTTGAGGTGCATCACGCTGACCATTGTGCCGAGATCGTCGCTGACGAGCGCCTGGCCGACCTGGTTCACCATGAGGCCGCCGACGCGGGCGATCTCGTCGAAGCCGGCCTTGGCGATCGGGGCGACCGCCGGGTCGGAACCGTCGACGAAGCTGAACTTGGCGTCACCCAGCGGCGTGCCGGTGATCGGCGCCGTGTCGAAATACTCGGTCTTGGTGGGGGTGTCCGCGGCGCTGAGGCCCGCAGCCAGCGTTAGGGTCGAAAAGAAAGCGGCAACCAGGCGTGTCTTGGCGTGCATGGGACACATTTCCAGCGGCGCGTTCCCGTGATGGCAAGCCTGCAAATCCCCCGAAGCCCCCGCGCCCTAGGAAATTGGGCAAAGCGGGGCGGCCCGTGGCCCGATCGTCACTTGGCGGGCGCCGGCGGGGCGTCGACGGCGGTGCCGGCGAACTTGAAGCGCACCTTCACCTCGGGATCGACCGTGATCAGGCCGGCCTTGCGGATCTTCTTCAGGCCCCAGTTGGTGTAGTCGACGGTGGCCTCGCCGGTGATCGTGTAGTCGTTGCCGTCGCGGATGACGAGCACCGGGAACTCCACCAGGACGCTGGTGCCGTGGAAGGTGAGATTGCCGGTGACGCGGCCCTGGCCGTCGGGGGTCAGCGCGATGATGCCGATCTCGAACTTGCCGGCCGGGTCGTCGCCACCGAGCCACTTGACCATGGCCTCGTCGCGGTCGGGCTTGCCGGTCTTGAGGTCGGCGAACTTGAACGTGAGCACGCCGGTCTTGAACTTGTTCTTGGCGTCGATCGTCGCCGCCAGGTCGTAGCGGTCGAGGTGGGCGGTGAAGCTGCCGATGGTGACCTTCACGTCGACGTCGACGTAGGATTTCGCGGGATCGGCCTTCAGGAGGCGGTCGGCGGCGGAGAGGACCAGGGGCAGGAGGAACAGGGCGGCGAGGTAACGGACGCTTTTCATGGTGGGGTGTAATGTATGCTCGCCCCCGAGACCGCAAATTCGCATTTTTGTGCCACCGCGCCCCTCCGGGGCCTGGGCCAGCCCCGCCAAACCGCCGGCCAGTGGTTTGCCGAACACGGCGAAAGCCACCAGGGCGACACCAACGAGCTGATCCATTGGATCTGCGCGCCCCACTATCTTCCGCTGCGTGCTCGGGCCTCTCTGGTCGGTCTCGGTGCCCGCCGCGCTCGCCGTGGCTGATGCACTTCGCGTATAGGAAAGCCGGCGTGTGCTACTGAGCGTGGCTTGCTGTAGGGTCGCCGCTCGCCGGCGGACCTCGAAGGCGGCCCGGTGACACGCGCCGGCCCGGCAAAAATCACCCCCGCCCGCCGCGCAGGACCACGACGTGGGCGAGGTCGTTTTTCTCGAACTCGTCCCAGTAGCGCTTCTCGACCTGCTTGAGCTGCTCCTCACGCGAGGGCGGCGGCTCGACGCCCGGCGTTTCCATCGACCGCTTGGCCTGCTCGCCGCCGACGTCGCGCTCGGCGAGGCGGGCCACGAGCTCGTGCCAGAAGACGTCGTTCTGGAATTCGCTCTGGATGTCGCGGATGCGCTCGTCCTCCGACAGCTTCGGCGCGGGCTGCAGCGTCTTGTCCTCCCGTTCCTCCACGAGGTCCGCGCACCCGAGGTCGGTGGCCATCTCCAGCAGGCGCTGGTCGAAGGCGAAGTAGCGCTTGGCGGCGGCGGTGTCCTCACCCTGGTAGGCGGTGACGGCCCACATCCCCAGGTGCACCAGCTCGAGGAGCTGGCGGTATTCCTTCGCGGTGAACGAGACTTTCATGCCGCCACCCTTGTCCGGGCCACCCACCCCGCAAGCGCGAAGTGGGCGCGGCGTCCCCGCCGCTTACTTCTTTTCTTCCGGCGCCGCCGGGGCGGGGGTGGGCTGGGCCGGCAGCTTGGCGCGGACGACCGTGTGCGAGCCGAGGCTCGGGCGCGGGGCGATGCGCCAGCGCCACTCGGGCTCGCGGCCGTCGATGGAAAAGTTCACCGCGATGCGCCAGCGGCTCTCGACCGCCACGCCGTCCTTCTTCGCCGGGACAAAGACCCACTTCTCGACGGCGGTCCGGGCCGCCTGGCCGAACTCGGGGTGCGAGGCGCGCATCACGCGCACGCTGCGCACGCCGCCGTCGGCGCCGATGAGGAGCTCGAGGATGGCGCCGCCGACCGTGCTGGTCGCCGCGAGGTTCTCGGGATAAACCGGCTGCACCGCGCTGTGCAGCGCCGGCTTCGGCGCGTTGTTGGCGGCCGGGCCCTCGTCGTCGTCGACCGGGAAGTCGAACGGCGCGCGCGCCTTGAACTTCACCGGCTTCCCGTTCTCCTCGCGCGCCGGCTGCTTCACCTGGGCCGCGAGGTTGAGCGCGATCTGGTTGAGCAGCTGCGAACCCGACGGGTCGTCGCTCTCGACGATCTTGCCGTCCTCGGCTGCGCCCTTCTCGTCGAAGGTGATTTCGACCACGACCTTGTAGCCCGGTTTGGTTTCGGCCCGGCCCGTGGTGAGGCCGAAGGCAAGGAGGGTGAGCAGGAGGACGCGCGCGAGGGTTTTCATGGGGGATGACTGGGTGAGACTGCTGACCGTCGCCTTGGTTTCTGGCAAACGGATAGTGGGGAAATGCGGAATTCGGATTGCAGACTTCGGAATGGACCCAAACCACGGCATTGACCGCTTTCCGGTCAGACTCTTCACTCGGCAGCCCGCTTTTTACATACCGGTCCCGCACTCCGCACTCCGCACTCCGCACTCCGCACTCCGCACTCCGCACTCCGCACTCCGCACTCCGCATTTCCGTCATGCCCGAATCCGCCGACAACCCGAACCTCATGGAAGCCCTCGTCTCGCTCGCGAAGCGCCGCGGCTTCATCTACCAGTCGTCCGAAATCTACGGCGGGCTCAACGGCTTCTTCGACTACGGCCCGCTCGGCGTCGAGCTGAAGCGCAACATCCGCGACTGCTGGTGGCGCGACATGGTCCACCGCCGCGAGGACATCGTCGGCATCGAGACCTCCATCATCATGCACCCGAAGGTCTGGGAGGCGTCGGGCCACGTCGCCGGCTTCACCGACCCGCTCGTCGACTGCAAGGTGTCGAAGCAGCGCTACCGCGCCGACCAGCTGTTCTGGTCGCCGGTCACCATCGACGGCAAGGTCGCCGGCTACGTCTCCGCGCTCGAGAGCGAGAAGACCGCCGCCGAGCTCCAGGAAGCCGCCGAGTCCTTCAAGCGCAAGAAGGCGCTCCAGGGCGCGCTCGCGCCGGTCGTCGCCAAGGACTTCACCGAGGCCACCGTCGAGGAGATCCCGCTCATCCCCTCGCCCGCCACCGGCGAGCCGGGCAGCCTGACGCCGCCGCGCGCGTTCAACATGATGTTCGAGACGAACGTCGGCGCGCTGAAGGACGCCTCGTCCGTCGCCTATCTCCGCCCCGAGACGGCGCAGGGCATGTTCGTCGACTTCAAGAACGTCATCGACACCACGCGCGTGAAGCTGCCGTTCGGCATCGCGCAGGTCGGCAAGTCGTTCCGCAACGAGATCACGCCGCGCAACTTCATCTTCCGCTCGCGCGAGTTCGAGCAGATGGAGATGGAATATTTCATCCACGAGGACGCCGACTGGGCCAAGGCCCACGAGGAGTGGATCAGCTGGTGCGAAAACTGGCTGAAGAGCATCGGCCTGCCCGCCTCGCACCTCTCGCGCTACGCCCACCCGAAGGAGAAGCTCGCGTTCTACTCGCGCGGCACGGTGGACATCATGTTCAAGTACCCGTTCGGCGTACAGGAGCTCTGGGGCATCGCCGCCCGCGGCAACTACGACCTCACGCAGCACGCCAACGCCAGCGGCAAGCCGCAGGAGATGTTCGACGAGGCGACGAAGAAGAAGTTCGTCCCGCACGTGATCGAGCCCGCCGTCGGCACCGACCGCATCTTCCTCGCCGTGCTCACCGCCGCCTACGCGGTCGAGGACGTGAAGGACGAGAAGGGCAACGTCGAGCAGCGCACCGTGCTCCGGTTCTCGCCGCGCATCGCCCCGGTGAAGGTCGCCGTGCTCCCGCTGCTCAAGAACAAGGAGCAGCTCACGGCCCGCGCCCGCGCCCTCTTCGAAAAGCTCAAGCGCAACTACGCCGTGCAGTACGACGACGGCGGCGCCATCGGCAAACGCTACCGCCGCCAGGACGAGGCCGGCACGCCGTGGTGCGTGACGATCGACTTCGACACCATCGAGAAGCCCGGCGACACGTTCACCCTCCGCGAGCGCGACTCCATGGCGCAGCGCCGCATCAGCGAGGCGGAATTATTCCAACTCCTCGCTGAACAGGTCTACTAAAGCGCACTTGCCGGACCGTAGGCTTGGCAAAGGCCGGTCACGGAAGCCGAGCTCTTCCAACTCCTCGCCGAACAGGTTTACTGATCTCTCCGTGGAGGCGGGGTGCCCTCACCCCGCGGATTGGTGCTTTCGCGTGCAATGCCTCGCGGGGTGAGGGCACCCCGCCTCCATTTTCTCTCGGATGCCGCCCAAGCCTGTCAAAGCGTGCTTTCTTCGCGCAACCTCCGTCTCCGGGCGGGGTCACTTCTGAGTCATGTCCCGCTGGCTGAAGATCCTTCTGCTTGGGCTGGCCGTCGCGGGGGTGGCGTTGCTGTTCCTCCCGTGGTGGCTGGACGTGCCGCTGCGCCCGATCCTCGCCCACTGGAACATCACGTACGACCGCTATGAGCGCGAGGGGTACGCGCACTTCCGCATCCGGCAGGTGCGCTACACCCATCCCGCGGTCGAGGTGACCGCCGGCCAGGTCGAGGCGCCCACGCCGCTGCTCTGGCTCGCGCAGCGCCTCGGCGGCACACCGCCGCTGCTCCGCGCGGAGAACTGGCGCGTGCAGCCCGGCCCCGGCCCGAAAAGCACCACGCCGCCCAAGCCCGACAGCGGCTGGATCGGGCTCCACCGCATCCTGCAGCGCGTCGCCGGCTACCTGACCACCTGGCTGCCGCGCGCGGACGTCGCCAACGGCGAGGTGCGCGGCTTCGGCCCGCGGCTCTATTTTGCGCAGCTCGCGTGGCACGACGGCGAATTGCACACCGACGGTTTCGGCATCGCCGGCCTCAAGCTCGCGGCCGACCTGACCCCGGGCGACACCTTCGCCCTGAAAGCCCGCACCGCCGACAACACCGGCCGCCTGGAGCTGGCGTGGTCCGGCGCCGACGCCACGGGCAGCCTTGCGCTGTGGGACCAGCCGGCGCGGCTGGCCGCGCGGTTTCCCTCCCCCGGCGGCTGGCTGCCGGACGAAGCCAGCGTCACCGCGGAAAACTGGCAGGTGCCGGCGACGCGCGTGAAGCTCGGCGTGCCCTATGCCGCGATCCACGGCGGCGCGAAGTTCGCCTGGCGCGACGGCGCCTTCGAGCTCACCGCCGATGCGGACGCCGTGCCCATGGCCGACGCCAAGAAGGTCCCGCCGCTTTCCGTCCACGCCGCCGCGCGCGGCAGCCTGCGTGCTGTCACCGTGACCACGCTCGCGATCGACGCGCCGTTCGCCACCGGCCGGCTCAGCGCGCCGGTGACGTTCAGCCTCGATGAACCGGCGGACGTCGGACCTGCGCAGCTCGCGGTCAAGGTCGACCTCGGCAAGATGCCGTGGATCGACGCCCACGGCCGTGCCGAGGGCACCGTGACCGTGAGCGGGCGCGATGCCGCGGCGCGCCAGGATTTCGCGCTGGAGTTCGCCGACGTGGAACTGCCCGGCCTGAATTTGAAGCAGGCGTCGGCGCGCGGCCGCCTGCAGTGGCCGGAGCTCGAGGTGGCCGAACTGAGCGCGCAGCTCGACGAATCCAGCCGCGCGAGCGCGAAGGGCAAAATCAACTGGCAGACCCGCGAGCTCGCGGATGTTTCGGCGCAGGCCCGGTTGGACGCCGCGTGGTTCAAGCGCTGGCTGCCGGCCGGTACCTCATGGACCACGGCGGAGATTTCCGCCACCGCGGAAGGCCCGCTGGACGCACCGCGCCTCACCGGATCGGCCAAGGTTCGCGGGCTCACCCACACGCCGCTCCACGCCACTGACATCGATGGCACCTGGCGGAGCCAGGGAAAGGCCGTGGAATTTTCCGCCACGACCCGCACCGGCGGCTCGACGCTCGAGCTCGCCGGCACGGTCGACGCCGACAGCCTGCAGCTCGCGAAGCTGCAGGTTTCGCCCGCCGGCCAGCCGGTCTGGCAACTGGCGCGTCCGGTCCGCGTTGTCCGCGAGCCGGTGTGGGCGGTCGAGGCGCTGGAACTGGGCGGTCCGGCCGGACGACTCACGTTCAGCGGCCACGGCGGCGCCGACGAATCCTTTGCGCTGGGGGTGACCGGCTTCGACTCCGCCTGGCTGCAGGATTGGATCACACTCGCCGGCCCGGCGTGGCAGCTGCACGCCTTGCAGGCCGCGGGACATTTCAAGAACGGCGTCCTCATCTTCTCCACCGAGGCGACCGCCCGCATCGCGATGACGCCCCAGCCGGCGGAGGTGAAACTGGCGGCGGAAGGCGACGGCGACGGTGTCCGCCTGCGCGAACTCACGGTGACGGAGTCCGGCCGCGAACTCACCCACGCCACCGGCCGGCTGCCGGTTTCCTGGGTGAACGTGCCCTCGCCGCAGCTGCGCCTCGACGAGAACGGGCCGCTGGAATTCACCGCCGCCACCGAACCCGACTCGCCGCTGTGGGCCACGCTGGCAACCTTCACCGGCGTGCAGCTCGAGCAGCCCGCGGCGAAAATCAACCTCGGCGGCACCGCGCGCCAGCCCACGGGCGACATCCAGTTGAAAGCGAAGCGCCTCGCGCCCGACGGGCGGCGTTTCCAGTACGCGCTGCCCGACCTGGCCGACCTCGCGGTCGCGGTGCACCTCGAGCGCACGGCCGTCACCGTGACCGACCTCTCCGCCAACGTCGACGGCCAGCCCGTGAAGGCCACCGGCCGGCTGCCGATGGACGACACCGGCTGGCAGAAATTGTGGCGCCAGCCCGCGGCGTTCGACTGGACGCAGGCGACCGCGCGCGTCGACATCGCCAACGCCGACCTCGCGCCGGTGGCGCGGCGTTTCCCGAAATTCGTCGCCGCCCAGGGTTTCCTGCGCGCGAGCGTCGCCCTGCACGAGGGCGGGAAACTGTCGGGCGAGCTCCACCTGACCGACGCCGCGTCGCGCCCGCTCCCGCCCTTCGGCACGCTGCAGGAAATCCAGGCCGACCTCGTCCTCGAGGACCGCCAGCTGAACATCCAGAAGCTCACCGCGAAGCTCGGCGGCGAACCCGTCGCACTGACCGGCGGCGTGACCTTCGTGCCCGGCGGCGCGCCGCGCCTCGCGCTCGGCCTGAAGGGGCAGAACCTTCCCATCGTGCGCAACACCGGCCTGCTGCTGCGCGCCGACTTCGACCTGCAGGCGAACACCAACGCCGCCGGCGCCGTCACGCTCGGCGGCCGCATCGACGTGCGCGACTGCCTCCTGCTCGCCAGCCTCAACCTCCGCACGCTGCTGCCGTCGGCCAAGGGCGTGACGCGCCAGCCGCCGTATTTCTCCGTGGCCGCCGAACCCTACGCGCACTGGCCGCTCGCGGTCGACGTGACGGCGCGCAAGAGCATCCGCCTGCGCACCTCGGTGTTCAATGGCACGGCCTCGGGACATTTCCGCCTCGGCGGCACGCTCGGCGAGCCGCGCGCGGTCGGCGAGGTCACCACCGACGAGGGCCGCGTGCTGTTTCCCTTCGCCACCTTCACGGTCAAGAGCGGCAGCGTGCGCCTGCGCGAGGCGGATCCCTTCCACGCCGTCGTCGCCCTCACCGCCACGTCGCAGCGCCGCGACTACCAGCTGCAGCTCGAGGCCACCGGCGAGCTGCCTTCGCCCAACATCCTGCTGACCTCCTCGCCCGCGCTGGAGCCGAGCGAGGTGCTGCTGCTCGTCATGACCGGCCAGCCGCCGGAGAGCATGGCGGCCACCACGACCAGCTCGTCGGGCGCGCAGCGCCTGGCGCTGCTCGGCGCCTACCTCAGCCGCGGCCTCTTCCAGGACCTCGGCGCCGGCGGCGAGAACCGGTTGGAGATTTCCGCGGGCGCGGAGGTCTCCGAGCAGGGCCGCGACACCTACGAATTCGAATACAAGCTCGGCGAACGTTCCTCGCTCGTCGGCGAGTACGACCGCTTCGACAGCTACAACGGCGGCTTCAAGTGGCGCGCCTACACCCAGGAGAGCGTTCCGGTTGAAAAGAAAAAATAGCATCGGAGATTTTCCAAAAATGGAGGCGGGACTACCAGTCCCGCGGGGCATGGCCGTCGTTGCCGCCAACCCGCGGGACCAATGGTCCCGCCTCCAGCCGCCGGCAACCCGCGGGGTGAGGGCACCCCGCCTCCATGCAACCCTCCTGCTTGCTTTGCTGTGTTTCATTCCGCTCCCCGCGGCCGAGCTGCACGTGCGCGGCCTCGGCTGGTTCGGCAACCGCAAGGCCGAGCAACGCCTGAAGCTCCTCCTCGGCGGGCAGCAGGCCGAGGTGCTCGACGCGGCGGCGCTGGAGGACGCGGCGCTCGTGTTGCTCGGCAGCGTCAATGACGATGGCTACCTCGAACCCGGCCTCGTGGCGGAGGTCGAGACGACGGACGGACAGCACGCCGCCTACCCGCTCGACGCGCGGCTCGATCATCCGCTCCCGCGCCCGCTGGCGGTGAAAAATGCCACGCTGCGCCTCGACCGCGGCCGGCGCTTCACGCTGCAGGAGGTGAAGTTCACCGGGCTGCACACGCTGGGGGAAAAGGACGCGCGCGGGTATTTCGTCGGCGAGAACACCCTCATCCCGATCGCCTCGGAACGCCTCTACTCGCCCGACCGCCTGGCGAAATCGATGGGCAACCTCGAGGAATCGCTGCGCCAGCAGGGCTACGCCGATGCCGCCGTGACCGCCGAACCGGCGGCCATGGACCGCGCGAAGGGCGACGTACGCGTGCGGATCGTCGTGCAGGAAGGCCGGCGCTGGCAGGTCACGGGCCTGGAGTTCGCCATCAGCGACGGCAGCACCGCGCCGGACGATCTCGCGCCCATTCCGCCCGCCCAGCCCTGGACCTCGCTCTGGCGGCAGGCCACCACCACCGCAATCCGGCGCTGGTACTATGTCCGCGGCCACCCGGACGTGCAGGTCAAGCTGACCCCGCACCCGCTGGACGCGGCCGACGGCACGAAGTCCGTGACGGTTGTCGCCGAGGTCACGCCCGGCCCCGTGGTGCACGTCGGCGCCGTGCGCTTCACCGGCAACCACTACACGAAGGAGTCGACGCTGCGCCGCTTGGTGCGCGGCCAGCCGGGCGAACTGCTGAACCCGATCCGCTTCGACAACAGCCAGGCGCGCATTTCGCGCCTCGGCGTCTTCCGCCAGGTCACGATGGAGTACGCCCCGCCGGACGCCGGCACGCGCGACGTCGTCTACGATCTCATCGAGGGCCGCCGCCAGGAGGTCAATCTGCTCGCCGGCTACGGCAGCTACGAGCAGCTCCGCGGCGGCGTGGAGTGGCGCCACTACAACCTCTTCGGCCTGGCCCACGCCGACAGCCTCAAGGTCATCCAGTCGATGAAGAGCACCGAGGGCGACTACACCTACACCGTGCCCGCGCTCTTCGGCAGCACGATCGACGGCAGCGCGCGCCTGTTCGGGCTGCGCCGCGAGGAGCTTTCCTTCGAGCGCGAGGAATACGGCGCGAACCTCTCGCTGCAGTTCCCGGTGCGCGCGCTGGGCGTGATCCTGACCACCGGCTACACCTTCAAGCACGTGCGGGCCGCCGACAACGAGCTGGCGACCAGCGCCACGGATGCCACGCAGGTCAACGTCGGCAGCGTGAACCTCGGCATCCTGCGCGACCGGCGCGACAACCCGCTGCGCCCGCACAAGGGCTACCACCTGCGCCTGCAACTCGAGCAGGCCGGCAAGGAACTCGGCAGCGAGGTGGTCTACCAGCAGCTCGTCATGAGCGCCTCCTATCACACCCCGTGGGGCAAGGGCCGGTGGCTGCACTTCGGCCTGTCCGACGGCGTGGTCACCACGCTGGGCGCGCCCGAGCGCACGCCGGTGCCGGTCAACGTCCTGTTCTTCCCCGGCGGCGAGAGCTCCATCCGCGGCTACCAGAAGGGCGAGGCGGCGCCGCGCGACGCCAGCGGCCTGTTCATCGGCGCCAAGGCGTACACGCTCGCCAACATCGAGCTCGAGCAGGCGCTGACCAGCAAGTGGTCCGCGGTGGTTTTCTTCGATGCCCTCGGCACCGCCGCGCGCATGGCGGACTGGCCGTTTTCGGAGAAACTTTATTCCGCCGGCCTCGGCCTGCGCTACCAGACCGTCATCGGCCCGGTCCGCGTCGAGTACGGCCACAACCTGAATCCCCGGCCCCACGACCCGTCGGGCACCGTGCTGTTCTCGCTCGGCTTCCCGTTCTGAGGCGGATCGGGCATCGATCTTTTTTGACCACGGATGCATCACCTCACGGCGCTGCTTGGAAGAGCCCTCCGCCTGATAGGCTCCGGTTTTGGTTCCGGGGCGCGGCTGATCGCCGCTTGTTTACCTGTTTTATCCTCTGTCGGCGATTAGCCGACCCCCGAAACCCACTGCGGAGCCTATCAGGCGGAGCGCACCAAGTGGCAGCGCCGTGAGGTGATGCGTCCGTGGTCAAACCCTCCGAAAGGGAGACTAAGGTTCGATCAAACCTTCGGGAAAAACGAGCGCGTTCGGCCGGCGCGGATCGTAGAGCACGAACACCGGCTGCTTGTCCGCGAGATGCCGGTCCGCCAGGGCGATGTCGGTTTCGTTGAGCCGCTTGACGACCACCGGCTGCGCGCCCAGCGCTGGACTCGAAAGCGTGATCTTGTAGACCCGACGGTTGTTGACCCGCGTGCTGGTCGGTTCGACGGCAACGATGTCCACCTCGGCCAGCTGGCCGGCGCGGAGCAGTTTCGCCGTGCGGCTCCGCTGGAAAATGAACCACCCGACCATGCCGTAGCCCACGGCCGGAAAGATGAGCGTGAAGCTGCCGAACGCGCCGGCCTGGTTCAGGCGACCGTCCTCGATGCACGCCAGCTCCGGCTGCCCGGCCAGGTAACGCACGTTCACGCGGTCGCCTACCGCCCAGCGGCCCCGCGTCGCATAACAGGCTGAAGCGTGGTGCCCGCCACCTGCCGGCGTGTAGGTGAACCGGTATTCCGACACCCTCCGCTTGTTCACGCTCATGTTCGTATCCCGAACGGCCGTGACTTCGCCGGTGGCGGTGGACCCGGATGCCGCCAGCCGCCACTCGTCGGCGATCCGCCAGGGAAAGAAGATCACGAGGAAGATCATCCCAAAGGAGCCGAAGAACAGGCCGAAGACCGCGGTGCTCCACGGGGCGGTGCCCTTGCGCGCGGCTCCGAGCACATGCGCCGGCACCGGGCGCGGCGGCGGGCTGGCGAGGAGCTGCGCGATGTCGTCCGCCGTGACTTTCACGCCGCGAGGCTGGCAGGCGGCGGAACGGCGGCAAGCGGGTTGTCTTTGCGCTTTCGCCGCGCACCGGCGTGCCCATGCTAGCCGCATGCGCTTCCACCCCCATTCGCTCCTGGCGCTGCTCGCGCTGCCCCTCGCCCTCTCCGCCGCGCCGGTCCCGGTGATCTTCGACACCGACATCGGCACGGACATCGACGACGCCTACGCCCTCGCGCAGATCCTCGGCAGCCCCGAGCTCAAGCTCGTGGGCGTGACCACCGTGTCGGGCGACGCCGTCGCGCGCGCCCGGCTCGCGGCGAAATTCCTCGCCGTCGCCGGCCGGCCCGAGGTCCCGGTCTACGCCGGCACCACGACCGCCCCGCAGTACATGGCCCAGTGCGACTGGGCGAAGGGCTACACGTCGCCCGCGCTGCACGAAAGGGGCGGCGTGGAATTCCTGCGCGACCAGGTCAACGCGCACCCCGGCGAGATCACGATCATCGCGGTCGGCGAACTGACGAATGTCGGCGCGTTGCTGGCGTCCGATCCCGCGATCGCGAAAAAGATCAAGGCCATCGCGCTCATGGGCGGCGCCTTCCGCCACGGCTACGCCGCCGGCTCCAAGCCCGAGCCGGAGTGGAACATCAAGTCCAACGCCCAGGCCGCGCAGGCCGTGTTCGCCTCGGGCGTGCCGCTGCTCGTCGCACCGCTCGACTCGACTGGCTCGCTGTCGCTCACGCCCGCTGGCCGCGTGGCCATCTTCTCGCACGGCTCGCGCGTCACCGACGCCCTCGCCGCGCTGAACTCGATCTGGCGCCACACCAATACTTGGAAGGGCGAGAACCCGACGCTCTTCGACAACCTCGCGGTCGCGCTCGTCGCCACACCCGGCATCGCGCCGCTCACGCCGCTGCACGTCGTGGTCGAGGCCGACGGCCTCACGCGCGAGGTCGCCGGCGAGAAGTCCAACGCGCAGGTCGCGCTGACCGTGGATGCTCAGGCGTTCTTCGAATACTTCACCACGCGGCTAGCGCGGCCCTGATCAAACCAGTATTGGCCGCAAAGAGGCACAAAAAGATTTTGGTCATGCTCCGGAAATCCCCCGCGCGCCTATAGGCGCCTCGTCAGCTTCACTCGCTCCCTCATTTTTTGCGCCTTTTTGCGGCCAACCATGCCTTGGATTGAGATCGTCTCCATGTTCCTCCCGCGCTCCTTCCTCTGCCTCGTTACCCTCGGCCTGTTTTGCAGCCCCGCTTGCGCCGAGCCACATGCCGTTACCTCCGTCCCGCCGAACAACACGCCCGGGACCTTTCGTTTCGCGATCCTGCCCGACCGCACCGGCGGCAACCGACCCGAGGTCTACGAGTCGGCGCTCGCCAAGCTCAACCTGCTGCAGCCGGAGTTCGTGCTCTCGACCGGCGACCTGATCGACGGCTACACGACCGACCCGAAGGTAATGGCCGCGCAGTGGGACGAGTTCGACGCGCTGGCGAACCGGCTGCAGATGCCGTTCCACTACGTGCCGGGCAACCACGACATCAGCAACCCGCTCATGCTCGAGGCGTGGAAGGCGCGGCACGGGACGCCGTGGTCGAGCTTCGTCTACCAAAACGTGCTCTTCCTCATCCTGCACACCGAGGACCGCCCGTTCGGCGGGCTCGGCGCGGAGCAGCTCGCGTGGGTGAAGCAGACGCTCGCCGCGAATTCCAACGTGCGCTGGACGATGCTGTTCTTCCACCGCCCACTCTGGCGCGAGACCGACCAGCGGGGCTTCGAGCAGGTCCGCGAAATGTTGCGCGGCCGGAAGTTCACCGTCTTCGCGTCGCATTACCACAACTACCTCAAGAGCTTCGTCGACGGCATGGACGCCTACGTGCTCGCGACCGCCGGCGGCAGCTCGGCGCTGCGCGGCGTGGAGGTCGGCGAGTTCGACCACGTCACGTGGGTGACGATGAAGCCGGACGGCCCGGTCGTGGCCAATCTCGCGCTCGACGGCATCCTGCCGGACGACCTGATCACCGAGGACACCGTGCCGCGCGTCCGCGCGCTCCGCGACGGCAGCTGGCTGCAGGCGCCGCCGGTGTTCGCGAGCCAGGAGACTTTCGAGCACGTCACGATCCCGCTGGAATTCCGCAACCCGACGGATTTCCCGCTGCATGTCGGGGGCGCGCTCGGCGCCGCGCACGGGTTCGTCCTTTCGCCCACGCAGGTCGAGCGCACGATCGCGCCGCGCCAGACGCTCACGCTGCCGGTGGAACTGGTGGCACTCGGCGGCGAGACCACCGTGCACGCGGCCAACGAAGCCGCCCTGTCACTCACGCTCGAGGGCAGCTACGAGCTCGGCGGCAAGACGGTCGTGCTGCCCGCCACAAAATCGCTGCGCTTTGACGCCCCGCACCCTGTGCCGTTCGCCCCGCAGCTGTCCGCCGCCGGGCCGGTCGAATTCACCTCGGCGGTGACGATGGTGCGGCAACCCATGGTCATCCAGGAGGACTGGGATTGGTCGGGGCCGGAAGACGGCGCGTTTGCCTTCACCGTCGAATATTCCGGCCGGCAGGTGCTGGTGCAGGTCCGCACGACGGACGACCGCGTGCTGACGGCCGCGGATCCGCAGGCGCTGCAGGACAAACTGCTCGTGCGGCTGCGGACCTCCGCCGGCACCGACGCGCGCACCGGTCTCGCCGGGACCAAGACCGCCGACACGGACGTGCGCGCCACGGCCACCGGGCTCGAGGGCCGGTTTCTCTTCACGCTGCCCGAGGGCGAGAAATCATTTCACCTGAACGTCGGCTGGCAGGACGCCGACCGCCCGGAGAACACGAAGCCCTCCGTCCTCTGGTGGCGCGACCCCGCGGTCGCCGAGTTCGGCGAGTTCAGTTTAAGACCTTGAGTTGTCCTTCTCCCTGGATGCGGCCGCAGGAACCTCAGCGTGAACGGCGGTCATCCGCTCCGCCTCCTCGCGAATGTGCGCCAACACGCGGCTGTGGATGGCATGCAGCAGATAATCCGACCACACGCGCCAATAGGCGGCAGGCCACAGCCGCTGCGTATACCACGTGGTGCCTTCGAGGCGCGTCCGGCCGCCAGGCAGGGCGGTTAATCGAAATTCCCCGCGCTCGGAGTGAAAGAACCCATCGAAATGCGGGGGCTCGATCGCTCGATAGGGCGACAGCTCGTGCATCGGATGGGGTTGGGCAACGACATCAAAAGCCAAGCGCCGGTTTTCCTCCCAAGCAGTGATGGGTTCCACAAATGGGCCGGTGGAAAATTCGCAGCGGCGCACGGCACCGACGCCGTGACCGGTGAGCGTGGCCCGCTGAGGATACGCGATACCGGCGCGGAAAACGAACTCCTTGGCTGGCGGCAGTTCCGAAAAGGCGACCACCTGCTGCCAGACTGCTGCCGGGGGCGCGGCGATCTCGATGCTGGTGGTTGCGGATACCAGTTGTACCGGGGGATTTTCCCCGCTCTCGCGAAGGAAGGCCAGAGGCAGGGCCAACCAACCCACCGCATATAGCCGGACCACTTCCTCCTTCCGGTTCCAGAAAGCAGTTTGCAGCCGGTGTCCCACCAGCGCGCCCAGCATCACCAGCGGGAGAACGATGGGCACTGCCATCAGCAGGCAGATCAGCCCCTCCAAGGCCACGGCGACGATCGCCAGGCCGCAGATGCCGGTGGCCAGAAATCCCACAACCAGACTTTCCCCGAGGCTCCGCGGCGCCACGGCGCCATGCAGCGTTGTGGCTAGAAATCCCATGAGAAACGGCATCCCCACAAAGATGCCCCACCCATAACTGCGAAAGACCACCGTGCTGAGCCAAGTCATCGGCACCATCAGCAGAATCGTCAGCAAAACGGCCATGACGGCGCTGCTGGCGCGATTGCGCAGCGCGAAGACTCGCACCATCCAGCCTAGAACGCCACGCCGAGGCGATTCCACCCGTGGACCGTCGCGGGAGGAGAGAATGCACAGCAGGATGAACATCACCACATTCACGGCCGGCAAAAAGAAACACAGCATCAGCCAGAGCGGCGCACCGATGTCCCGAAGGCGCCGCACCGTCAGCAGCACTCCCACCGCCACGAAGGGCACGGCCACGGCCAACAGAACGAACAACGTCTGTCTTGCCGCCGGATCCTTGTCGCTGCCGACCGTCGCCTCCCAATAGCTGAGCCAGCCCCAATAGTTCGCGCCCATTGCGCAGGCGATGGCGCGGTCGATCAGAATCTTCGCAGCCGCCAACCCAAATCCCCATTGTGCATAAACCCGCCGGCTTGTGCGTCCAAGCGGATCCAAACTTCCGACAATTGCCGCGAGGATTTTCATAGGCGCAGGGGGTGATGGGTTTGTCGGGAAAGATCGGCGGCCGCTTCCGGCCAATGGGGATGACGGAACGTGAAACCGGCTGCAAGCAGGCGGCTGGGGATGACGCGGCGGCTCTTGAGGATGAGCTCGGTCTCGGTGCGGCGGAAAAATGCGCCGATCTCCAGCGCCCACGCCGGCACCGGGATCGAGAGCGGCATGCCGACGGCGCGGTGCAGCGCGGCCATGAAGTCGCGGTTGGGCAGCGGGTGCGGCGACGCCAGGTTCACCGCGCCGGCGAGGTCGTCGCGCGCGATCAGGAATTTCACGGCGGCGACAAAATCGTCCTCGTGGATCCACGACACATACTGGCGTCCGTCGCCCTGCCGGCCCACGCCGGCCTTCGCCAGCCCGGCCAGCACGCCGAACACGGCGCCCTTGGCGGGGCCCATGACGAGCGACGTGCGCAGCGCGACCTTGCGCGTGCGCGGCGTGGCGGCCGCGGCCTGCGCCGCTTCCCACTTCAGCCCGATGTCGACGCTGCGCGGCCAGACCGCCGGCACGCCGGGTGGATCGCCGATGATGCCGGTGGCCTCGTCGTTCGGGGCGTCGTAGCGATGGCCGTAGACCGTCGCCGTGCCCGCTTGCAGCCAGACTCGTGGCGGTCGCGCCGCGGCGGCGATGGCTTCACCCACCACGCGGGTCGAATCGACGCGCGAATTCATCATCTCCGCCAGGTTCTTCTCGCTGTAGCGGCAGTCGACCGTGCGGCCCGCGAGGTTGATCACGACCCCGGCGCCGTCGAACTCGCCCGCCCACGGCCCGAGCGCCTTCCCATCCCACGCCACCGCCCGCGCCGGACCGCGGTAGCGCGCCGGATCCCGGGCGAGCACCACGCACTCGTGCCCTTCCGCCGCGAAGGCCCGGATGAGCGCCGCGCCGACGTGGCCGCTGCCGCCTGGAAGGATGATCTTCATAGGGTGCCGTCTGTTGTTTTAGTTATTTCTGATATTTGAGAAATGTCGAGACAAAAACCGTTCACACCAGGCGGAACACCTTCTCCCCCAGCGAACAGAGCCGTTTCGCCGCGGCGGGCGAGAGGCCCTGGGCCTTCTCCGCCCAGGCGGTCGTCAGCTCCATGAACTCGATCAGCTCGCGGAGCTTCCGGGCGGTGTGCTCGGTGTCGGCCTTGCCCGACCCGGCCTCCTCCGCGCACTCGCGCAGGGCGGCCAGCGTGGGGTCGAGCTCGCGCTTTTTGCGTTCGCGCAGGATGATCAGGAACATCTCCCAGACGTCCTTCAGCGTCTCAAAATGCTCCCGGCGGTCGCCGAAGATGTGCACGGTGCGGATCAGGCCCCAGCCCTGCAGCTCCTTCAGGCTGGTGCTGACGTTCGAGCGCGCGACCTCGAGCGAGTCGCAGATTTCGTCGGCCGCGAGCGGCTTCGGCGAGAGCATGAGCAGCGCGTGGACCTGCGCGACCGAGCGGTTGATGCCCCAGCGCCAGCCCATCTCTCCCCAGTGGAGGATGAATTTCTGCATGGTCGGGGTCAGCTTCACGCTTATTTCTGTGATTACTGAAATAAGTGGGTCAACCCCCTTTTTGCGCGCACGTTGGCGCCGGCGGCCGGGTGCGGGAACTCTAATGTCTGGTGCAACGAAGCTCATATGGCCGCCCTTGCCTTTGGCGGGCCCGCCGCTGTGATGGCGCGACCCCTCAGCCCGGCGCCCCCCCGCGCGCCCCGACCCCATGGCGAAATCCAAACTCGAATCCCTGCGCCCGTTTCTCTGGGTGCCGTCGCTCTACCTCGCGATGGGCATCCCCTACAACGTCGTCAACGGCACCGCCGTGCGCATGTACAAGTCGCTCGGCTACGCCGACAGCCAGATCACCGTCGCGATCGGCAGCATCGGCATCGCCTGGTCGCTCAAGCCGCTCTGGGCGGCGTTCCTCGACATGTACAAGACGAAGAAATTCTTCGTCCTCGCGATGGAGCTGCTCTGCGGGGTGCTGTTCGGCGCGATCGCGCTGAGCGTGGGCACCCCGGGCTTCTTCTCCATGAGCATCGCGCTGCTCTGGGTGGCGGCGTTCGCGTCCTCGACCCAGGACATCTGCGCCGACGGCGTCTACCTCACGGCGCTCGACCGCGCCGGGCAGGCGCGGCTCGCGGGCTTCCAGAGCATGTGCTGGATCCTCGGCAAGGTGCTGGCCGCCGGCGTGCTGATCTCGGTGCTCGACGGCCTGCGCGAAAGCCACGGCTGGGCGAACGAGGCCATGTGGCGCTACGTCATGCTGGCCTGCGCGGGCGGCATGGGCCTGCTCTGGCTCTACCACATTTTCTTCCTGCCCACCGGCAGCATCTCCGAGCGGCCGCAGAGCGCCGGCCAGGTCGTGGGCGACTTCCTCGGCACGGCCGCGACGTTCTTCCACAAGCGGGCGTTCTGGGGCATGATCGCCTTCGTCTTCCTCTACCGCCTCGGTGAGGGCCTCATCATGATGGAGGGCCAGCTGTTTCTCCAGTCGGCCCAGGCCAAGGGCGGCCTCGGCCTCACCGCCGGCCAGGTCAGCAACATCGACGCCGTCTACGCGACGCTCGCCTTCATCGCCGGCGGCCTGCTCGGCGGCGCGTTCGCGGGCAAGATGGGCCTGCACCGCTCGCTCTGGATCCTCGGCCTCGCGCTCAACATCCCCCACTTCACCTTCGTCTACCTGAGCCACTACGCCGCCGCCGGCCACGGGCTCACCCACGCCACCATCGTGACGCTGGTGAGCATCGAGAAGTTCGGCTACGGCTTCGGCATGGTGGGCAACATGCTCTACATGATGCAGCAGCTGGCGCCGGGCCGCAGCAGCATGACGCACTACGCGTTCGCGAACTCGCTGATGAACCTCGTGCTCGTGCCGACCGCGATGATCTCCGGCCCGCTCGCCGAGTGGCTCGGGTTCTCCACCTTCTTCCTCGTCGTGATGTTCGCGTCCGTCCCGTCCATCGTCGCCGCCTGGCGCGCGCCGTTCCCGCAGAAGGACGACGACCACACCACGGTCGAGGGCTCGTCCGTCCTCGTCACCGTCGACGACCCGACGCGCCTGAGCGCGGCGGAACAGACCGTGCAGAAGCTCGCCGGCTGGGCGTCGATCTTCGCGATGATCAACATCCTTGTGATCCTGATCGCCGACGCCAACCTCCTCGGCGCGCTGCAAGGCGCCGCCAAGGGCACCGGCCAGATGAAATTCTCCCTCCTCGTCGTCAGCGCGCTGGTCAAGGCCGGCCTCAGCTGGGCCACCTTCGCCTTCGCGGCCAAGGCCGCGCGCGCCGCCGCGCCGACGGGCGAGAAGAACTACCGCGGCAACGCCCGCGGCGCCGTCGTCGCCACGGTGCTCTGCGGCGTGGCGTCCGTCGTGGTGCTCTGGCTCGGCGCGCGCCTCGCGCTCTGAGCCGCGGCCCGCCCGTATCGATGGTGGAACCTGACCTCCGGGCAGGTTGAGCGACCTGTGTTCGCCTGAAGCCCGCCCGGAGGCCGGGCTCCACCTTGATAACAAGGGTTGGGTGTTGAACGTTCCCGGTTCCCGACCACGCTGCGCGGACATGGACGCCTACGCGCAAGCCCGCACCCTGATCGACGCCGCCCACGCCGCGGACCCGAAGCGCGCGGCCGACGGCCGCCCGGCGGAACTCGTCTACGCCGACCGTCTCGAGGCGTGGGCCGTGCGCGCCGCCGCCGAGCCCACCGCACTCCTGCGCCTGGCCGCCCGCTGCCAGCACCTCGAGCGCTGGAGCGTGCCGCGCACGACCTTTCCCGACGGCAAGGCGGGCTACCTCAAGTGGCGCCAGTCACTCTACAAGCAGCAGGCCGATCGCGCGCAGGAACTGCTGCTCCAGGCCGGCGTGCCCGCGGCGGAAGCCGACCGCGTCGCCACCTGGGTTTCCAAGACGGCCCTGAAGACCAATCCCGGCACGCAGGCGCTCGAGGACGCGGCGTGCCTCGTGTTCCTCGAGAACGAGATCGGGGACTTCGCGGCGCAGCACGCCGACTACCCCCGGGAGAAGTTCGTCGATATCATCCGCAAGACCTGGAAAAAAATGAGCCCGCGCGGCCAGGAGCTGGCGAGGACCATCGCCCTGCCGCCGGCCCTCGCCGCGCTGGTCGGCGAGGCGGTCGCGGGGGCGTAGCGCCAGCCCAAATCCTCCACCCACCCCGCCCTGGCGGGCACTCCTCTTGATCGAGGGGACTTGGTCTGCGTGGGTTTGGCTCCCCTCTGCCAAGAGGGGTGGCGCGCGGCGCCGGGGGTGTAAATCGCGCATGTCCGTCCCGCGCAATTATATCGTATCACGATACATTTTCTACTGCCCGCATAAGCGCGGCTGGGAACTTCGGGCGGTGACAGAACGGGCGCTTGCGATGGGTGCGGTTGTCCCCACCCTATCCACATGTTCTCCGGCCTGACTCCCTCCTCCAGTTTCCTGCTCCGGCTCGCGCTGACCTTTGGCGCGGGCCTCGCGATCGCCGCGCTGCTGTGAAGCGCTTCCGCTACGCCGCCGATCCGCTCTGCCTGCTCGCGTGTGCGGCTTACGTGGCGGCGCGGTGGGGGCTGCGGCGCTACATCCACGCCGGCTTCTGGCACGACCAGTTCACCGACCTGCTGCTGATCCCGGCGGCGCTGCCGCTCATGCTGTGGGTCCAGCGCCGGGCCGGCCTGCGCGCGAACGACGCGCGGCCCACGTGGGCGGAGATCGGCTTTCACTTTGCCGTGTGGTCGCTGGCGGCCGAGGTCGCGGCGCCCCTGCTCTTCAAGTCCGCCACCGGCGACTGGCGCGACGCGGTCGCCTACGGCTGCGGCGCGGTGCTGGCGGGCGGCTGGTGGACGTTCGCATGAGCTTCGACCAACTCGCCCCGCACTACGGCTGGATGGAGGCCGTGCTCGCCGGCCCGCGGCTGCAGCGCGTGCGCACAACCTGGCTCGCGCAGCTCGCCGGCTGCCGCCACCTGCTCGTGGCCGGCGTGGGCCACGGCCCGGCGCTGGCCGCCGTGCTGCACGCCCATCCGCGGCTGCACATCACGTGCCTCGATGCCAGCCGCGGCATGCTCGCCCACGCCAAGCGCCGGGCGAGGAAGGCCGGCGCGGATTTGTCGCGCCTGACCTTCGTGCACGCCTCCCTGCCGGGCTGGACCCCGCCGCAGCGCTTCGACGCCATCGCGACGCATTTCTTCCTCGATTGCTTCCGGCCCGAGCAACTCGCCGCGGTGGTCGCCGCGCTGGCGGCCGCGGCCGCGCCGGACGCGGTTTGGCTCGTGTCCGATTTCGCCGTGCCGGACCGCGGCCTGCGCCGGCTCCGCGCCCGCGCGGTGCATGCGCTGATGTATGTGTTCTTCCGGGTGGCGACGCGGCTGCCCGCCCGGCGGCTGACCCGGCCCGACGCCCTGCTCGAAGATGCGGGCTTTCGCCTGCGCGGCCGGCGCACGAGCGAGTGGGGGCTGCTGCAGGCGGACTGGTGGGAGCGGCAGCCATGCTGAACATCGAACGTTCAACATCGAACATCCAACGTTCAAAATGAGAGGCTTGATTTGGACGTTGAGCGTTGAACGTTGGATGTTGAATGTTCTGTCCGCTCTCGTCCGGTGGCCGACTCCGCACACTCCCCCTCCCCGCTCCGCTGGCGCTGGCTGCTGCCGGTGGCGCTGCTCGTCATCGGGTTCCATTTCACGCCGTTCGACGCCACGCTGAACCGGGCGTTCTTCGACGCGTCGAGCCGGCACCCGTTCCGGGCGCCGCCGCTGCCCGCGAATTCCGCCATCGTGCTGGTGGACAACCAAACGATGAGCGCGATGAGTTCCGTCGGCGTGCGCTGGCCGTTCCCGCGCGCGACCTTCGCCCAGCTGATCGCCGCCATCCATCTCGCCGGCGCTGAGCGGGTGGTCGTGGACTTCACCTTCTTCGAGGAATCGACCGCCCCGGCGCAGGACCAGCTGCTGGGCGCGCTGGTCACGGTGGCGCCCACGGTGGTGCTGGCGCGCACGGAAGACCGCTGGCCGGTTTTCTGGCCGGCGGACTTCCGCCTCGCGCATGCGGGCTATTTCCAAAAACCGCGCGCGGGGTTCGCGGAATTCCCGGCGAGCGCCGACGGCGTGGCGCGGCGCTACCCGCTCGCCGGCTCCCTCGCCGCCGTCGCCGGCGGGACCGGCCGCACCGAGGCCGGCAAGTTTCTCCGCTGGCATGGCAGCCTGGACACCCTGGGCGGCAAGGGCGTGCCGGTCCTTTCCGCCGCGCCGTTCATCGCCGCCGGCCAGCCGGTGTTGGACCGCATCATCAACGCCGCCCCCGATCTCGATGTGCCCGGCGTGGCCCGGGCCCTCGCCGCCGAGCCGCGGCTGACCGGCCGGATCGCCGACCTGGTGCGGGGCCGGGTCGTGTTCGTCGCCGCCAATGCCGACGGCACCTTCGACGTGAAACCCACCCCCGTCGGCAAGATCGAGCCGGGCGTGCTGATCCACTGGACGGCGTGGGCCAACCTCGTCACGGACAGCTTCATCACGGCGCTGGCGTGGCCGTTTGTATTCGGCGCCTCGCTCCTGGTCGGCGCCGCCGTGCTTTTCGCCGGCGCCAACCGCGCGTCGCTGGCGGCCCCGCTGGCGGCGGCCGTGTCCGCCGTGGTTGTCCTGCTCGCGGGTGCGTGGGTCGCGATGTCCTCGGGCTGGTACCTGCCGCCGGCCACGCCGCTCGCCGCGACCGGGCTCTCGCTGCTGGGCGTCGTCGTGGAGAACCTCTGGCGCGAGCAGCGCCGCAAGCGCGAGATCCAGGCGATGTTCGGCGCCTACGTCGACCCGGGCGTCGTCGCCGGGCTCGTGCGCAATCCCGATTCCATCCGCCTCGGCGGCGAAAAGCGCGAGGCCACGGTGTTCTTCTCCGACCTCGCCGGCTTCACCGACCTCTCGGAAAAGCTGCCGCCGGAGCAGATGGTCGAGGTGGTCAACGCCTACCTCGAGGAAACCAGCGAATGCCTCCACCGCCACGGCGCGTACGTCGACAAATACATCGGCGACGCGGTCATGGCCGTGCTCGGCGCGCCGCAGGCGCTGCCCGACCACGCGCTCGCCGGCTGCCGCGCCGCGCTCGAGGCCTGGCGCGCGCTCGAGGGCGTCAACGCCCGCTACGCCGCCAGGGTCGGCGTGAGGCTGGAGGTCCGCATCGGCCTCAACACCGGCGAGCTCATCGTCGGCAACCTCGGCTCCTCGCGCAAAAAGCAGTACACCGTCATGGGCGACACGGTGAACCTCGCGTCGCGCCTCGAGGGCGCGAACAAGGCCTTCGGCACTTACATCCTGCTCGGCGAGGAAACCGCCCGCCGCGTCCAGGGGACGCTGCTGACGCGCCCGCTGGCCCGCCTGCGGGTGAAGGGCAAGCTGCAGGCCGTCGAGGTGCACACGCTGCACGGCGCCCTGGCCGACCTGGCGCCCGATGAAATCGAGTTTGTCGCCCGCTACCGCACCGGCTACACCGCCTATGTCGAACGGCGCTTCGCCGCGGCCGTTCCCGCGCTCGCCCGGGCGCTGGAACTCCGCCCCGGCGATTATTCCGCCCGCCGGTTGCACACCGAGTCCGTCCAATTCTCGCACACTCCACCCCCGCCCACCTGGGAACCGGTTGTTTCCCTGGATTCCAAATGAAAAAGCCCCACCTCCCCGCCGCCCTGCTTGCCGGGCTGCTCGCCGTTTCGGCGCTGCTGGCTTATGAAGCCGGCGGCATCGCCTACACCAAGCGCGTGGAAACCGCGCTGCTCGCCGAACCCAAACCGCTCGCCGCCGCCACGGGCAAGCTCGCCTTCGGCAGGAAGGTGAAGATCGAGCAGGTCCAGGGCGCGTGGCTGCGCGTCAGCGACGGCCCGGTCTCCGGCTGGGTTTTCAGCGGCAGCCTCACCGATACCAAGCCCGCCGAGGGCAAGGGCCTCGACGGCGTGCCGCTCCTCGCGAGCAAGACCACGGCCACCGCCGCCGCCCGCCCGCTCACCGACGCGACGATCGCATATGCGAAGGAAAAGAACCTTGGCGAGGCCCAGGCCGACCTCGAGTGGGTCGTGACCGAGGCGAAGGCCGTCACCCCCGAGGACGTCGACGCCTTCCTGGTCGAGCACAAGAAGGGGGAATACCAATGAGAACCTTCCGTCCTTTCCTCGTTGTTTCCGGGGCGCTGCTCGGCGCCACCCTCGCGTGGGCCCAGTTCGGCGGCCTCGACCTGAGCAAGCTCAAGAAGGGCCTCGATACCGCCAAGGACGCCGGCAAAATCCTGAAGGGTGTCACCGGCATCGGCCCCGAGGAGGAGCGCTCCATGGGCGAGTCCGTCGCGCTCGAACTCATCGGCAAATACGGCGGCGTGGTGCGCGAGGAGCCCACCATGAAGCGCGTCAACCTCGTCGGCCGCGCGCTGGCCCGCTATTCCGACCGGCCGCAGCTCAACTGGCGCTTCGCGGTGCTCGACTCCGACACCATCAACGCCTTCTCCGCCCCCGACGGCTACGTGTTCATCACCAAGGCGCTCTACGCCCAGGCGCCGACCGACGACCTGCTGGCCGCGATCCTCGCGCACGAGATCGCGCACGTCACCGGCAGGCACGCGCTCAACATCGTCGCGCGCAACGACGCGTTCGGGGCGCTGACCAAGCAGGTGGCGCAGCGCAGCGGCGAGGCCGCCAAGGTCGAGGGCACGCTCAAGCAGCTCAACCTGAGCACGGACCTGATCCTGAAGACGCTCCTCGAAAAGGGCTTCGACCCGCAGACGGAATTCGCCGCCGACCTCACCGGCCACAACCTCGCCGCGACGTGCGGCTACGCGCCCGGCGGCCTGCGCGCGGTGCTCGTGCACCTGCAGGAGCAGGGCGAGGACCGGAAGAAGGTGTTCTCCACCCACCCGCCGCTGGCCGACCGCATCAGGCATTTGCCGGACGAGCCGGCCCCGGCTACGGTGGAGATGATCGCCACCGCCGATGCAAAAGATAAACCTGTCGGAGAAGCTAAGTAAGTTCACCGCCCACTGGTCCCCGAAGATCGTCGCGGAGCTCAACGGCCAGCACGTGAAGCTGGTGAAGTTCCGCGGCGAGTTCGTGTGGCACCGCCACGAGTACGAGGACGAGCTGTTCTACGTCGTGCGCGGCTCGTTCCGGATGGAACTGAGAGAGCCGATCCCCGGCCCTGCCGGGGCCTCACCCAATGATGTTAGAACGCCGCCGCACGGCGGCGTTCAACTGAGGGACCGAACCGTGGAACTGCGCGAGGGCGAGATGTTCGTCGTGCCCCGCGGCGTCGAGCACCGGCCGGTGGCCGACGAGGAAGTGTCCGTCCTGCTGTTCGAGCCCGCCACGACCGTGAACACCGGCAGCGCCGGCGGCGACAAGACCGTGGCCCGGCCCGACTGGATCTGATTTCCCGGGAGAATCGGCGTTTTGGGCGAAACCGCCGCGGGGTGCCGCGGCGTCTCTTGGACGAGGCCAACGCCATGAAAACCAAGGTCCTCCACGCCCTCGCTTTCGGTTTCCTCCTCACGGTCCTGCTCATCCCGCTGCTCGTCGACACCGCCACAAAAAAACCGCGGACCCCGCCGGGCACCCCGCGGCCCGGCCTGCCCGCGACGCCCTGAGCGCCGGTCATTCGGCCTTCAACAGGGCCAGCGGATCCACCTTCGCCGCGCGGCGCGCGGGGAGCAACCCGCCCACGATGGCGGCCAGCACGCCCGCCGCCGCCGCCAGCGTCACCGCCAGCCAGTCGATGTGCAGCCCGGCCATCATCTTGGCGCCGAGCACGGACAACAGGACCACGGAAAGCGCCAGGCCCAGGACCGCGCCCGCCAGGCCGAGCTTCAGCGCCTCCCGCACCAGGTCCCGCCAGACTTTTCCCGGTTCCGCGCCGATCGCGAGCCGCACGGCGATTTCGCGCGAGCGGCTGGCGACCAGGTAGCCGAGCGTGCCGAGCACGCCGATGACGGCGAGCAGCGTCGCCAGCGCGCTGAACCCGGCGGTGAGTTTCACCGCGGCCAGGTCGTTGCGCATCCACTGCTGCACGCGCTCCTCGATCGTCAGCCAGCGAGAGAACATCAGCGTCGGCTCGGCCGCGGCGATCGCCTGCTGGATCTGCTCGCGCGCCGCGGCGGCATCGCCGCCCACGCGGATGACGAGGCAGCCCGGCGGCGCCTCGACCTGGCCCTGCGGCATGAAGAAAATCGGCGCGGGCTCCTCGCGCACGCCGTTGACCCGGGAATCCGCCACCACGCCCACGATTTCAAAATCGTCCTTGTCCGCGTTCGGACCGAAGCCAAAGCGCCGGCCGAGCGGGTTCGCCTCGCCGAAAATCTGCCGCGCGAGCGACAGGCTCAGCACCGCCACCGGCGGCCGGGCCGGATCGTTGTCGTCGGCCGTGAGGCCGCGCCCGCGCAACAGCGTCATGCCCATCGCGCCGAAATAGCCCTCGTCGACCGCCTCGTGCTGGACGTTGTCCTTCGGCTGGTTCACGCCCTCGCCGCGGAAATACACGCCGCTGTTCGACGTGCTGTTGCTCAGCGCGCCCCCGGTGGCGAAGCCCACGGCCCGCACCTGCGGCAGGGCCGCCGCCGCCTGGCGCAGGCGGGCCTTGAGCCCCTCGTCCTGCTTTTGCGTGAACCCCGCGCCGCGCGGGTCGAAGAAGGTGCTGATGACGCTTTCGCGCGCATAGCCGAGGTCCGCGTGCACCACGCGCCGGAAATCCAGCGCGAGCGATGCCGCCACCGCCACGAGCAGCACGGACACCGCCAGCTGCAGCACGATCAGCCCGCGCCCGAGCCGCAGCGAACCGCGTCCGCCCGTCGCGCGCTGCTGGAGGATCGTTTGCGGCGACAACCGCGCGCTCAGCCACGCCGGCAGCGCGCCGAGCAGCAACCCGACGACCACCGCGAGCGCCGCGAGGCCGGCGACCAGCGGCGCATCGACCCCGGGCAGCGCCACGCCCGGCGCCAGCCAGCGGCCGAGCAACGCCGTGAGCCACACGCCGAGCAGCAACCCGACCGCCGCGCCGGCCCCGGAAAGCAGCACGCCCTCGAACAGCACGCCGCGCGCCAGGCGCCAGCGCCCGGCGCCGAGCGCCAGCCGCACGCCCAGCTCGCGGCTGCGCCCGAGCATCCGCAACAGGAGCAGCGTCGAGATGTTGGCCACGGTCACGCACAGCATCGCCGCGACCAGCAGCGAGAGCGTGAAGCCCGCGCCGCGAAAGCCGTTGCGCACCGAGGAATAGCCGCGCGGGCTCGGCTCGAGGACCGGCCGGCGCCTGGCGAACGTCGCGCGCTCCTCCGCGCCCTCGACGTTGTCCAGCAGCGTGGCGAGCTGCGGCTGCCACGCGGCGTCGACCGCGCTTTGCACCGCGCCGGCGCCGCCGGGGCCGATGCGCAGCATGATGTTGAGCCAGGAGACGCGGTCGTCGCGGACCCAGTCCTCGAGCTTCGGGCCCTCGCCCTTCGAGCTCGTGGACGCCGACAGCTGCACGCGCATGCCGGCGTGCAACCCCTTCGGCAGCCAGATTTCCGGACGGTTGCCGAGCGAGATGCCGGTGAACTCGGGCGGGGTCACGCCCACGATCGTGATTTCCTGGCCGTTCAGCCGGATCGCGCGACCGATGGCGGCGGGATCGCCGCCGAGCTTGTTCTGCCACCAGGTCCAGGAAGCGACGGCCACCGGACGCGGGCGGCCGAGTTCGTCGTCGGGCGCCTCGAGCAGGCGGCCGCGCGCGGGCGCGAGCTGCAGGCCGCGGAAAAATCCGCCTGAGACGAACTGCGCGTTGACCGGCTCGGCCGGCGCGTCGCCGAGCCGCAGCGCGAGCTGCGCGTTTCCGGCGTAGGCGATGACCCGGCCCGCCGTCGCGGGATCCGCCTCGAGCCGGTGCACCGTGTTCGCCCCGAGCCGGAACGGCCGGTGCGCCGCGGTCTGGTCGTAGGCGAGGTAAAGCTCCTGCGGGTTCGGCACCGGGAGCGGCTGCCAGAGCATCGCGCGCACGAAGGTGAAGATCGCGGTCGTGACGCCGAGCCCGAGCGCGAGGATCAGGATCAGGCTGAGCGCGAACGCCGGCCGGCGCGCGAGGCTCCGCAGCGCGATGCGCAGGTCGAGGCCGAACGATTCGATGGTGGGCCAGCCGAGCGCGGCCTCGGTTTCCTCGCGGGTCGCCAGCGCGTTCCCGAAGGCGAGGTGCGCGCGGCGAAGGGCCTCGCTGCGGTCCAGGCCCCCGCGCACGCCTTCCTCGGTCAGCAGGTCGACGTGCGTCTGCATCTCCTCCTCGAGCCGGCGCAGGCGCGCGGCGCGGCCGAAGAAGTGGTGGAGCTTTTCCACAAGGCGGGCCATGGTCAGCCGGCGGCGAGCACCGCGTTGACCAGCGTGGCGACGCGCTGCCAGTTGGCGATCTCGTCCCGGAGTTGTTTCCGGCCGGCGGCCGTGAGCGCGTAGAAGCGCGCGCGGCGGTTGTTCTCGCTCACGCCCCACTCCGAGCCGATCCAGCCCTGGTCCTCGAGGCGCACGAGCGCCGGATAGATGGTCCCCTGGTTGAGCATCACCGTGTCGCCCGAGACCTGCTCGATGCGGCGCGCGATACCGAAGCCGTGCTGCGGCCCGAGGGCCGCCAGCGTCTTGAGGACCAGCAGGTCCAGCGTGCCCTGCAGGAGGTCGGTGCGGTCGGGAGAACTCATGTCGGACATCAACAGGAGCTCCTGTAGAAAGTCAACAGGAGAGGGCAACCCGGCCCCAAGTAGTTTAATAGACTACTTGATGGATCGGCCGTCCGCCGGGGGAGAACGGCCCGGGCAGCCGATTATGGATCCTCGCGCATCAGACTGACAGGCGCCTTGGCTCGGCAGGCGAACAGGACCGATCCACCCCGCCCTGCCGGGCACCCCTCTTCCTAGAGGGGATTCACGCCAGCGTCGGATTGGGGGGTGGCGCGCAGCGACGGGGGGGTATCATGCCAATGCGCGAGACTCAGTAAACTACTTGGGCTGGCGGGACGCGCGGCCGCGGCGGGGGGTTACGGGCGCCACGCAAATATTACCGGGCTTTTTCCGTGCGGGGAGGAAACAGCCCGGTGCCGGCTTCGTCTCGGTCCGTAACCATGAACCTGAAGCGCGATCCCTATTTCACCTTTCTCGCCCTCTTCATTCTCGCCGGCGTCGTTGTCGCGCTGCTGAACCCGATGCCGGCCGCCGCCAAGCCCGACCAGACTCCCGCCCTGGCCACGGCGACACCGGTTCGGCTGCCGGCGCACAGCTGAAGTGCGCGTTCCGCCATTGCGCCGCCGCGGCGGAACCGCACATTGCCGGGGGAATGGAAACCCCCGCTGCGACCCCGCCCTCCGCCTGGCGCTGGATCCCGTCGCTCTATTTTGCGCAGGGGCTGCCGTACGTGGCGGTGATGACGCTCGCGGTGGTGATGTACAAGAACCTCGGGGTCTCGAACGACGACATCGCGTTCTACACGAGCTGGCTCTACCTGCCCTGGGTCATCAAGCCGCTCTGGTCGCCGGTCGTCGACCTGTTCCACACCAAGCGCGGCTGGATCCTGGCGCTGCAATGCGGGGTCGGCGCGGCCTTCGCGCTGGTGGCGCTGGCCCTGCCGGGGCCGGACTATTTCCACTACACGCTGGCGGTGTTCTGGCTGCTCGCCTTCAGCTCGGCCACGCATGACATCGCGGCCGACGGCTTTTACCTGCTGGCGCTGCCCGGCCACCGGCAGGCCGCCTTCGTCGGCGTGCGCAGCACGTGCTACCGGCTCGCGATGATCGCGGGCCAGGGCGGCCTTGTTTACCTCGCGGGACATTTCGCCAAGACGGGCGGCAGCGTGGTGCACGCGTGGGTGCTGGTGTTCGGCCTGCTGGCGGCGCTGTTTGGCACCGCGGCGGCGTATCACGCCTTTGTCCTGCCGCGGCCGGCGGCGGATCGCGCCGGGGCGCGCGGCGGCAACCCGTTCGCGGAATTTTTCGCCGTGTTCGGCGCGTTCTTCCGCAAGCCCGGCATCGGGGCGACGCTGGCGTTCCTGCTCCTCTACCGCGTGGCGGAATCCCAGGCCTTGAAGCTCGTGACGCCGTTTCTCCTCGATGCCCGCGAGCGCGGCGGGTTGGGCGTTTCCACCGAGGATGTCGGCATCGTCTACGGCACGGTCGGCGTCAGCGCATTGCTCCTCGGCGGCCTGCTCGGCGGCTGGGCGATTTCCCGGGCAGGGTTGCAGCGGATGCTGTGGCCGATGATCTGCGCGATGAACCTGCCGAACCTCGTCTTCGTTTTCCTTGCCATGGCGCAGCCGGCGAACCTGTGGGTGATCGGCGGCGGGCTGGCGCTCGAGCAGTTCGGCTACGGCTTCGGTTTCGCCGCGTACCTCCTCTACATGATCCAGGTCGCCGAGGGCGAAAACCGGACGGCGCACTATGCGATCTGCACGGGATTCATGGCGCTGGGCATGATGCTCCCCGGACTCAAGGCCGGCTGGATCCAGGAACAGCTCGGTTACCAGAACTTCTTCCTGTGGGTGATGGTGTGCACCATCCCGTCGTTCGCCGCCACCGCGTGGATCAAGGTGCCGGCCGGTTTCGGGCGCAAGGCCGCCTGACGTCAGGCGGTTCTACTTCAATTCCGCGCGCACGCCGTCGATCAGCTCGCGCCACTGGAACGCGGGGCCGGGATCGATCTTGTTGTTCTGGATGTGGAAATGCCCGAGCACGCCGCGGAAATTCTTCCACTCCGCCTCCGGCAGCTGCTGCGTGACGAGCCGGTCGCCGGCGTCGTGCGGAAAATCGGCGCGCAGGAGCGGAAACACGCGGCAGAGCGCCGCCGTCAGCTTGATCAGCGCCGCGTATTGCTGGGGCGTGTAGTCGTATTGCACCAGCGGCTTGCCCGCGAGCGTGCCGCGCACGGGTTCGGGCCGCGCGGGATGGCCGGTGAAGCCGGGCGTGCGGAGCCCGGTGCGGCGGAAGCGCGGCGGGACCGTGATGGTGGTGATGCCGCGTTTCCGGCGGTACCACTCGTCGAGCACCTTCGCCTCGGCCGGCGGGTAGGCGCCGACGTTGGCGATCTCGATGCCGATGCTGCGGCCGTTGGCAATCGTCGCGTGCGTCGCGTGGTCCTGCAGGTCCATCGTCTGGTAGACCGTGCCGTCGAGGTCGAGCAGCAGGTGGACGCTGAGCTTGCGCTGCTGCAGCACGGCGAAGCAAACGCGGCTCAGGCCCGCGCCGTCGTAGTGCAGCACGAACTGGTCGACGGTGCGCTGCAGCGTGCCGAGGTCGTTGCGCGGCTGGTTGGCGCGCAAGCCGGGCCGGGCGGTTCCCGCGTAGGCGTTGTGCCCGCCGGGTTCCTGCCACGTGACGATGCGCGTGCCGGTGGGGAAGCGCTGGCCCGCGACGATGATCTCGTCGCCCGCCAGGTGCGGTCCCGGGTAGGGCCGCACGGGCATGGCCGGGGTCGGCACCGGCGGGGCGGGATCCCTGGGTGCCTCGCCCGTAACGGCGGCAGGCGGGCGCGGGGCCGATCGCGGCGCGGGCGTGCCGCAGCCGCCCAGGAGGAGGCCCAGCACCGCAGCGGCAAGCGCCGGCCACCCGCGCTTACCTGGCCACGGCGACGGGGAAGCCATGGCGGCGCAGGGCGCGGTGGAGTTCGCGGATGTGGGCGTGGTCGCGGGTCTCGACGGTGCACACGACGTTGACCGCGGAAACGTCGGGGCCGCTGAAAGCGCGGTCGTGGGCGATGTCCTTCACGCTCGCCCCGCAGCCGGCGACGACGCGTGCGAGCTCGGCCAGGCCGCCGGGACGGTCGCTGATCGTGGCGGTGAACCGGGTGACGCGGCCGTCGCGCACGAGGCCCTGCTCGATCACGCGGCTGAGGATGGCGGGGTCGATGTTGCCGCCGCAGACGACGAGCACGACCTTCTTGCCGCGCAGCTCGGGCAGCAGGCCGGCCATCATGGCGGCGAGCGGGGCGGCCGCGGCGCCCTCGACGACGGATTTCTCAAGCTCGACCATGCGCAGGATCGCGAGCGCGATCCAGTCCTCGGTCACGCGCACCACGCGGTCGAGGCGGGGCTTGGCGAGGGCGAAGGCGTTGGCGCCCACCTTGAGCACGGCCAGGCCGTCGGCGAGCGTGGCGCGGCGCGGGATGGTGACGGGGCGGCGCGCCTTGAGCGCGGCGGTGAAGCTGGCGGTGGCCATCGATTCCACGCCGATGACCTTGATCCGCGGCCTGAGGGCCTTGGCGGCGATCGCGAGGCCGGCGATGAGGCCCGCGCCGCCGATCGGCGCCACGATGGCATCGGCGTCCTTCACCTGCTCGAGGATTTCCAAGGCCATCGTGCCCTGGCCGGCGATGATGTCGGGATCGTCGAAACCGTGGATGTAGGTCAGCCCCTCGCGGTCGACCAGCGTGTCGGCCTGCGCGCGGGCCTCGGCGAAGTCGCGGCCGTGGATGAGCACGCGCGCGCCGAGCCGGCGGCAGGTGCTCACCTTGATGAGCGGCGCGTAGTCGGGCATCACGACGGTCACCGGGATGCGCAGGAGCCGGCCGTGGTAGGCGAGGCCGAGCGCGTGGTTGCCGGCGGAGGCGGCGATGACGCCGCGCTTTTTCTGCGCGGGCGGGAGCCGCAGCAGCGCGTTGCGCGCACCGCGCTCCTTGAACGAGCCGGTGCGCTGCAGGTTGTCGAGTTTGCAGAAGATCCGGGCGCCGGTGATTTCCGAGAGCGGGATCGACTCGGGGCAGGGCGTGACGACCACGCCGCCGGCGATGCGGCGGCGGGCGGAGCGGATGTCGGCGAAGGTGACGGGGATGGAGCTTATGACAGGAACGTAGGGACCGCGCCGGTTTCGGGAAACAAAAAAGCCCGCATGTCGAGTGCGGGCCTCGCAGGTTAGGAAAGGGGTGTGTCACGGGCCGCCCGGGTCCGCCGGGTGAAAGCGGGGGCGGCGAATAGCGTTGCTGTGAAGAAACAGAGGGATACAGAGCAGGTCTTCATTTGCAGGGCCTGGCCACCAGGCGAGACGCCCTCCCCTGAAAGCGGTTACGCCTCCCTTTCCACCATGTACCAGGTCACCTTTTCCGAGCAAAGCATGCGCGAGCTGAACCGGCTCGACAAACTGGCGCAGATGGAGGCGATCGAGCCCATCAGCAAGATCCGCCCGGCCGACCTCGAGAAGCCGCGGGAACCGCTGGGCAAGTTCTCGCGCGGCAACCAGACGTTCTACCGGCTGCGCGCCGGCGATTTCCGTTTCTACTTCGAGGTGAAGGACGACACGCTGCACACGCACTACATCCTCCACAAATCCTCGCTGGAGGACCTGCTGTTCCGGATGAAGCTGCCGGTCTCCGAGCAGCAGCTGTTCGAGCAGCACTCGAAGTTCTGGAAATACCTCGAGAGCCTGACCAAGTAAGGCGCCATGTCGGACCTCTCGCAGCGCGACAACCCGTACAACGTCACCCAGGCGAGCCGGATTTATTTCCTGCCGAACCTGATGACCGCGGGCAACCTGTTCTGCGGCTTCGCCGCCGTCATCAAGTGCATCCAGGCGCGCCTGCTCACGGACGCCGGCGAGTACGCCACGCTCCACGCCAACCAGTCGTGGATGACGCTCTACACGCACGCCGTCTGGCTGATCCTCGCGGCGGTGATCTTCGACTCGCTCGACGGGCGCCTCGCGCGCATGGGCGGCCGCACCTCGCTCTTCGGCGCGGAGTTCGACTCGCTGGCCGACGTCGTCTCGTTCGGCGTCACGCCGGCGCTGATGGTGTTCTTCCTCATTCTCGCGCCGCGCGGCGACTACCAGTGGTTCCGCGAGCTCGGCTGGATGATCGCATTCGTCTACCTGCTGTGCGGCGCCGTGCGCCTGGCGCGCTTCAACGTCATCACCAACCCCCTCCTCCACCGTGCGGAATCGGAGTCGCACAAGGACTTCGTCGGCCTGCCCATCCCCGCGGCCGCCGGCACGGTCGCGTCGCTCGTGCTGCTGCTGCTGAACATGGCCGCCAACGCCAAGGAACTCCGCCAGCTGACCCTCGCGCTGCCGCTCATCCTCATTCTGGTGTCGTTCCTGATGGTGAGCACAGTGCGGTACCCCAGCTTCAAGCAGGTGAACTGGGAGTTCAAAACCCGCTTCCAGACCTTCGTGATCGTCTTCATCGGCATCGTCCTGGTGGTGCGCCTGCAGGAGGTCGCCCTGTTCTTCCTGTTCCTGGGGTACATCGCCTACGGCCTTTTCGCCCATTTCCAGCGCGGCATGCGCCATGCCCAGATGCGCGGGTTGCGCCGGAAGGTTGTGAAGATGAAGCAGGAAAGTTCCGAATAACTTTTCGGTGTGAACAACCGCCGGGTTGTTCGCGGTTATTCAGGCCGGGTTCACAGGCGTCCGCCGGCTGGTTTTCCCTCCCAAAACCGGGGGTTGTTGAGAAAACCGGGCCCCATAATAATACTCATACTTGCTTATTTAATCCCTCTTTAATCTCCTAGCGCAGCCAACAACCCCAATAACGTCCCGACTGATGAAATTTAAGATCAACCGCGACCACTTCAGCAACGGCCTCACCCAGGTCCTCAACGTCGTCGGTTCCAAGGCTGCCATGCCGATCCTGAGCAATGTGCTCATCGAAGCGGAGAAGGACAGCATTTCCCTCACCACGACCAACCTCGATCTCGGCATCCGCTGCAAGATCAAGGCCGAGGTCAAGGAGACCGGCGCCATCACCCTCCCGGTCAAGCGCCTCGCCACGATCGTCCGCGAGCTGCCCAACGTCGACGTGTCGTTCGACTCCACCGCCAACCACCAGGTGAAGATCGCGTCCGGCGGTTCCAACTTCCGCATCATGGGCCTCGGCGCCGAGGAGTTCCCGAAGCTGCCGGACTCCGGCGACGACAAGAGCTACCAGCTCGACCAGGCCGAGCTCGCCACGATGCTGGGCAACGTCGCGTACGCACAGTCGACCGACGAGACCCGCTACATCCTCAACGGCGTCTATTTCAACTTCAAGGACGGCAAGCTCTCGCTCGTGGCCACCGACGGCCGGCGCCTCGCGCTCGTCAGCAAGGAGATGAACGTCCCCGCGGCCAGCGCCGGCGCGATTATCCTGCCGGCCAAGACCGTGGCCGAGCTGCTGCGCCTCGTCGGCAAGGGCGAGAAGCTCAAGATCGCCTTCAACGACCGCCGCGCCGCGTTCCAGATCGAGACCGGCAAGGAAGCCGGCGGCCTGACCGACTCCATCTATCTCTTCTCCAAGGTGGTCGAGGGCAACTACCCGAACTACCAGCAGGTCATCCCGAAGGAGACGCACCAGCGCATCAAGCTCGAGCGCGAGCTCTTCCTGCAGTGCGTGCACCGCGCCGCGCTGGTGACCTCCGAGAAGTCCAACTCGGTCAAGATCAAGATCTCCTCGAATCTCCTCGAGATCACGGCTTCCTCGCCCGACTTCGGCGAGGCGCATGAATCGATGGCGATCTCCTACAGCGGCCCGGACCTCCAGGTCGCGTTCAACCCGCAGTTTGTCATGGACCCGCTCCGCGCGCTCACCAAGGACGAGGTCTTTTTCGAACTCAAGGACGAGGTGAGCCCGGGCGTCTTCAAGACCCTCGAGAGCTTCGTTTGCGTGATCATGCCGGTGCGGCTAAGTTAAGCCGCCGCGGCGCGTCCGCGTCCCCATGCCCGATCCGCTGTCACTGTTCCTGGCCCCCTCGGTGGCCCTGCTGCTGCTGCTGTTCTACATCAACCTGCGGCTGGCGTCGCCGCTGCTCGCGATCCCGATCCGCTGGCTGCGCTGGATCCTCTTCGCCGTGTTCGCCGCGCAGGCCAACAGCCAGCTCGGCCTGATCGACCGCCCGGAATGGGTGATCGCGCTGGCGGCGTTCCTCGGCTGGTTCCTGATCGAGTCGGCGTTCAACTGGCTCAAGGTGAGCGCCATCAGCCTCAGCCCGCTGCCGCTTTTCCCACGCTATGTCGTGAACACGAGTGGCGACGAGTGGCCGACGCAGACCCGCCTGCTCAAGGTGCGCGACTGGCTCCGCGACCACCGCTACGCGCCGGTGCAGGCGCTCAAGGCCGAGCTCGGCGGCGGGATCTGGCTGCGCACCTCGGTGCACCACAACCCCGGCGCGACGATCCGCCTGCACACGCTCTTCGTCCCGCAGGAAAGCGGCGCCATCACGGTGTGCTACAGCCTCACGAGCAGGACGGCCTCGGGCCGGCGCTACGTGACGGACAACCTCTACATTCCCTTCGGCGGCTTTTATCCGGAGAGCTGGCACGTCGAGCGCTCGCCGTGGCGGCGCGGGCTGGCGCGGCTGGTCGCGCGGCACGAACGGCGCCTCGCGCAGGCGGGCGAAACCGCCGTGGCCTGGGACACCAGCCCGATCGAGGACATCAACCAGCAGCAGCAGCAGATGGAGATGATCAACACCGAGCTGGGCTACCTGCAGCCGCACGCCGACCGCGAGGAATACGGCAAGATCACCCCCGAGGGGCGCTTCCGCGTGTGGAAGGAAGCGTGGCTGCTCGATTACCTCGGTGTCGCGCAGCGCTATTGAGTGGCTGGCCGGCGGGCGCGTCCGCCCGTTTGTCTCGCTGGGCCTGCTCGTTGCCGCCGTCTACGGCGCAGCGCCCGGCTTCGATTTCGTGCGTTGGGATGATCCGGTCAACATCACCCACAACCCGCTGCTGCAGGAGCCGTGGTCGCGCGACCTGCTCGCCAGGCTGGTGAACGGCGACACCGCGCTGCGTTTCAAGCCGGTCGTCTGGCTGCTTTATCGCGCGATCCATGCGCTCTTCGGCTTCAACCCGGCGGCGTGGCACGCGGTGAACCTGGCGCTGCATCTCGCGGCCGGGTTCATGGGCTTCGCCGTGTTCCGCGCGCTGCTCGCGCGCCTGAAGCCGGCCACGCCGGAGGCCACGCGCGCCGGGCTGGCGTGGCTGGGCGCGGCGGTGTGGGCGGTGCATCCGGCGCACGTCGAGGCGGCGGTGTGGGCGACGGCCACGCCCTACCCGCTGATGGTGTTTTTCCTCCTCGGGTCCTTTCTCTTCTACCTCCGCGCGACGGACCCGGCGGGAGCCGCGGCGCGGAAAAACTTTTTCTACGCCTGGCTGCTGGCGCTGCTGGCCTACGCGAGCTACCCGGTCGGCGTGACGTATGGCGCGTGGCTGGTCGTGGCGGATATTTGGATCTTCCGCATCGCCCCGCTGGCGCGCGAACGCCGCGCGGAGATCCTGCCCTGGCTCGCGCGCCACGCGCTCTTCCTGCTGCCGGCGGTGGCGAGCGTGGTGGTGACCTTCCAGAGCAGCTCGACGACGCCGTGGCTCTATCCTGCGCCGGCGACGCTCGCCGAGGTGGATGTTCCCGTGCGCCTGAAGATGGGCGCGGCGATGCTTGCGTCGGTCTGGACCCATTTCGTCTGGCCGTTCGGGCTCACGCCGAACAACCCGATGCTGCCCGCCGCGATGGTGCGCGGCCCGATGATCCTCGCGATGGCCGCGCTCGCGGTCGCCTTGTGCGTCATTGCCCTGGTCGGCTGGCGCAAGCGCCCGGGGTTCACCGCGGTTTTCTTCGGCAGCGCGGTGCTCGCGCTGCCGGTGCTCGGCTTCACGCAATGGCCGACGTGGTCCGTCGCCGACCGGCACGTGTACCTGCCGCACCTCGTGTTTTGCGGCGCGCTGGCGGTCTGGCTCGCGGGGCGCAAAGCGATTTGGTGGAGCCCGGCCTCGGGGCGGGCTTCCGGCGAGCCCGAGGTCGCGCAACCTGCCCGGAGGTCAGGTTCCACCTTGGTGGCCTGCGCTTTGCTGGCCGTGGCGGCCCTCGCCGCGCTCGGGTTCCGCCAGGTGATGATCTGGCGCAACACCGACACACTCTTCCGCTACATCGCGGCGCAGCCGGCGTTCACCTGGAACCCGACGCAGCAGGCCTACATCTACCAGCTGTGGGGCGCGCAGTTCGCCGAGGACGGCCAGCCGGCCGCCGCGCAGGAGAAGCACACGCAGGCCCGCCGCATTTTCCAGGCAGCGATGTTCGCCGAGGCGGAGCGCGGGCGCTGGGGCGAGGCGGTCGAACTCTCGCGGCACCTCGAGCAATCCTACGGCCTGCCGCCGCCGCTGCGCCGCGAGCGCGTGCGCTGGCTGCTGCAGCTGGACCGGCGCGCGGAGGCGCGGGCCGACCTCGCGATCCTGCAGCGCGAACTGCCGGGCGATCCGGCGGTCGAACAATTGCGGCGCGACTGGCAGAGCCGCGCTCCGGGCAATCATTTGTGAAAACCCGGGGGCATCCTGAAAAGTCTGGTGTCTCCCCCAACCCCGATTAACTAACAGGCCATGTTCCCGCTCGCCGTCACCGCGTTGGAAAAGGCCCGGTCCCTGCCGCCCATGGTCTGGGCGAAGGTCGGCATCGCCATCGCCGCGTTCATCTTGGTGGTCTTCCTGTTCCGCCGGATCATGCGGGTGAACAAGATCGTGGCCGGCGTGATCATCTTCGTGGTCTTCACGGTCGTCTTCTTTTCCTGGGTCTACAACCGCAACGAGCCGAAGTTCCTGACCCCAATCGTCGAAAAGATCGCGCCGTTCTTCCCGACCGCGGGCTCGTACTCGTCCAAGCAGCAGAAGGCGCCCAAGTAACCGGCGTTGATCTCCCCGTCCGCCGGACCGTCCGGCGGGGTTATTACACACCGCCTCAAAAACAGGGTGGCCTTGCCCGGCCCCGGCGCTACAGATGTCGTTTCCTATGGCCAAAAAGCAATCAGACATCGGACTCATCGGCCTCGCTGTGATGGGTCAGAATCTCGCGCTCAACATCGCCGACCACGGCTTCCAGATTTCGGTTTACAACCGCACGGTCGAGAAGACCGACAAGTTCGTCGCGGAGAATCCCAACACCCCCGGCGGCCTCGTCGGCACCAAGACCCTCGAGGAGTTCGCCGCGTCCCTCGCCAAGCCGCGCAAGGCGGTCATCCTCGTCCAGGCCGGCAAGGCCACCGACGCCGTGATCGACGGCCTCGTGGGCGTGTTCGAGCCGGGTGACATCATCATCGACGGCGGCAACGCGCTCTGGACCGACACCATCCGCCGTGAGAAGGCGCTCAAGGAAAAGGGCCTCCGCTTCATCGGCTCCGGCGTGTCCGGCGGCGAGGAGGGCGCGCGCTTCGGCCCGTCCCTCATGCCGGGTGGCGAGTTCGCCGCCTGGCAGGAACTGAAGCCGATCTGGGAGGCGGTCGCCGCGAAGGTCGACGCCAAGACCGGCAAGCCGCTCATGGGCGCGAAGCCCGGCCAGCCCGTGTCGGGCGGCGTGCCCTGCACGACCTACATCGGCGAGAACGGCGCGGGCCACTACGTGAAGATGGTCCACAACGGCATCGAGTACGGCGACATGCAGATGATCTGCGAGGCGTACGCGCTGATGTCCGGCCTGCTCGGCCTCAAGCCGGCGGAAATGGGCGAGATCTTCTCCGAGTGGAACCGCGGCAGCCTCGACAGCTTCCTGATCGAGATCACCGCCGACATTCTCAAGCAGAAGGATCCGGCCACGAAGAAGAAGGCCTTCGTCGACGTCGTCCTCGACACCGCCGGCCAGAAGGGCACGGGCAAGTGGACCTCGACCAACGCGCTCGACATGGGTGTTCCCGCCCCGACGATCGCCGAGGCCGTGTTCGCCCGCTGCGTTTCCGCCATCAAGGAGGAGCGCGTCGCCGCCTCCAAGATCCTGAAGGGCCCGGGCAAGAAGTACCGCGGCTCGAAGAAGGCCCTCGTGCAGGCCATCCACGACGCGCTCTACTGCTCCAAGATCTGCTCCTACGCCCAGGGCTTCCAGCTCATGCGCACCGCGCAGAAGGAATACAACTGGAAGCTGAACTTCGGCGAGATCGCCCAGATCTTCCGCGGCGGCTGCATCATCCGCGCCGCGTTCCTGCAGAAGATCACCGAGGCCTACGCCCGCAACCCGAACCTGGCCAACCTGCTCCTCGACCCGTATTTCAACAAGACGGTGAAGAAGGCGCAGGCCAACTGGCGCAAGGTCGTGTCGCTCGCCGCCGAGTGCGGCGTCGCGGCCCCGACCTTCTTCTCGGCGCTGTCCTATTACGACAGCTACCGCGCCGCCCGCCTCCCGGCCAACCTGCTCCAGGCGCAGCGCGACTACTTCGGTGCCCACACCTACGAGCGCACCGACAAGCCGCGCGGCAAGTTCTTCCACGTCGACTGGCCTGAACCGTCCCGGCCTCAGTTGGAAGCCTGAGTGGGTCGGGACGTTGATCGGCTTCGAACGGGAAATCCTCCGTAGGCTTGGCGAAGGGGGATCGACTGGCCGGAGCCGACGCGCCCGCAGCTGGAAGCGTAAGCTTCCTTTCCTCCTGACTTCGGATCCATTTCAGCCGCGGCCCCAGGGCCGTGGCTTTTTTATGATGGATTAGAAAAAGAGGATTATTTCGCGCGAAATAAGCGCATAAAGTCATTCCAATATCATTCCAATCAATGAAGAAATGGAATAAGCATTGCGTTCATTCCAATATCATTCTACTTAAGCCAATATTGGAATGAAACTCCCGCAATCACCACCCCCTTGGCAGAATCTCATGACCAAGCTGCCAAAGGCGCGCTTAGCCGAAGCCTTCTTGCATGCTGCTGAGGTTGCCAAAAAGGATCGGTACTTATCGTGGGATGAACTTCGTCGTCGGCCGGCCCCTTTCGGACTTTCATCAGAAGAGTGGTGGGTCGCCTTAAAGCTTGGCCGCCTCGCCCGCCTCCGCCCGATTTCGTTAAGAGATAAGCAGGGAAAACCATTTCAACTGGGAGTACCCGACCAGGCGCTCGCTCAGCTTCACGAAATCGACCGCGGTCTGGGTTTTGCCGTGGATCTACCCGATGCCATCACGGCATCTGAAACTCGCGACCACTACATCATCAGCTCTTTGATCCAAGAGTCCATAACCTCCAGTCAACTGGAAGGCGCCGCAACCACCCGGGAAATCGCCAAGGAGATGCTTCGCACGGGCCGACCGCCACGGGACAAGAGCGAGCGGATGATCCTGAATAATTACCATACGATGCAGCGGATTCGCGAACTGCGGGATACCGAATTAACCCCTGAGCGAGTACTTGAGCTGCATGCATTAGTCACGGACGGCACGCTAGAAAAACCCGGAGCTGCCGGTCGGCTGCGTCTGCCGAATGAAGACGTCCGCGTAGAGGACATGGAGGGAAATGTCTTTCACGTTCCGCCAGACGCGGCGGAACTGCCGGTTCGATTGCGTGCCATGTGTGAGTTCGCTAACGGAAACGCGCCCGATTTCTTCGTTCATCCAGTAGTACGCGCTATAGTGCTGCATTTCTGGCTTGGCTACGATCACCCCTTTGTTGACGGCAACGGACGCACGGCCCGTGCGCTCTTTTATTGGTCGATGTTGCGTCAAGGATACCGACTGTTCGAGTTCATCTCCATCTCACAGATTCTTTTGCGGGCACCCGTGCGCTATGCTCGCGCGTTTGTGGACACGGAAATCGATGAGAACGATCTGACTTATTTTGTTCTCCACCAGACGCAGGTAATTAGGGAAGCCGTTCAGGCTCTGCATGACTACGTGGAGAAGAAAACGCGGGATTTGCGCCAAGCGGAGAAAAAGCTTCGCGGCCTTTATGGACTAAATCATCGGCAACAGGCCCTGCTCGCTCACGCGTTGCGGGAGCCGCACACGCGCTACATCATTGCCGGACATCAGCGCAGCCATAACGTAGCGTTTCAAACGGCACGAGACGATCTCTTCGGCTTGGTTGAACGAGGGCTGCTGACTGTACAAAAAGAAGGACGCCACAATGTTTTTCGCGTACCGACCGACTTGGGGGAAAAACTGGCGAAGTTGGGTGAAGCCGTTCCCCAGGAGGCAGGAACCCAAACCATTCCGCTGGATCTTCCTTTTGGGAAGCAGGAAAAATAGCGCGGCATGGGCCGTGGCCGACTCCCTCCCTTTATTTCTGTGTGGCGACCGCCACGCGGACTTCGGTCCCGAGGGTGGTGCCGGCGAGGTTGTGCACCGCGATGCGGTAGCGCCCGGCGTCGGCCGAGGCGGCGTGTTCGACCCGGAACGTGGCGGCATTCGCACCGACGACGGGCTCGTCGTCGCGATACCATTGGTATTCGAGCGCGCCGGAGCCTTCGGCGGTGACGCTGAGAGCGAAAGGAGCACCGGCGGCGACGGACACTTCCGCCGGCGGCTGCACAATGAGGCGCGGGTTCTTCGCCCCCGGGATGCCGAATGCAACCGGTGATGGCGGAACGGTGACATCCGCGACACGCGCCATCGCAGTGTGGCCGCGGAGGTCGTTCACGGTGGCGAGGAACTCCAGCTTCTCGCCGGGCGCGAGATCGGCCGGCGGCGCCCAGAAGACACGATACGGCGCCGCGTCGTCGACGCCGAGCAGTTCGTATTCGCCGGGCCGCGAGGCGCGGGCCAGGGCAAAGGTGACTTCCGCCACACCGTCGCCACCCGAAACCTCGGCACGGATCTCGCGTCGGCTGGGGAAAAGGACGCCGTCGAATTCCCGCGCCGTGAAGGTCAGTGCCGCACCCGGTGCAGGTGTGACGAGCGCGACGGTCGGGCCGGCGGCCGGCACGGGCAGCGGCGCGGTGGCGCGCCAGAGGGCGAACTGCAGCGGCGGGACGGTCACGCGCACGTCGCCATTGGCATCCACCGTAAGGATTTCATTCCCCGCCTCCTCGGGTGTGTGCGAAGCGAAGAGCCGCGCGAGCCTGGCCCCGGCCGGCTGGCTGGTGGGGACAACGGTCGCCAGGGTCGCGGAGCGGGAACGGTTGAAAACGGCGACGTACTCCACCCGTTCGTCGCGATCGATGCGGGAGAAGGCAAAGCCCGCGGGATCGGCGACGGGGCGCACAAGCATCGCACCCGTGCGCAACGCCGCATGCCCGGCGCGCAGGTGGCCGAGTCGGGCGAAGAACCGGTAGAAAGGATGAGTCGCGTCGAACTTGTCGTCCGCGCCGGTCCGCGTGGTGGCGAGCAGCGGTGCATCGCGGTAAGCCGGCGTGCGCGAGGGGAACATGTCCTCGCGCGCCTGCTGGTCGTTGCCCCCGCGGCCGACCATGCCCTGCTCGTCGCCGTAGTGCAGCACGGGCATGCCGCGGGCGAGATAGAGCAGGCCGTGGCCGAGCCGCGCGAGGTCGGCGAGCTGCGCCGGCGCCGCGCCGGCGTTGTCCTGTTGGAGAAAATAGCCCCAGCGCCCGATGTCGTAGTTGCCGAGGAGCGTGACGCTCGAGTGGACGTTGCTGTCGTGGTCCGTGTAGCGGTCGTCCTGGGCGAAGAACTCGCCCAGCGCCGCGGCGCTGCCGCCCTGCGAGATGAACCGGCGCGCGGCCCCGGCGAAGGGGAAATCCGTCGTGGTGTCGGCGGCCATCGTGCCGGTGGAATACTCGCTGAGGTACCAGATGTCGCCCGCCTCGTTCATCACCTCGCCGAACTGGAGGAAATCCGGCCGGCCGCGCCGGCGGGCCTGCTCGCGCAGCGCCGGGTTGAACGCCTGCCAGAAGGCGGCGTTGACGTGGCGCATCGTGTCGATGCGCAGGCCGTCGACACCGCGGTCGAGCCAGGCGGTGAAAACATCGATGAAACCGCGCACCACGCGCGGGTGCTCGGTCATGACGTCATCCAAGCCGAAGAAATCGCCGAGCACCGAACTCTCGCCGGCGAAGCTGCTGTTGCCGCGGTTGTGGTAGAGCGTGACGTCGTTGAGCCAGGCCGGGTTCTTCACCGTGGCCTCGCCCGGCGGCAGCTGCGGCACATAGGGAAAACTCGTGGCGACGGACAGCGCCGGGAACGTCGCGGGATCGTTCAGGCCGTTGTAAGCGGCGGCCCGCAGATCGAAGGGCTGGCCGGCGGCGTCGCGGTAGGGCGCGGACGCCAGGTCGCGATAGGCCACCCGGTTGTCGGCGTAATGAATGACATCCGCCGTGTGGTTGACGACGATGTCGAGGTAGACGCGCATCCGGCGCGCGTGCGCCTGCCGCACGAACTCGTCGTACTCGTCATCGGTGCCGAGGTGCGGATCCACGTGCAGGAAATCGACCGGCCAGTAGCCATGGTAACCGGCGGAGCCACTTTGCACCGGCTTGTTCTTGAACGGCGGCGTGGTCCAGATCGTGGTCGTGCCGAGCCCGAGGAGGTAGTCGAGCTTCGCGGTGGCGCCGGCGAAGTCGCCGCCATGGTAGTAGCCGGTGCGGGTTGGATCGAAGCCGGTCTCCTCCGCCCCGCCTGCCAGGTGGCCGGTGTCGTTGTCGGTGCGCCCGTTGGCGAAGCGATCCGGCATCAGCAGGTAGATGGTCTGGCCGGCGCCCGGATGCGTGAAGCGCGGCATGACCACACCATCGCCGGCAAAGACGGCCGTGGCCAGGCCGAGGGCGGAAAGCAGGGCACAAAGATGGAAATCGCCGGCACGCATGGGGTAAGAAGAGGGAATTGCGCCGCTCCGGCGGGGCAAACCGGACCCTGCTTAAAAATCCTGCATGGCCCGGATAAAACCTAGGTGGGCCGCCGGTGGGCATGAACGCGAAAGCCGGTTCTGGCCGCGGAAAAAGCGCATTTCTCCTCTGAAAACGCACGCCATGACCGCGCCATTCGTCGCCGCGGCCCCGCGGCCGGACCTAAGACTTTTCCCACCCATCGCGGTTTTTTGCAGGGTTTGCAGATAGCGAGCCCGCGGCCTGCGGCCCAAATTTTTCCCACGCAACCCCGGTCCCGCGATGGATTTTCCGTCGCGCGGGCAAGCAACACACCAGGTTCCCCATGCAACACACCGACACCAACTCCAGCGCGCGCCGCTTCCTTTCCCGGAAGCTGATCGCCGGCCTCATGTTGACGCAGCTGACGCTCGTCGCGTGGGCCCAAAGCACGAACCCCGCCCCGGCGGCCGATCCCGACGCCAAGAAGGACGACACCGTCGTATTGGACACCCTCAAGGTCAGCGCTGGTTTCTCCGGCAGCCTGGCGGCGGCGACGGAGGCGAAGCAAAAGAGCGCCAACATCGTCGAGGTCATCATGTCCGAGGACATCGGCAAGCTGCCCGACATCAGCATCGCCGACTCGCTCACCCGCCTGACCGGCCTGACCACGCAGCGCGTGAACGGCCGCAGCCAGGGCATCAGCATCCGCGGTTTGACGGGCGACTTCAGCACCACCCTGCTGAACGGCCGCGAACAGGTTTCCAGCAGCCTCAACCGCGCGGTGGAATTCGACAATTATCCGTCGGAACTGCTCAACTCGGTCGTCGTCTCGAAGACGGCTTCCGCCAACATGATTGCCCAAGGCCTGGCGGGCACGGTGGATCTCCAGACGCTGCGGCCGCTGGACAAGACGGGCCGGACGATCGCGGTCAGCGCCTATTACCAGACCACGCAATACGGCCAGCTCACGCCGGGCGTCAAAAAGGACGGCGAGCGCTTCAACGTTTCCTACGTGGACCAGTTCGACGGTGGAAAGGTGGGCATCGCGTTCGGCTATGCCTATTCCAGCACGCCGTGGGAAGGTAAGCAGTTCCAAGCCTGGGGCTACCCGACCGACTCCGCCGGCAATTTTGCCCTCGGCGGCTCCAAGTCCTACGTCCGCACCAGCAACATCGACCGCAACGGCGTGATGGGCGTGTTCGAGTACAAGCCCAGCGACCGCATCCACAGCACGGTCGATGTCTACCTGTCGAAGTTCAAGGAGAAGCAGCTGCTCCGCGGCCTGGAAATTCCCATGGCCTTCTGGAGCTCGGCCGTCCTGCAGCCCGGCTACACCACCAGCGGCGGCCTGATCACCCAGGCGACGCTGACCAACGTCCAGCCCGTCGTCCGCAATGACATCGTGACGAAGGACAACAACGTGTTCGCCGCCGGCTGGAACCTTGCGATCAACGAAAAGGAGGCCTGGCCGGTCATCTTCGACGTCGGCTATTCCCGCATCACCAGCACCGAGCGCAACCTCGAGACCTACTCCGGCCTCGGTTTCCGCGGCGTGCCCTTCACCACCGCCGACACCATGACGGTCAAGCTGAGCCCGGGCGCCATCCCGGTCCTCACCTCCACGGTCGACTACTCCAACGCCAGCCTCTTCAAGCTCACCGACCCGCAGGGTTGGGGCGACGGAAACTACCTCCCGGTCACCGGCATGCAGGGCTACCTGAAGTACTTCAAGCCGAAGGACGAGCTTGGCCAGTTCAAGCTCCTCACCAGGCACGAGCTGAAGCGCTTCTTCAAGGACATGGAGCTCGGCGCCGCCTACACCGACCGCTTCAAGCACGACGGCGAAAATCCCACCGGCTGGATCCAGAACGCCAACGGCCAGCCCACCGCCGCGCTGCCGCCACTGATCGGCACGACCGACTACAGCTTCATCGGCCTCGGCAAGATCTACGCCTATGACCCGCTGGCCGCGCTCAACAGCGGCGTGTACAACTTCGTGGCCAACCCCAACGCCGACGTCATCTACAACCGCTGGAACGTCTACGAGAAGCTCAGCCGCGTCTACGGGCAGTTCAACCTCGACACCAAGTGGGCCGGCATCCCGGTCACGGGCAACATCGGCGTGCAGGTGATCCACGTGGACCAGTCCTCGGACGGCCTCTCCGCCACCGGCGGCGGCTCCAGCCTGGTGACGGTCCCGGTTTCCGGCGGCGCAACCTACACGGACGTCGCGCCCAGCGTGAACCTGAACTTCCAGCCGGCGGAAGCGACCTACATCCGCTTCAGCGTCGCGCGCCAGCTCGCCCGTCCGCGCATGTACGACATGCGCGCCGCGAACGGCTTCAGCTACAATCCCGCCAACGCAGGCTCGAACTCGCTCAACAACAGCCCGTGGAGCGGCGACGGCGGCAATCCCACCCTGCGCCCGTGGAAGTCCGATTCCATCGACCTGGCCTTCGACAAATACTTCAAGGACAACAAGGGCTACTTCTCGCTGGCGCTCTTCCACAAGAAGCTCCTCACCTACATCTATCAGCAGGGTGAGCTGACCGACTTCAGCGGCTACACCGTCCCCGGCGGCGGCCCGACCCCGGTCCTGAAGCAGGGCACGTCGACCAGCCCGCAAAACGGCGAGGGCGGCTCGCTGCAGGGCGCCGAGTTCACGCTCTCCCTCCCCAGCGAGCTGATCAGCCCCGCGGTCAAGGGTTTTGGCATGGTCCTCGGCGGCGCCTACACCGACAGCAACATCCAGCCCTGGGGCCCCGGCAACGGCACCTCGCCGATCTCCGGCCTGTCGCGCAAGGTCGCCAACGTGACGCTCTACTACGAGCGCCACGGCTTCTCGGCCCGCATCAGCGAATGGTACCGCTCGGACTACCGCGCCTACATCACCAACTTCGGCGCGCCCAACTTCAAGGGTGACGTCACCAACACCGGCTACGCCACCGCCCAGGCGGAGAAGAACCTGAGCGCCCAGGTCAGCTACACCCTGCAGTCCGGTTCGATGAAGGGCCTGACCATCTTCCTGCAGGGCTACAACCTGAACGACTCGCCGCTGGTCACCTACAACAACGGCGATCCGCGCCAGGTTACCAACTACCAGAAATACGGCGCTTCCTACTCGCTGGGCGCCTCGTATAAATTCTGATCCTGGGACCCTCCGTTCCCTCGCGCGCGGCCATCCGCCCCACGCCGGTGGCCGCGCCTCTTTTCCCGTGCCAACGCGCAAAACCTCCGTCGCCCGGTCCACGCCGTCGCCCCGCCGCAAGGTCGGTCCCGCGCCCGCGAAGCGCCCCGCCGCCGCTCCGGCGTCCGCCGGCGTCCCCGCGGCCGCGACGGGCTGGCTGAACTTCCGCGCGGCGGGCGTGCTGGCGCACGCGTCCTCGCTGCCGGGCGACTACGGCATCGGCAATGTCGGCGCCGGGGCGCGCGCGTTCGTCGATTTCCTCGCCGCCGCCGGCATGCGCTACTGGCAGATCTGCCCGCTCGGGCCGACCGGCTTCGGCGACTCGCCGTACCAGCTGTTCTCCGCCAACGCGGGCAACCCGTACTTCATCGACCTCGGCGAGCTGCAGGCGCACGGCCTGCTCAAGCCGGCCGAGATCGCGCCGCTGAAGAAGCTCCCGGCGGCGCGCGTCGACTACGGCCGGCTCTACGAGGAGTTCTGGCACGTGCTGGCGCTGGCGAGCGACCGCTTCACCGCCTCCGGCCAGGACTATGTTCCCGGCCTCGGCTCCTTCCGCTCTTTCCGCCGCGCGCACGCGCACTGGCTCGATCCGTTCGCCGACTTCATGGCGCTCAAGGCGCACTTCGGCGGCTGGGCCTGGAACACCTGGCCCGAGGAATACACGCGGTGGACCCCCGACCTGCGCGCCTACGCGCCGGAATCCGTCCGGCGCGAGTCCGATCGCCACGCCTTCTACCAGTACGTGTTCTTCGGGCAGTGGGCGGCGCTCCGCCGCTACGCCGCGGAGAGGAAGGTCGGCATCATCGGCGACGTGCCGATCTTCGTGGCGCTCGACAGCGCCGACACCTGGCGCAACCGCGCCGTCTTCCGCCTGAACCAGCGCGGCCAGCCGCTGGCCGTCGCGGGCGTGCCGCCGGATTATTTCTCCGCCCTCGGCCAGCTCTGGGGCAACCCGCTCTACGACTGGGCACACCTGCGCGGCACCGGCTACGCCTGGTGGATCGAGCGGCTGCGCGCCGCCTTCGAGCTCTACGACATCGTGCGCCTCGACCATTTCCGCGGCTTCGAGACGTTCTGGGAGATTCCCGCCAGCGCGCCCGACGCCCGCAAGGGCCGCTGGCAGCCCGGCCCCGGCCTGGAATTCTTCACCGCGGTGAAGGCGGCGCTGCCCGGCGCGCGCATCATCGCCGAGGACCTCGGCTACATCGGGCCCGGTGTCGTCAACCTCCGCCAGTCCGCCAGCCTGCCGGGCATGAAGGTCCTGCAGTTCGCCTACGGCCACGACGCGAACAACGCCAACCTCCCGCACTTCTATCCGCCCGACAGCGTCGCCTACACCGGCACGCACGACAACATCACCGCGCGCGGCTGGCTCGAGTCGCTGCAGCCGCCCTACGCGGCGAAGGTCGACGAGTACTTCGGCCTGAACGGCGCGAAGTCCGCGCTGCCCGTCGTGCGCGCGGCGCTCGCCACCACCTCGCGCCTCGCCGTGGTGCCGATGCAGGACCTGCTCGATCTCCCCGCGACCGCGACGCTCAACCGCCCGGGCACGACCGACGGCAACTGGCAGTGGCGCTTCACCGCCGCCGAGCTCGCCGGGCTGCACAAGGCGAAGGCCGCGCAGCTCCGCCACTGGATCGAACTCTACGACCGGACGGGCGACCGCCCGGTGAAGGATTACAGCGAGCCGCCCGCGTAGGTTGATTTTATCTTTGAGAAGCCATGTCCGTGTCCCGGAACCAAGTCTCGTCATTTCCCTGCCGTCATCCTGAGCGGAGCGAAGGATCCAAGGGCGAGGCGCGCGCCATGCCAACCGCCTGGATCCTTCGCTCCGCTCAGGATGACGATAACCGGGATGAAGGTTTAATGCGCCTCGCGAATGATAAACACGACGCGACCGGCTCCATGCCATGATCCCCAAGCCGCCCCTCTCCTACCCCGCGCTCTGGAACATGAGCTTCGGGTTCCTCGGGATCCAGTTCGGCTGGGGGCTGCAGATGGCGAACATGAGCCCGCTCTACAAATACCTCGGCGCGGCGGACGACCAGATTGCGCGCCTATGGCTGGCGGCGCCGCTGACCGGTCTGTTGGTGCAGCCGGTGATCGGCGCGATGAGCGACCGGACGTGGTGCTGGCTGGGCCGGCGCCGGCCCTATTTCCTGGTGGGCGCCATCCTGAGCTCGCTGGCGCTCGTACTGATGCCCAACGCCGGCAGCCTGGCCGCCGCGCTCATGCCGCACTGGCCGAAGTTCTACATGGCGGCGCTGCTGTTGTGGGTGCTCGACGCCTCGATCAACGTCTCGATGGAGCCGTTCCGCGCCTTCGTGGCCGACAAGCTGCCCGGGTCCCAACGGAGCACGGGTTTCGCGATGCAGAGTTTCTTCATCGGCGTCGGTGCTGTTGCCGCGGGCTTGATGCCATCGATCTTGCGTGAGTGGTTCGGCGTGAGCAGCGAGATCGACGCGGCCAATGCGCTGCCCGCGAACGTGAAGGTCTCGTTCTATGTCGGTGCCTTGGCGTTCTTGAGTGCCGTGCTCTGGACCGTGTTTTCGACGAAGGAAGACCCGCCGCTCGACTTGGACGAATTTCGGCGCCGCCAGGCTGCCGCCCCGGGCTTCCGGCAGATTGTGCACGAGATACCGGGCGCCCTCCGCCAAATGCCGCCAGCTATGTCGCGGCTCGCCGCGGTGCAATTTTTCACCTGGCTTGGTCTGTTCTGCATGTGGCTTCACTTTTCCAACGCCGTGCCGGTAATCTTTGGCACAAGCGACCCCGCGAATCCGGCATTTACCCGCGGTGTGGAATGGGCGGGCAAATGCTACGCGGTGAAGGATGCGGTTACATTTATCGCGGCCTTCGGCCTGATCGCTGCGGCCGCGCGATGGTCGCGCCGGTGGATTCACGCTGTGTGCCTCGCACTGGGCGGGCTCGGCCTGCTCGCGCTCGGTTTCATTCATGGCGAGGAGCAAAAATATCTCCTGCTCGGGGCGCTCGCGCTCGGCGGCATCGCGTGGGCCTCCATCCTCTCCATGCCCTACGCCATGCTGGCGGGCGCGCTGCCGTCCGACCGCATGGGTGTGTACATGGGCATCTTCAATTTCTTCATCGTGCTGCCCGAGATCCTCGCGGCGCTGTTCTTCGGCCCGCTCGTGAAAAACCTCCTCGGCGGCAACCTCGTCTACGCCGTCATGGCCGGCGGCGTCTGCCTGCTGCTCGCCGCCGGGCTGACGCTGGTGTGGGTGCGCGAGCCGAAGGCCTGATTTATGAACCAGCCCCCAGTCAATGGCCCCTTGCCCCTGGAGGGGGGGGGGGGCGGGCAGGACAAAGACCAACGG
>JBEHYX010000010.1:0-76979 GCA_048497945.1 Verrucomicrobiota bacterium | reverse complement strand
AGGAAGGCCTTGTTCTTGCGCTACTCGACAATGCAGACGCAGAGCACCGCCGGCCTGCCGGCGGGAAACAGGGGGTCGCGGATGACGCGCTTGTCGCCGTCGAAGTCCGCCCCGAGCTCGATCACCTGCGTTTCCGACCGCGGCATGACGCCCTGCCAGCGCCAGAACTCCACGAAGTCCCGCCGGGTGGCGTCCGAGATCGCCCAGGTGCGGTGGAAGTACGCCAGCATCTTCATGTACTCCGGGTGCCGCTGCACGCTCTGCGGCCAGGTGATGTGCGGCCACTTCACGGGAATCGCGTCATGGAACATCGCGGCCAGCCGGCACGGCGGCTGGCGCAGGAATTCCCACAGGCCCGGGCGCTCCGCCTCGTTGAATTGTTCGACCGTGAGCAGCCAGTCGTCGGGCGCGAACTTCACCGGCGCGGGCTTCCTGCCGGTGACAAAGCCGCGCACCTCCGGGTCCCATGCGGCGATCGTCACGATCCCGCCCAGTTCCTCGCGGATGCGCGAGGTCAGCCGCATCAGGCCGGACCGGTGCTTGGCTTTGCCCCAGCGGGTGCTGTCGAAATAGATCATCGAAGCGGGTAAGAAAAATTCATTTCACAGAAGGAAACAAAGCCAACAAAGGGCTTCATCTTCGTTTCCTTCGTTACCTTCCGTGCAAAGATCGGGGATCGGATCATTCGGTCGCCTCCTCGAAACACTGGACGAGCCGCGCGGTGTTGCGATGTGCATCGTAGTTTTCCTCGACCCAGCGGCGGGCGGCGAGGCGCAGCCGCTCGGTGCCCGCGTCGTCAGCGGCCAGGCGCTGCAGCGCCACCTGCCACGCCAGCGGCAGGTCGACGTCGCACACCAGCCCCGTGCGCTCCTGCTGCACCGCCTCGGTCGTGGCGGAGACCGGGGACGTCACCACGACCACGCCCGCGGCCATCGCCTCGGGAATGACATTGGGCAGGCCGTCGCGATCGCCGCTCGGGGCGATCACGCCGGTGTGCAGGAGCACGTCGGCCCACGCCAGCTCCTCCCACACCCGGGGCGATGGCAGCTTGCCGAGGAAATTCACGCGGTCGGCAACGCCCAGCGCGACCGCCTGCGCCCGCAGGGGCGCCTCCAGCGGGCCGTCGCCGATGATGCGGGCCTCGAAGGCAAAGCCGGCCGCCTTCAGCGCGGCGTAGATCCGCAGCTGGTGATCGAAGCCTTTCTTCGGCACGAGCCGCGCGATGCAGATCAGGCGCAACGGGCGGCGGTTGGCGCGCAGCGGCTTCAGCGGCGGGAATACCTCGAGTCCGCGGCGGATCACGCGGATTTGCGCGTCGGGCACCCCGCGGGCCAGGAGTTCGCCGCGCGCCGCCTCGGTGGAGGTGTGGATGAAGCGCGCGTGCTGCAGTTTTTCCAGCAGCCACCAATCGCCGCCATGCTCATAGATGTCGTAGGCGTGCGCGCCGCAGCTGTAGCGCCAGCCGTACATGCGCCACAGCACCCAGCCCGCCGTCGCGGGCGCCCCGGCCCACGCGCCATGCACCAGCGCCGGCGGGTCGCGCCGCATCTCGCGGTGGAAGCAACCGGCGAAACCGGCGCCGAGCATGTTCTCCCAGAAATTCAGGAACGACGGCGCGCGGCGCGTCAGCACGCCCTCGAACAGGTCGCGGATCAGGCGCGGCCGGCGCACGCACTGCCAGGGGATTTCGAAAAGAAAAAGCGGGACGAGCTTCCACTTGTTGAAGCTGCGCACCGGCAACCCGCGAAACTCCCCGCCCCCGCCCCACAGCGAGTAGAGCTTCAGGTTCAGGCCCTTCGCCTGCAGCGCCGCGACGTCGCGCTGCAGGAACGTCTCCGACGTCTTGGGAAACGTCGTGAACACGAGGGCGATGTGGGGGGCGTGTCTCAATTTAAGAAGATGTCATCCTGAGCACAGCGAAGGATCCACTCCAGCGAGTGAAGCGCATGCCAGCCCAGTGGATCCTTCGCTGCGCTCAGGATGACGGTGAAGGGGCTGCATTGAAGATTCGATTATCACGCCGGACGACACATTTTTATCAGGCGGTCGCCGCCCCGGCGACTGTGAGGAACGCCTCGAGCGCCGGGTCGCGCGGCGCGTCCTTGCGCCAGCCGAGCACCAGGCGGCTCTCGGGCGCCGGGCCCTCGATCGGGCGGAACGCCACCTCGCCGGGCAGCTGGCGGGCCTCGGACGGCGCCATGAACGTGGCGCCGAGCCCGGCGCGCACGAGGCCGATGGCGTTGGCGCGCGGCCAGACCTCGTCGGCGATGCGCGGCGTGACGCCCGCCTGCTGGAAGGCCGCGAGCACGCGGTCGTAGAAGCCGGGGTTGTGGGCGCGCGGAAACATCACGAAGGGCGTGTCCGCCAGGTCGCGCAGGCGGAGCTTTTTCGCATGGGCGAGCTTGTGATCGGCCGGCAGGAGCACGCCGTTCTTTTCCTGCAGGAGCAGCTTGGTCGACAGGCCCGGCGGCGGCGCGGCCTCGGGATGGAAGAAACCGCAGGAGATCTCGCCGTTCTTGAGCGACTCGAGCTGGGCCGAGGTCGGCGACTCGTTCAGCTCCACGCGCACGCCGGGGTAACGCCGGTTGAAGTCGCGCAAAATGCCCGGCAGCACCGTCGCCATCGCGAGGCCGGTGAACGCCACGCGCACATGGCCCGCCTGCCCGCCCGCCATGGCCTGGATGTCGGCCGGCACCGCCGCCAGTGCGCGCAGCAGCGGCTCGATGCGCTCAAGGAAGACGCGCCCGGCCGGGGTCAGCTCGACCTTGCGCCGCGTGCGGGTGAGCAGGTCGACGCCGAGCTCCGTTTCGAGCTGCGTGATCGCGCGCGACAGCGCCGGCTGGGCCACCGCGAGCGACTCGGCGGCCTTCCGGTAATGCAGCTGCCGCGCCACCTCGCGGAAGTAGACGAGGTGGCGGAGTTCAAAGGGATATTGATACTCACGCGGCATCACAGGCCACGAAATAGGTATTTCTGGTTATGGCAAGATTCTGGTAATCTCACCGTCGTTACACCTTTTACCGCCATGCCCAAATCCCTCTTCGAGAAAGTGTGGGAAGCCCACACCGTCAAAAAACTGGCCAACGGCCAGACCCAGCTGCTCATCGGCACGCACCTCATCCACGAGGTCACTTCGCCGCAGGCCTTCGGCATGCTGCGCGACCTCGGCCTCAAGGTCCTCATGCCGCACCGGACGTTCGCGACCGTGGACCACATCGTCCCGACCAACGAGCTGGTCGAGCCCTACAAGGACGACCTCGCGCAGGCCATGATGGACGAGCTCCGCAAGAACACGAAGGAGTTCGGCATCACCTTCTTCGACCGCGCCACCGGCAAGCAGGGCATCGTGCACATCGTCGGACCCGAGCAGGGCATCACCCAGCCCGGCACGACGATCGCCTGCGGCGACTCCCACACCTCCACCCACGGCGCGTTCGGCGCCATCGCGTTCGGCATCGGCACCAGCCAGGTGCGCGACGTGCTCGCGACCCAGACCATGGCCCTCGGCCAGCTGAAGGTCCGCCGCATCGAGGTGAACGGCAAGCTGCGCCCCGGCGTGTACGCCAAGGACGTCATCCTCCACATCATCCGCATCCTCGGCGTCAACGGCGGCACCGGCTACGCCTACGAGTACGCCGGCAGCACCTTCGACGGCTTCACGATGGAAGAGCGCATGACCGTCTGCAACATGTCCATCGAGGGCGGTGCGCGCGTGGGCTACGTCAATCCCGACGAGACCACCTTCGCCTACCTCAAGGGCCGTCCCTACTCCCCGACTGGCGCCGCGTGGGATGCCGCCGTCGCCAACTGGAAGTCCTTCGCCTCCGAGCCCGGCTGCAAATACGATGACGTCGTCAAGATCGACGCCGCCGAAATCGCGCCGACCGTCACGTGGGGCATCAATCCCGGCCAGGGCATCTCGATCGTCGAGAACGTCCCGAGCCCGGAGACCGCCATCTCCGCCGACGACAAGGCCGGCATCATCGAGGCGCTCGCCTACATGAAGCTGCCCGCCGGCAAGGCGATCAAGGGCACCAAGATCGACGTCGCCTTCCTCGGCTCCTGCACGAACGGCCGCCTCTCGGATTTCCAGGAGGTCGCCAAGTACATCAAGGGCAAGAAGGTCGCGCCCGGCGTGAAGGCCATCGCCGTCCCCGGCTCGCAGATCGTCGCGCTCCAGTGTGAGAAGCAGGGCATCGACAAGGTGCTCGCCGAGGCGGGCTTCGAATGGCGCGCCGCCGGCTGCTCGATGTGTCTCGCAATGAATCCCGACAAGCTCGTCGGCGACCAGCTCTGCGCGAGCTCGTCCAACCGCAACTTCAAGGGCCGCCAGGGCTCGCCCACCGGCCGCACGCTCCTCATGAGCCCGGTCATGGTCGCCGCCGCCGCCGTCACCGGCTCCGTCGCCGACGCCCGCGAGGTCTTCGCGGTCAACTAGTCGAACATTCTCTCAACCACTGATTCCACCGATTTTCCGACCCAGATGGCACTGATCCGCGTGATCCGTCTTCGATCCGTGCAATCCGTGGTCAAAAACACTCCCGAAAATGGCCTTAGCTAAAATCACCTCCGTCACCGGCCGCGCGATTCCCGTCCTCGGCAACGACATCGACACCGACCGCATCATCCCGGCGCGCTTCATGAAGTGCGTGACCTTCGACGGTCTCGGCGAATTCCTGTTCTTCGACGTCCGCAAGGACCCGACCACCGGCAAGACGACGAACCACCCGTTGAACGACCCGCGCTTCACCGGCGGCACGATCCTGCTTTCCGGCGCCAACTTCGGCTGCGGCTCCTCCCGCGAACACGCCCCGCAGGCGATCCAGAAGTACGGCTTCAAGGCGATCATCGCCGAGAGCTACGCCGAGATCTTCTTCGGCAACAGCACGACGCTCGGCATGCCGTGCGTCACCGCCACCCGCGAGGACATCGCCAAGATCGCCGCCGCGATCGAGCAGGACCCGAAGACCGAGGTCACCATCGACCTCGTGAAGCTGGAGGCCCGCTTCGCCGACCAGGCGGTCAAGATCACGCAGCGCGAATCCGCCCGCGACGCCCTCGTCAACGGCCGCTGGGACGCCATCGGCGAGCTCCTCGACGGCGTGCCCGCCGTGAAGGAGACCGCCAAGAAGCTGCCTTACCTGGCGGCCTGAGTCGTCCGGACTTCCGCCAAAGGCGCGACCAAGGGTCGCGCCTTTTTCATTCTCTAATTGGAGCACCGGACGGCTTGTGCACCGGAACGGACGCAGCAGGGTGTGCGCACCCCATGTCCTCCCCCGAAGTTCCCCGCAAGGTTGCCATCATCACCGGCGCCGGCACCGGCATCGGTGCCGCCATCGCCCTCCGCCTCGGTTTTCTCGGCTGGCGCCTGGTGCTCGGCGGCCGCCGGGCGGACAAATTGGCCGAAGTCGCCGCAGCGGTGACCCGGGCGGGCGGCGAAGCGGTGGCCGTGCCGTGCGATGTCACGGTTTCCGCCGACGTCGCCAAGCTCGTGGCCGCGGCGGGACCGCGGCTCGACGCACTCATCCACAGCGCCGGCAAGGGCCACTGCCTCACGATCGACGAACTCTCGCTCGAGGAATGGAATGACACGATCGGCACCGCCACCACCGGCGCGTTCCTCACGGCCAAGCTCGCCCTGCCCAAGCTGCGCGGCACGACCGGCGGCCCGGGTTACATTTTCGAGATCTGCTCGCTCGCGAGCGGCGGCACCTGGAACAAGGAGGTCGGCTACGGCACGGCCAAGGGCGCGCAGCTGAAGTTCGCGCTCCATCTCGCCTCGCAGATGAAAATCGACGCCGAGGCCGGCGGCCGGAAGATCCACGTCCATGCCGTCTGCCCGGGCACGACCGACACGCCGTTCTGGACCAACATCCCGCAGCGCACGATCGAGCCGCATCTTTGCCTCAAGGCCGATGAGGTGGCGTGGGTCGTGGAGGAACTCATCCGGAATCCCGCCGCCACCGCCGAGACGCTTTCCGCCATCAAGCCGCGCCAGGACATCGTCGTGAAGCGGCACCGGCCGTTCGAGGCCTGGGACAATGTCATCGCGCTCGCACACGAAAGCCACCCTTGATCCCAAACCTCTTTCCCTGATTTAAAGGCGACCTTGAGCACCCCCACGATCCGCAATCCCATCCTGCCGGGTTTCAATCCCGACCCGTCCATCGTCCGGGTCGGCGACGACTACTACATCGCGACGTCGACCTTCGAATGGTTTCCCGGCGTGCAGATCCACCACTCGCGCGACCTGGTGAACTGGCGGCTGCTGACGCGTCCGCTCCGCCGTCCCAGCCAGCTCAATATGCTCGGCGATCCGGACTCGTGCGGCATCTGGGCTCCGTGCCTCTCGCACGCCGACGGCAGGTTCTGGCTGATCTACACCGACGTGAAGCGCTACGGCCGCACGTCGGTCGGCGGCGCTTCGGGCGCCTCGCTGCGCGACTTCCACAATTACCTCGTCACGGCGGACCAGATCGACGGCGAGTGGTCCGACCCGGTGTACATGAACAGCAGCGGCTTCGACCCGTCGCTGTTCCATGACGACGACGGCCGCAAATGGTTCGTCAACCAGCTCTGGGATTTCCGCCCGGGCAACAACCGCTTCGCCGGCATCGTGCTGCAGGAATACTCCGTGAAGGAGCGCAAGCTGGTCGGCGAGCGCGTGAACATCTTCAAGGGCACCGACCTTGGCCTCACCGAGGCCCCGCACCTCTACAAGCGCAACGGATGGTACTACCTCCTCACCGCCGAGGGCGGCACGATGTGGAACCACGCCGTCACGATGTGCCGCTCGCGTTCGCTCACCGGGCCGTACGAGCTGCATCCCGACATCTACATCCTGAGTTCGCGCCACCGGCCCGATGCGCCGCTGCAGCGCGCCGGCCACGCCGACCTCGTCGACACCCCGTCCGGCGAAACCTACATCACCTATCTCTGCGGCCGCCCGATCCGGAACCGCGGCCGGTGCATCCTCGGGCGCGAGACCGCGCTGCAGCCGATGGTGTGGGGCCGGGACGACTGGCTGCGCACGACCGACGGCCAGGGCATTCCGCAACTCGAGGCATCCGCGCCGGAACTTCCCGCCCATCCCTTCCCCGCCGCGCCGGTCCGCGCCAACTTCGACGACAAGGTGCTGCCGGTCGAATTCCAGTGGCTGCGCAGCCCGTGGCCGGAGGAACTTTTCAGCCTCACCGCCCGGCCCGGCCACCTGCGTCTCCATGGGCGCGAGACCATCGGCAGCCTGTTCAAGCAGGCGCTCGTCGCGCGCCGCCAGCAGGCCCACCACTACAGCGCGAGCACGGTGGTTGAGTTCGAGCCGGCGCATTTCCAGCAGCTCGCCGGCCTCGTGTGCTACTACGGCGCGGCGAAGTTCCACTACCTCCATGTTTCCCACGACGAGAAGCTCGGGAAACATATCCGGGTGATGTCCGCGATTCCCGACGGCGTCGTGTCGGACGCCTTCACCCCGCCGATCGCGATTCCCGCCGGCAAGCCGGTGGAACTGCGCGTCGAGGTCGACGAGGAACGCCTGCGCTTCGCCTTCCGGGTCACTGGCGTGGACCGCGCCTGGCGCTGGCTGCCGCAGCAATTCGATGCGAGCATCCTGTCGGACGAGGCCACGATGCCCGGCCAGCCCAACTTCACCGGCGCGTTTGTCGGCGTGGCCTGCCAGGATCTCGCCGGCACGGCGCAACCGGCCGACTTCGACTGGTTCGAATATCGCGAACGCTCCTATCGCGCCGATCCCACTGCGGATTAGGCGCCGGGGAAAGGCGCTTTCGAGTCGCGAACGTCGGCGGCCTTGCGCGGCCGGGGCGGAAACGGGCCCGGCCGGTACCCGGTGTGCGAAACCTGCTGGGCGAGGTCGACCAGCTCGGTGACAACGAGCGTGGGATCCTCCTCGTAGCGCAGCTTCAGGAAGTCCTCGCGGAACTGCTGGTAGTTCGAAGGCGTGGCCTGCCAGTCGGAGATGATTTTTTCCAGGTCGGATGGCTGCTTGATGACCGCCACGCCGGCGCCGCGGTTGAAGAACTTCACCGTCAGCTCTTCCTGCGGCATGACGCCGCCGATGCCGTTGAAGATGATCGGGCACCGGAAATGCAGGGCCTTGGCGCACGACGTCGTGCCACCGCGCGTGACGATCACGTCGCTGACCTGCATGAGCAGGTGGACTTCGTCGGAGTAGCCGTCGACGAAGCAGTTGAAGTGCGGATGCTCGGTGCGCCAGTGCGCGACCTGGTTGTAGGCGTCGCGGTTCTTGCCGCAGATGACCACGGCCTGGACGCGGTCGGCCATCGGTGCAAGCAGGGTCAGCAGCTCGAGGTGGTTGTTGGCGCCGTTGCCGCCGGTCGCAAGGAACACGGTGAACAGGCCCGACTGCAGCTCGAGTTCGTTCTCGAGGTAGGCCGTGCGCTCGGCCGGGTTCATGAACCCGATGTACTGGCGGGGTTGCATCAGGTGGCCGCGCACCCGGGTGCGATCCGGCGGCATGCCGAGCTTCACGGCGTAGTCGCGCGCGGTCCCGGTGCGCGAGATGTAGAGGTCGGCGGTGGGCTCGACCCAGTTCACGCTGTAGCCAAAGCCGCCGGAAAATTCGCCGCAATAGGTCGCGCAGCGCACCTTGTCCGCGCCGAGCACCTTCCGCGCCATCTGGAAATAGCCCCGGTTGAGGCAGTCGTGGACGCTGAAGACCAGGTGGGGCTGGTATTCGCGCAGCACCTGCTCGTAATAGTGGCGGCCGAAGGAGACCGAGCGGCGGTTCAGCAGGCTGAGCAATTCGACAAAAAGGTAGAAAGCCTTGTGGATCCACGGCGATTTTTTCTGGATCCAGTTGTAGAAACGGACGCCCGCGCTGAAGAAGCCGGAGGACTTCTCGAGCATCTGCTCGATGCGCACGTCGACGTTGTGCCGGTAGAGCTCAAAACACCATTCCGCGAAGGCCTGCGCGCGGGCATCGTGGCCGGCGCCGGTGCTGGAGGTGAGGATCAGGATGCGGATGCGCGTCATGCTCAGAGGCCAAAATAGATTTCCTGGAGGCGGCGCTTCAGCGCCAGCGGGCCGAAGCGCGCGAGGAACGGCGCCAGCACCGCCTGGAAAAAACGCCCGCTGCGCACGGTGCCGCTCCGGCCGCGCGCCAGCGCCCGGCGCAGGTCCACGGCCGCGCCGCCGGGCAACGGGCCGGTCCGCATCATGGTTTCAAAGGTGGCCCACGCGCGCGCCATGCGGCCGGCGTTCAGCGGATCGAGTCCCGGCTGGTCAGGCCGGCGCACGGAACCCTCGAAATCCGTCCGGTAGTCGCCGGGGCGGAAATCGATGACGCAGATGCCGGTGTCCTTCACCTCGTACATGAGGCTTTCGTTGAGCGCCGAGAGGCCGGCCTTCACGGAATTGTAGACCGCCTGGTAGGGCATGCCGAACTCGCCGGCGATGGAGGAGATGTTGACCAGCGCGCCGCGCTGCCGCGCCAGCATGCCGCGCAGCGCCAGCTGGCTGAGCCGCGCGGTGTTCACAAGCATGACGCGAAACTGCTCCTCCCATACCGCAAAGCCCGTCTGCGTGTAGGACCCGAAAGCGCCGAACCCGGCGTTGTTGACCACGATGTCGAACCCGCCGGCCGCCTGCGCGGCGGCGGCAAACGCCTGCGCGGCGGCGTCACCGTCGGCGAGGTCGAGTTGCACGCCGTGAAACCCGGCGCGGTCGGGCACCCGCGCGAGGTCGCGCGCCGTGCCCCACACCTCGATGCCCTCCGCCAGCAACATGTCGGCGAACGCCCGGCCGAGGCCCGTGCTCGCGCCCGTCACCAAGGCGGTGCGATAGCGGGAGGAAAGCGTGCCGGAGCTCATGCCGTCAGGCCGCCCGGAAAACAAGGCACACGTTGGCGCCGCCAAAACCGCTGCTGTTGCTCAACACGACGTTGGGACGCTGCGGGAGGGTGGCCCCGATGATGTTCAGGCCTGCGCACATCGGGTCCAGCTTGGAGATGTGGGCGGAACCGGGAATGAAACCCTCATTCATGGCGAGAGCACAGAAGCCGGCTTCCATCGCCCCCGCCAGCGAAAGCCCGTGGCCAGTCAGGGCCTTGGTGCTGCTGATCGCGGGACGGGAGGGCGAGCTCTTGAAGATCGCCTTCAGGGCCCGCGCCTCGGACAAGTCGCCGATGGGCGTGGAGGTCGCATGGGCGTTGACGTAATCGACGTCGTCGGGGGTCAGCTCGGACGCGCGCAATGCGTTCTCGATCGCAACGCGCAACCCCTCTCCATCCGGATGCGAGATGGCGACGTTATGGCCGTCGGAAGCCTGGCCCCAGCCGACCATCTCGGCGTAAACCTTGGCGTGACGGCGGGCGACTTCCTCCTCGCTTTCCAACACGAGCACGGTGGCGCCACCGGTGCCGACGAAACCGTCGCGCGCGATGTCAAACGGCCGCGAGGCGATGGACGGATCGGACTGGAGCGACAGCGCGCGCATGCCGGCGAACGGCAGGATGCTCTCGACGTTGCCGTCCTCGGCGCCAACGACGAACATCCGTTTCTGGCGGCCGAGCGCGATCTCGTCGTAGGCAAAGCCCATGGCATGCGCCGACGAGGCGCAGGCCGACGAGAACCCGGTCGAGGCGCCCTTGATCTTGAACTGCGAGACGAGGTTGAAATTGATCGTGCCGGAGATCGACGCGACGATGCCGAGCGGCGGGCAGCGCATCACACCCTGCTTGCGCATGCGCTCCAGGTGGTGGCCAAGCAGGAAAGGCGAACCGGCGGAAGCGGCGTAAAGACCGGTCTGCGTGTTGGAGTACTCAGCCTCGGTCAGCTTCGCGTCCTCGACCGCCTGCAACATCGCGCAGTAGGCATACACGCCGTGGGGCGCCATGCCGCGCAGAAGCTCGCGCTTGATGTTGTAGCGCGCGGGAAAAACCCAGTCCTCCTGGTCGACCGTGTCCGTCGTGAAGTCCTTGATCGGCGCGGCCACCTTCACCGGCACATCCGGCTTCTGGAAGGGCGGATACTGGACCATGCCGTGGCGCAGTTCGCGCAGGCTTTCCGAGACGGCAATGGCGTCGTTGCCTATGCTGGTGATGAAGCCGACGCCGGTAATGTAGACTTTCCGCATGGATGGATCAGCTCCGGCCGGCCAAGACAGGCGGCAGGGCCGGAGTGCGGCGTATCAAAGCGCTTTTGCCCCGACGGTCAACTGCCCGCACGGGCGGGACTCAGGCGTTGACCGCCGACTTCGCCGCGCCCTTGACCGGGCTGACGGCCACCGGCTGCTCCGCCGGCGGAACCTGCGGGACAGGCGGCTGGGCGACTTCCTCGGCAAAGGCGAAGGTCAGGGTGATTTCCTCGGCGATGGCCGCCTTTTCCTGGCCGACGCGAATCTGGCCTTCGAAGGTGGCAAGCGGGGACTTCAGGCGCTTGGGCTTGATCGACAGGCTCAACACGTCGCCGGGGCGGCAGATGCGGTGGCAGCGAACGCCTTCACAGGAGGTGAAGAAAATGGTGCGGTGGTCGACGGTCTTGCCGGCTTCGCCAACCTGGCCTTCCAGAAGGAAGAGCACGGCCAGCTGGCCCAGCGCTTCGAGCATGATGGAGGCAGGCAGCACCGGATTGTCCTTGAAATGACCCTGCAGGAAGAACTCCTGGCCGCTGATCTTGTACTTCGCGTTCGCGCCGTGGGCGTTAACCGACGCCTCGCCCAGGAACAGGAACGGCGGCTGGATCGGCATGACCGAGACAATCTGCTCGATCGGGATGAATTTGGTGGGCTTGGGGAGCGGCAGGCCGCGAACCTTGCACTCGATGAAGGTCTTGACGTCGCCAATCGTACGGAGATGCCGCAGTTCCTCGTTATTGATCGTCATCACGAGGACGTCTTCGACTAGGACAACAATTTCCATCATTGTCAGGGAATCGATACCGAGATCCTCGATGATGCGGAGGTCGTCGTCGGCATCCTTGAGCTTGGCACGCAAGTCAGGCTCCACATAGCGCTCAATAATGCCCAAAACGATAGCCGGAAGGTGCTCGGTGTTGCCCGTTTTGCGAAACTGGGCGGCAGCCTCGTAAGTAGCTGCAGAACAGCGCTTCAGCGATTCGCGCAAATTAACATCGTCTTCGGCGGTGAACGGCTTCAAAGCCACCCCGGAATGGTTATTAACGGACTGTGCCATTGGTGCAGTAGTTAGGTTCTCCGGTCGGGACATGTAAACTCCAAAATCCTTCCATGAACTTCGTAAAAAACTGGATTTTCAGAGGTGAATTTAAGCTTGTTGAGACCTCGCACCGCGATCGCGGTTCACGCTGGATCACCTCCCTTTGACAATCATGCCGCCACAGGCCACTAGCGCCTCGAATCCGTCCGGCCCTTCACTCGTCCTCGTCACCCACGAATTCTTTCCGCACCGCGGAGGCATCGCGGTCTATGCGGCGGAGATGGCCCGGGCAGCGCATGAGCTGGGCTACGGAGTCGAGGTGTGGGCACCCGCCCTTCCGCCCGGAATTGCAGAACCTGACTGGCCTTTCACGATCAAGCGCCTCCCGCTGGCCGGCGACCACAGCCTCCTGAGCCAGTGGCGCATGGCCCGGGCCCTCAGCCGGGAAGCGGAACGCCTGCGTGATGCGGTGCTTTACATCCCGGAGCCGGGCCCGCTGCTCGCCATGCTGTTGTTGCAATACTTCGACACCATCCGCCCGACCCGCCTTACCCTCACATTCCATGGCTCTGAAATCCAGCGCCTCGCATCGCGCCGGGTCCTGCGCTGGAGCACCAACCACCTCCTCGCCAAAGCCAGCCGCATCAGCGTTGTGAGCAACTACGCCCGCCAGCTGCTCGAACGCGATTTTCCCAAGGCCACCAGCAAGGTGGTCGTCACGCCCGGCGCCCTGCGCTCGAACCTGCGCTTCAGCCAGTCCTCCCCCGCCACCCTGCCCGGCGCCAAGACCATCGTCCTCACCGTCGCCCGCCTCAATCCCCGCAAGGGCCAGCTCGAAGTGATCCATGCGCTCCAAGCCCTGCCGCCCGGGCAGCGCGCGACGCTGGAGTACTGGCTTGTCGGCGCCCACGGCAAGGAGAACTACGACACCCTGCTCAACCAGGCGGCGGCGGAAGCCGGTTTCACGGTGCGCTTCCTCGGCGACATCCCCGACGAGCGGCTCGGCGAAATCTACGCGCAGGCGGACATCTTCGCCATGACGAGCATGCCGCACAAACACAGCGTCGAGGGCTTCGGCCTCGTCTACCTCGAGGCCGGCGCGCACGGCCTGCCGGTCGTGGCCCACGACATCGGCGGCGTGCCCGAAGCGGTCATCCACGACTACACCGGCCTGCTCGTTTCCCCGGGCAACACCGCCGCGCTCACCGCCGCGTTTGCCCAGCTCATCGGCGATCCCGCGCTGCGCCGCCGCTTCGGCGAGGCCGGCCGCATGCGCGCCCTCGCGCGCTCATGGCAGGATTCCGCCATCGCGTTGTTTGGACAACGCGCCGCTCCTCCCTCACCTTAAGGCCATGATCGAATCGCGCACCCAGATCACCGTCCGTTACGCCGAGACCGACATGATGGGCATCGTCTATCACGGCAACTACCTGCCGTGGTTCGAGGTCGGCCGCACCACGCTCCTCAAGGAGTGCGGCCTGCCCTACAAGGATCTCGAGGCGGAAGGTTACCATCTCCCCGTGATCGAACTGGGCGTGAAGTATGCGCGCCCGGCGCTTTACGACGACACACTGACGATCATCACGCGGCTCAAGGAGCGCCCGTCGCTGCGCATCCATCTCGAATACGAGGTGCGCCGCGGCGAGGAGCTGCTCGTAACCGGCTTCACGACCCATGCCTTCATCAACAAGTCCGGCGAACCGGTGCGTCCGCCGGCGCGCGTGACGGAAAAGATGAAGGAGCTGTTCGCGAAGGCCTGAGCGCCTACTTGCCGAACTGCGCCGCTTCCTGGCGGTAGACGCGCAGCACGTGCGCGGTGATTTCGCGCAGCGGCCGCTTGTCGGTCAGCACCATGGTGCCGGTGCGCCGGTAGAGCTCCTCGCGCTGCGCGTACAGCTCCCGCAGGCGCTGCTCGGGGTTCTCCACCTGCAGCAGCGGCCGGTGCGTCGCGTGCATGGTGCGCTGCAGGATCGTCTCGATCGGCGCATGCATGCAGATGATCACGCCGCGGCTGCGCAGCAGCTCGAGCATGCCGGGCGGCACCACGAGGCCGCCGCCGCAGGAGACGATACAGCGCCTGGCCGGGTGGCCGTGTTCGATGAACTCGCGCTCCATGGCCCGGAAGGCCGGCTCGCCCTGCTCCGCGAAAATCTGTGCAACCGGCTTGCCCTGCTTGCGCTCGATCTCGTGGTCGCTGTCGAGGAACTCGAACCCGATCTGGCGCGCGACCTGCCGGCCCACGGTGCTTTTGCCCGTGCCCATGAAACCGACGAGGTAGAGGTTCGCGTCCATCTGCGCCAGCGAACACCGCGGCGCGCACCGGCGCAAGAACGCTTCGCCCGCGTCCGTGTCACCGCCAAAAAAAACGCCTCCCGGCGGGGAGGCGTTGCTGCTTTTTCCGGGTACGGAAACCGCTTACTTGGCCGGGGCCGCGGGAGCGGCCGGGGCGTCCTTCGCGGCGACGATCTCGACCTCGAAGATCAGGGTGGCGGACGGCGGGATGCCCTCGTTGCCTTCGTCGCCGTAGCCGAGGGACGGCGGGATGAAGAGGCGGAGCTTGCCGCCCACGCCGGTCTTCTGGAGACCCTCGAACACGCCGGCGATGACGCCGTTCGGGTTCTGCGGGGACGCGATGGCGAGCAGGAGGTCGACCGGGCCGTGATCGGCGGTGCTGCCGAACACCTGGCCGGTGATCAGCGCGCCGGTGTAGTTGATGCTGACGAGCTGGCCGGGCTTCGGCACGGCGCCGGTGCCGGCCTTCACGACTTCATAGCGGAGGCCGCTCTGGAGCTCGATGACGGCCTTGTTCTCCTTCAGCTTGGTGAAGAACTCCGCGTTGGCCTGCAGCTGCTGGCCCTTCAGCTTGATCATGAAGGCCTGGTTCTTGTGGTCCATGAAAGCGCGCACCTCGGGTCCGATTGCGTTCGGGTCGAAGGTGGGCGCGGTGCCGGCGGCCGCGGCGGCCATGCCGCGGCTCATGGCCTCGACCTGCTCCTTGGTGAACTCGAGCTGGTGCAGGCCCATCTGGGCACCCATGAACCAGCCGTACGCCTCGATCACCTCGGTTTCGGTGTACTTGCGGGCCGGGGCGGCCACGGGAGCCGGAGCTCCCTGGGCGGGAGCCGCGGGCTGCGCCTTCGCGGGAGCCGGGGTCGTCGCCGGCGGCGTCGAGGCGCCCGGAACATTGAATTTGACCGCATCCTGCGCGGAAGCGGCGATCAGCAGGCCGAGGAACGCGAGGCCCGCACTGAGTTTGGAGATGAATTTCATGGATAACTGGAGCCCGGTTGGGAAACGGCCCGGGCGGGTTTGTGCCGTCAAAGAGCGCGAAATTGCTCATCTGCCCTGCAAAAATCAACCCCATTGCCTTGGTTTTCCCTCGGGGAACGGCCCAACCGCGGGCTTGTCAGGTTCCCGGCACCGCGTACTCTCCCCAATCCCATGAACGAAAACCAATTCTGGCACAGCACGGATGGCCAGATTCTCACGGTCAAGGTCAAGAACCCGGACCGCGTCGCCCTCACCCTCGCTTTCTGGCCCCGCCACCCGGCGGAAATGGACTTTCTCAAGGCCAACCTCGCCACCCTCCGTTTCACCGAACGCAGTTCGCTCGCCCGCATCGGCATCGAGATGGTCCTCAAGGGCACCCCCGTCCTCGACGGCAACCGCATCATCCTCACGGTCGAAGCCTTCCTCTACGACCACAGCTTCCCCAACGCCGCCTACTGGCAGAAGCTGCTCCGCCCGGGCGTGCCGGTCGGCCGGCTCTTCCACGCCCCCGCCGCCGCCAAGCTCACCGCCACCGAGGTCTGGACCGCCATCCAGGAAAACCACCTCAAGCTGCCCAACACGATCTCGATCGACAGCTCGGGCCGCGTCTTCTTCACGCCGCACCCGGTCAACTACACGCTCAATCCGCGCCTCATCCGCGTGAACTTCGAGCACATCGTCTCGGGCTACGCCGGCCGCTCCTTCATCGACAAGGTCCAGGTGCGCCACGACGCCGCGCCGCTCACCATCCCGCCGCGCTCCGGCGTGCTCACCAGCTGCTCGATGTACCTGCGCGAGCACTTCGTCGTGCTCAGCCCGGGCGAGGGCAACTTCGGCCTCCACACCTCCGCCGTCCTGCTCGACCCGATCAAGACCTCCGGCACGAACATCATGCTCGAGATCTACAACACCGGCGAGCAGCCCGTCGTGAACCCGATGGTGTCCGTCGAGATCTTCCGCGCGCCGCCGTCCGAGGACCAGGAGTTCAAGACGCTCGCCAAAAAGCGCCAGCGCCTCCTCGGCACCGTCAAGAGCCTCTACAAGTGCCTCGACACCTCGCCGCCGGTCGAACTCGCCGAGGCCAAGCCGAAGACCAAGGTCACCGTCCGCGGCCAGAGTGCCACGATGGAAAACCGCACCGTGGTCGTCCGCGCCAACGACGAGGACTTGAAGAAGATGCTCGCCGCCGACGCCTGCCCGCTCGGCGCGCGCACCATGATCCAGGCCCTCGACGCCAAGAACGCCGACGCCGACACGCTCGTGGTCGACTACTTCCCCGACCTGCTCGAGCACACCGAGCTCGTCACCCGCCTCGGCGACCTGCGCCCGAAGCGCCTCATCTTCCGCAAGGCCTCGCGCACGCACGGCTACTTCCTCTCAAGCAACGCGCACGCCCGCCTCGACACCTTCCACTCGCTCGGCATCCCGGTCTACTGGTACGACGAGATGACGAAGGACCTCTACGTCCACACCTACCGCCGCGACCACGGCTTCTTCGTGAAGGAGGAGATGGCGCGCCGCTTCAAGGAAGCCACGATCCTCGCGTTCTACGGCTCCGCCGTCGGCCTCGACCAGGCCGACACCGACCGCATCTCGCGCCTCGTCAACCAGCTCACCGCCTTCATGGGCGGCAACCTCGGCGTGCTCACCGGCGGCGGCGGCGGCGTCATGCGCCTCGCCACCGAGACGGCGCGCAGCAAGGGCGCGCTCACCGGCGCGTGCTTCCTCGAGCTCGAGGCCCAGCCGCCCGAGCTCGGCGTGGATTTCTTCAACACCTTCCAGGAAAGTTCGCGCCACTTCCGCCAAAAATGGTTCGAGGCGGCCGACTTTTGCATCTTCAACGTCGGCGGCGTCGGCACGCTCGAGGAGATCGGCATCGAGCTCTGCAACCTCAAGCTCGGCATCCGCCCGCGCGTCCCGTACGTGTTCTTCAACGCGCGCTTCTGGGGCGACCTCCGCCGCCAGGTCCGCACGATGATCAAGGACCAGCGCGCCCCCGCATGGATGAACGACTACATCCTCTTCACCGACGACCCCGCCGAGGTCATCGCCTTCTACCGCAAGACGCTGAAAGTGCTGTGAGCAACGGCAAGTTAAGTGTTTTAGCCATCAGAAGAGAAGCCGCCGTCCCCTACGTATCGCACTTTCCTTGGAGTCTTCCGAGAAATCTATAAACACGAAACTACCACCGCCACCTTCGTCATCGCGTGGTCGTTCATCACCTAAACGAGGCGGGCCTCTTTCATTGTCATTGGGCCTCTTGAATCGAGCAGTGTGCAGATCCTTGAACCTTCCTTCATCGAATTCTTTGCTTTCATTTTCTAGTGCCAAGCCTCGTGCGGCAAGTTCTTGATCGAAGATTCGAAATATTCGTCCGAAGGAACTGCGTATCAAAAATGGTGATTTCGGGCCCAGAGCAGCATTGACCGCTCGAACTACATCCTCTCCCCGCAAGATTTCCTTGTTTCGAGAGATATACGCATTTTGTCGGTGAAAAGCCGCGGTCGTGGTTTGCCGAAGGACGTCATCGACGATTTTGCTCCAACCTATTTCTGGGGACAATGGTTCTAAAGCTTCAAAACGGCGTCCAGTGGCTCCACAGATTAAATTCACGAGCACATCTTGAAACGCGATAGGGTGAAGCTGATGCCGGGCCCGAATACCCTCAGTAGACCACCAAGCGTGGCTTTCCAACCCCCAGTACCAAAATGCATTTTGGCATCCGTTAAGATCACGATTCTGAAGACTTAAGTGCGCTGGGCTATGATAGGTGAAGCTTGTTGCGGCCGCGTATAGGTGCTCCTGCAAAGTGCCTGTCAAAGTGCGGGCATCCTCTTTAGCCTGCACAAGCAATGCATTTCCGAGCAGGTTGTCGCTCAATCGCCTCCCGTACGTTACGAGAAAAAGAATGTCCCCCAATTCACAGACTTTATTTTTGTATGGGAATACCGGCAGTGGAGTAACTTTGGGAGTTTGGTGGCAAAAAATTCCGCTTACCGTTGCTCGGATTTTTTCTGCCGAAAGTATGCGGTTAAACTGCCCTTCAATCGCCGGCAGTCCTTCCAAAAAGAAATATACCAATTTATCAACCTCACCAGGAGGTCCTACCGTTCCAGTTTCAGCAGCAGAAAAGGAATGTGCGATTGCTTGACCAAGAGCATTCCTAAGCGCGTTCCGATGCAGGAGCAGCGCACTACGAAGCGGTATAGGAGGACGAATTGGCATTCCGATAGCCCGCACAAATGGTCTCAAATTCACCAATAATGAGCAAGGCCAAGAATCTGAACGAACGACGGAGAACCAAGCTTTACGCTTAGCCTCATCCGTGCCCATCTGTGCCATCCGTGGTTAAAAAACTTCCCGCTTCCGTTCTGATCGTCGGCTCCGGCGGGCGCGAACATGCGCTCGTGAAAGCGCTCGCCCTGTCGCCGGCGCAGCCGCGCCTCCTCTGCGCGCCGGGCAACGCCGGCATCGCCGCCGAAATCCCGTGCTTCCCCGTCGCGGTCGAGAACATCGCCGGGCTCGTCGAACTCGCGCAGCGCGAGAAGGCGGACTTCGTGGTCGTCGGCCCCGAGGTGCCGCTCGCGCTCGGGCTGGTCGACGCGCTGACCAAGGCCGGCATTCCCGCCTACGGCCCGAAGGCCGACGGCGCGCGGCTCGAAGCCTCGAAGATTTTCACGAAGCAGATCCTGCTGAAATACAGGATCCCCACCGCCGCCGCCGGGATTTTCCACGAAGTCGAGCCGGCCCTCGCCTACGTCCGCTCGCGCGGCGCGCCGATCGTCATCAAGGCCGACGGCCTCGCCGCCGGCAAGGGCGTGATCGTCGCGCAAACGCTCGCGGAAGCGGAGGCCGCCGTGAAAGACATGCTCTCCGGCAACAAATTCGGTTCGGCCGGCAGCCAGATTCTCGTCGAGGACTGCATGTTTGGCGACGAGACCTCGGTCCTCGTTGTCGTCTCCGGCCGCGACTACGTCATCCTGCCCGTCTCGCAGGACCACAAGCGCATCGGCGACGGCGACATCGGCCCGAACACCGGCGGCATGGGCACCTACTCGCCCGCCGAGATCGTGACTCCCGCCCTGCTCGAGCGCATCGAGCGCGAGATCGTGAAGCCGTCCGTCGATGCCATTGCCGCCGAGGGCATGGATTTCCGCGGCACGCTTTTCATCGGCATCATGCTCACGGCCACCGGCCCCGCGGTGATCGAATACAACGCCCGCTTCGGCGATCCCGAAACCCAGGTCGTGCTGCCGCGCATCAAGAACGACGTGCTCGCGTTGCTCTGGGCCGCCGCCCGCGGCGAACTGCGCGGCACGAAGCTCGAGGTGCGTCCCGAATCCGCGATCTGCGTCGTCATCGCCGCGAGAGGCTATCCCGACGCTTACCCGAAGGGCGACGTCATCACCTTCCCCGCCACCCTGCCGCCGCAAACGTCCATCATTCATGCCGGCACCGCCAAAAACGCCGCCGGCCAGATCGTGATGAACGGCGGCCGCGTGCTCGGCGTCACCGCCCTCGCCCCGACGCTGCGCGAGGCCGCCGACCGCGCCTACGCCGCCTGCGAACAAATCCAGTGCGTCGCCAAATACTACCGCCGCGACATCGGCGCGCGGCAGCTTAACCGCAAACCATGAAACGTCTTTCCTTTCTCCTGTTCTCGGTCGCCTGTCTCCTGTCCGCCGCGAGGGCCGCCGACCCCGTCCCTCTCGATCAGGGCCTGACATATCTCCGCATCGCCTCGCTCCCCGCATCCGCCCTGGACCTCCGGAGCGCGCTGCTGAAGCCCGCACCCATCGTGCTCGACCTCCGCTACACCGCCGATGAAGCCGGCGCCGCGGACGTGCTCCTGGAATTCAACACCGTGCCGCGCAAGCCCGTGATCTACGTGCTCGTCAGCCCGGCCACGCCCCGGTCGCTCTCCGCCCGCCTCGCCGCCTCGGGATACACGCTGCTCGGCATCAAGGGCTCGCATCCCGAGCCCACGGTCGTCGTCGCCCAGTCCGCCGCCGACGACAAGCGTGCCTACGACGCGTTCACGACGGGAACCCCGCTGGCCGACCTGATTTCCGGCAAGGTCGAGAAGGAGCGTTTCGACGAGGCCTCGCTCGTCACCGAGTTCAAGAACGGCAACCACGACGCCAAGCCGCCCGAGGCCACCGATGACGGCAAGCCGGCTGCGCCGCCGCACCTCGTCGACCGCGTCCTGCAACGCGCCGCCCACCTGCAGCGCGCGCTGCTCGCCCTGAAGCCGCGCGGTTGATTGAAGCGGAGCGCGACGCACACCGGACGGCGGTCATAGACCGCCGCTACAGGCCAAGTTGACGTCTCTGCCCGGCTGGCCATCGTCCGTTCCTGTCTTGGCTGTCCTCCGTCCTCCGTCCATCGTCCTCTGACCAATGCCTTCACCCGGCCACATCCTCGTCGTCTGCACCGGCAACATCTGCCGCAGCCCGATGGCGCAGGGGCTCCTGGCCCATGCGCTCTCCGCCCAGCCCGAGCCGTTGCGCAGCCTGAAGGTGATTTCCGCCGGCGTGGCCGCGCACACCGGCGAGCCCATTTCCGAGAACTCCGTCGTCGCCCTCCGCAAGGTCGGCATCGACATCAGCCACCTGAAGAGCACGGGCCTGAACCAGGAGATGCTGGACAAGGCGCTCGTGGTCTTCGGGATGACCGAGTCGCACCGGGCCATCATCCGCTCCCGGGCGCGGCCGGCGCCCGCCAACCTGCACCTCTTCCGCGAATTCCTGCCCGCGCCCGCCTCGCCCGAGATCGGCGACCCGTACGGCGGCCCGCTCCGTCTTTACGAGTCGGCCCGGGACGAGATGGTGGAGGCCATTCCGAGCATCATCGAACAGTTGAAGAAACTTACGGCCAGGGCGTGACACGCTAAGTGCGGATTTCGGATTGCGGATTGCGGATGGGCGGGATGCCTTGGAGGCGGTTTTCGATTCCGCAATCTCCACTCCGCACTCCGCAATGTCCCTGAACGCCACCCCCCTCGCCCAGCTCGATCCCGAAGTCTACTCCGTTGTCACCGGCGAATTCGCCCGCCAGCAGAGCCACATCGAGCTGATCGCCTCGGAAAACTTCACCTACCCGGCCGTGATCGAGGCCATGGGCTCGGTGCTGACAAACAAGTACGCCGAGGGTTATCCGGGCAAGCGCTGGTACGGCGGCTGCGAGCAGGTCGACAAGGTCGAGACGCTCGCCATCGAGCGGGCGAAGAAGCTCTTCAACGCCGAGCACGCCAACGTGCAGCCGCATTCCGGCTCGCAGGCCAACTTCGCCGTCTACACCGCCGTGCTCCAGCCGGGCGACAAGATCCTCGGCATGAACCTCAGCCACGGCGGTCACCTCACCCACGGCAACCCGGCCAATTTCTCCGGGAAACTCTACAATTTCTGCCAGTACGGCGTCCGCGAGGACAACGGCCTGATCGACTACGACGAGCTTGCCGCCGTCGCACAGCGCGAACAGCCGCGCATGATCACGGTCGGCGCCTCCGCCTACTCGCGCATCATCGACTTCGCGCGCATGGGCGAGATCGCCCGCTCGGTGAACGCCCTGCTCTTCGCCGACATCGCGCACATCGCCGGCCTCGTCGTCACCGGCCACCACCCGTCGCCGTTCCCGCACGCGGATTTCGTCACGACCACCACGCACAAGACGCTCCGCGGCCCGCGCGGCGGCCTCACCATGTGCAAGGCGGCCCACGCGAAGGCCATCGACTCCGCCGTGTTCCCCGGCGGCCAGGGCGGCCCGCTCATGCACGTCATCGCCGCCAAGGCCGTGTGCTTCGGCGAGTGCCTCAAGCCGGACTTCAAGGCCTACAGCGGCCAGGTCATCAGGAACTCGCAGGCCCTCGCCGCCGCCATGGTCGCGCGCGGCTACAAGATCAACTCCAGCGGCACCGACAACCACCTCATGCTCGTCGACCTCCGCGCCAAGTTCCCGGAGCTCACCGGCAAGGTCGCGCAGGAGACGCTCGATAAGGCCAACATCACCTGCAACAAGAACACCGTGCCGTTCGAGACGCGCTCGCCGTTCCAGGCCTCGGGCATCCGCCTGGGTTCGCCGGCCATGACAACGCGCGGCATGCAGGAAGCCGAGATGAACGAAATCGCCGGCCTGATCGACGGCGTGCTCTCCGCCATCGGCAAGCCCGACGAAGCCGCGGTCATCGCCGCGACCAAGCAGAAGGTCGTCGCGCTCACCGGCCGCTTCCCGCTGCCGTACAAGCTCTAAGCTCCCCGCCCCGCATCCCGGCCGGGCCAGGCCGGGATTTCCAGTGACGCCACCGGGGCGATCGGCTAGCCGTCTGCCATGGCCAATCCCCTGCACTTGTCGCCGCACCGGCGCAGCGTGGTCGGATTGATCCTGCTGGTGGGCGTCGGCCTGACGCTGGCGTCCTGGCAGTACACGGCCCGCAAGGAGAACGAGCGCATCCGCAGCGGCTTTCTCAGCCGGGCCCAGACCCAGGCCGCCGTGGTCGTCCAGAAGCTGCGCAACTACGAGGAGATGGTCTACAGCCTGCGCGACGCGTTCATCGGCCAGGAATTCGTCTCCCGGGATGAATTCGGCCGTGTCGCCAAGTCGCTCCTGCAGCGCCACGCGGGCGTCCAGGCGCTGGAGTGGGTCCGCATTGTGTCCGACGCCGAACGCGCGGATTTCGAACAGAACTTCGCGAAGGAAATCGGCCGGCCCATCGTCATTGTGCGCCGCCAGCCGGACAATTCGGTCCGGACCGCGCCTGCGGATCGCGAGTATTTTGTGATCACCTACGTCACGCCGACCGCCGGCAACGACGTGGTGCTGGGCTACGACGTGCAAAGCGCTCCGACCGAACCGCTCGTCCGCGCCGCGCGCGTCGACCACCAGCTCAAGGTGAGCCAGCCGTTGCGGCTCTTTCAATCGACCAGCCCCACCGATGAGCCCGGCGTGGTTTTTATCCTGCCCTTCTGGCGCACGGGGCCGCAGGGCGACCTGCCGGTCGAGGGCTTCGTCCAGGGCGTCTTCCATGTCCGCACCATGCTCGCGCAATCGCACCAGATCACCACCGGCGAGGCGCTCGACACCTACTACATCGACGAGCAGGTCCCGGCGGGCACCTCGCCGTTGCTCTACGCGAATTTCGCCGGCGCCGAACCGGCCCGGCTGGAGAAGGTGGCGCTGCCGCCGCTGGACGACCCGGCCGATGTCCATGAGACCCTGGTCGTCGGCAACCGCCGGTGGCGCATGGTCATGCGGCCGAACGCCGCGTGGGTGCGGCGCATCGCCACCACCCAGGCGAACACGGTCCTCGTCAGCGGCCTCACCATCACCGCCCTGTTCGCCCTGTTCACCAACACCCTGCTGCAGCGCACGCGGCGCATCGAGGAGAAGGTCACCGAGCGCACCCGGGAGCTGAACGCCAGCGAGGCGCGGCTGCAGGCCATCCTCGACCACAGCCCCGCCATCATCTTCGTGAAGGACCTCGAGGGCCGCTACCGGCTTTTCAACCAGCCTTTCGTCAAGGCCTGCCCGCCGGCGATCCGGCCGCTGCAGGGCCGCACGGACGCGGAGCTTTTCCCCGCGGAGGAGGCCGCGCGTTACCGCGAACACGACCTCGAGGTCATCACCCGCGGCCAGCCCCGGCAGTTCGAGGAGCGCGGCACGCGGCCGGACGGCTCCGTCGTCATCAGCCTCGTCGACAAGTTCCTCCTCCTCGACGAGTCCGGCCGGCCTTACGCGCTCTGCGGCATCGCCACCGACATCACGGACCGCAAGGCCGGCGAGGAACAGAAGCTCCAGCTCGAGCGCCGCCTGCTCGAGAGCCAGAAGTTCGAGAGCCTCGGCGTGCTCGCCGGCGGCATCGCCCACGATTTCAACAACATCCTCACCGCGATCCTGGGCAACGCCAGCCTCGCCAGCCTGGAGCTGCCGGCCGACCACGTCATCCGCCCGCAATTGCGCCAGATCGAGCAGGCCGCGCGGCGGGCCAGCGACCTCTGCGCCCAGATGCTCGCCTACGCCGGCAAGACCGCATTCATCACCACGCCGGTCAGCCTGACCACGCTGGTGCGGGAAACGGCGGCGCTGCTGGAAGTGACCGTCGGCCGCCGCGTCCGGCTCGAGCTGCAGACCACCGCGGACCTGCCGGCGGTGCTCGGCGACGCAACGCAGCTCCGCCAGATCGTGATGAACCTCGTGATCAACGCCGCCGACGCGATCGGGGAACGCCCGGGCGGCACGATCATCATCCAGACCTTCGCGCGCGAGCTCACCGCGGAATTCCTCGCCGGCGCCGTCCAGTCCCCGGTGCTCGCCCCGGGCCGCTACGTCGCCCTGCAGGTGACCGACAACGGCAGCGGCATGGGCCCGGAGGTGATGGCGCGCATCTTCGAGCCGTTCTTCACCACGAAATTTTCCGGCCGCGGCCTCGGCCTCGCCGCCGCCGTGGGCATCGTGCAGAGCCATCGCGGGGCGCTGTTCGTCGAGTCCAGGCTCGGCCACGGCACGACGTTCCGCCTGTTCTTTCCCGCCAGCAAGGTGTCCGCCGACCCGCAGTCCGCCGCCGCTCCCCCGGCCCCGCCCATGCTGCGCGGCACGGTCCTGGTCGTGGACGATGAGGAGGCGGTGCGGCTCGTCGCCCTCAAATCCCTCCGCGCCGCCGGCCTGCACGCCTTCGAGGCGGCCGACGGCGAAACCGGCCTTGAGGTCCACCGGGCGCAGGCCGGGCGCATCGACCTGGTGCTGCTCGACCTGACCATGCCCGGCATCGGCGGCGAGGAAACCCTCCGGCGGCTGCGTGCCCTTGCGCCCAGCCTGCCGGTCATCGTGATGAGCGGCTACAGCGAGGGCGAAACCATGCGGCGCTGCGCCAGCCTCGGCGTGTCGGGCTACCTGGCCAAGCCCTTTGAGATCGCCGACCTGCTCGCGCGCATCGCGCCGCTGCTCCGTTGAGCCGGCCGCCGCAGGTTCCATCGATTTTGTGAAAATCGCCGGCGGGCGGAAACAGACTTTGCGACGCCGCGGCTTTCGCTCAACGTGTCGGCCTTTGTGACCACCACTGTCTCTCCCGGCCCTGCCAAACCTCTCTCCCTCGGCGTCATTTTCCTGACGCTCTACATCGACCTGATCGGCTTCTCGATCTTCTTCCCGGTCGGGCCGGCGATGCTGGAATGGTACGTGAACAAGGAGAGCCACGGCGGGCTGCTGTCCACGCTGGTGGTGCACCTGGAGGCGCTGGCGAACGCCGCCCACGCCTCGAGCCTCGCCACGGGCGCGCTCTTCGCCGGCGCCCTCGGCTCGGTCTATTCGCTGATGCAGTTCATCTTCTCGCCGATCTGGGGCGCCCGCTCCGACAAGGCCGGCCGCCGGCCGGTGCTGCTCCTGACGATCGCCGGCAACGCCTTCAGCTACCTGCTCCTGTTCTTCAGCGGCAACTTCCTGCTTTTCTTCGCCGGCCGCCTCCTCGCCGGCATCATGGGCGGCAACCTCGCCGTGGCCATTGCGGCGGTGTCCGACGTGACGACCCGCGAGAACCGGGCCAAGGGCATGGGCATCGTCGGCGTGGCCTTCGGCCTGGGATTCCTGACCGGTCCCGCGATCGGCGGGCTGACCGCGCACTTCAACCTGCTCGACCGCTGGCCGGGCCTCGCGGCGTGGGGCGTGCATCCCTTCAGCGTGCCGGCGGCCATCGCCTTCGGCCTGTGCCTGATCAACCTGGTCTGGATCCAGGCCCGCTTCCGCGAAACCCTGCCGGCCGAGGCGCGCGGTGCCGGCGTCACGCTGCGCGAGCGCAATCCGCTGCACTCACTCTTCCAGCAGCCCGACGCCGCCATCCGCCGCGCCAACCTGGTCGGCTTCGTCGTCACCTTCGGCTTCAGCTTCTTCGAGTCGATCATCAGCTTCTTCGTCGCCGACGCCCTGCATTATTCGCCGCGCGACCTGACCACGATCTTCGTCACCATCGGCGTCGTCTCGATCATCACGCAGGGCATGCTGGCGCGGCGCTTCGTGCCGAAGCTCGGCGAGAAGCCCTCCGCCGTCGGCGGCATGGCGCTGATCGCGCTTTCGTTCGCGGGCATCGGCTACGCCATCGGCATCGCCCACTCCGCGCCCCTGCTCTACCTCGTGCTCGTCTTCAGCACCATCGGATCGGGCTTCGCCAACGTCGCCCTTTCCTCGCTCGTCTCGCTCTACGCCAAGCCCGAGGACCAGGGCAAGGTGCTCGGCATCTACCGCTCGCTCGGCTTCCTCGCCCGCGCCTTGAGCCCGGCGGTTGCGGGCTGGCTTTTCTTCAACTCGGGCGGCACCTTCACGTTCGTGATCGCCAGCCTCGTCCTGCTCTCCGCCGCGCTCCTCGGCACCGGCCTGCCGCGTCCCGTTAAGTGATTTCGAATCTCAGATTTCCAATCTCAGATTGGTCCGTCTCGCCTTTCGGCCGCCGGCTGTCCGCCTGTCTCCTGTCCACCGTCGCCTGTCTCCTGATCCTCACCGGCTGCGTGACCCGCGGCGGTCGCAGCCCGGGCGAAACGCACGTCGAGCCGCAGCCGGTGCGCATCCCGGCCCGCATCCTGTCGAATTTCTTCCTGATCGAGGCCCCGCAGACGGACGGCAAGACGTATCGGTTCATGGTCGACACCGGCTCGTCGGTGACGTTGGTCTCGCCCACCACGGCCAGCGCGCTCAAGCAGAAGGAACGCCGCAAGGCCCCGCCGCGCACCGTGCCCGTCCGCGGCGCCAAGAACGTCGAGGTCGAGCTGCCGGCCGTGACCCTGAAGCACCTGCAGCTCGGCGAGGCGCATTTCGAGCGCGTGCCGGCCGGCATCTACGATTTCTCGGACCTCTCCGCCCACCTCGGCGTCACGATCGACGGCGTCATCGGCTTCCCGCTCTTCCGCGACACGCTGCTGACGCTCGACTACCCGGCCGCGACGCTGGAAATCGCGCCCAATCCCGTGATCGCGCCGCCCGCCGTGCGCCAGCCGCGCACGAGCGTCATCCCCTACAACCGCGAGCTCGCGACGCCGCTGATCCCGGTGCAGATGGGCAACGAGTCGTTCTTCGTGCTGATCGACTCCGGCAGCGACGGCGGCCTGTCGCTCAACCCATCCGGCCTGCATCCGCGCTTCGTGCACGGCCCGCGCGTCGGCATGATCGTTTCCTCGCTGGACGGCGACAAGCGCCAGCTCGTCGGCCGGCTCGAGCAGAACATCACGATCGGCACCCAGCTCGTGCAGCAGCCGGTGGTCGACCTGACCGAGCAGTTGTCCTCGCTCGGCGGCGAACTCCTGCGCCACTTCCGGATCACCTTTGACCAGCAGCGCCACCTCGTGACCCTGGTGCGCAACACCGACGGACCGGTGGCCATGCCCGGCCGCCGCAGCACGGGCCTGTCCTTCCGCCGCTTCCCCAACTACTGGCGCCTGCTCGCCGTGGTGCCCGACACCCCGAACAGCAACGCGCCGCTCCAAGCGGGCGACCTCTGCGTGCGCATCAACGGCGAACTCGTCGAGAAATGGACCTTCGAGCGCTACGCCGAGCTCATGCGCACGGCCCCGAAGGTCACCTACACCTTCCTCTCCGGCGCCAAGGAAGCGGACCACGAGGTCCAGATCTTCGAGCTGGTGCCGTAGGCCGCTCGGCACCGCTCCATCCATTTTGTTGCAGGAGGGGCTTTCCGCCCGACCCGAAACCCAAGCGAAGCCGTCGGGGCATAAAGCCCCTCCTCCGTCCCGTCACTCCGGCAAATCGCCGAGCGTCTCCTTGAGATACGCCACCTCCTCCTTGCTCATCGACTTCATGAGCGGGCGGGAGGTGTAATTGCCGATCAGCTTGTCGTGTTTCATGTACGACCAGTCGACGATGTCGGACTCCTTGACCGGGATGCGCTGGCCGGATTGGACCGTCTTCACCAGCTCCGGGTCGTTGTCGATCATGGCCGTGACCACGCCCTTCTCGACCTTGAGCTCGTTGCACCAGAAATACTCGATCTCCTTGCCATCGGTGATCTTCACCTTGATCGCGAAATCCTCCTCGCCGTTCTTCGCCTCGGCCATGACCCGCCAGAAATGCGGCAGGTGCGCGCGGGCATCGGCCATGGCCTTGTTCATCTCCGGGTCGTCCTTCGCCACGCCGATCACGCGATCGTCGCTCGCGGACAGCGCACCCGCGGCGCCGAGCCACGCCACCAACGCCAGCGAACGCAGGGCCACGAAACGGGCGGATTTCATGGCACCTCTATGCCGTATCCTCCGCCCCCCGCTCAACCATTCTTTCGCAGCAGGAACGCCCCGGCGCCGTCATGGCCGTCCTTCCAGGGATAAGCCACGATGCTGCGCTCGAGCTTGAACGGCCCGCCCGCGCGGCTGTCGAAGAAACCCTTGATGACGGCGTCGTTTTCCTCGGAGTCGATGCTGCACGTGCTGTAGACGAGGCGTCCCCCGGAGCGCACCAGCCGCGCCGCGGAATGCAGGAGCGACAGCTGCTGCTGCTGGTGGCGGGCGAAATCGCCGTCCTGCAGGCGCCACTTCACGTCGATGCGGTGGCGCATGACGCCCGTGTTGGAGCACGGCGCATCGAGCAGAACCGCGTCATAACTCTCCGGCAGGTTCAGGTTGCGGTAGAATGCCGTGCCCACCTTCAGCAGGTCGGCCTCGACCATCGCCACCTCGACGCCGGACGGGGCGCGGGCAAGATTCTCCTTCAGGCGCGCCAGCCGGATGTCCGGTTTGCCGGGCGCGGCGGGCTCGTCGACCGACACCACCTTGCCGGACTTCATCGTGTCGGCGATGAACAGGCTCTTGCCGCCCGGGGCGGCGCAGGCGTCGAGGATCGTTTCGCCCGCCTGCGGCGCGAGCAACTCGATGCTCAGGCGCGTGGACGGATCCTGGAGATAGAGCGTGCCCGCATTGGCGAGACGGCGGATTTCATCCCAATTGCCGGCCTTCACTTCGTAGAATCCGGTCCACTTCGTCGGCGCAAGGAACGCCGGCTTGTCAGCCATAGGCCCAGCGCCGGCTGATACCGGCGCCTCCGCCGTGCCCTCCGAAGCCTTGGCGAAGGAGGGTCGCCAGCGCGCATAAACCGGCGCCGGCTGCTGGTTCCATTCGAGCAGCTGGCGCGTGGCGTCCGCGCCGAGCTGGCGGGTCCAGCGGTTGACCAGCCATTCCGGATGGGCGAACTCGGTGGCGAGGTCGGCGGGTTTCTCGGCCAGCCGGGCGGCCAGCTTGCGGGCCACGGCGTTGACCAGACCGGCCTCCTTGGGGCTGCAAACGCCCTTGGCCCGCTCCACGGCATGGTGGATGACCTTGGCCACCGGGCCGTCGCCGACCGGCTTGGAGCCCACACCCTCTTCCAAAAGCTCAAATCCGGCGATCATCAGGACCGCTTTGACCTTCGTGCGGGGCGGACGGGCCATCAGGCCCGCCAAGGCGGCTTCCAGCCGGCTGGCCCAGCGGACCACGCCATAAAATAGATGCTGCGCGCGGGCGCGCTCCTGCGGCGCCAGGCCCGGTGCAAGTCCTTCCAGCACCGCATCCACGCGTTCCGACCGCGCCAGCCAGCGTTCCACCAGCCCAGCCGCGGCCACCCAGCCGCTGAGGGCCGGTTTTGGCGCGCCGGGGTCTTTCTCCAAACCCTGTTTGACATCACCCGTCATTGTCGCCTCAACTAATCGGTTCACCGACTCGATACGCAATTATGAATTCAGAATCCATCTCCGCGATCATCAGCAAGCATCCCGCCCTCAAGGCGTCCAAAGCCAAGCTGGAGGCGATGGAACCCGGCGCTTACGTGGTCCACCGGAGCTGGGGTTTCGGCCAGATCAAGGATTACGACGAGGCCGACCAGAAGCTCATCATCGATTTCAAGGACAAGAAGGCCCACCGCATGGACCCCGTCTTCTGCGTCAGCAGCATGGAAGTCCTCCCGGCCAAGCACATCCTCGCCCGCAAGGAAACCGAGCCGGCCAAGATCAAGCAGCTCATCGAGGACGACCCGGTCCAGCTCGTCATCGACACCCTTTCCGCCTACCCGAACCAGGCCGCCAGCGCCATCGAGCTCGAGATCGTCCTCTCCCAGGTCATCGGCGAGGAGAAGTTCAAGCGCTGGTTCTCGAACGTCAAAAAGCAGCTGATCAAGGACCCGCGCGTCGGCGTCCCGGCCAAGAAGACCGAGCTCTACATCGTCCGCGACGAGCCGGTGTCCGCCGAGTCCGAGATCATGGAGGAATTCTCCAACACCCGCTCGGCCCGCCGCCGCATCTCGCTCGCCGAGGACCTCCTCGCCGCCTCCATCAAGGAGGAGTCCAAACAGTCCCTCGGCACCGTGCTCAATGGCATCACCGAGGCCGTGCGCGACAGCAACCAGCTCGACGCCTCCGAGCGCCTCTACGGCGCCTTCGTCCGCGACGAGCTCGCCCGCATCCTCGGCCACGAGGTGCCCAGCTCCTCCCCGTCCCAGGCCGACCTGATCAAGGAGGTCCGCGGCCTCTCGGCCATCGCCGAGAAGATCCCGGTCCACTTCCAGTCGAAGTTCCTCGATCTCGTGAAGGAGACACACCCGCTCGAGTGGCGCGAGATCGTCTTCGCCCTCCTCAAGACCTCGCAGGGCAAGTTCACCACCGAGTGCATCAATTTCCTCATGGAGAACGGCCAGGCCGACGAGCTCGCCAACGTGCTCAGCCGCTGGAAGTCGGAGCAGAACCTCCGCGCCCCGGTCCTCCTCTGGGTGATCAAGAACCGCCACTCGAAGAAGTTCGCGAAGCTCCTCCACAACCTGATCACGCCCCGCCTGCTCGGCGCCATCTTCTTCGCCATCGACTACGAGGCGCTGCAGTCCGCCGGCACCCGCCGCATCCCGCTGGCCGAGGCGCTCAGCGATGATGCCGACCTGATCTCCGACCTGCTGGCCACCGCCGACACCGAGACCGCCCGCGATCTGGGCAACAGCCTCCTGCTCAACCAGGGCTTCGAGGAGCTGACCAAGAAGTCGCTGCTCGCCCGCTTCATCAAGCTGTTCCCGTCCCTCCAGTCCCTCGTCTCCGGCGAAGCCGAGACCAAGGACGAGCAGTTCTTCGTCTCCCGCGAAAGCTACGAGAAGAAGCGCGTCGAGTACGAGGAGATCGTTTCCAAGCGCATCCCGGAAAACTCCAAGGCGATCTCGATCGCCCGCGAGCACGGCGATCTCAAGGAGAACTCCGAGTTCAAGATGGCCAAGCAGGACCAGGCCGTGCTCATGGGCCAGAAGGCCCAGCTCGAGCGCGACCTCGCCCGCGCGCGCATCACCGACTTCGCCGAAGCCACCACGGACCAGGTTTCCGTCGGCACCGTCGTCGACCTGCGCGACGTCAGCAGCGGCAAGGCCGTCCGCTACTCCGTGCTCGGGGCGTGGGATTCCGACCCGGAGGCCCATCGCATCGCCTACAAGACGCCGCTCGGCCAGGCCCTCCTCGGCAAGAAGATCGGCGAGCACGTGAAGCTCAAGATCGCGGGCGTCCAGCAGGAGCTCCAGATCTCCGGCATCACGCGCTTCATCGACGCCAAGAGCTGATCATTCGATGGAGGCGGGGTGCCCTCACCCCGCAAGACTTCCGGCCGCGATTAACCTCGCGGCCTTTTTCTTGGCCGCGTCCGACCGTGCGCTGGTAGGGGCCGCGCTCGCGCGGTCTTTCGACCGAAGAAGGACCGCGCAAGCTCAGCCCCTACCCGCCCAAACGGGCTTCTTGTCATCTGACTCCTTTCTCCCCATAGGTCGAAGCCGCATGACCGACTCCTGGGACAGCCTGAAGGTTCTCTCCGACTCCACGCGCCTGCGTCTGCTTGCCCTGTTGCTCAAGGAAGAGCTCTCCGTCGCCGAGCTCCAGGAGATCCTCGGCATGGGCCAGTCCCGCATTTCCTCGCAGCTGGCGCTGCTCCGCCAGGCCGGCTTCGTGTCCGACCGCCGCGACGGCAAAAAGGCCTTCTACTCGCTGCGCTCCGGCCTGCCGCCCAAGCAGCTCACGCTCCTGCAGGCCGCGTGCGATTCCGTCGCCGACCTGCCCGAATCCGCCGAGGACCGCGACAGTCTCGAGCGCACGCTGCACAAGCGCCGCCAGCACTCGGAACAGTATTTCAACCTCATCGCCGGCAAGCTCGGGAAGAACTATTGCCCCGGCCGCTCGTGGGAGGCGCTCGGCCACCTCGCCCTCCGCCTCGTACCGTCGATCACGGTCGCCGACCTCGGCGCCGGCGAAGGTCTCGTCTCGCAACTCCTCGCCCAGCGCGCCGAGAAGGTGTGGTGCATCGACAACTCGCCCAAGATGGTCGAGGTCGGCACGGAGCTCGCGAAGAAGAACGGCCTCGCCAACCTCACGTACAAGCTCGGCGACATCGAGCAGGTGCCGCTGCCCGACAAGTCCGTCGACCTCGCCATCCTTTCGCAGGCGCTGCACCACGCCAGTCACCCGCAGGTCGCGGTCGACGAGGCCTTCCGCATCCTCAAGCCCGGCGGCCAGCTGCTCGTGCTTGATCTGAAGGAACACGACTTCGAGAAGGCGCACGAGCTCTACGGCGACCTCTGGCTCGGCTTCAAGGAGTCGGTGCTCGCCGGCTTCCTCAAGAAGTCCGGCTTCCAGAAAGTCGACATCACGATTGTCGCCCGCGAGGAGAAGGAACCCCATTTCGAAACGCTGCTCGCCAGCGGACTCAAGTCACCCCGCTAACCTCCAACCATCCCGGGCCACCGCACACACCCCCGATTCATGGCCTCCCTGCTTGGCAACGCACTCACTGACTGGTCCCCCATCGGCATCGTCGGCAAAATCTTCTGGCTCGTCCAGATTGGCCTCGTCATCCACGCGCTCCGCACCGGCCGCCCCTACTGGTGGATCTGGGTCCTGATCGGCGCGCCGGTCATCGGCGGCATCGCCTATGTCTTCGTCGAGCTCGTGCCCGAGCTCCGGGTCGGTCGCGGCCCGGGCCTCTCCTCCTGGAAACCCCGCTCCTGGCGGATCAAGGAGCTGCGCGCGGAGGTCGAGGAGAACGGCATCGTCAAATACCGCCTCGCCCTCGCCGAGGAATTGCACGCCGCCGGCAAATACGACGAGGCGGCCGAGGCCGCGGAGGAGTGCCTGCAGGGCGTCTTCCGCAACGATCCCCACACGCTGGCCTGCGTGGCCCGCTACCGCCTCGACGCCGGCAAGTACGCCGAGGCCCTCGACGCCGTCGACCAGATCCGCGGCGACGTCGACCGCATGCTGATCCACCAGATCACGGTGCTGCGCGGCGTGATCCTCGTGCAGCTCGGCCGCCACGCCGAGGGCCAGGAAATCCTCCGCCAGCCAGTGCCGGGCATGCTCGGCGACGAACGGAACTACTATCTCGCCCTCTCCCTGCAGCAGTCCGGCAACGTGAAGGAGGCGCGCGCGACCTGGGAGGAAATCCGCAAGCGCTACCGCCGCGCGAGCCGCGCCTGGCACCGGACGGAAAAACGCTGGTTCAAGCTCTCCGGCCAGAAGCTGAAGGAAACGCGCTGACCGGCGGCGCCTACTCCGACTTCACGCGCTCGTTGTAGAAAGCCTCGACCAGCGCGTACGTCTTCTTCGGATCGGTCTGCTTCAGCGCCTCGGCGGCCAGCGTCCGGGCGTCGGACATCTTCATCGCGCGAACCAGGTAGCGCACCGAGGGCACGAGCGTGGGCGTCATGCTGAGCTCGTCCACCCCGAGGCCGAGGAGCAGCGGCGCATAGAGGGCATCGCCGGCCATCTCGCCGCACACGCTGACCTTGAGCCCCTTGGCGTGGCCGGTGTCGACGATCTGCTTGAGCGTGCGGATGACCGCCGGGTGCGTCGGGTCGTAAAGGTGCGCGATGCGGCTGTTGCCGCGGTCGATCGCGAGCAGGTACTGGATGAGGTCGTTGGTGCCGATGCTGAAGAAGCCGCTGCGCTCGGCGAGCACGTCGCCCGCGATGGCGGCGCTCGGGATCTCGATCATGGCGCCGACCTTCATCTTGTCGTCGAAAGGAAGCTTGCGCGCCGTGAGCTCGGCCTTGGCCTCGGCCAGCAGCGTATTGGCGCGCTCCATCTCCTCGGCGCCGCTGATCATCGGGTACATCATCTCGACGGTGCCGTGGGCGCTGGCACGCAGGATGGCCCGGAGCTGGGTCTTGAACATCTCCGGGTTCTCGAGGCTCATGCGGATCGCGCGAAAGCCGAGGAACGGGTTCGCCTCGGGGCCGATCAGGTGCGGGTCGCCCGGCAGCGGCTTGTCGCCGCCGACGTCGAGCGTACGGATTGTCACGGTCGCGGGCGCGAGCCCGGCCACGATCTCCTTGTAGGCCGCGTACTGCTGTTCCTCGCTCGGGATCTTTGCCGAGGAGAGGAAAAGGAACTCCGTCCGGTAAAGGCCGACGCCCGACGCCCGGTACTGCTTCACCAGCGCGATCTCGTCGGGCTTCTCGATGTTGGCGCGCAGGATGACCCCGACGCCGTCCTGCGTCTCGGCCACCAGCTCGTTGGCGGCCATCATCCGCGACTCGAACGACTGCTTGGCCTTCTGGATCTTGCCGTAGCGGAAAAGCGTCTGCTCGGCGGGATTGATGATCACCACGCCCTCGTAACCGTCGACCAGCAGCCAGTCGCCGTCCTTGACCTTCTTGGTCAGGTCCTCGGTGCCAACCACCGCGGGAATCTTCATCGAGCGGGCGACGATCACCGCGTGGCTGGTGCGGCTGCCCTCGTCGGTCACGATGCCGAGCGCCGCGCTGCGGTCGATGCCCGCCGCCTCGGAAGGCGAGATGTCGGACGCCACGATGATGCGCTTCTCCACCAGCTGGGTCAGGCTGCCGGCGGTCTGGCCGAGCAGCACGTGGAGCAGGCGCTTGGCGACATCCTTCAGGTCGGCGGCGCGCTCGCGAAGGTACTCGTCGTCGATCTCGGCGAAGGCCTGGATGTAGCGCTGCGCGACGGCGTTGAAGCACGTTTCGATGTTCAGGCCGGTTTTCTGGAAATCGCGGATGGTCTCGCCGATCAGCGCCTGGTCCTCGAGCACCATCTGGTGGGCATCGAAGATCAGGGCCTCCTCCTCGCTCAGGTTCCTGGAAACCTGGTCCTGGATGCTGGCGATCTGCTGGCGGGTGGTGACGAGCGCCTGTTCGAAACGCGCGATCTCGGCCACGCGCTTGTCGGGATCGACCGTGTAGCGCGGGATCTCGAGCTCGCTCTGCAGGTACAGGAAGACCTGCCCGTACGCGATGCCCTTGGAGGCGGCGAGGCCCTGGATCGTGATTTCGCTTTTGGCGGAAGTAGTCATGCGCAGCGCGCGGCGCGATTAACAAACCGCCACTCGAACCGGTCAATGCGGAACTAAGCCAGACGTGCGTCCTGCACGAAGGTTACGCCGCCCCAGGACTCCCGGATGAGCTGTTTCATTTGGGTTACGATTGCCGCGGCCTCGTCGGGCAGCAGGGCGAAGCAGGCGCTGCCGCTGCCGCTCATGGCCACGGCGACGCCGAATTCCCGGCGCAACCGCTCGGCCAGCACGGGCAGGGCGACGTATTTTTCGAAGGCTGCCGGCTCCATGTTGTTGAAAAGGAGCTCCTCGGCCGGCGCCGTACCCTGCAGCCAGCCCGCCACCTTCGCCTCGGCGTCCGCCGCCGGCAGGTAGTCCCCGCCGCGGGCGATCATCCGCTGGTAGGCCCAGGGCGTGCCGATGCCGAAGCTGGGCTTGAAGATCAGCACCCGGCGGCCGCGGAGGCGCGCGACGGCGCCGGCCGGCAGGTCATCCACCCGCTCCCCGCGCCCGCGCATGACCACCGGCGCGCCGCGCAGGAACAGCGCGCAATCCGAGCCGAGCAGCGCCGCCACGCCGGCCAGCTGCGCGGCGTCGAGGGGATGCCCCGCCAGCTGGTTGAGGGCCCGCAGCGCCGCCACGGCGTTGCTGCTGCCTCCCCCCAGCCCCGCGCCGGGCGGGATCCGCTTCGTCAGCTTGAAACGCACCGCACCCCTCCAAGCGGCGGCCACCGCAAACGCCTCCGCCGCCTTCAGCACCAGGTTGCTGCCGTCGAGTGGCACGCCCGGATAATCGCACTCGAGGGTGAAGCGGCTCCCCGCGCCCGGCGTGGCGAGCCCGGCCTCCAGCTCGTCGCCGAAATCCAGCGGCGCGACGATCGAGACCAGATCATGGAACCCATCCGGCCGGCGGCCGGTCACGGCGAGGAGCAGATTGATCTTGGCCGGACTGAAAACGGAAACCTGCATGCGCGTCGCACCACTAATGGACATTTATGAGCCCCAATCCTAGCCCAAAACCCGCGATGATTTCTCTCTTTGATTAGTGGTCCATAAGTGTCCATTAGTGGTGCCCTCAAAATGTCCTGCGATCTGATCCTGGCCCTCGACGTTCCCACGCGTGAAGAAGCCGCGCCCATACTCCGCCAGCTGCGCGGCAACCTCCGCTGGGTGAAGCTCGGCCTCCAGATGTTCACGGCCTACGGCCCGGCCTATGTGCGCGAGGTCGCCGACCTGGGCTTCGACATCTTCCTCGACCTGAAGCTGCACGACATCCCCAACACCGTCGCCAAGGCCGTCGAGTCGCTCGGCCCGCTCCCGATCAAGATGCTCACGCTGCATACTTCCGGTGGCGGCGAGATGATGCGCGCAGCAGCAACGGCCCAGCAGAAAACCAATCCCAATCTCCTCCTGCTCGGCGTCACCGTACTCACTTCGACCGACGCCGCCGGCCTCAACGAGATCGGCGTCACCGCCTCGCCCGCCGACCAGGTCGCGCGCCTCGGCAAGCTCGCGACCGATTCCGGCCTGCGCGGGCTCGTCTGCTCGCCGCTCGAGGTCGAATTGCTCCGGCGCACCCTGCCCGCTTCGACGCAGCTCGTCACCCCGGGCATCCGTCCCGCCGGCGACGACGTCGGTGACCAGAAGCGCATCATGCCCCCCGCCGAAGCCGCCCGCGCCGGCTCCAGCTACATCGTCGTGGGCCGCCCCATTCTCAAGGCCGCGGACCCTGCCGCCGCCGCCCGCGCCATCCTCGCCGACCTCAAGGTCTGACCGGATCGGTCTCTCCGCTCTCAACCCCCAGCTCTCAGCTCAAAATGTCCCGCACCGCCGCCATCCTCCTCGCCGCCGGCAGCAGCCGCCGCATGGGCGACAGCGTGACCGACAAGATCCTCGCCCCGCTCGGCGACAAGCCGGTCTTCGCCCACTCGGCGGCCACGTTCGCCCGCAGCGGCGTCGTCGACTTCTTCGTCGTCACCTACCGCGACCAGGCCCAGATGGTGGCGCTGTCCGCCTACGCCCCGACGCCGACCGTCTTCGTCCGCGGCGGGGCCGAGCGCCAGGATTCCGTCGCCGCCGCGCTCGCCGAGCTGCCGGACGACATCAGCCACGTTTTCATCCACGACTGCGCCCGCCCGCTCGTCCGCGAGGAGCAGCTCATCGCGCTGTACAAGATCGTCCGCCGCGAGGGCGCCGTCGTGCTCGCGCACCGCGTGGCCGACACCATCAAGGAGCACCGCGGCGAGGGCCGCCTGCGCTCGCTCGACCGCAGCCGCCTCTGGGCCATGGAAACGCCGCAGGTTTTCTCGCGCGATCTGATCGCGAAGGCCTACGCCAGGGTCGCGGCCCGCAAACTCGCGATCACCGACGACGCCGCGGCGGTCGAAACCCTCGGCCGCCCGATTGCGCTGCTCGAGAACCCGCATCCGAATCCGAAGCTGACCACGCCGGCCGACCTGTCGTACCTCGAGTTCCTGCTCGCGAAGCAGGCAGACTGACCATGGCCAATCTCCGCATCGGCCACGGGTACGACATCCACCGCACGGTCACCGGCCGCCCGCTGGTGCTCGGCGGCGTGAAGTTCGCCGCCGACTTCGGCCTCGATGGCCACTCCGATGCCGACGCACTGACCCACGCCATCTGCGACGCGCTGCTCGGCGCCGCCGGCCTTCCCGACATCGGCCACTTTTTTCCAAACACCGACCCGGCCTTCAAGAACGCCGACTCGCAGGTGCTCTTGCAGAAAGTCGTCGCCGCCCTGCGCGAGCGCGGCTGGGCGCCGGCCAACGTCGACGCGACGCTGATCGCCGAGAAGCCGAAGATCGCCCCGCGCCTCGCCGAGATGAAGGCCACCCTCGCCCGGTCCACCGGCCTGCCCGCGGATGCGATCGGCCTCAAGGCCACGACCAACGAAGGCAGCGACGACATCGGCCGCGGGCTGGCCATCGCCGCCCACGCCGTGGCGCTGATCCAGAAACTGTAATCGCCGTTTTTGCGCGCGATCTTTCCGTTGAACCCGCACCGCCGTCATCCTGAGCGCAGCGAAGGATCCACCACCGCGAACCCGCGTCCGGCTCGAAGTGGATCCTTCGCTGCGCTCAGGATGACCGGTCGCGGGAGTTTTTTCTTTTCGTGTGCTTTGGTGTGTTTTGTGAGCCTGTTTTTTGCCGGCTGCAAGAAACGCGAGACCGACGTCGCCCGTGGCATCCGCGAGCAGGTGCTGCACCGCGGTCTCGCCGCCGATCTCTCCAGTCTCGATCCGCACCTCATCACCGGCCTGCCCGAGATCAACGTCGCCTCCGCCCTTTTCGAAGGCCTCGTGGGCGAGGATCCGGTCGACGGACATCCCGTACCCGCCGTGGCGGAAAGCTGGAACACCTCCCCCGACGGGCTGACCTGGACCTTCCACCTGCGCGCCAACGCGAAGTGGTCCAACGGCGAACCGGTCACCGCCGGCGATTTCGCCCGGTCCATCCGGCGCGCGCTGGACCCCGCGCTCGCCGCCGACAACGCCGCGATGCTCTACGTGCTGGCCAACGCCGAGGCGTGGCGGCGCGGCGACCTGCCGGATTTCTCCCGGGTCGGCGTGAAGGCGATCGATACCCGCACGCTCGAGCTCACGCTCGCGCACCCGGCGCCGTACCTGCCCACGCTGCTTTCCCATCCCATCTGGTACCCGGTCTACCTGCCCGCGCTGGAGAAGGCCGGCGGCGCCACCAAGCGCGAAACCAACTGGACGGATCCGGAAAACTTCGTGGGCAACGGCCCGTTCGTGCTCAAGGCCTCGCGCCGCGGGCAGGTCATCATCGTCGAAAAGTCGCCGACCTATTGGGACGCCGCCACGGTGCGCCTGAACGCGATCCATTTTCATCCGGCCGAGAACCGCGAGAGTGAGGAACTCGCCTTCCGGGGCGGCAAGCTGCACATCACCGAGGCGCTCCCGGTCGGCAAGGTCGACACCTACCGCCGCACGCAGCCCGACGTGCTGCGGATCAGCCCGTTCCTCGACACCTATTTCTACCGGCTGAACACGACGCGGCCCGGCCTGGACAAAAAGGAAGTGCGCCAGGCGCTGTCGCTCGCCCTCGACCGGCGCGCCATCGTCGAGAAGATCATCCGCGGCGGACAGCAGCCGGCCCACTCCTTCACCCCGCCGGGGATCGACGGCTACGTCCCGCCCGAAGGCCTGCCGGAGGACATCGCACAGGCGAAGCAGCTGCTCGCCGCCGCCGGCTACCCGGACGGCAAGGGCCTGCCGCCGCTGGAGATCATGATCAACAACTCCGGCAACCACCGCGTGATCGCCGAGGCCGTGCAGCAGATGTGGCGCAGGCTCGGCGTGCAGGTCGAGATCAACAACATGGAGATGGCCTCGATCTTCGCCAAGCGCCGCGCGCTCGATTACTCGGTGCTGCGCTCGGAATGGGTCGCCGACTTCGCCGACCCCAAGAGCTTCCTCGATGTCTTCCGCGGCGGCTCCAGCAACAACCACACCGGCTGGGCCAGCCTGCAATACGATGCCCTGCTCCACGCCGCCGACCGCGCCACCGATCCCGTGGAACGCCGCGCGGAGATGCGGCAGGCGGAGTCCGTGCTGCTCGACGAGCTGCCGATCATCCCGATCTACTACTTCACCACGGTGCGCCTCGTGCATCCCTCGGTGCGCGGCTGGAATCCCCTGCCGCTCGACCGCCACCCCTACAAGCATGTGTGGCTCGAGGGCGGGAATCGTGAAAACTGAAAATCGGTCATCTAAAATCTGAAATTTCAGATTCCTGATTTTCGATGCCCGATTTCACGATGCGTTCGAAAAACTCCATTTGCGTCCTGATCGGCACAGTCCTTTGCCTGCTCGCTGTCGGTTGTGCCAAGCGCGAGCCTCCCCCCGCCTTCGCGCAGATCCTGCGGGTCAGCCAGCGCAACGAGCCCGCGACGCTCGACCCGCAGCTGGCCACGCTGCCGGATGAGTTCTTCATCATCCGCGCGCTGAGCGAAGGCCTGGTCACGCCCAATCCCGCGGGCGGCGCACCGCTTCCCGCCGCCGCGGCGAGCTGGGGCGTGTCGGCCGACGGCCTGACCTGGACATTCCATCTCGCCGACACGCAGTGGTCCAATGGCGATCCGGTCAAGGCGCAGGACTTCGTCTTCATGATTCAACGCGCGCAGGATCCGGCGACCGCCGCGCCCAAGGCCGCGCTCTTCCAGGCCGTGCGGTCGGCGGCGGCGCCGGACAAACGCACGCTGGTGATCACGCTGGCCCGGCCGATGGCCGATTTCCCGGCGCTGGTGGCGAGCGGGCCGTGGATCCCGGCCCATCCCGCGACGGTGGAGAAATTCGGCCGCGACTGGACGCGCCCGGGCAACTTCATCGGCAACGGCCGCTTCCTGCTCCTCGACTGGCAGCCGAACCAGCGCCTTTCCGTCCGGAAGAATCCGCGGCATCACGACGCGGTCGCCACGGAAATCGCGGGCATCGACTTCGTCGCGTTCGACTATGGCGAAACCGAGGAACGCGCCTTCCGCGCCGGGCAGGTCGACGTCACGATGACGGTGCCGGTCAACAAGCTCGCCACCTACCGCAACGCCACACCCGCCGTGCTGCACACCGTGCCGCTCTACGAAACGCGCTACCTCGCCGTGAACACCCTGCGGCCGCCGCTCAACGATGCGCGCGTGCGCCGCGCGCTCAGCCTGGCGCTCGATCGCGAAGCCCTCGTCAACAAGGTCCTCAAGGCCGGCCAGAAGCCGGCGCTCACCTTCGTGCCGCGCGGCCTGGGCGACTACCAGCCGGGCTCGCGCCTGGCCGAGGACGCCGCCGAGGCCCGGCGCCTGCTGGCCGAAGCCGGCTTTGCCGGCGGGAAAAATTTCCCGCGGCTGGAATTGTCCACCTGGTCGGTCAACGTGCCCGTCCTCGAGGCCGTCCAGCAGCGGTGGCGGGACCAGCTCGGCATCGAGGTGGCGCTGGCCAAACGCGAGGCGCGCGCGCACCTCGCCGCGCTGACCGCCGGCAACTTCGACCTCGGTTTCGTGCCGGCGATTCCCGACTACGACAGCGCCTTCGACCTGCTCGAACGGATGACGACCGAGGACGCGAACAACTACCCGCATTGGAGCGACGCCGAATACGACCGGCTGGTCGCCGCCGGCGGCCCGGACCTCGTCCGCGCCGAAACCCGCTTGCTCGAAGCGCTGCCGGTCATTCCACTCTACTTTAACACCAAAAACTTCCTCCTCCGCCCGGCAGTCCATGGCTGGAAGGAGGATCCCCTCTGGACCCGATACTATGATCACGTCTCGCTCGTTGGTAATTAAACTGCCCGCCCTGTTCATCGTCGGCGCCCTGACCTCGGCCGCGTCCGCCGCGGTCACCGCCGCCGAAGCCGGCATTTCCTCCGCCGACATCCTCGCCCGCACGAAAATCCTTTCCTCGGACGAATTCGAGGGCCGCGCGCCTGGCTCCGCCGGCGAGGAAAAGACCGTCGCCTACCTCGTCGACGAGTTCAAGCAGCTCGGCCTCAAGCCGGGCAATCCGGACGGCACCTACATCCAGAACGTGCCGCTGGTCGGCATCACGTCCGACCCGAAGCTCACCTTCACCCTCGATGGCAAGACGCTCGCGCTCGAGAACATCAACGAGTTCGTCGGCCCCTCGAGCCGCCTGACGCCCACGGTTTCCGCGAAGGATTCCGACGTGGTCTTCGTCGGCTACGGCGTCGTCGCGCCGGAGTACGGGTGGGACGACTACAAGGGCGTCGACGTGAAGGGCAAGACGGTGGTCATGCTGGTCAACGATCCGCCGATCACGAAGCCCGACGGCTCGCCGGACGACTCCATGTTCAAGGGCAAGGCGATGACCTACTACGGCCGCTGGACCTACAAGTACGAGATCGCCGCCGAGAAGGGCGCCGCCGCGTGCCTGATCGTCCACGAGACCGGGCCCGCCGCCTACCCGTTCGCCGTCATCATCGGCAGCCGCAGCCGCGAGAATTTCGAGATCGCCGCGCTCGACGGCAACATGGGCCACGTCGGCATGGAAGGCTGGCTGACGGTCGAGGCCGCCCGCAAGGTCTTCGCCGCCGCCGGCAAGGATTACGACGCGCTCAAGGCCACCGCCGTGAAAAAGGACTTCCATCCCGTCGCGCTCGGCGCCAAGGCCTCGTTCACCATCAGCAACCTGCTGCGCAACGTCGCCTCGAAGAACGTCGCCGCGGTGCTGCCCGGTTCCGACCCGAAGCTGAAGGACGAGTACCTCATCTACACCGCGCACTGGGATCACCTCGGCAAGGACGACCGCCTGCCGGGCGACAAGATCTACAACGGCGCCGCCGACAACGCCGCCGGCGTGGCCGTGCTGCTGGAGCTGGCGAAGGCCTTCGCCGCGCTGCCGGCCGACCAGCGCCCGAAGCGCAGCATCCTGTTCCTCGCCGTCACCGCCGAGGAGAAGGGCCTGCTCGGCTCGCGCTACTACGCGAACAACCCGCTCTACCCGCTCACCAAGACCGTCGCGAACATCAACATGGACGGCGCCAACCAGTTCGGCCCGACCAGCGACATCGTCGCCATCGGTTACGGCGCTTCGACGATCGACGACCTCGCCGATGCCGTGGCCAAGGAGCGGGGCCGCACGGTGCATGGCGAATCCCATCCCGAGCGCGGTTCGTATTATCGCAGCGACCACTTCGAGTTCGCCAAGGTCGGCGTTCCCTCCTTCTACACCGGGATGGGGCTTCACTTCGTGGGCCTGCCGGACGATGTCGGCGAGAAGCTCGTCGCCGACTACATCGCGCACGACTACCACAAGGTGACCGACGAGGTGAAACCCGACTGGACCTTCGAGGGCGCCGCGCAGGACACGGCCTTCCTCTTCGAGGTCGGCCGCCGCATCGCCAACGACCCGCAGTGGCCCGAGTGGAAACCGGGCAACGAGTTCAAGGCGAAGCGCGACGCGATGCTGAAGAAGTAATCGCTGACGCGATTACGACACACCCCGCCCTGCGGGCACCCCTCTTGCTAGAGGGGACTCGGCTGCGCGGGTTTTGCGATCCCCTCTATCAAGAGGGGTGGCGCGAACGCGCCGGGGTGTGTTGCTTGCGTGCATTGCTTTTCCGTCTGGCCTCTGTCGCCTGTCTTCTGTCCCCTGTCGCCTGAAAATGCTCCGCTTCGCCGTCCGCCGCCTGCTCCAGACCATTCCGGTCCTCTTCGTGATCATCACGGCGACGTTCTTCATGGTGCGCCTCGTCCCCGGCGGGCCGTTCACCGGCGAGAAAGCGATCCCGCCGGAAATCCTGCGGAACATGGAGGAGTACTACGGGCTCCGCGACCCGCTCTGGAAGCAATACACGCACTACCTCGGCCACGTGGTGAGCGGTGACCTCGGGTACTCGTTCAAGTACCCGAATCGCACCGTCAACGAGATCATCGGCGCCAAGCTGCCCGTCTCCCTTGAACTCGGCGGCTGGTCGTTGCTGGTCGCCCTGGCCGTCGGCCTGCCGCTCGGCGTCCTCGCCGCCACGCGCCACAACACGTGGCTGGACTATTGCTGCAGCACGATCGGCGTCGCGGGCATCTGCATCCCGACGTTCGTGATGGGCCCGCTGCTGGCGCTTATCTTCGGCATCTATCTCCGTTCGTTCAATGTCTCGGGCTGGGATGAACCGGGCGATCGCGTGCTGCCCGCGCTGACGATCGGGTTGTTCTACGCCGCCTCGATCATGCGCCTGACCCGTGGCGGCATGCTGGAGGTGCTGAACCAGGATTTTGTCCGCACGGCCCGCGCCAAGGGCGCCTCCGAAGCCCGCGTCGTCCTGCGCCACGCGCTGCGCGGCGGGCTGCTCCCGGTCGTCGCCTACCTCGGGCCCGCGGTCGCGCGCCTGCTCACCGGCGCGTTTGCCATCGAGATGATCTTCCAGATCCCGGGCCTCGGGCGCGAGTTCGTGAACAGCGCGTTCAACCGCGACTACACCCTGATCCTCGGCACGGTCATCGTCTACGCGGTCGTGCTCATCGCCATGAACCTCGTGGTCGACATCGTCCAGGTGTGGCTCAACCCGAAGCTGAAGTTCGAATGAGCGCGCCCGCCACGCCCCCCGCCATCGAACACGGCTCCTCGCTGGGCCGCGACGCCTGGCTGCGCCTGCGCCGCAACCGGCTGGCGGTCTTCGGTGGCATCACGCTTTTCGTGCTGGTGCTGCTCTGCGTCGCCGGCCCCTGGCTGAGCCCGTACAGCTACGACGAACAGGACCTGGCCATCACCTTTGCGCCGCCGAGCGGCAGCCACTGGCTGGGGACCGACCAGCTCGGCCGGGACCTGCTGGTGCGCATCCTCTATGGTGGACGGATCTCGTTCGGCGTGGCCCTGAGCGCCACGTTCGTCGCCCTGACCATCGGCGTGGTCTATGGTGCGGTCGCCGGCTATGCCGGGGGCGTCGCCGACTCCGTGATGATGCGCATCGTGGACATCATCGACACGCTGCCCTTCACCATCTTCGTCATCCTGCTGATGGTCTTCTTCGGCCGGAACATCGTGCTGCTCTTCGCCGCGATCGGCGCGGTCGAGTGGCTGACGATGTCTCGCATCGTGCGCGGCCAGGTGATGAGCCTGAAGAAATCGGAGTTCGTCGACGCCGCCCGCACGCTCGGCTACGGCCGGCGGCGCATCATCTTCCGCCACATCCTGCCCAACGCGCTCGGCCCGATCATCGTCTACACCACGCTGACGATCCCGGCGGTGATGCTGCTCGAGGCCCTGCTGAGCTTCATCGGCATGGGCGTGCAGCCGCCGATGAGCTCGTGGGGCACCCTGATCAAGGACGGCGCGGAGAAGATGGAGGAATACTGGTGGCTGCTCGTGTTCCCCGGCGCACTGTTCTCGCTGACGCTCTTCTCGCTCAACTTCCTCGGCGACGGCCTCCGCGACGCGCTGGATGTGCGCTCGGCGAAGGACTGAGGTGGAGGGCCCGGCTCCCGCCGGGCCACGGCTCAGCGGGAGCTGAGCCCTCCAGCCAAGGCAACTTTTCCGTCTGGCCACGGTCCTCTGTCCCCTGTCTCCTGTCGCCTGATACTGATGTTCAGCCGTTTCCGCCCCTATCTCCGCTACCTGCGTTCGAACCGCTCCACCCTCACGGCGGCGGTGTTCTACGGCCTGCTCTTCGGCGCGACTAACGGCCTGGGCCTGCCGGTGCTGGTCAAATATGTCTTCCCGCTCATCTTCAACCGCGACGACATCCATGCGCTGACAAGCCACGAGGTGCTGCTGACCGCCGCCGCGGTGCCGATGCTCTTCCTGCTCCGGGCGGTCTGCAGCTTTCTCAACAGCTACTATGTGCAGCTGACCGGCGTGCGCGTCCTGGAAAACGTGCGCCTCGATTATTTCGGAAAACTGCAGCTGCTGCCGCTGTCCTTCCTGCAAAAGGAGTCGAGCGGCGACCTGCTTTCCCGCGGCATCGCGGACAGCGCGCAATTGCAGTCCACGCTCACGCTGATCGCCAATGACGGTGTCAAGCAGCCCATGGCCCTGGTCGGCGCACTGGGATTCCTGGTCTGGCAGGCTTTCTCCACCGACGGTGCCGTGACTGTGCTCGTCTGCCTCGCCATCGTGCCGCTCGCGGTGCTGCCCGTGCATTACGTGGGCAAGAAGGTCGTCCACCGCGCCCGCCAGGTGCAGGACCAGCTGGGCGATGTCTCGTCGCAACTGAGCGAAAACCTCGCCGCCGCCCGCGAGGTCCGCGCCTTCGGCCTCGAGCAGCGCGAGACGGAGCGCTTCGGCCAGGCCACCGGCCGCCTGATCACCGCGCAGATGAAGGTCGTGAAATATGCGCAGGCCCTGACGCCGGCCATCGAGCTGCTCTCCGCCGTCGGCATCGCGATCACGCTGGTCTTCGCCTACTACGCCCAGGTGAAGCTCGAGACATTCCTCTCGATCCTCACCGCCCTTTACCTCTGCTACGAGCCGATCAAGAAGCTCGGCTACCTCAACAGCGAGATCAACCGCGGCGCCGCCTCGCTCTCGCGCCTGGAGCACGTGCTCGACCAACCCATCACCATCGCCGACCCGGCCAGCCCCGCCCCCGTCGAGCGCTTCCGCGGCCGCGTCGCGTTCGAGAACGTCACCTTCGCCTACGGCGACAGCCCCGCGCTCCAGGATGTCAGCGTCACCATTCCCGCCGGCACGGTCTGCGCGCTCGTCGGCCCGAGCGGCGCCGGCAAGAGCACCTTCGCCAACCTCGTCCCGCGCTTCTACGAAGTCGGCGCCGGCAAGGTCACGATCGACGGCGTCGACGTGCGCGACATGAAGCTCTCCGACCTGCGCCGCAACATCGCGCTGGTTTCGCAGGAACCCGTCCTCTTCAACGACACGATCTACAACAACCTCGCGCTCGGGAAGGCCGTCGCCGCGCGCGAGGAGATCCTGCTCGCCGCCAAACTCGCGCACGCCGACGAGTTCATCACCAAGCTGCCGCAAGGCTACGACACGATGGTCGGCGAGCGCGGCGCCCTGCTCTCCGGCGGGCAGAAGCAGCGCATCGCCATCGCCCGCGCGTTCCTGCGCCAGGCGCCGATCCTCATCCTCGACGAGGCCACCAGCGCGCTCGACTCCGACAGCGAGGCCGCCGTGCAGGACGCGCTCCGCAAGCTCGTCCAGGGCAAGACGGTCTTCATCATCGCCCACCGCTTCAGCACCATCCGCGACGCCTCGGTGATCCTGGTATTCGACCGGGGCCGCATCGTCGCGCAGGGCGACCACGCCACGCTCTACGCGGGCAACGCCCTCTACAAGTCGCTCTACGACCGTCAGGCCGCGGCGCCCTGAATCCGCCCGAGCGCGAAATCCAGCAGCCGCGCGGCGGACACGGCGGGCGGCTCGCGATCCGTGCGCAGCTTCAAGTCCACCCGCGCCGGCAGCTCGAAACCCGCGGAAATCCCGGTCATCCGGGGCACGGCTCCGGCGGCGGCCCGTGCGTAAAGCCCCTTCACATCGCGCCGCCGGCAGGTGGCCAGCGGGGCCGCGACATGCACGAGGGAAAGCCGCCCGCTCCCAACAATGCCGGCGATCATCCGCCGCTGTTCCTCCAAGGGCGTGATGAACGACGCGATCACCGTCAGTCCGCTTTCCACCCCCAACCGGGCCACTTCCGCGGCCCGGCGCAGGTTTTCCGTGCGCGAGGCATCATCAAACCCCAGGCCGGCGCAAAGCCCCGCGCGCAGGCGGTCGCCATCGAGCAGCAGCGGCCTCACGTCCCTGGGCGCGGCCCGCAGTTCGCGCGCCAGCGCGCCGGCCAGCGTGCTCTTCCCCGCCCCCGAGAGCCCGAAGAGCCAGAAAACATGCCCCGGTTCCCCGTCGTTCGGATCGCAGCGGGGATTTCCCATGGGCTCGGGCGAGGACATTCCGGCAGGAGACGGCGCCCGTTCGCCGGCGTTACCAAACATTTTTTGCAACCTTGGCCGGCGCCCGCCGTCACATAGGCGCACCTCGCCTCCCGCGCCGCGCGGGTCCAACGTCATGCCCGCCGCGAAAACGCACAAGGTCATCATCACCGGCACCGGCCGCGCCGGGACCACCTTCCTCGTCCAGTTGCTCACGGAGCTCGGTCTCGACACCGGCTACACGCCCGAAACCTGGCAGCGCGACTATCACGCCCACTGCCAGGCCGGGCTCGAGCACGACGTCGAGGATTCCGCCGCCCCGTACATCGTGAAGAACCCCGGGTTGTGCGAATCGCTGCCCGGCGTGCTCGCCCGCGGCCGGATCGCGATCGACCTGGCGATCATCCCGCTGCGCCGCCTCGACGACGCCGCTTTCAGCCGCATCCGTGTCGGCGGCAAGGGCCGCACGCCCGGCGGCCTGACCGGGACCGACGACCCCGCGCAGCAGCGCGCGGTGCTGGCCGAGAATTTTCACCAGCTCGTCGAGACGCTGTCGGCCCACGACATCCCGTTTCTCTTCCTGCACTTCCCCCGCTTCGCCCAGGATGCCGGCTACACGTTCGAAAAGCTCCGTCCGCTGCTCGGCGACATGGATCGCGCGCGTTTCACCGCCTGTTTCGCGCGGCTCGCCCGGCCCGAGTTGATCCACTCCTTTGCCGGCGTCGCCCCGGCGGAAGCCGGCGCCCCGGCCCGTGTCTTTGCCGACTCGCAGCGCCGCCGCCGGCTCAAGCGCCACAGCGCACGCTGGGCGGCGGCCGCCGCCCTGGTTGCGCTCGGCTGGTTCGCCTCGGGCTGGCGGAAAGAGCCGCAACCTGCCGTCCCCGCGGCTTGGGACGTCCCTGGCCCCCGCTTCCGTCCGTACGGCCCCGGACTGGGTGCCAGCCATCCGCCTTTCCACAGTCCCTATCCTCATTTTCCGCCCGCCGGCCTGCCGCGTTGGGCGGTGTTCCCGCTTCCGCCGGAGGCGGCGAGTCCCGCGCCCGGCGATGCTTCGCCGGCGCCGTGACCCGCTAGCGCGCGGCAAATTCCCGCGCGCCCGCCGCCGAACCCGCCAGTCCCTGCCAGGCTGCGCCCAGCGCGACGGCGAAACTCTTGCGCACACAGGTGAAGCGCGACGGGGTGAATCGCTCGCTGCTGAAGAAAAGCGGCGCGTGGGCCAGGTAAAACCGCCACAGGCGCCACGGAAACCCGCCCGCCGGCGCGGCCTGCAGGAGCGCCAGGTGGCGCCGCACGAATTCCCGCCCGCTTGCCGGCAGTTCCTTGCGGGCCAGCATCGCGCGCAGGAGCGTGAGCCGCATCTCATATTCGCCCCGCAGCCGGCGCAGCCGGGAGCCGGCCGCCCGGTAGGTGTTGGCGCGATGCATGCGGTAATGAACGAGGCATTCGTCGACGAACTGGACCGACCCGTGCAATGCCGCGCCCACGCCGAGCCACCAGTCGTGCGGCAGCGCCTGCGGAAACGGCACGAGCTGCGCCCGCAGGTCGGCGCGAAACACGATCGTGTGCCCGACGATGGAATTGCGGTGCAACAGCCCCCGCCAGTCGCGCCCGCTGAATTTCCGCCGCTCGATGACGCGGTGGCCGGTGTGGCGCGGCATCCCGGTGCCGCGAAACTTGCGCGAGGCATGGTGCAACAGGCATGACTCGCCATCCCAGCGCGCGCGCATCCGGGCCAGCTTGCCCGGCAGCCAGATGTCGTCCTGGTCGGCCAGCGCGATCCACGGCGCGCGCGCGAGGCCGATGGCATGTTCGAAATTGGCCGTCACGCCCAGGTTGCGCGGCGTGCGGAAGAGACGGATCCGCGGATCCGCCGCCGCGTGGCGCTGCAGGAGCCCCAGCGTGCCGTCAGTCGAGCCGTCGTCCGACACCACGATCTCCGCCACGCCGTCCTGCTCGCGCAGCGACTGCAGCTGAAGCTCGAGAAACCGTTCGCCGTTGTAGGTGCAAAGGACGATGGCGAATGGATCGGACTGGTTCCACATTGGCTTGTCTCCGGCTGTGACGCCCCGGGGCCGCGATTGTTTCAGGAAATCCGTGCGCACCGGACGTGCTTGTCACCCGCCGCCCCGGGCCTGTTAATCGCCCCGCCCATGAAAGAGGAAGAAACCGAGTTCAGCCGCGCGATCGAGAATCTGATCGCGGGTTTCCGCGAGCTGCCGGAGGACGAGGGCCGCTCCCGGCGGCGCCCGACCGCCGACCTGGGCAAATTGATCGACGAGCTGCTGGTGAAGCATCGCATCAGCCACGATTCCCTCGAACACAGCATCCGTGAAAAATGGCCCGAGCTCGTGGGCGTCGCCAACGCCAGCTACTCGCACCCGCTCGTGGTGGAGAAGAGCCTGCTTGTGGTGCTGGTGTCCCATGCCGTCGTCCGGAACGAACTGTTCCTCCACAAGGAACCCATCCTCGCCAAGCTCCGCCGCCTCCCGGGCTGTGACGGCATCAAGGGAATCGCGCTGCGGAGCAACTGAGGCCGCCCGGTAACCCGGAACCGCCCGCACCCGTCGTAGTCCAACGCCACGCCCATGAAGCTTCCTTTCCTCACCCTCGCCCTTTTCGCGCTGCCGCTCGCCGCCTCCGCCGACGAAACCTGGCCCGATGCGGCCGCGCTGCCGGAAGCTTCCTACCCGCACGCCGCGACCAAGGTCATCGCCCTCGGCAAGGGCGCGACCATCACCGCCAAGTTCGAGCTGACCGAAAAGGGCAACGGCGGCCTGACGATTCCCGGTTGGGGCCTGCGGGTCTACGATGCCCAACGCGACGGCGTCACCTTCCGCAATTACCTGCTGAACTGCGAATGGCGCGACACCAATGCCGACGGCTACCTCGACCTCGTCGTTTCCGGCACCGCGCAGTATTGGAGCGAGAAGGGCGACCGCCTGGAGGTCGAGAAACCGATCACGGCCGTTTTCACCTACGATCCGGCGGCCAAGGCCTTCACGAAAGTACAGTGCCCGACCGAGATTTTCTCGTGGGAGAACCGCGGAACCGCGACAGGTAGTCCCACTTCAGCTCCGGCAAAATAACGCTTGCAGGAGGGGCCCGCGGTTTGGTTAATGGCCTCTTGCGTTAGTGGGAGTCTGCTGGTCGCAGGCTTCTACCACGGTCAGTCCGGGCAACCGGACACTAACGGTGCCGCCGGCCCTCCAAAAGCGGGTGGCACGGGTCCTGCAAATGCGGGATCCCGCAAACGACCGCGCCATCAACAACATAAACCATGTCACAACCCGTTAAATCCGAAGTCATCGCCCAGTATAAAACCCACGAGAAGGACACCGGCTCCAGCGACGTCCAGATCGCGCTGCTCACCGCTCGCATCAATCATTTGACCGAGCATCTCCGCACGCATCGCAAGGACTTCCACAGCCGCCGCGGCCTTCTCCAGATGGCCAGCCGTCGTCGCAAGCTCCTTGATTACGTCAAGAGCGAGGACCTGGCGAAGTACAACGACCTGCTGCAGAAGCTGAGTCTCCGCAAGTAACCCGCTTTCACAAAAGGCGGCCCACCGACGGGCCGCCTTTTGTTTCTTCCCGCGAAGCCAGCCCCAGGGACATTTCCGCTTGCCGCCCCGGCCCATGCCGGGCCCGCAATCCGAAATTTCCCGGACGCTGATTCAAGGAGGGATCGAAACGGTTAGATATCCGAACCCCCGCGCGTCTTCCGGCAATCCGGCCGGTCGCCGCGCACCAATCCGAAAAGAAAATGAATCAGAAACATAATGTATCCGTCGCCGGCCTGAACATGCAGTTCTCCACCGGCTCCATCGCCAACCTCGCGGGCGGCGCCGTCTTCGTCACCGTCGGCGAGACCAATGTCCAAGTCACCGCCTGCGCCGCGCAGACCATGCGCCCGGGCCAGGACTTCTTCCCGCTCACCGTCGACTACCGCGACAAGTACGCCGCCGCCGGCCGCTTCCCGGGTGGTTACTTCAAGCGCGAGGGCCGTCCGTCCGAGCGCGAGATCCTCATCTCCCGCCTCTGCGACCGTCCCTGCCGCCCGCTCTTCCCCGAGGGTTTCCTCAATGAAGTGCAGATCATCGGCCAGCTCATGTCGGCCGACCTCGTCAACGACTCCGACATCGCGATGGTCAACGGCGCTTCCGCCGCTCTCGCCATCTCCGACATTCCGTGGAACGGGCCGATCGGCTGCGTGCGCGTCGCCCTCATCGACGACCAGTTCGTCGCCAACCCGACGATCGAGCAGATGTTCTCGTCCTCCCTCGACCTGATCTACGTCGGCAACGAGAAGGACATGCTGATGATCGAAGGCTCCGCCGACCAGCTGCCCGAGGAGAAGTTCATCGAGGCGCTCGAGTTCGGCCACAAGGCCATCCAGCCGATCATCGCCGCGATCAAGGAACTCCAGAAGCTCACCGCCAAGCCGAAGGCTGTCTTCAAGCTCGTCGGCGCCACGCCGGAAGCCCGCGCCATCATCGAGCGCGTCGTTCCCGCCGAGCGCGTCTCCGCTGCCATCTTCGGCTACGAGAAGAACGTCCGCTCCGCCAACGTGAAAGCGCTCAAGGAGGAGGCCAAGGCCGCCCTCACCGCCGAACTCGGCGCCGACAAGTTCACCGATGTCGACCTGAACGTCGTGTTCGAAGACCTGCAGTACAAGGCGTACCGCGCCACCGTGCTCGCCAAGGGCGTCCGCTCGGACCACCGCGGCGAAACCTCGCTGCGCCCGCTCAGCTCCCAGGTCAGCGTGCTCCCGCGCGTCCACGGTTCCGCCATGTTCCAGCGTGGTGATACCCAGAACATCGCCATCGTCACCCTCGGGCCGACGAAGGAAGCCCAGGACATGGACGGCCTCACCGGCGGTGCCACGTCGAAGAGCTTCATCCTTCACTACAACTTCCCGCCGTTCTCCGTCGGCGAGGCCGGCCGCTTCACCGGCCCGGGTCGCCGCGAAATCGGCCACGGTGCGCTCGCCGAGCGTTCGCTCGTGCCGATCCTCCCGCCGGAAGATGTCTTCCCGTACTCCATCCGCGTCGTCTCCGAGATCATGGCCTCCAACGGCTCGACCTCGATGGCCTCGATCTGCGGCGGCTGTTTGGCCCTCATGGACGCCGGCGTGCCGATCATCGCTCCGGTTGCCGGCATCAGCTGCGGTCTCATGACCGAAATGGACGCCAGCGGTAACATCACGAAGTGGAAAACCATCACCGACATCCTCGGTGAGGAAGATCACTTCGGCGACATGGACTTCAAGGTGGCCGGTACGACCAAGGGTATCACGGGCTTCCAGCTCGACCTGAAGATCAACGGCCTCCCGTTCGAGATCGCCAAGAAGGCCATCATGCAGTGCCGCGAGGCCCGCATCGAGATCCTCAAGAGCATGCTCGCTTCGCTGCCGGCTCCCCGCAAGGACCTCAGCCAGTACGCCCCGCGCATCCAGACGATCCAGATCGATCCGGAAAAGATCGGCCTGCTCATCGGACCCGGCGGCAAGACCATCCGCCGCATCGTCGAGACGACGGGCGCGCAGATCGACATCGCCGACGACGACTCGGGCAAGGTCTTCATCTACTCGAACAATGCCGACGCCATGAACCGCGCCGTGCAGGAAATCGACGCCCTCTGCGGCGGCGGTTCCCAGATCGAGATCGGCAAGATCTACACCGGCCGCGTCACCGGCACCAAGGAGTTCGGCGCGTTCGTCGAGTGTCTCCCGGGCAAGGAAGGCCTCGTGCACATCTCCGAGCTCGCGGACTTCCGCGTGCGCCGCACCGAGGACGTCGTCAAGGTCGGCGACTCCATCACGGTGAAGTGCGTCGGCATCGACGAGCGTTCCGGCAAGGTCCGCCTCAGCCGCAAGGCCGCGATGGCCGAACTCGAGGCGCAGAAGCAGGCCGGCGGCGCCCCCGCCGCCGAGGCCGCTCCGGCCGCCCCGGCGCAGTCCTAACGTGGGAGGGGCTTTACGCCCCGACTTCCTCCTCCAAGCCGCGACTTCGGTCGCGGCTTTTTCTTTTGGCCGGGTCGCGCGGCGCTACTTGTAACCTCTATCACCCGAATCCGCCTTGCCCCATTCGGTCTGTGAAGAAAGCTATCCCTACCCATGGTCCCGTCCGCGCCCAACGCCGCCACCGCCCACAGCAAGGGCCTGCGCACCATTGCGCTGCTGGAAGCGCTGAAGGGGGCCATCGTCCTCATCGTCGGCTTCGGGCTGCTGAGCTTCCTCGGGCGCGATGCGGAGGATTTCGCCGAGCACCTCGTCAACCGGCTGCACCTCAACCCGGCGCACCACTATCCCGAGATTTTCATCAAGGCGATGGGCGACCTGAACAACACCAAGCTGTGGCTGATCGCCGGCTTCGCGGTCATCTACTCGTCCGTGCGCTTCGCCGAGGCTTACGGCCTCTGGTACGGGCGGCGCTGGGCGGAGTGGCTCGCGGCCCTGAGCGGCGCGGTCTATGTGCCGGTGGAGATCTACGAGATCGCGCACCGCGCCTCGTGGCTGAAGTTCGGCGCGCTGGTCATCAACCTGGCCATCGTCGCCTACATGGTCTGGCTGCTGACCGAAAACCGCCGGCGCGCGCGGGCCGCGGAGGCCGGCAAGGAAATCTAGCCGCCGGCGGCCGTTTCGTTTTGAGCGGGTGGGCGGCGCAGCCGCCCCGCCGGAACCGGATCAATCCTTCCCGGTGCGCTTGGTCTCCGGCACGGAGGCCTGGCCGAGGAACTGCGTTTCACCGAGATCGACCCGCGGATCGCCGTAGAAGCGCCGGCGCAGGCCCTGCTTCTGGCCGAAGGTATCCGCAGCCGCGGCCACCATCTGCGCCACGCGTTCGTCGAAACCGTTGCCCTGCGAACCGATGCTGATCCGCGTCGTCCAGCGGACCACCTGCCTGCCCTCCTTCTGGAGCGCCTTGAAGTCGTACGCGCGCACCACGACATAATAGCGGCTTTCCTCCACATCGGCAACCAGGTCACGCTCCTTGTTGGTGATGTCCGTCCACGGAACCATGTCGCGCCGGTCGTTGATATCATCCATGTAACCGAGAATCTTCGCGTTGTCGGCGTTCGCCTCGTCACGCAGCCGGTTCTCCATCTCCACCCGGGCCAGGCCGAACTCCATGGACCCGGTCAGGACGGCATCGCCACCCGTCACGCTGGCCATCGAGATTTCTCCCGTTTCCTGCGAAATCCGCTCACCCATGCTGATTGTCTGGTTGTTCGCGAGGGTCTTGCCCAGCGTATCCATGGCCTCGTTGTACCGGTTGTCGCTGAACGGGACCGTCTCGCCCCAATAGATGGCGATGAGCAGGTCGGCGTCCTTGGCCCTTTTCGCGAGATAGTACTGCTGCTTGACGAGATGCTTCGCCACCACGCCGGCAACCTCCGGATAGGAAATCTTGTCCATGGAGACGTCGGTGGTCGTGCCGGGGAACTTGCCGCCGTTCGCGATCACGTAGCGCTCATGCTTGAAGGTGCCGTCGGCAAGTTTCTCGCGCTGGTAGTCGGGCGCGACCTGGCCGCGGACCGAAACGGTCAGCGTCTTGTTGCCGGCGGCAAGCGACGAAGCCATCAGCAGCGCCGCGAAGAACGGGAGGGATTTTTGGAGTCTCATGGGGTAGACTGGCCTAACCCCGAAACTAGGCTTTTCCCTTCAGCCGACAAACGCCGTTTTTAGTCTCCCCTTGGACTAACCCGGCAAAAGAAGGCTGACAGCCCCGGATTGATCGCCGTTAGTCACAGCGATGAAGCTTCTGGTCACCAACGACGACGGCATCAATTCGGTCTTCCTGCACGAGCTGATTTTCGCCCTCAAGGCCGCCGGGCACCAACCCTACGTGGTCGCCCCTGCCAGCGAACAGAGCTGGACCGGCGCCTCCAAGACCCGCAACCGCCATGTAAAGTCGGCCGCCGTCGACCGTGGTTTCGGCTGCCCCACCTGGATCGTCGACGGCACACCCTCCGACTGCGTCAACATCGCCATTGCGCACCTGCTGCCCGACAAGGTCGAGGGCGTGGTCAGCGGCATCAACGTCGGTTTCAACTGCACCCTCGCCTTCATCATCGCCAGCGGCACGGTCGCCGGCGCCTGGGAGGGCGCATTGCACGGCCTGCCGGCCGTCTCCGTTTCCCAGGACGTCTCCGAGGAAACCTACTACCAGCTCAAGGACCATGGCAGCGTGCCCGAGGGCGCGTTGCTCGCCACGCTCAAGGTCTCGGCCGCGCGCGCCGCCCGGATGGCCGGTGAACTGCTGGCCACCACGCCGCCCCGCAGCTTCATCGTGCACAACCTCAACTTCCCGGACCCGTGCCACGACGACACCCCGGTGAAGCGCACGGTGCCGGCGCACTTCTTCGTGCCCGGCCTGTTCACCGCCGCCGACGAGGAAGGCCGCCACAAGCTCATTTGGACCGAGGGCGAGGACGTTTCGCCCCCGAACTTGGAAACCGACCTGAAGTGCGTCGAGGCGAAGTGCATCAGCCACACCGTGCTCGACTACCGCAAGCTCGGGCACTGAGACCCGTGATGGATGGAGGGCCCGGCTCCCGCTGGGCCGGCTCAGCAGGAGCTGAGCCCTCCAAAATTCAGCGCGCCTTCGCAGCCAGCAGCGCCGCGCGTTCCGCCGGCGTGAGCCAGGCGATCTCGAGCGCATTGCGCTGCGCCACGGCGATCTCCTCGGTCGTGAGCCCCGCCGCCGGCGCCGCCTGCTCGAATTCGAACTTCAGGTCGATGTCGCTGATCACCGGGTCGTCGGTGTTGAGCGTGGCGAGCAGGCCATGCGCGAGGAACTGCTTCATCGGATGCACCGCCAGGCTCGGCACGGTGTTCGTCTGGATGTTGCTCGTGAGATTCGCCTCGATGCCGATGCGGTGGTCGCGCAGGTAATCCATGAGCTCCGGGTCGTCCACCGCACGCACACAGTGCCCGATGCGTGTGGCGCCGAGTTCGCGGATCGCCGCCCACACGCTCGGCGCGCCGCCCGCCTCGCCGGCATGCACCGTGATCGACCAGCCGGCGTCGCGCCCGCGCTTGAAATGCTCCACGAACAGCGAGGCCGGGAAATTCTTCTCATCACCCGCCAGGTCGAGCGCCGCGATGTGCGCCTTTTGCGTCAGCAGGGCGTTCAGCTCGATCCGGCAGGCCTCGGCGCCGAACGTGCGGCTGAGGATACCGATGAGTTTCACCTTCACTTTCGCTTTTGCACCGCCTTCGGCGATGCCGGCAACCACGGCTTCGACCACCTTCGCGGGATCGAGCTGGTGCTGGCGCGCCATGAAATACGGGCTGAACCGCAGCTCGACGTAGTCGAGGCCCTCGCGCTCCGCATCCTCGACATTCTCCCGCGCAATGCGCTGGCAGGCAGCGTAGTCGGCCAGCACGGAAACCATCAGGTCCACCTTGGCGAGAAACGCCAGCAGGTCGGGCAGCGGCCCCTGCACCTGCACGTGCTGCGCCAGCGTCGCGAGCGTGTCGCCCGGCAGCTTGAGCCGGTGCTGGCGCGCGAGGTCCAGCATGGTCTGGAGCCGGACGTTGCCATCGAGGTGGCGGTGCAGGTCGATGAAGGGGAGCTTGGGGTTCATGTCAGGCGACTTCGTCGTCCGCGCGCGGGACGGTGACAAATTTGACGAGCAGGAAGATCACGGCTGCCAGCGCATAGCCGAGCGCCGCGCCGCCGGCCGGGAAGAGCGAACGGCCCGATGTCCAGGTGCCGCTGATCCCTTGCAGCAACGGCAGGTCGATCACGGTGTCGCGCCCGGTCAGCGCGTAGGAATGCATCAGGCCCGACAGCGCCAGCAGCGCGCCAACCGCGCTCCATACGGCGGCGCGCGCCCACCGGCGGTCGACGATGCAAACGACAATCGCCGACCAGATCATCGCGGAATAGAGGAACCCCTGCTCGAGCGCGAAGCCGCCGCCGAGATAGGCGCCGGCTTGCTGCGCGGCCTGCACCAGCGCGAGATTGAGCGTCGCCCCGCCCGCCCCGATCGCCGTCTTCACGACCAGCATCGTGTACGCCGCGAGCGCCGGAAACAGGCCGACGACCACCGCCGGGAAATACTTCTTCTCCGTTACCTCGAACGCCTGCGCGGCGATGATCGTGCCGATCCACAGGATGATCGCAATGCCCGCTTCGGCCGGGATCAGCCAGGTCAGCGCCGCCATCGTGCCCGTGAGGCACACCAGCGTGATGCCCACGCCGTTCAGCACCGAGTAGCCGGCGCGCGCGCCGAGCTTTTTCCACGCCGGGTGCCCGATGTAGATCGACGACGGGAACGGCGAGCCGAAGCACGCCGCCGCGATCGTGCCGAGGCCGTTGATGACAAGGCTCGGCCGCACCGGGTAGTTGTCGCCCGCGGCCGCCGCCGACTCGATGTTCTGCAGCGACGCCAGCACGCCGAGCAGGCCGATGGGAATGACGACGGAGAGATAAGCGACGATGTGGCCGCCGTGCAGCGCGGCCCAGAGTTCGCCCAGCGCCGGCAGCGGTGCATAGGCGCGGAAATGCTCCAGCGGGTGCGCGTCCGGCCCGCCCACGGGCGCGAGCCCCGTCGCCCATGCGAGCGCCGTGCCGATGGCCAGCAGCACGACCGTCGCGGGCAGTCCGCCGCGGAATTTCACCCGGCCGAAGAACACGACGAACACCAGCACCAGCATCACGAGCCCGACCACCGGCGCCGCGAACGCCTGGAAGAGAAACGCCAGCCCAAGGAAACCGAGCCCGACGCCCGCGAGCGTCGCCAGCATCGCGGCCGGCGGCGTGTGCTCGCGGATCTTCTGGGCGAAGAACGCGCAGCCGAACTCGATCAGGCCGCCCAGCAGGCAGGCCACCAGTCCCGCGTGCCACGCGAAACGCTCCGGATCGGACAGGCCCTCGGAGATCGCCAGCTGCTTCGCCGGCAGCATCACGAGGAAAACATGGGCGAACAGCCCCGGCGTGCTGATGCCGTACGGCAGCGCGGTGACATCGGAGCGGTTCTCCCTCTTCGCCAGCTGCAGCGCCTGCCACGCGTAGAAAAGGTTGCCGACGAGGAACGAGATCGCGACGCCCGGCAGGATGCGTCCGTACACCAGCTGCGGCGAGAACCCCAGCACCCCGATACACAGCGGCGCGAGGATGAGCAGCTGGACGAGGTTGTTCACGAAGGCCACCACGAAGCCCTCGCCGTCGCCTTTGGAAAAAAGCTTCACCCGGAATTCCTCCCCCGCGAGACACCCGCGACTCCCTCGCAAATGTTCGTATTACGAACATTCGTTGTCGACCGCCGCGCTCGGGAAATGCCCGGCCGCTTCTTTGTGAATGTTCGTAATACGAACATTTGCGAGCGACCGGCGGCTGGACACTGCGGGGTCACTTGGAGGAGGCCTTTGCCAAACGGCCCGCAAAGTAGACCGTCCACCGCGCCGCGGCCCAAGCCGCCTTCTGGCCGAGCAGGCGGTAGTCGTTGCCCGGGTTGGACTGCGTGCGGTTGCTGCCGGCGCGGAACACGATGTGTGGCGTGCGCAGCTGCGTGCACACCTGCGCGATTGCCGCGCTTTCCATTTCCATGATGTCGGGATTCAGTTTCTTCCGCATGTCGGCAATCTTGGCGTCGGACACGCCGAACATGTCGCTCGCCGACACCACGCCCGTGAGCACGCGCGGCACGTAGGTCCTGCCGTTGGCCGTGACCGGCTCGGCGGTGTAGCCCTTGATCGATGCCTTCGCCAGCGCGAGCAGGCGCGCGTCGGGCGGATAAGCCCAGTGCGTCATCGTGCCCGGCAGCGGGCCGCGGACCTTGCGGTAGACCATGCCGTCCTTGGTCAGGCTGCCCGCCGCATGGTGGATCGTGCTGGTGGAAATGACGGTGTCGCCGGTGTCGATGCGCGGGTTGAAGCGCGAACCCGTGCCTGAGACGACGACCTCGGACGGCCCGAACCTCGCGATGAAGAGCGCAGCGACCATCGCGCCGTTGGTCACGCCGACGCCGGTGACGGCGGTGACGACGCGGCGCCCGCCGATCATGCCGGTGACGTAGGGAAAGCAGAGCAGGCGCCCGGTCTTCGGCCTTTTGACGTGCGCCTGGATCAGGCGGATTTCGGAAGGCATCGCGCTCAGGATCAGCGTGAGGCCGGCAGGGCGTTTCGGCATGGCCAACCGCTAAAGCAAGACCCTTACCAAGCCCAGCCGATTTCGGCGCCGGCGGCGCCGAAACGAAACCTGAAACCGGAAACCTGAGACTTGAAGGGAAATCGCGCGGGTCAAACGCACCGCCGATTGAATCGAGCGCGGCAGGATCCGGCCTCATTTTCAGGTTTCAGGTTTCAACTTTCAGGTTTCACTTGCGCCCATGCCGCCTCCCGACCGCGCCGATTACCTTGCCCGCACCCTGATCACCCGGATGCACTCGCTGGAGAAGGTGCTGGCCGAGGATGCCGGCCAGGGTGCCGCCCGCCGCCGGCTGGAGCTCGTGGAAAAGATCCTCGCCGTGGAGGCCGGCGTCCTCGACGGTTCCACGCATCGCGTTGTCCTCGCGGCCCTCCCCTCCGCCGGCACCCGAGAGGTGGTTTCCACCCGCGAGCAGGCCGAGTTCGCCGCCTTCCTCCGCCAGCACGTGGCGCTCGAGGTATAAGTTTCCTAGAGACGGGCGCAGCCTCGCCGTAGCCCCGCTAGGCGGAACGAAGGCGGACCGTGCCAGTCGTAGGCCCCGGCGAAGGCTGATTGCCTTCCCCCAAAAACCGTGTTCTCTCGCCGGCTCCCATGATCGAGGTCGAAAATCTCACGCGCGTCTTCCGCACCTACAAGAAACAGCCCGGCTTCTGGGGCGGCGTGAAGGGCCTGTTCAAGCGCGAGTTCGAGGAGACGCGCGCGGCGGACAGCATCAGTTTCTCGATCAAGGAGGGCGAGTTCGTCGGCTTCCTCGGGCCCAACGGCGCGGGCAAGACCACGACGCTCAAGATGCTTTCCGGGCTCATCTACCCGACGAGCGGCACGGCGCGCGTCGCCGGCTTCGATCCCTCGAAGCGCGAAAACGCCTACCGCCGTCTCTTCGCCCTCGTGCTCGGCCAGAAGAACCAGCTGTGGTGGGACCTCCCCGCCATCGAGTCGTTCAACCTGATCCGCGCGATTTACGGCCTGCCCGCCGACCAGTTCAAGGCGACGCTCGACGAGCTCGTCACCCTGCTCGCCGTCGGGGCCAAGCTCAACGTGATGGTGCGCGAGCTCTCGCTCGGCGAGCGCATGAAGATGGAGCTCATCGCCGCCCTGCTCCACCGCCCCCGCGTGCTGTTCCTCGACGAGCCCACGATCGGCCTGGACGTGATTTCGCAGAAGGCGGTGCGCGAGTTCCTCCGCGAGTACAACCGGAAGTACAAGACGACGATCCTGCTCACGAGCCACTACATGGCCGACATCTCGCAGCTGTGCGAGCGGGTGATCGTGATCGACCACGGCAAAAAGATTTACGACGGCGAGCTCAGCCGCATCGCCGGCGCCGGTTCCGGCCAGCGCATCATCAAGTTCAAGCCCCGCGCCGACAGCGGCAACATCTTCGGCCCCGGCTGGAAGCCCAGCCATGGCGAGGCCAAGGTCAGCGACGAGGGCGAGGTCACGCTCCACGTCCCCAGCGAGCACGTGACGTCGGTCTTCCAGCAGATCCTCAACCAGGGCGCCGTGGACGACATCACGATCCAGGACGTCCCCCTCGAGGACATCATCAGCGAGCTGTTTTCGCGGAAGACGGCCTAGCCGCCTGATCAAAGTGCCCTTTGTAAAAAGGGCCCCTGAAAAAAGGTTGGTTTCCTAGGAGCGCACTTGGCTGTTGCTGTACAAGCTCTACTTCACGGGCGGCACACAACCTGACTACTCATTTACTGGAGAAAGGCTCCGGTAAGCTATTATTTCATGGGTGAATCGCTATTCCTTGGCGGCGCCATTTTGAGCATCGTTAACGGCACTCTTCTGTTGTGGATAAACCCGCGCAGAACCGTCAACCGGGCATTTTTCCTCTGCTGTGGGTGTATATGCCTTTGGTGTACTTGCGTAACTATAACGATCAGATTGGGGCATCGAAATCCAGCTCCAGTTGAACCTTTAAATTTTTGGTTACGAGCAAGCTCAGGTGTAGGCGCCTTTTCATGTTGGCTTCTTTGGCTCACCAAGACCGCTCTTATCAATCGTGATTCGACTATCAGTACGATTCTGCGAAAATCATGGCCTTGGTTTATCATTAGCTGCGTAATCGCCACGCTTGCTTTTACCGAATCATTCATACCGTCGACGGCGACTCCAGAAATCCCAGAACGCGGATTGGGATATATAGCTTATCTTTTTGTCATAGCTATTTGCTGCGCATATTTTCTAATTGATGCACTTCGATGCGAACGAGAACTGAGCGGCATTCGGAAGATCGAACTCAGATATTTTGTAGTAAACGCCATTGTCGCCTGCCTATTCGTAGTACTAGCGCACGCCGCTAGTTTTTATTTTAGTAGTGGGTGGCTAAGGAAATCAGGACTAGTCATTTTCACACTACTCAACTGCACTGCGGTTTGGGCTATTTGTTACTATAGAGTTTTTGATGCGAAGCAGATTATTTTCTCTGTTGGGCACAGGCTCATTCTCTTTGGAATTTTGGCAGGATGTGCAGTAGGACTTTCACTTCTCCTCAGCAAACTAGTCCCATCTCTTTGGAGTATATTTTTATCTACTATAATATCATGCGCGATCGCCGCCGCGCTGGACAAACCATCACGTCAATTTGTCGGCCTCGATGCAGAGCTCATTCTGGAGAAGCCAAGGCGGATGGTTATTGCTTGGGCGCGTCAATATACTGACGAAGCCCAGCTCAGAGAATCGTTCGAGAAACTATTTCGCGAATGGTGCCAGACCGATCGTGCCATTCTAATAGCAGCTCAGGACAAAAGGCATCCCCTCCTACGATTTGAATCCAATGAATGGACTGACCTGATCAACATTTCCAAAGATGGTTGGTTGACGCCGGAATCACTACAGCGAAAGCGATCTGTGCCCGGCACTGCGAACTGTTTAGCTTTCATGACCCGAAACAATATCGGAGCATTCCTCGCGGCGCCACGAAGCGACCCATATCCGTCACTCGTAGCCGTATTCGGACAAAAAGAAAGCCTTCGTCCCTACACGTTTCCTGACATCCAGACTCTTCTGGCACTGTTAGAACTGATGGACAACATTCTCACCCACACACGCGCTGCAGCAAATGCCACCCAGCTTCAGAAGGTTGAAACCGCTTCAATGATGTCGCGAGGCCTGGCCCACGATCTCGGCAACCTGGCAACCCCTGTCTCAAGTTTCTTGGTCCACATGGAAAGCCGCGTAAGCCCCGGAACCCAAGAAGCCATCGTGCTCGCTGATGCCAAGCATTCCATCGGCGTCATGCAGCAGTACATCCAAGAAAGCCTGTTTTTCACGCGCGACCTAGTCCTCAGGGTGGAATCCAACAGCGCAAGACAGCTTCTCTCATCGGTATCCAGAATCTGCCAGGATCGCGCTCGAAAACTTCATATAGAAATTCTCCCCGACACCAAAGATTTCTCCTTCCGCGCCGATCCCGCCCTGATCCAACGCCTGCTGCAGAATCTTCTCTTCAATGCCATCGATGCATCGCCTATCGGGGAAAAAATCGGGATATCGGCGCGCGCCGCAGACGACGGATCGACGGTCCTGATGGTGCACAACAAGGGAGCCGGTATCGCCCCCGACCTGCTCGAACGCATCTTCGAGCCTTATTTCACGACCAAGCAAAGTGGCAACGCGCTGCGCGGTTTGGGGCTGGGTTTGGCAATTTGCCGCAAAATAGTCGACCTGCACGGCGGCAGCATTGTGGCCGCCAGTAACGTCCACCAAGGCACGACGTTTACGGTTATCCTCCCCGCCGAACCAGCCACACCCGCGACCGGGCAGACGCCCCAGCTTCAACCAGCGGCCACCGATCCAACTACGGAGGGAAGCAATCGGCACCCGTCTGGGATCTTAAATTTCAAATCTCAAATCCTAGGCACATGAAATCCGACGTCTTGGCATTGCTCAACCCCTCCATTCTCTTGGTGGACGACGAACAGCAGATTCACTCGTCAGTGAAACTTCGACTGGGCTCGGCTTATCGGGTGACATGCGTTGCGAGTGCGAAGGAAGCGCTCACGCTTGTCGCGCGGCGGGATCTCGATCTCTGCATTGTCGACGTCCATATGCCCGGCATGGACGGCCTTACTTTCATAGAGGAAGCGCGAAAGATCGATCCCTGCCTCGGCTGCCTCATTTTCAGCGCGTTCGACTCCTCTGAAAACCTGCGGCGGGCCATTCCCCTGAATGTTTTTGATTTCGTGCCCAAACCTCTGCCGGATCGGGCGGGTTTTGAGGAAAAAATTCCCGACTGGGTGGAGCGCACGCGAGCATATCGTCGCGAGCGGGCGCTGGCCAAGGAATCGGAAACCGTTTTTCGTGACTTGGAGCTGGCAAGGATCGAGCGCGATATCGAATCAACCGCCTCCGAGTCCGCGCGTGACGCCCTCTTTCAAACCGCCAATTTTCTGACCACCACCCAGGCGCTCCTGCTCAATGCAAGCCAAACGCTTGAACCACTCGGAAAAACGGATGCTCGTCTCACCAAGGTGATCCGGAGCCTGCAGGAAGCCTGCAAACAGGTCGAAGTTGCCGCTACCGTCACCGAACAGCATTTTGATTCAGCATACGCGAGCCGGGAGTCTTCGCCCGCCCAGATCGATGTCGGCGTGGAGCACGCCGCATCCATCGCGCTGCGCCTCGCGAAGGCTGAAACGCGCCGTCTGAATGTGGACTGCAACAAAATCGGCCCTGCGATACAGGCAAGGGGCCTGACCGGCATCGATTTCCTGCTCATGCTCGTACCGGCTCTGGTCCAAGCACTCGAGCTTGCCGCTCCAGGCACAACCGTCCGCATCCATAATGCGCTACTCAATCGCCTCGACGAACCCTACCGCGATGCCCAAGCCGCTTCCTTCATGTGGGTGAATCGCCGCAATGTCCGCGGGAGCAATCCAGGCATCCGCCTTTCGATCCGTGTCAACGCGGCCGCGCCCACGCCGGAGGAAGCGAGTTCGTGGCTGCACGGCGACCACGACACCAAGCTGCGCACGCCCAGCAGCGGACTCGTGCACGGCATCCAAAAGGCAAAAGGGGCGATGGGAATCTCAATCAGTCCAAATGCAGATCGTTTCGAAATCATTCTGGTACTGCCCGTCTAGCGCACGCCTTTCTGTCATCAGCAAAGCCGGTCCCATTTCATGATATTGATAGTCTCCAACGCACCACGGGAAGCTGCCTTGCTCAGCAACCTTTGCGATCATCGCCGCTGGCCCTGTCAGCCTTGTGCCACTGTCTCCCGCTTGATGACAATGAGCGAACAAGTGCAACCACGCGCCTTGGTGATTCGTCATCGCCTACCGGACGGATATTCGGACGATATTTTCAATTTCCTCAAAACGGCGTCCCTGCCAAGCCGACCCCGCGTGATCGTCCTGATGGGCGCAGATTGTTCACCGAAGGACGAAGCGCGACAGGTCGAATTAGGTGCCGATTGCGTCATGCGTGATCCGGTGCGAATCGAGGTGTTGCTCCAGTATCTGGCCCGGTATCAAGAATCCGAAGAAGCTCAGGCTCCGGTATTCCCTTCGGAAGCCTTCTCGTACACGGTTGCGGGTGTCGAGATATTCCCCCGCGAGCAAAGAATCCATCACGCAGCGCGCTCGCTCCATATCGCACCGCAGGAGGTTGCCTTGCTGCGCATGCTCGCCCGCTCAAAGGGCAACGTTGTGACTTATCCCATGCTTTACGAGGAGCTACTCGGCCGGAAATTTGCCGGGGATACGACCAATTGCCGCGTGCTGCTCGGAAAAGCCTGCAGCTCTTTCAAACAGCTCGGCATCGATCTGAAAGCTCATATCCAAGTTATCCCAAAATCCGGATACCTGTATTCGGCAACTTTATCCAAGCCTGCCATTCCAAAGGCACCTGCATCAGCAAGGTCCAAGACGCTCAAACGACGGCACGCTTCGAAGTCATAGGCCTCAACAATCTCGGGGTTAATAACGGCAAAATTACGGCGGTGCCCTTGGCCGCCCACACCCGGCACGCAACATGGATGCCACTGTGAAGCGTCTGAAACTTGTAGATGCCGCTAGATTGTCTGTCCGGCCCGTCGGGCAATTAGGCGTAACATCCGCACTGGCGCTTCACAGTCCATTTTCTCCAACCGCAAGGGCCGCGCCTGTGAACTCCTCGCGAAATAGTCCCGTGACCAACCTTCGGATTGCCAAATGAGATTGTGCTGTCCAGCTTCCGGCCAATCACTCTCCGATGCCCGAAGCTGTTTCAGCCGTCCCGTTCGCCCCCGCAGTGCCCAAACCCAAAGTCCTCGTCGTGGATGACGAGCTGGGTCCGCGCGAAAGCATCACCTATCTCCTGCAGGACGAATTCGATGTGATCGCCGTCGACCGCGTCGATCGCGGCTTGGAACTCATCGGCCGGGAATCCTTCGCGGTGATCGTGATGGACATCCGCATGCCGCAGAAGAACGGCATCCAAGGCCTCGAGGCCATGCGCAAGATCGATCCCGAAGTGTCGGTGATCATGATGACCGGCTATGGCGCGCTCGCCACGGCCCAGGCCGCGATCAGCCTTGGCGCGAACGAATATCTCAAGAAGCCCTTCGACGTCGATGTGCTCCAGCAGGCCGTCCGGCGCCACGCCGCCGAGGGCCTCGAGCGCAAGAAGCGCAGTGGCATGCTCAAGCAGCTCGAGACGATGTACGAGTCGGTCAAGACAGAGCAGAAGAAGCAGCAGCTGAGTTCAGGCTTCAACCAGGCCGCCGCGGAGATGGTACACGACATCTGTAACCCGCTCGTCGTCGCGATCGGCTACACCAACATGCTGCTCGACGAGGTGCGCCAGCTGCCGCAAGTCGGTCGCAACGTGGAGCGCATCCTCCACTACGCCGAGACCCTCGAGAAATGCTCTTCCTTCTGTTTGCACCTGGCGGAGTCCTGGCGGCAAACCACCAAGCACTCGGGGGAGGTCGATACGGTCGATCTCTACGCCACGGCCGAAGACACCAAGACCGTCCTCTTCTTTGGTACGAATCGCGTCGAAGTGTCCGGTACCAAAGGGACAACCATCAATGGCATTCGCTTCGAGGTCGTGCGCCTGTTGCAGAATCTCGTGAAGAACGCCTTGGAAGCGGGTGCCACCCATGTGGCCGTCAACGTCCAGCGCGAGGGCGATCATGTTGTCCTTTCCGTCGCCGACAACGGCAGCGGCCTGCCGCCCGCAGTGCTGGAAAGCATCCTGAAGAAGCCGATCGAATCGACGAAGGCCCACGGCACCGGCTTGGGCATGACGATCTGCCGTCACATCGCGGCGGCCCATCGCGCAGAAATGAAAGTCGCAGCCCGTCCGGGCGGTGGCACGGTGTTCACCATTAGCTTCCCGGCCCCCACCTAGCTAAGGACCGCTTAGGTCGGTCCAGCAATTTGAGTCAGCTCGGCGCGGAGCCACTCGGCTACCGCAGAATAGTCCTGTTGCGTAAACCCGCGACTAGCTGCCACACTTTGACTAGCCTCTTCGAATAGGACGATTTCGATCAACAACGCGCGGGCAAGGATCTGCTGGTTCGCTCCGATTTCAATTTCAGTTTGAGAGAGCCGTTTGGTATCAAGCCACCTTTCGGCCTTACGCGCTTCCGGGCGTATTAAACGCCCAGCAATTCGAGATTCTTCCTCAAGCATTGCCCAGCGATGCTCTGAAAGTTCAACAAAGTACCATCTGAGTGCCGCGCGCGATTCGCCCCGGGCCAATTTCTTAAAAACCCAAACGGCGTGGCGCCAAAACCCTGACACATGAAATTCATAGTCCGAAGATGAAAAATCGATTGTAGGCCAAACTTGATTTAGAGCGCTAAGTCTTTGCTCCCAATCCCCGCCGCCAACCAACACCCGATAACCAGGCCGAACGATCAGCTGCGTATTCGCTATTCCTTTAGTTAACTTCTGTGGAAGTATTGGGCGCAAACTAGGCCGAGCCATACACCAATAAACCAGCTTCATTTGCCATGAAGAGAGCGGAACAAAATCCACTTCGTAGCCACTTTCGAACACAACGCTGAGCTTCGCAACTGATCGCTCGGTTTGCTCGATATGAACCAACCAGCATGGCGCGATAGCGATTGGCCAAGCCACATTCCGATAGCGAGCGACATCGCGTACGATGAGATGGTAGTCCCAATCGGACCATCGGTCGACTTCAGCATCAGGTTGAGCGCGAGATCCAATCTGAATCAATGCATCGACATCTGGCTGTCGCTTGGCCCAATCAATTACCCGCGCTTCAAATTCTTGGCCCGTCATGAAGTTTTTCTGCGAGCTGTCTATTAACTGCGCAAACTCTTTCAGACACCAAGCTTGCCGTGGTTTACAATCTCCTCCAACAAGGCAGCGGCGTTATCCTCAACCGCCCACCTCTCGCTTGTGATTCCGCACCCTACGTCCGACTTCGCCCATGCGCCGTCGCGTTAAAATTACCGGCATCGGCCCTGTAACGCCCGCTGGCATCGGCCGGGAAGCCTACTTCAAGGGCATCAACGAGCCGGTGAGCCGCATTCGCGCAATCGACCGGTTCGATCCGGAAACCGGACCATTTGTCGGAGCTGAAATTCCCGAGTTCAAGCTTTCCGACTTCGCACCCAATGAAAATCCGCGGCGCATGTCGCGCCATACGCAGCTCAGCCTAGCCGCGGCAATCCTTGCCCTGCAGGATGCCAACGTCAGCCGGGACGAGTTGGCCAGGCTCAGCCCCCTGGTTGTCACCGGCACCTCGATCATGGATTTCGAGAAGATCGCCCGCGTGATTGAGCTGGTGCATGACAAGGGTCCGCGCGCGATGCCGGGGAGCATCATGTATGAAGGCTCGGTCGCCAACGTAGCCGGCAAAATCGTACAATACTTGGATGTGCCGATGCGCATGCTCACGCTGCAGACTTCCTGCTGCTCCGGCATGGACGCGGTGGGTCACGCCTTCGAGCAAGTAGCGACCGGCCAAGCTGACATTGCACTGGCCGGAGGCAGCGAATCCCCGTTGTCGCATTATCTCCTGATGGGCTTCAACGCCGCCGAGTTGAGCCCGATCACCAATGAATCTCCCGAGCATCTTTGCCGCCCTTTCGATCTCTGGCGTACCACCGGTGTCTTGGGCGAAGGCGCGTGCATCTTCGTGATCGAGCCTGAAAGCAGTCCTCGCCCCGCGCTTGGCTGGATTACCGGCTATGGTTTTGCCAATGACACCGAAGGCCAAACCGCCTCCGGTCTGTCCGATGCCATTAAATACGCCTTGGCCAATGCTGGCCGCCGCGTGGATGAAGTCGGTTACATCAATGCTTGGGGTACGGGGCACCGCCTAATCGATGCCAACGAAACCTTGGCGATGCAGAAAGTCTACGGCAGGCATCTCGCGAACATTCCGGTCAGTTCGCTGAAAGGCGCTATTGGCACGGCACTGGGAGCCTCCGGACCCATTCAAACCGCCAGCACAGTGCTGAGCCTGCTCCACGGCATTCTCCCCCCCACTGTAAACTGGACCACGCCTGATCCCGAATGTCCGCTCAATCTAGCGAGCAAGACTCGCTACGTGCAGACTAACGTAGCCGTCGTGAATGCTCACGGTCTCTCTGGAAGTAACTCAGCTTTAGTTCTCGAGAAACAATGTCCCCGCTGATTCTAATCGCAGTCTTCTTTACCTTAGCGGTTGGGGCTGCCGTTTACTGGGCTAATCCCCAACGCTTCACCAATCGGGTGTTCGCAGGGTTTTCACTGATAAGCGCTGGATGGCTTTTCTGTGTATATATGGCGATGCGCGCGGGTTTACGTGCCCCGTTAGACCCAACGGCAAATCCGATTCCTTGGATTAAAGCAGCTTCAGCCGTGGGTGCCTTCTTTCCTTACATGATTTGGCTGCTGATGAGCGCCATCAAAACTGTCGAGGGTCAATCAACGCGAACGCTTACGAAATCGCTTCCCTGGCTGGCCATCACCCTAGCGCTGTCCGCACTTTGCTTTACCACACTTTTTATTCCGGCGAACTCTACTCCGGAAAATCCAAAACGCGGAATCGGATACTTAATTTTCAATGTCACGAGTTTCGCGCTCTATGCGGGGATACTTGTCGAATCATTCCGCCAGATGAGAAAAGCCACCGGCGTCAGGCGCATTGAGCTGCAATTCTTCACCTTCAACAGTGCTATAGGCTGCATTGCAGCTATCGCAATCAATGCCATTGGCGCCTACTTGGACTTTCGCGCTATTAATCGCCTAAGCCCGCTCGTTATTCTTGTCTTCTATGTAATCACTGCATGGGCAGTTACCATCCACAGGGTCTTTGATGCCCGACAGGTTTTTCTCTCTATCGCCCAACGTGCAGGATTAATAGTAGTTCTCAGCACCGGAGTTTTCTGGAGCTGGAAAACGCTAGAAATATCAACCCCCTCGACGTTAGCTCTAGTTTTAAGCATTGCCGCTTGGAGCACCTTCGCCTTCTGGCTCGAGCGCAAGTCCCGCGACTGGTTTAACCTCAGCGCCTGGCAGAACACCGCCGTCACGCGCCAGGCGGCGCTGGAGATCGCGCGGCGCGAACCCGATCCCAACAAGCTCGTCACCGAGTTCGAGGCCCTCCTCCGGGCGTGGTGCCAGACCAACTACGGCGTCCTGCTCTTCGACAGCGGCGAGGTCTATGTCTCCGGCGACATCGAATTCGCCAAGGACCGCTCGGGCTACGCCGCCCTCTGCAAGCAGGGCTGGAGCACGCCCGAGAGCCTGCAGCGCCTCCGCCCCGAGCCCGGCCTCATCGACCTCCGCCAGTTCCTCAGCGAGTACAACCTCGGCCTCGTCGTCACCGCCCCGCGCGGCAGCCCGACGCCCTCCCTCCTGCTCTGCGCCGGCGTGAAGATCAACCACCGCCCCTTCACCTACCCCGAGGTCCAGCAGGTCCAGGAAATCGCGGAGTTCATGGACAACATCCTCGCGCGCTCCCGCCTCTCCCTGCAGGCCCGCCAGTCCGAACAGCTCGCCACCATCGGCCTCATCGGCGCCAGCCTCGCCCACGAGATCCGCAACCCGCTCGTCTCGATCAAGACCTTCTCCCATCTCCTGCCCACGCGCTTCGAGGACCCGGAGTTCCGCCGCCGCTTCAGCGTCCTGATCCCGGCCGAGGTCGAGCGCATCGACAACCTCACCCAGCAGCTCCTCGACCTCTCCAACCCGCGCCGCCACCAGATGGAGCGCATCTCGCTGCACACCGCGATCCTCGAAACGATCGACCTCATGCTCACCCGCGCCGGCGAGGCGCGCGTCACCCTCACCTCGGGCCTGACCGCCGGCGCCGACACCATCTGGGCCGACGCCAGCGCCATCCGGCAAGTTTTGATAAATCTTTTAATCAATGCCTTTCAGGCGCTGGAACACCAGGAAACCGAGCGCCGCGTCCAGGTCCGCACCCGCAATTCCCCGAACGGCAGCATCATTCTCGAGGTATCCGACAACGGCCCGGGCATCCCGGTCGAGCAGCGCGCCCGCCTTTTCCACCCCTTCGTCTCCACCAAGACCAAGGGCATGGGTCTCGGGCTTGCGGTGTGTGCAGATATCTTGCACGAACACCGCGCGACCATCATCGTCCCGGACGTCGGAAGGCCCGGAGCGACCTTCCGCATCACCTTTCCATGCCCGCCACCCTCATCCTGACCACACCCGATCCCGGTCTCGAAGCCGCATGGAAAAAACTTCTCCCTTCGCGCGAACCCGCCGTTTTCGCCCGGCCCGCCGACCTGCAGCGTGAATTGCTCCGCCCCGGCGCCCGCGTCTGGATCTGCGACATCAACGACCCGCGCGCCCGCCTCTCCACCGGCAGCGGCACGCTCGTCATCCTCGTCGGCCAGCCGCACAGCCTGCCGTTCGAGCAGGCCCGCCAGAGCCGCTCGGCCCGCCTCTTCCTGAGCTACGAGGAAAGCCGCGAACGCCTTGCCGAGTGCGTCAACCTCCTCGAGGAGATCGCCGACAAGAACTCCCAATTGCACTCCGCCCTCGAACGCACCCGCCGCAGCGAACCGCCCTTCCAGGTCCGCGAATCCGCCGCCAGCACCGCGCCCACCGAGGCCGTCGAGTCGTGGGATTTTCTCGAGAGCGCGCTCGCCCACCTCGACGACCGCCCGCGCCTGCTCGACGAGTTCCGCCGCGCCGCCCGCTATATCCTGAAGGCCGGCAAGGTGCTTTACTTTTTCCGCAAGCACGACGGCTTCGTTTCCGAGGACGACGGCTTCCGTTGCGAGGCCAGCCACCCGCTCGCCCTCTGGCTCGAGGAGCATCCCGCCGCGCTCGACGTCAGCCAGTGGGGCAACATCGAGGACCCCGCCCTCGATGCGCCGATCCGCCAGCAGCTCGTTTCCTGGGGCGCGCGCCTGCTCGTCCCGCTCCACGCCTACGGCCAGCTCGTCGGCTGGATGGCGCTCGGCCCGCGCGCCGATGGCGCCGCCTACCGCGAGTCCGACAAATTCCGCGCGGTCCTCCATGCCCGCCTGCTCGAACGCTGCCTCGAGCGCTCCGCCCAGCTGACCGAGTACGCGCACGCCGGCACGCACGCCACGCTGCGCGCCAAGTACCTGCCCGGCGCCCGCCTCATCACCCGCGCCGAGCTCGCCACCACGGAGCTCCCCGTCGAGGTCCGCGCCGTCGCCAGCGAGGCCCTGCACACCGGCAAGGTCGTCACGCAGCCGGCCCGCGTCCCGTATCGCTATCGCGTCCAGGCCGGCCCCGTCCCCGAGATCGACGGCGTCTGGGCCGTGTGGGAGGACTCCGCGCCCGAGATCGAGCGCATCACGCAGCTGCTCGAACAGCATCGCCGCGAACTTTTCCGCAACCTCGGCCTCACCCTCAGCCACGAGCTCTCCAACCCGCTGGTCTCGCTGGTGACGTTCGCCCAGATGCTCCAGAAGGGCAGCACCTCGCCGGTCGGCAGCGCCGCCCTCGCCCAGGAAGTCGCCCTCACCACCGAGGTCGCCAAGCTGAAGCTGCTCAACGAGCACGCCACGCTCCTCGGCGAGGTCGCCCAGCCGGTCGCCAAGGCCACCGACCTCAACAAGCTCCTCACCGAGGTCGCCGTCGCCCGCGGCCTCACCACCCGCTTCGTCGAGGAACAGCTCGTGCTCCAGCTCGACCCGAACCTCGTGAAGTTCGCCTTCGGCTCGATCCTCGACGCCATCGCGGCCAACCGACTCGACGAGGGCCTGCAGCACCTGATTCTCACGCTCCGGGCCGTCGGCGCCGGCGCGCAGCGCACCGCCGTCATCACCATCGAGGGCAAGCGCCTCGAGCTCGACGGCACCCTGCCCCCGCCCGCCGCGGGCAGCACGCCCAACCAGGGCCGCCTTTCCGTTTTCCTCGCCCGCGAAATCCTCCGCCTCCACGGCGGCACACTCCAGGCCGGCCCCGGCCTCAAGGGCACCGACATCCAGATCTCGCTCGGTTCGCTCCGCGCCTGAGGCGCTGATACGCCTCGGTGGGCTGAAGGCTGAAACCTGAGACCTGAAGCCGGTCCGGGACAGCGCTAAAACCTGTCAGGAGTCTTCCGGCGGCGCCGACTTTCGCCTTTCGACTTTCGCCTTCCGCCTTCATGGTTCCGCCATGGACATCGTGCTTCTCCTTGTCGGCCTGGCCGCCGGCGCCGCCCTCGGCTGGTTCATCGCCCAATCCCGCGGCGCAGCCACCGCCGAGCGCGCCCGCCTCGCGGCCGAGCAGCTCGCCAAGCTCGAAGCCGAGCTCGCCACGCTCCGCACCCACGCCACCGCCCTCGAGGCCGAGCGCGCCGCGCTCAAGGAAGCCCAGGCCCGCCTGACCGAGTCCTTCAAGGCGCTCTCCGCCGACGCCCTGCGCTCCAACAACCAGTCCTTCCTCGAACTCGCCCGCGAGACCTTCGGCAAGCTCCACCAGCAGTCGTCCGACGAACTCGGCAAGCGCCAGCAGGCGATCGACTCGCTGGTGAAGCCGCTCAAGGAGTCGCTCGAAAAGGTCGACGCCAAGATCGGCGAAATGGAAAAGACCCGCGCCTCCGCCTACGGCCAGCTTTCCGAACAGTTGAAGTCGCTCGGCACCGCGCAGGTTTCCCTGCAGGCCGAGGCCTCCAAGCTCACCACCGCGCTCCGCTCCACCACGACCGCCGGTACCTGGGGCGAGCTCCAGCTGCGTCGCGTCGTGGAGATGTCCGGCATGAGCAGCTACTGCGATTTCGCCGAGCAGCAGTCGGCCGGCGGTTTCCGTCCCGACCTGATCGTCCGCCTCCCCGGCGGCCAGCAGATCATCGTCGACGCCAAGGCGCCGAACGACGCCTACCGCGAGGCTGCCAACGCCACAGACGAAACCGTCCGCGCCGCCAAGCTCGCCGAGCACGCCGCCAAGGTCCGCAGCCACATCGACGCGCTCGGCGCCAAGAATTACTGGGAGCAGTTCCAGCCGTCGCCGGAGTTCGTCGTGCTGTTCCTGCCGGGCGACCAGTTCCTTTCCGGCGCGCTGCAGGGCGACGCCACGCTCATCGACCGCGCCATCGCCAGGAAGGTCCTGCTCGCCACGCCGGCCACGCTCATCGCGCTGCTCAAGGCCGCCGCCTACGGCTGGCGCCAGGAGGACGTCTCGCGCAACGCGCAGGTCATCGCCGACCTCGGCCGCGGCCTCTACGACCGCATCGCCACCTTCGCCGACAACCTCGACAAGGTCGGCCGCGGCCTCGAGACCGCCAGCAAGGCCTACAACTCCGCCGTCGGCTCCTTCGAGCAGACGCTCCTCCCTGGCGCCCGCAAACTCTCCGAGCTCGGCGCCAAGGGCGCGAAAGACCTCACCGACCCGACGCCGACCGAGACCACGCCGCGCGACGTGCTGAAGCGCGCCTGAGCGCGCTGTGCGGAGTCATGGGGCTGTAAGTTATCTGGCCGATCCTTTGCGGCTTCGCGTCTTTGCGTGCGACCATCCGATTTTCTTTCGTGTCATTTCGCGAATTTCGTGGGCAACATACCCCGATGAAGGAACTGGAAGGCATCTGGCAGCCGCTCTATGCGGAACTCGGCGGTGAGGAAGCGCCGAAAATGGCGCTCGAAAAAATGGAGATCGAGCTGACTTCCGACGGCCGCTACGCCGTCCGCTTCGCCGGGCTCACCGCCGACCACGGCACGTTCACCGTCGACGGCGAGGGCCACCTCAGCCTCCATGGCGTCGCCGGGCCCAACGCCGGCCGCACCATCCCAAGCCTCTTCAAGCTCGTTAACGAGACCCTCTCGATCTGCTACGGCCTCGGCGGCGCCCGTCCGGAAAAGTTCCACACCGGCACCAACCCCGAGCTCTACCTCGTCAATTACCAGCGCAAGGCGTAGCGCCTTGCGCTGAGGCAAGAGGCTTGAGGCAGGAAGTGAGAGGACTGATCCATTACAGTCTTCAGCTTTCCCGCCCTTCACCGTATTCGAGCGTTTCCTTTTTGTGGGTTTTTGTGCCTTTTGACGGCAGCTGATTTCCTCCCGCCTCTCGCCTCTTGCCTCCAGCCATGCTTCGCGTCACCGGCCTCTTCATCTATCCCGTGAAATCCCTGCGCGGCTATGCCGTGCCGGCGGCGGAGATCGATGCGCTGGGTTTCGTGGGCGACCGGCGCTTCCTGATCGTGGACGACACCGGCACGTTCCTCACCCAGCGCACCGTACCGCGCATGGCCTGCATTTCCACGCAGCTCGCCGACAGCAAACTGATCCTTTCCGCCGAGGGTGTCGGCAGCATCTCCGTGCCCACCGCTTCCGATCCGGCAGCGCCGCTCCGCACGGTCAGCGTGTGGAAGCACACCGGCCTGCAGGCCGAGGATTGCGGCCCGGCGGCGGACGCCTGGCTCTCCGCCTATCTCGGTTTCTCCTGCCACCTCGTCCGCGCCGGCGCGAAGTTCCACCGGCCGATGACCAAGTCCGCCGCCCGGCCCGGCGACCTCGTGCATTTCGGCGACGCCGAACCGCTGCTGGTCATCAGCCAGGAGTCGCTCGACGACCTCAACGACCGCATCCAGGAAAACGCCGGCGAGCCCGTGCCGATGAACCGCTTCCGGCCCAACATCGTGGTCGGGGGCTGCGCGCCTTTCGCCGAGGACGCCTGGCCGCGCATCCGCATCGGCAACGCCGTGCTGCGCAACGGCGGCCTGTGCGCGCGCTGCATCGTGACGACGACCGACCAGTTCACCGGCGCGCGCGCGGGCAAGGAGCCGCTCAAGACCCTCGCCTCCTTCCGGCGCGACCCAGCCGATCCCACCGACGTCAATTTCGGCGTGAACCTCATCAACGAAACCAAGCAGGGCGGCGTGATTCGTGTTGGCGACGAAGTCACCCTGCTGTCCGCTTCCGCATGAGCCGCGAAACCCTCCTGGCCGCCGGCGCCACCCTCGTCATGCTCGGCGTCATCACCCGCGGCCTCGCCTCGGCGCAGCGGCGGATGGCGGCGCTGCGCAAGCAGCACGAGCTGGACGAGCGCAAACCGGGCGAGTCGGTCCGCCCGGTGCCCCACCTCGAGAAATACCTGTACGTCTACGCCAACGGCGCCATCGCCCTTGGCGTGCTGCTGGTCGTGGTCGGTTACTCGCGCTGAGGTGGAACGCCCCGACCCGGGGCGTTTGGTGCGAGCACGGCCTCGCCCCGGGAGGCGCACCCCAAACCGGGAACATGCCGTAAAAGCCTGCTTTCGCTCTGCTCTGTAGCGAAGCGGATCGAAAGGTGTCGCCGGTTTCCACGGCGACAGAGCGTCGGTACGGAAGCCGACGCCCACCAGCTACTCGTCGCCCACCCGTCCGCGACCGGCCTTGTGCATGGCGAGGTGTTTTTTTTTCTCGCCCGC
>JBEHYX010000009.1:0-77108 GCA_048497945.1 Verrucomicrobiota bacterium | reverse complement strand
GCGTGCTCTTCACCACAGAGGGGAGAGCTGATACCTGCGCACCACCCGTCCGCTACCGGATCGGCGCGATGGAAATCGACATCGGGGCGGACGGCATCGCCCGCCAGCCGGGCGAAGCCTCGGGGTTTGCCGGCTCGACGCTCACCCCGGACAAGGGCGTGCTGCACGTGTCCCGCTACCTCGGCCTTGCGCCCGACGACGCCGCCCGCCTCTGGAGCACGGCCCCGGCCGCGGCCTTCGACCTGCGCCTGCCCGGCGACCGGTGAGCGCGCCCGCCTGAACCCTCGCCGCCCGGCCCGCACCACCATGTCCCGCAAGATTCCCGGACTCCGGTGGTACATCGTCGTCCTGCTCTGCCTGAGCTCCGAGCTCAACTACCTCGACCGGCAGACGCTCTCGGTCCTCGCGCAGACGATCCAGGACGAGCTGCACATCACGACGATGCAGTATGCCGACATCACGTCGGCGTTCCTGATCAGCTACACCGCCATGTACGCGGTCTGCGGCCGGTTGGCGGACCGGCTGGGCGCGCGCACGTCATTCCTGTTTTTCGTCTCCGGCTGGTCGGTCGCCAACGCGCTGCACGCGTTCGCGCGCACGGCCGCCCAATTCTCCGCCTGCCGCTTCCTGCTGGGGGCCTTCGAGCCGATGAGCTTCCCGGCGGGGATCCGCGCGGTGACCGAATGGTTCCCGCTGCGCGAGCGGGCGCTGGCCGTGGGCATCTTCAATGCCGGCACCGCGGTGGGCGCCGCGCTGGCCGCGCCGCTGGTCGCCTGGATCTCCCTCGCGTGGGGCTGGCGCTACGCCTTCATCGCCGGCGGCGGGCTGGGGTTGCTGTGGGTGGCCGTCTGGGCGGTGGCTTTCCGCCATCCCCGCGCCCACCCGCGGCTGGATTCCGCCGAACTCGCCCTCATTGAGGAAGGCCGGGAGCCGGCGGCGAGCGCACCGCCGCCGGTGCCGGTGCGCAGCCTGCTCGCCCTGCGCCCCGTGTGGGGCTGCATCCTGGCCCGGGCCCTGACCGACCCGATTTCCTATTTCTTCATTTTCTGGACGCCGAAGTTTCTCCAGCAGGAGCGCGGATTCGCACTCGCGGACCTCGGCCGCTACGGCTGGATCCCCTTCGTCGGCCTCGCGCTGGGCAACCTGGCCGGCGGCGCCGTGCCGCGCCTGCTCATGGCGCTGGGCTGGCCGCTGAACCGGGCGCGCAAAGCGGTGATGCTCGCCGCGTCGTGCGCAATGCCGGCCTGCCTGCTGGTCCTGCTGAAGGTGCCCAGTCCCGCCATCGCCGTCGGCATGATCAGTGTCGCGATGTTCGCCCATGCCGCCTGGGCGAACATGACCCTGCCGGCCGAGGTTTTCCCGGCGCATGCGGTGGGCTCCGTCACCGGCTTCGCCGGCGCCTTCGGCGGGATCACCGGCGTGCTGACCCAGCAGGCGATCGGCTGGACGGTGCAGCACGTGTCGTTCACGCCCGTGTTCCTTGTCTGCAGCGTCATGCATCTCGCCGCCTTCGCCATCGTCTGCTGGCTGGTGGGCGAGCTGGGCCGCATCCGTCCCCTGCCCGCGCCCGCCGCCTAGACCGCGCGGCACCCGCCGTTTCAGGGCAGCCTGGTCAGCGTCCAGGCGCCGCCCGGGCCCTCGAACCACGCCGCGCCGGATTCGTCCGCGACCTCGACCGTCCGGGTCGCGCCATCGGGCGCATGCCTTGCCTGCCAGCGGCCGGGGACGAGGTCCGTCACCAGGAAGCGGCAGGGCGCCGCCGGCTCCACGGAAAATTCCACGGCCTGCGCGGAACGCTGGTTGTCCCGGCGCAGCAGAACCACCCACGCGGCGGCCGGGCCCGCGAGCACGCACCCGATGCGGTCGGCGGCTTCGAGCCGGCGGACCGGCCAGCGCGTGCCGGAGACGCGGTCGGTAACCTGCATGGCGGTCAGGAACAGATCCTCGGCCGCGGCGCGACGGGGGGAGAGTTCGAGCCGCCACGTGCCGCCCTCGATCGACGTGCGCGCCAGCACCGCCGGGTCGGTTCCGTCGGGATAATTTTTTCCGAACACCCACTGTTCCTTCCCCGGCCCGCCGACCTTCTCCAGGCTCGCGTTGTCCGCGGCGGGGAGCAGCACGTCGAGGTTCAACCGGCCCCGCTCGCCGTGCTCGGAGCGGTCGACGGTGGCGGTGTTCCCGGCGACCGCCGGTTCCTCCTGGGCATGCAGCAGCCAGTATTTCCGGAACGAAGGATCCGCGCTCACGACGCGATCGAACGCGATCAAGGCGGCCGGCACCTGCGGGTCGCCCAGGTTGAGGAAGACGAACGAGCGCGTCGCCGCGCGCACCTTCGGGCCGTATGCAGCGGTGATGTCGCCCTGCAACAGGGTGTAGTCCGGCCGCCGCCCGTCCGGCCCGGCGCCGTGCGCGAGCACCCGGCCGGTGCGGTAACCGCGCGCGGGATCGAGCAGCTGCGGCAGCGTGCCCGGCTCGTCCCGCCCGCCCGGCAGGCGCTGGCCGCCGTCGTTGGCGTAGGTTTCGTCGCGGAACGTTTCCGCGGGATCGTAGACCAGCAGCGCGTTGTGCGCGATGGTGCGCCACGAGTAGTTCTTGTTGTGCGGCCCGCCGTAGCCGCCCTGCGGCCCGCTGTAGACGCCGGCATCGATCGCCAGTGCGCCGCGGTAGTAGAGCTGGAACGCCCCCGCGTCCAGGTGCTGGTGGTTGGTGAAGTTGTACTCGTTGACCTTCATCTCCGCGATGACGGCGTCGTCTCCCCAGCCGGTGCGCGCCACCATCCAGCCGAACGGCGACCCGGCGTAATACGACAGCGGCAGGCCGTCCGGCGGCTCGGGCCGGAGCGCGGGATCGCGCCAGAGGAATGCGAACAACGCCTCGTCATCGGAGGCGCCGCCCTGCCGCAGGAACTGCCCCAGCAGCACGCCGTCGCCATAGTAGCTCGCGATCAGCAGCGTGGCGGCCTCCTCCGGCCAGGGTTTGCCGCGCGGATTGTGATCCTTGTAGGTGTCGCCCGACCGCAGGCGCTGCCCGTCGGGCCGGGTGGTATAAAGCCAGTAGTACGGCACGAACCGCTGCTCGGGATTGAAAACATTCCCGGCGCCGAGCCGGTCGAAGGTGAAGAGCGCGAAGGCATCCCACATGAAGCGGTACGCGCCGTAGGATTCGCCCTGGTGGTGGGCATGGCCCGGATAGAACCAGTTCCGCGCCGGGACATGCTCCCGCAGGATCCGGCCGGCCGTCAGCTGGTACATCTCGGGATACTCGTCGTAGATCGCGATGCCCGCGCCGAGCATGTCGCGCAGCATCATCGCCTCGGAGCCGTGGCCGGTGATTGAACCGCCGCGCACCGGCGGATACCGGCACTCCTGGGTTTTCGCGAGGCGGATGAGTTCGGCGACGAACGCCTGTTTGTCCTGCGGGGTGAGCAGCGGGTAAAGCCAGTCGTAGACGATGGCCCCGGTCACCATCGTGCGGCCGGTGACGCGCGCGGCGCCCAGCACGCCGTCGGGGAGGCGGGCGGCGCGGAGCAGCTCCAGCGTTTCGCCGATGATCTCGCGCCCGCGCCGCTCGTCGGGGTTCGCCAGGTAGTTGACCGCCTCCCACTCCACCCGGAACTGCGGCGATTTCTCCGCCAGCCGCCGCAGGCGCTCGACCGACGGGCGCAGCACGGGATCCCGCAGGCGCGCGCCCATCCCCGCCGCTTCCGCCGGGCGCAGGTAAAGCCGCGGGTGTTGCGCCGGGGGAACCGGCACCGCCACCGGCGCGGGGGTGGCGCCAAATGCCACCGGGTTGAACGCCAAAAACAGCAACGCCAGGCAACCGCGGGGAGTCATGGGGAAAAGGGCAACACCTGCGCCCCCGCCGGAGCCGGGACAAACGCCAAAATCCTGACCTGCCGTCGGGATAAATGTGAGCACCCCGCGCGCGAACTGGACAAAAGCGCGCGCGGCGAAACATCCTTCCCCATGAACGGCGGCTTGAGGCGTTTTTTCCGGCGGGCCCTGCCCGTGCTGCTGGCGGTGAATCCGGCCGGCGCCGCCGAGGCGGCGCGCGACATCCGCCTGCCGGCCACCGACAATCACCTGCGCCAGGTGCAGGACTACATCGAGGCGGAGCCCGACGCCGGTTACCGGCATGCCCCGCCCGCGGCGTTCGAGGCGTTCCGCGACCTCAAGTTCGGCGTGCGCATCCACTGGGGCCTGTACTCGATCTGGGAGCTGCCGGATGAATCCTGGCCGTTTCTCCAGATGTCGAACGAGCGCCGGCAGGAGTACCAGCAGCTGGCCGGCCGCTGGAATCCGCAGGGGTTCGACGCGGAGGAGTGGATGGATTTTTTCGCGCGGGCCGGGATGAAGTGCTTTGCCTTCACCGCCAAGCACCATGACGGGTTCTCACTGTTCAACACCGCGACCCGCGTGCGCCGGCGGGTGAACTGGACCGCGCCGGGCGGCCCGCGGATCGAGGACTGCGACCTCGCCTACAGCATCGCCGAGACCCCCTTCCATCGCGACGTGGTCGCCGAGCTTTGCGCGGCGGCGCGGCGCCACGGCATCAAGATCGACCTCTATTTTTCCCATCCCGACTGGTACGACGCCGATTTCCGGCCGTACGTCTACCATCCGCTGCAGACCCCGCATGCCGCCGAACTGGGCCGGATCGATGCAGCCGCGCGGCAGCGCCTCCAGGGACGGCCGCCGGTCATCGTGCCCGATCCGACGCCCGAGGAGACCGCCCGGATGATCGCCCGGCACCGCGCCCAGTTGCGCGAACTGCTGACGAACTACGGCCCGATCGACATGGTGTGCCTCGACATGTGGCTGGGCCCGTCCGTGTGGCCCATGCTGAAGGACACGATCAAGGAGCTCCGGCAGCTGCAGCCCGACGTCATGCTGCGCGCGCGTGGCATCGGCAACTACGGCGACTACTACACGCCGGAGAAATTCGTCCCCGGCGCCCGGGAGAACACCGGCATGCCCTGGATGGTGATTTATCCGCTGGCCCGCGGTTTTTCCTACGATCCCGAGGCGAAGAACTACAAGGGCGCGAAATGGGTGGTCGACAACCTGGTCGATGCGGTGGCCAAGGGCGGCAATTTCATGGTCGGCATCGGGCCGGACGGACAGGGCCGTTTTCACCCGGCGGCCATCGCGCAGCTCGAGGAAGTCGGAGCGTGGTTGCGCGCCAACGGCGAGGCGATCTACGCCACGCGGCCCAGGGCGGGCGACGCCTGGCACGAGGGCGATGCCGTCCGCCTCACCCAAAGCAAGGACGGCGGCACCGTCTACGCCATCGCCCTCGCACGCCCCGGGGAAAAGCTGGTGCTGACGACCGTTCGCGCACAGCCCGGCAGCGCGATCGTCCTGCTCGGCGCGAACCGCGCCTGTGCCTGGCAGGCCACCGCGGCGGAATTGAGCATCACCCTGCCCGCGGATGCGCCGGACAGCCTGGCCTACGCCTTCCGGATCACGCCGGCGGAATCCCCGCACCCTTTACAGGTCAAGTGAGCGCGCCGTTGAGCAGGGCCCAAACCCCTTCCTGTTGGGGAGTGCCATGCATTTTCGTCCGAACCCGGATGGAGAAGACCAGGCCCCGGCCGCCAGCCCGGCGGAGGCCCGGCCGCTGGCGGCAGAATCATGACCGGGCCCGCCACGCCGGTGGATGAATCCGCCCTCCTCGCGGGGGCGATCGACATGCACGTGCACAGCGCGCCCGACGTGATCCCACGGCGGCTCGACGACCTGCAACTCGTGAACCAGGCCCAGCAGGCCGGCATGCGGGCGCTGGTGCTGAAAAATCACTGCTGTTCCACCTGCGCCCGGGCCTACCTGCTGAATGCCATCCAGGGAGACGTCAAAGTTTTCGGCGGCGTGGTGCTCAACGACACGGTCGGAGGCCTGAACCCGCGGGCCGTGGAAGTGGCGCTGAAAATGGGCGGCGAGGAAATCTGGATGCCCACCAAGTCGGCCGCCAATCACCAGGAATTCTTCGGCGGGCGCGACGGCCTGACGGTGCTCAACGGCACGCGCCTGCGGGAGGAGGTGCGCGACATCGTCCGCCTGGTCGCCGACGCGGGCGCCATCCTCGCCACGGGGCACCTGTCGCCGGGGGAATCGCGCATCCTGATCGAGCACGCGCTGGCCGCCGGCGTGCGGCGGATCAGCGTCACCCATCCGGAATGGGGCGTGACCGCCATGCCGGTCCGGGACCAGCGGGAACTGGCGGGATCCGGCGCCGTGTTTTTCGAGCGCTGCCTCGTTTCCGCCCAACCCGGCCTCCGCTTCACCGTGCCCTTCGGGGTGATCGCGGAGCAAATCCGCGCCGTCGGCGTCGACAGCACCATCGCGGCCACGGACCACGGGCTGCCCGAGATGCCGGCGCCCGCCGACGCCATGCGCTCCTATATCCGGCAGCTGGCCGCGGCCGGGTTCACCGCGGCGGAGATCGCCCGCATGGTGCGCGACAACCCGGCCCGCCTGCTGCGTCTTTCCTGACCCATGAAAAAACCTGCGCACAAATGGATCGTTTGCGGCCTGTTGTTCCTGGCCACGTTCGTCAATTACCTCGACCGGCAGACCATCTCCGTGTCCGCCTCGAAGATCGCCACGGAGATGCAGCTCACGGATGGGAACCTCGGCCAGCTCTTCTTCGGTTTTCTGTTCGCCTACGGCATCGCGCAACTTTTCGTCGGCGCGTGGCTGGATCGCGTGGGCACGGTCGTCGCCTACGCCGTGGCGGTCGCCGCGTGGTCCTTCGCCGGCGCCTCCTCCGCCCTGGTGCCGACCTTCGGGCTGCTGCTCCTGAGCCGGGTGCTGCTCGGCCTGTGCGAATCGCCGAACTGGCCGCTCGCCCTGCGCGTCGTCGCGCGCACCTTCCCGCCCGGCCAGCGCTCCTTCGCGAACGGGATCTTTCAAAGCGGCACCAGCCTCGGCGCGCTCGTGGCCCCGCCGATCATCATCTGGCTCACCGCCGCCTACGGCTGGCGGATGTCATTCCTGCTGGCGGGCGCCGCCGGGCTCGCATGGGCCGTGCTCTGGCTCGGCTGGTTCCGCTTCAATCCCCAGCCCGAACTGGACCGCGCGGCCGCGCCAGCCACCGCGGACATCGCCACGCCGGCGACGCTGCGGGAGATTTTCCGCTCGCGGGTCTTTTGGGGGATGATGCTGGCGACGAGCTTCCTCAACCCGCTGCAATATTTCTACACCACGTGGATGCCGCGCTATTTCGACAAATACGCCGGCGTGAGCTTCGGCAGCGAGCTGGCCCGCCGCCTGATCATCATCTACCTCGCGCTCGACGTCGGCTTGTGGACCGGCGGCGGGCTGGTGGCCTTGCTCGCGCCCCGTTACGGCGTCCGGGCGGCGCGCCTGGTCGTGACGTCGGTCGGCGCGGCCTGCATGATGTCGGTCCCGTTCGCCTCGCGGTTGCACAGCCTCGACGCCATCACCGCCATCATCTGCCTCGCGACATTCGGGCTCGGCTGGTTCATGGTGAATTACCTCGCGTTCACCTCGGAGGTGTCGGCCGCGAAGGTTTCCACGGTCGCCGGCTTGCTCGGCGGGACCGGCTCGCTGGCCGGCGCCGGCTTCATGTTGCTGGTGGGCGGCTCGATCGAACGCAGCGGAAGCTTCGCCCTCGCGTTCCTCATGGCCGGCGCCATGCCGCTGGTCGCGCTGGTTGGAATCTGGCTGGGCGCGCGCGACCCACGCACGGTCCCGGCGGTTTCCTGAGACGGACGCGTCCATCCCGCCGATGCCGAACGAAGCTCCAGACCCGGTCCGAACCCGCCGCAACGGGAAATCCCCGGACCGCCTGCGCGGCGCCGTCATCGGCTGCGGGTATGTCTCGGAATTTCATCTGCGCGGCTGGGCGCGGATCCCCGAAGTGGAGATCTGCGCGCTGGCCGACCCGGAGCGGGCGCGGGCGGAAGCGCGCCGGGCGGAATTCGCCCCCGCCGCCCGGATCTACGACGGGCTGGCCGCGGTGCTGGCGCACGAGAAGCTCGATTTCGTCGACCTCATCACGCCACCGGGCCTGCACCGCGAGCAATGCCAGCGCGCCGCCGACGCGGGACTCCACGTCATCTGCCAGAAGCCGCTCTGCGACCGGCTGACCGACGCGGAATTCCTCGTGGCGCGGCTGCGCCAGCAGCCCCGGCATTTCGTCGTGCATGAAAACCATCGCTTCCGCCCCTGGTTCCAGGAAGTGCTCCGGCTGCATCGCGCCGGCTTCTTCGGGCGGATCCGCCACCTCCGGCTCGAGCAGCACGACCCGGTGGAACCGCCGCAGAAAATCAACCTCGAGGCCGAGCGCGGGGTGTGGCTGCAATATGGCGTGCACCTGGCGGACATGGTGCACGCGCTGCTCGGCGACCCGGTGCGCGTGTACGCGCGGCTGGCGCACATCAACCCGCGGGTGCGCGGCGAAAGCCTGGCCCAGGTCTCCCTGGAATATCCGGAGGTCACGGCGGGGATCGACGTGTCCTGGAAGGCGGCCGGGGTGCGGCAGGGCGGCGCCCTGCTGATCGGCGAAGAAGGAGAGGCCTTCTACGAGGGATGCCTGACGCGCGGCGACTCGGCGCGATTCCGCCTCTGCCAGGGCAACACCGTGGTCCGGGACGAAGTCCGTTCCCCGACCGCCGACTACCTGGATTCATTCTACCAGTTGGAGCGCGACTTCACGGACGCCGTGCTCCAGGACCGGCCGCCGCCCCAGCCTGCCGTCGAAAACATCCGTTCCCTGCGGATCGGTTTCGCCGCCTATGCCGCCGCCGAGTCCGGTCGTGCGGTCGAGATGGCCGACATCGGCCTGTCCCGCAAGGCGGCGCCATAAGTTTCCCGCGCCATGCCCTCCCGCTGTCCCGCAGAAATCGGCCGGTCCCTCGCCGAGGTCGACACTCCGGCCCTGTTGCTCGACCTCGACGCGTTCGAGCGCAACCTCCGGCGGCTGCCCGCCTCGCTGCCTGCCGGGGTGCGCCTGCGCCCGCACGCCAAAAGCCACAAATGCCCGGAGATCGCCCTCCGGCAGATCGCCGCCGGGGCCGTCGGCGTTTGCTGCCAAAAAGTGAGCGAGGCCGAGGCGATGGTCGCGGGTGGAGTCCGCGATGTGCTGGTCAGCAATGAAATTGTGGGGGCCGCCAAACTCACGCGGCTGGCTGCGCTCGCCCGCACGGCGCGGATCGCCGTGTGTGTGGACCATGCCGCCAACGCCGACCAGCTCGACCTCGCCGCCGCGCAGGCGGGCGTAATCCTGGAAGTTTTCGTCGAGATCAACGTGGGCTCGGACCGCTGCGGCGCGGCGCCCGGGGCCGCCGCGGTCGCCCTGGCCGGACACGTTGCCACCTGCCACCACCTGCGGCTGGCCGGCCTGCAGGCCTACCATGGCCCCGCGCAGCATGTGCGCACCGCGGACGAACGTCGTGCCGCCGCGGCGCGCGCGGCGGAATCGGCCCGAAGCACGCGGGCCCTGATCGAGGCGGGCGGCCTGCCCTGCCCCGTCATCACGGGCGGCGGCACCGGCACTTGGGCCTTCGACGCGGCCGGCGGCGTCTACAACGAGATCCAGCCGGGATCGTACCTTTTCATGGATGCGGACTACGCCCGCAACGAACAGGCGGCCGACGGGCCGCATTTCGAACAAAGCCTCTTTGTCTGGACCACGCTGATGAGCCGGCCGGTTCCGGAATGGGGTGCGGTGGACGCCGGCCTGAAGGCCGTCGCCACCGACTCGGGCCTGCCGCTGGTCCACGGCCATCCCGGCGTGGACGTCAGCCGGGCCGCCGACGAGCACGGCGTGTTGCGCTTCCACGACCGCGCGTGCCCGCTGCGTGTCGGCGACCGGCTCCGGCTCGTGCCCGGCCACTGCGACCCGACCGTCAACCTGCACGAATGGTTCGTGGGATTTCGCGGCGACCGGGTCGAGGCGATCTGGCCGATCACCGCGCGCGGGGCGTTTTTCTGAAGGGGCGTTTCGGGGCCCGCCACCGGGTCAGCCCGACAACAGGGCCAGCAGCCGCCGCAGGGCATCGTCCCCGCCGACGTTGCCGGGAAAAATCACATACGTGAGGCCCGGCCACCGGCTCTCGGCGCCCAGTTGCCAGACCGGCACGCCCGGCAGCGCCTGGCCAAGCACCCACGCCCGCCGGACGCCCAAGGCCCGGGTTGCCAGGTCGCTCGACGTGATTCCACCCTTCGCCACCAGCCAGCGCGGGCGCTCGGGCAGGGCCGCGAGAATTTCCACGAGGCTGCGGGAAACGCTTTCCCCAATGCGCAGGCTTTCGTCCCTCGCCCGGCCCGGGACCACGCGCCGGCTGGTGTACAGGACGGTGGTTTCCCCGCGCTGCAGGTGGGCGGTCACCGCCTGCAATGCGCAGGCGATTTCCGCCTGGCGCGTGGTTTCCCCGAGGATTTTTTCCACGGCGAGTTCCACCCGGCTGACCGGCCGGTTTTGGAAAAGGTCGTCGAGTTGCCGCGAAGTCCGGCCGACATGCGATCCGACGACCAGCAGGCCGCCCGTCCCTCTCGTGCCCTTGAATTCGGCGCCCGACGGCAGCGGCCGCGGCGGAATGCCGGCATAGGCGGAGACAAAGGAAGCGGCCGTGCGAAACAAAAACCGCTTGCCGGCGCCCTGGGCGACCGCCAGCGCCCGGGTCAGGGCATTCAGGTCATCGGGAACGGCCGCGTTCACCACCACGATCGCGCCGCCGGACAGTGAGCAAAGCAGCGTCGCCACCGCCGCCAGGTCGCGGCGCAGCGTCGCGAGCGGCACGGAAACCACCCGCGCCGCCGGCACGCGCCCGTCCGTTTTTTCCTCCACCCATTCCCGCAGGTTGGAGGCGCGATAGCCGAATGCGGCATCGCGGGCGAATTCGGTCTCGCCGGCGGGCACCAGCGCGTCCGCCTCGGCGACGTAGTGGACGTCGCCGACCGTGATGCGCCCGCCGTCGAAAAAGGCCGGCACGAGGACCGTGGCGTCGAACTTTTCCCCCAGCCCTTCCGCGAGGGCGTCCGTCTCGGCGGGAAAATGCCCGCGCAAGGTCGAATCGGCGCGGCTGACGACGTTAAACGACCGGCCCGCCAGCTCGCCTGCGCGCCGCAGGTTTGCGCCGATCTCCCGCGCCACCGCCCGGGCCCGGGCATCGGAAAGGGCACGGCTGTTGGTGAGGATGTAGAAACAGGATCCGGACGCCCGAAGTTCCGCGGCAAGCGCGTCGACGCTCCACTCCGTCAGCACCGGCAGGCCGGACACGGTCTGCGTGCCGGTCGGGTCGTCGTCCAGCACGACCACCTTGGCCGCGGAAGCGCGCGGCGCCATCGGCCGCGACTCCGGCAGCCCGGCCAGAAGTTCTGCCCGGGAAACCCTCATGGGCCGGCGCGCACGCCGATGGCGGCGACCCTCCCCGTTCGGCCAACCCGGCGAAAATCGCGCCGGCGGGAAGCGCGGTGAAACTGGCGGACGGAGTGCATGCAGCGAACCGGAAAATTGCATGGCGGACCGGCCTTCCACTCAAGGGGCAGGTTCCTTCACCCGTAAAGCCGCCGCCGGAGAAAACCGGCCCCGCCGCTTTTCAGGTCAAGCAAGCCGGGGATTGAACCATCGCCGGGCCTTTTCCTTCGTGCATCTTGCACGCGCTTTCCCTCCCGCCCATGAACCTGCCCTCCCTGCGTTCGCTTTTTCGCTTTCTCGCCCCCAGCTTCGCCACCGTCGTGCTCGCCACCGCCCTGGCCGCGGAACCGGCCGCCACGGTCTGGAAAATCGAGCGGACCGACTCGATCGGCGGCCGGCCCGTGCAAAAGCTGGGCGAGCCCCGCGTGGTGGACACCCCGAAGGGGCCGGCGGTGTCGTTCACGGGCGAGTCGGACGGCTTGCTCCTTGCGGGACCGTCGCCGATCTCGGGCGCCGCGCAATACACCATCGAGGCCCTGGCCTTCGTCGAAGCCGGGGGTTCGGAAAGGCAAAAGGTCATTCACATCCAGGACGCCACCGGCACCCGCGTGCTCATCGAGCTGACCCAATATGCCGGGGGATTGTGGGCGTTCGAAGCCGGGAGCAAGGCCTACATCGACTCCAAGCCGGTCGAGACCTACCTTTCCATCCAGGGCCGGCGCTATCCAACCGGCCAGTGGTACTGGCTCGCCGTGACCTACGACGGCAGGCAGATGACCGCCTACATCAACGGCGAGGAATTCCTGAGCAAGCCGGTGACCACCCTGCCCCTGGGTCCGGATTGCGTGACCGGCATCGGCGTACGCACGACCAAACGGGATTCCTTCCACGGCCGGATCCGGGAAATCCGGATCACTCCGGCCGTCCTGCCAGCCCGGGACCTGCAGCACATGCCGTGAGCGACCGGGTGGTCGCGCCCTCGACCCAGGCCCCCGGCAGCATGCTGCACGCCGGCAGGGCCGGCACCCCGGTTTCGTTTTCGTACAGCAGCTGCTGCAGCCGGTTGATCGCCGCGGCGGCGATCTGCTCGGGAAAGGTCTCGACGCCGCTGATCTCGGGGCGGCCTGACCGCACCAGGCTGGCAAAGCCGAGCGCCTCGGGAATCCGCAGGCCCAGGCCGGCCAGGCGGTCGAAGACATCGTCCTCGGGCGACAACACGACGTCCGGCTGCTCGCGCTCGAGCCAGGCGCGCACCTCGCGGTCGTCCGGCCGGCTCGCCACCAGCGGGCGGGGCGAGCGGGCCGGGGCTGCGATGGCAAACGCCGCCTGGTATTTGCGCTGGTGCCGCTGGTCCGTCTCCGGGTCCAGCAACAGCCCGATGCGGCGGTAACCCCGCCGCGCCAGCTGTTCGATCGCCAGGATCATTGCCTGGTACTGATCGCCGCACGCGCTGTGCAGCGCGGGATCGATCAGGCTCGGGCCGATCGCCACGCAGGAAAAATTCTCCCAAGGCAGCCGCAGCCGGCTGGCCGGGTGCGGCAGCGGGGCAATCACCAGTCCGCGGATCCCGCGGTTCTCCAACACCCGGGCGAAGCGCTGCGGGCTGAGCCCGGGCTCGCCCAGCCACGCGTGCTCGAGCCGGAAGCCCAGTGCCTCGGCCTGCGCGCGGGCGCCGGCGAACGCGCGATGGAAAAACGGCGCCTGCCGCCAGCCCTCCCGCTCGCCAAAGCAGGTCACGTAGGCCAGGACGTATGCGCCCTGGTTGGACCGGCCCCCGTGCCGGTAATGGTTGAGCGCAGCCAGGGCCGGATCAGGGCGGTAGCCCATCGCCTTCGCGGCGGATTGCAGGCGGCGGCGCGTGGCTTCCGGCAGCGAGCGATGGTTGCGGAGGGCGAGGGAAACCGAGGTGGCGGTCACGCCGCACCGGGCGGCGATCTCACGCAGGGTGATGCGGGAGCCCTTCATGCCGAAATGGGTTGGGCGACGGAAGAAAGGCTAGGGCTGCTCCCGGTCCAGGGAACGGAGCCGGATGTTCTTCACGGTGAAACCGACCCGGTCGGGAACCAGCGTGACGGGGCCGGCGCGGGGCGCGGGATCGGTAACGGACCACGCAAGATAGCCGTTGATGGTGAGCGAGACCACGGGGCCGCGCGCGATGAGTTCGAAATGATTCCAGTCCTTCAAATCGCGGGCATCGCCCGCCACGATCTTCATGCCCGGCGGAGGCGACGAGCGCACGACAAAGCCCGGCGGGATGGCGGCCGGAGAGGCCGCGCAACGGATGACAAAGCCGGTTTCGCCGGTGTTCTCGTCCGCGCGCCGGTCGAAGGTGAGGATGAAATCGCGGTATGCCCGCTCCGTCCGGCGCGGCGCGGCGCCGGCGCGGATTTCCCCGTCGGCGAAGGGAGTGTCGAGCGGGAGCAGTTCCTCGTCCGGCACGCCGAGGCCGTGCAGGCGCGCCATATGCCCGGAAGCGACCCGCGTGACGAACCGCGCGTAATCGCCGCGATCCGCCCCCGACCAGAGCGTTTCCGCGACCGCCAGCAGGCGGGGATAAAGCCGGCGCTCCATGATCCGCTGGTCGCTCGCCCACGCGCAGGCCTGCCCGCCGATGACCTCGGCGCCTTCCGGCAGCGGCGTGGATTTGAGATCGGCATCGCTCGACCGCGCCTCGCGCAGGCCGAACACGCGCGGCGTCCATTGCCACACCGCGCTGAGCGGGAAGCCGTCGCGCTGGCCGTAGGACGACAGGTACAGCGGCCGGTTCGAGGAATTGACCAGCGTGTAGCCCGCTTCCGCCAGCGCCTTGGTCTCGACGGGGTTCACCCAGGCGTCGATCAGGATGTCCTTGGGCGGCATGGGCGCCACGCCGGGCTTGATCGCGTCGTTCCAGACGATCAGGCGCTTGCCGTGGCGCCGCACGAGCGCATCCAGGTCGGTGACGAACGTGTGATAGAGCGCCGGAGTCCCCGTGACGCCCTTCGCCTGCATGCGCGCCTGGCAGAAAGGACACGTGCTCCAGCGCTTGACCGCGAACGGCTCATCGGCGCCAAGGTGGATGTAGGGCGCCGGGAAAATCGCCGCGGCCTCCGCGATGACCTTGTCCATGAACTCCCAGGTGAACGGCTTGCCGGCGCAGAAGATCGCCTCGTCCATCGGTCGCGCGCGGCCCTCGCAATCGAGTTCGGGATAGGCCGTGACGGCCGCGTGGGCGTGGCCGGGAAAATCGAACTCCGGGATGATTTCAATCCCATAGCGCCGGGCGTAGGCCACCAGCTCCTTCAGCTCCGCCTGCGTGTAGCAGGGCTCGCCCGGCGGGTTGACCGCGGGAAACGCCTTCGACTCGAAGCGCCAGGCATGGTCGTCGGTCAGGTGCAGGTGCAGGATGTTCAGCTTGTAAGCCGACATCACGCGGATCGTCCGGCGGATGAAACCAAGGTCGAGGAACGAGCGCACGGGATCGAGCATCACCGCGCGCCAGGAGGACGCCGGCTCATCCACAATTTCCCCGCCGGGAACATACAGGCCGCCGGAGGTGGACTGGACGTCCTGCAGCAAGGTCTGCACGCCCCACAACAGGCCGCGCGGGTCGGCCGCCGTCAGCTCGATGTTCTCCCCCACCCGGAGCACGTAGCCCTCCGGGTTGCCGGCCGCACCGGGTGCCAGGACCAGGCGCACAACCCCGGCAGAAGGTGCGGAGGCATCGGACACGATCCGCGGCGTGATTCCCGCCGCGTGCCCAAGACCTTCGGCCAGCAGCCCGGCGATTTCGCGCACGCGGGCGTCCGCCGGCGGAACGACGATTGCCAGGTCGTTCCGCAACGCAAAGCGCTCCCCGGTTTCCCGAAGCTGGCGTGGCTTCGGCAGGAGGAAGGAGGTTTCCTCGCCCGCGCCCCGGACGCTGGAAAGAAACAACCCCACCCCGGCGAGGGCGGCGAGAAGACAGTGGAACGTGCCAGCACAGGATTTCATCGGAAAATGCATCGGATCAGCGCGGCCCCGCGGACACCAGGTTGACGACCTGCTCGCTCCATGGGCGCGGACCGTCGTTGGTGGGACCGCGGGCGTTCTGGATCACATCCCACTTTTTGTCGTCGGACAACCGCTCCATGCTCAGCACGGCAACGGTATCCAGGCTGGGAATGATCAGCAGCAGCGTGGCCCGCTTCGGCTCTCCCCACCCGTAGGCATAAAACGCATCCGCCGGCACGCCGGGCAGGTGGGCCCGGGCGGTGTTGACGAACCACCAGTAGCCGTAATGGCAGAACCGGCCGTCGCCCTGGTCGGGCGACCAATCGGTCACCGCCTCCCGGTAGAATTCCTCGGAAAAGATGCGGGTGTCCTGCCAGCGGCCGCGGCGCAACCAGAGGTAGCCGAGCTTCGCCAGTTCATAGACGCTGCTGTCCAGCACCAGGCGCGGCCCGTCCTGCCAGGAAGCCGGCGGAAAATCCTCGGTCCAGTGCCAGAGGTCCCAGTCGGCGTGGATTTTTTCCATGACCTCGCGGCGCGCGATGGGCGCGATGCCATGATCCGGCTTGGGGCCGCGCATTTCGCCGAACAGGCCGGCGATGCAATAACCCGCGGCGGTCGCGCTGGAGTTGTTGTAATCGAGCGTGCCCGGCGGCTCCGGCTGGTTCCAGCGGTCGTGATACTGGGCGAACTGGCGGAAGGTGATCACCCGGTCGTTGGCGTAGGCCGTGAGATGAGGATCCTGCCAGTAAGCGAAGGCGTTTTCGTCGATGCTCTTCAGTTTCCCCTGCAGCAACGCGGCGCCGAGCACGGTGGCTTGGAGCGGCTTGAGCAGGCTGCCGCAGTCGTTCTTCTGCCGCACGTGGCTGCGGGGGCCGCGGCCGGAATAAAGCAGGTAGCCGTCCTTGATGATCACGCTGGCCCACGACGTGCCCGCGCGCCCCTCGAGCCAGGCCTGGTAGGCCGCCCGTTTCCCGTCCGAGCTGCCGACAGCCGCGGCGCTGGGCGCCACCGGCCAGTCCGGATTGGGAAAGCGGGCGAGTGCGGCGGGGTCCGCCGGCTCGGCGGCGGCCCATGCCGCTGCGACGAGAAAAAGCGTCCCGGACAGAAATGCCGGCAAGGGCCGGCGGCCCCGGACCGGTTGTTTGTCTTTCCGCAGCATGGTCACTTCTGCGTTGGCTGCGCGCGCAGCTCCTCGAGCAGTTGCTCGGCCTGGAGCATGGACTCGGTGGCGAGCAGGATGGTTTCGCGTCCCGCGGCCCCCGTTTTCGCCTGGCCTTCGATCGTGGCGAGCCGTTGCCGCCACAGGTCCACGATCAGTTCCTGCTGCCGGGCCTTGTCGCCGGCCGCGGGAGCGGCGTCGCGGCGGAACGAGAGCAGGGCGAGCCGCGCCGCCAGCACCGCTTCCGCATCGCCGCCGCCGATCGCGAAACGCTGTTCGCGGCCGGCCAAAATCTCGGACAGGACCGCGTCCCGCTTTTTCAGGATCTGGTCCCGGACGGTGTCGTCGGCCCGGGCCGGCGGAAGGAAATGGAGCGATGCCGCCAGAAGAACCAGCAGCCGGATATGATGCCTATTCGTTGCCATGGGGATGTTCGTCAGGGTTGCAAGGGCTCCGCCAGCTGCGGTGCGTAGCGATCACGCAGCGCGATGAACTCGAGCACCGTGCGGTGGTAGGGGTTGAACTCGGGATCGGGGATGCCGCTCGGCGGCACTTCGGGCGACCCCGAGCCGGTCTGGAACATGTTGTGGTGGTAGTTCACGTGCCCGCCCAGCCGCCAGACCTCGTAGATCTGGAGGATCTGGTCGTAGGGGTTCGTCGGCGCGGTCGGGCCGCCGTAGTTGGCGGTGCCGTTGCGCGCCGGCTCGTCATCCACCACCGGCTTGCGGTAGCGCGCGAGCAGGTAGGCGATCTCGTTGGGCGCCGTCTCCCAATGCGGGCGGCCGTGGCGCGAGGTGTGCGGCGTGAGGTAATCGAGCACCGTATCCTGCTCCTGGTCGCCCACGTCGCCGGCCGCGCCCGGCGCATTCGTCACCAGCCGCGCCGGATCGAGCGCGTGGATGTTCTTCGCGTGTTCCACCACCCGGTCGGAAAACTCGTTCCAGACCTGGAAGGTGACATGCCGGTAGGGCCGCAACTCCCGGGTGAGTTCCGCGACCGCGCGGTCGGCGGCGGCGGGAGCCAGGCGGATGTCCGCCAGCCAGCTCTCATGGGCGAACAGCGTCAGCTCCACGGCCATGCCGGCCTCGTTGGCGTCGGCCAAAACGGCCTTCAGCGTCTCCAGGTTTTTCTCCCGCAGGCTGCCATCCGCATTGTACAGCGTGCTGGCCGGGCCGGCGTCCGCATACTGCGGGCGTCCGTCCCACTGGCACCAAATGCGGATGACGTTGATCCCGTAGCGCTGGAATTTCGCCAGCCACTGCCGGCGGACGGCGGAGCTCTCGTTGAAGGCGGGGTTGAAGACGGCGTTGAAGAAGCTGATGCCGGTGTAGGGAAACGGTTTGCCGTCCATCAGGAACCGGGTGCCTTTGACCGTGAGGACATGCGAGGGCGCCGCCAGGGCGGCGGCCGGCAGCAGCAACACGCAGGCGAGCAGGATTTTTTTGGCGATCATGGGGAGAAAAATGCGCGGGCGGTCACACCCGCAGGAAGATCCGGCGCTGGTAGAGGAATCGCGCCAGGAGCAGGACGACCAGAAACGCCGCCAGCGAACCGGCCGCGGCGCCGGCACCGGGCCGCAGGTGGTCGAGCTGCGCCTTGATGTCGCCGCCCGCCAGCCGCTCGGCAATCTTCGGGAAACTGACCAGCGAGGACAGGAGATAAAGCGTGATGGGGTTCATCCCGATCCAAACGAATGGCACGCACCAGCGCCGCCAGCCCCAGACATCGACCACCAGGTGAAAGACCGCGAGGAGGAGCGTGCTCCAGCCGGCCGCCACCAGGCAGAACGACGAAGACCACAGCTTTTTCACGAGGGGAAACTCGAGGCTCCAGAGGAGACCGAGGGCGATCGCCACCGCACCGCCGAGCAGGAGTCCTCCCATCCGGCGCGACACGGTGAGGGAAGACAGGGTCAGCCAGCGCGCCGCCAGCACGCCGAGAAGACAGATCGCCGCGCCCGGGATCGGACTGAGCAAGCCCTCGCTCTCATAGTATCCGTTGTGCAGGCGGCCGGGCAGCAGCCGGTAGTCCACATAGTTGCTGAAATTGCGTCCTTCCTCGTACACGCCCGAGGTCCGCGCCGGCACCAGCGCCGCGATCGCCGCGGGCTCGGTGGACCCGGCTTGCTCCGCCAGCGCCCGGACCGTCGGCCGGTCGAGGCGGAAGTCCGGGAACGGCGCAAGCGCGAGCAGGGCCCAATAGCCGAGCAGGAGCGCGGCGGTGACCGTCACGATGAGTTTCAGCCGGTCCGCCAGGAACACATAAACCAGCGCCGCGATCACGTACGCGGCGGCGATCAGCGCGAGCACCCCGGAGGCCACGCGCATGTTCGGCCAGGGCGCCCAGAAGCCCCCGTTGAAAAAGAAATTCAGCACGTAAAGCGTCAGGCCGCGCCGCAGGATCCGGGTGACGAGCACGCGCCTCGGCTCGGTCCGCCGCGCCTTGTCCAGCGAAAGGACGATCGAGACCCCCGCCAGGAAGATGAACAGCGGGTAGATGAGATCGTAGGCGTGAACGCCCTCCCATTGCACATGGTCAAGCTGCCGGTCGACGAGCGCCGTCAGGGCATTCGGCCAAAGGCGGACGAACTCCTGCACGAAGGTGCCGGCGCCGAGGATCCAGATCATGTCGAAACCGCGCAGGGCGTCGATGGCGACGCTGCGGGCCGCCGGGGTGGAATCGGGTGAAGGGGAAGCGGACATGCGATGCGCGGCGGATCGGCGCGACGGTGGCGTCAGCGAACGTCCGCAACCCGCCCCATGCGACCATATCTCTCCCTCCGCCGGTGTGGCGCGGGTTCGTTCCGGCTCCGGGGGCGATTCTTGGCCGAAAGCATCATGCTGGCCCGCAGCCTGCCAGCCCGTCCCCGCGATCCCACGATGAAATGCTGATGTGGCAGCGGCGAAATGTGATGCCCGGTGCAAGCCGCGCCCGGCCGACCCGCGGCCAGGCATCTCACTTAATGGGGGGAGCATATCAGCAATAGTTGGTCGACGCTGGCGCGGGCCGGCATCACGGTGACGCACCCCCTCGTCTTTGTGGAGCCACGAGCGCACTTACCCCCTTCCCTGCGGCCGCGCGACAGCGGTCCGTTGGGATCGCGACTTCGCCATGCCGCGCGCGCGCCGGCGCCGGGCATCCCGCCGCCTTCCCTTTTCCCCGCTTCCCATGCCCCTGATTTCGCCCGATCAACTCCAGCCCGAGTACGATGTGATTGTCGTCGGCTCGGGAGCCGGCGGCGGCCAGACCGCCTATACCCTGACCATGGAGGGCGCCAAGGTCCTCATGCTCGAGGCGGGCCGGGATTACGATCCGGTGAAGGAAACGCCGATGTTTCAGGACAACTCCGTCGCACCGCTGCGTGGCGCCGGCACCCCCGACAAACCGGCGGGATTTTATGATGCGACGGTCGACGGCGGCTGGACCATCGCGGGCGAGCCATACACGCAGGTTTCGGACGACCCGATGCGCCAGTTCGTCTGGTGGCGGGCGCGAATGATGGGCGGGCGGACGAACCACTGGGCGCGCCATTCGCTGCGCAACGGTCCCTATGATTTCAAACCGCGCAGCCGGGACGGCCTCGGCTTCGACTGGCCGTTCGCTTACGACGAGATCGCGCCCTACTACGACAAGGTCGAGATGCTCATCGGCGTTTTTGGCGAAAACGAGGGATTGGAAAACACGCCGGACTCCTCGCCGGGCGTGCGGCAGCCCCCGCCGCCTGCGTGGGCTGGGGAGTTGCTGGCCCGGCAGCGGGCGCGCCCGCTGGGCATCCAGATCATTCCCATCCACCGCGCGGTGCTGACGCAGCGGCTCGACCACGAGCGGCTGCCGGCGAAGCTGCACCCGGGCAACCCGAAGGCCCAGCGCGTGCTGGCCAAGGCAATGAGCGAGCGGGCCGCCTGCTTTTGGGCCACGCCGTGCGGGCGCGGTTGCGCCATCCGCGCCAATTACCAGTCAACCACGGTCCACCTGCCGCCCGCGCTCGACACCGGCAACCTCGACCTGCTGCCCAACGCCATGGTGCGCGAGGTGACCCTTGGCCCGCAGGGCCGCGCCGACGGCGTGCTCTTCATCGACAAGGCGACCGGCAGGGAGCACCGCGCGAAGGGCCGCATCGTCGTGCTGGCCGCCAGCGCCTGCGAATCGGTGCGCGTACTGCTGAATTCCAAGTCGCCGCAGTTCCCGAACGGCCTGGCCAATTCCAGCGGGCTGGTCGGGCGCTATATCATGGACACGGTGGGGGCCAGCCTCAGCGGACAGATTCCCCAGATGGAAAACCTGCCCCCGCACAACGAGGATGGCGCCGGCGGCGCGCACGTCTACGCGCCGTGGTGGCTCTACAAGGAGCAGCTCGCGGGCAAGCTCGGCTTCGCGCGCGGCTACCACATCGAACTGGGCGGCGGGCGCGCCATGCCCAACTACGGCACCGGCGGCGGCCTCGAGAGTTTCACCCGCGGCAGCTTCGGCCGGCAGTTCAAGGAGGATGCGCGCCGCTACTACGGGTCTTTCATGTCGTTCTCCGGCCGCGGCGAGATGATCCCCAACGAAGGCTCTTACTGCGAACTGGATCCGGTCGCGAAGGACAAGTGGGGCATCCCCGTGCTGCGCTTCTCCTGGCAGTGGACGGAGCACGAAACCCGGCAGGCCGCCCACATGATGGCCACCTTCCACGACATCATCTCGGCGATGGGCGGCCGGGTGGTCGGGGCCAGTCCGGCGCGCAACCGCCCCGGCGAGCAGGTGATCGGCAAAGGCGGCCACGTGATCCACGAAGTCGGAGGCGCACTGATGGGGCTCGACCCGAAAAAATCCGTCACGGACCAATGGTGCCGCACCTGGGATGTGAAGAACCTTTACCTGACCGACGCCGCCCCCTTCGTCTCCAGTCCGGACAAGAATCCCACCATCACGATCATGGCGCTGGCCTGGCGCGCCGCCGAGCACATGCTCGGGGAACTGAAGCGAGGAAACGCCTGAAATGAACGCTCCCGATTATCCGCGGATCGACCGCCGGCAGGCGATGAAATGGATGCTGACGGCGGCGGCCGGCATGATGCTGCTGGAACGCCAGGCGCATGCCGCGGCGGCCGTTCCCTCGGGCCGGGGTTATGGCACCGACCCCGATTTCAGCCGCGAATACAAGCCGGGCGACTGCTGGCCGCTGACGCTGAGCGACGCGCAGCGCCGGACGGCCGCCGCGCTGTGCGCGGCGATCATCCCGGCGGACGAGCATTCGCCCAGCGCGGCCAGCCTCGGCGTGCAGGACTTCATCGACGAGTGGATCAGCGCGCCCTACCCGAACCAGCAAAAGGACCGCCAGCCGATCCTCGACGGCCTCGCCTGGATCGAGGCCGAGTCGCACCGGCGCTTCGGCCGGGAATTCGCGGACCTCAGCGCCGCGCAGGCGACGGCGATCTGCACGGACATCTGCCACCTGCCGGACGCGAAGCCGGAGTTTGCCGCCGCCGCGAAATTCTTCGCGCGCTACCGGGACCTCACGGCCGGCGGCTTCTACACCACGCCCGCCGGCATGAAGGATCTGAAATACATCGGCAACATGCCACTGGCGGAGTTCAAGGGTCCGCCGCCCGAAGTGCTGCGGATCCTGGGTTTGGCGTGACCTCCGCGCAAGACCCGGCACGGTCAAGCCGGGGCGCGCCCGAAATTTCCCCCACTCCATTGTGAATCCATGAATCGTCGCACCGCACTCAAACACCTCGCCACCGCGAGCGCCGGGCTTCCGCTGCTGGCGGCAGGCCATCGGCTCCACGCCGCGGACCCCGTTGCCACCGCGGAAAAACCAGCCGGGCCGGCGCCCGTCGGTTTCGGCTTTGGCGTGGCTTCCTACACGCTGCGCTCGCTGCCGTTTGAAAACGCCCTGGTGGCGATCCGCCGCGTGGGCCTCGGCCGCATCTCGATCAATCCGCGTCATCTGCCCTGGGAAAATTCGCCGGCGGGCTGGGCGGAGCGGCTGGGAAAATTGCGCGAGGCCGGGGTCACGGCCTCCTGCGCCGGCGTGATCAACCTCAAGAACGACGAGGCACAGATGCGCCAGGCCTTCGAATACGTGCGGACCATCGGCGCGCCCGTGTTCAGCTGCAATCCGGCACGTGAAGCCCTGCCCTTGCTGGACCGTTTTGTGCAGGAGTACAACGTGCGCGCCGCGATCCACAACCACGGCCCCGAAGACAAGCTCTGGCCGTCGCCGCACGAGCCATGGCAGGCGATTCAGGCGCTCGATGCGCGCATCGGGCTCTGCATCGACGTGGGACACTCCTACCGGGCGGGAGCCGACCCGGCGCAAACGATCCGGGCCTATCGCTCGCGGGTTTACGATATTCACCTGAAGGACTCCGCGGCCGCGATTGGAGCCCGCGATGACGAGCCGGTCGAAATCGGACGCGGGCACATTGACCAGCGGGCCATTCTCACCGCCCTGATGGACATCCGATTCCAAGGGACGGTCTGGTTCGAGTATGAAAAGGATGGCGACGATCCCCTGCCCGGCTTGGCCGAGTCAGTCGGGTATATTCGCGGCCTGCTCAAAGGCATGGAAGCTGGCCCTTTTTCGTAAATGCGCTGACGCAAAAAAGACCCCGCTGGCACCGTGGCATTAGCGCAATGCCCGTGACTGGCTAAGCCTCTGCATCCCTTCTTCAGGCCCATAACCTGGCCGCACCAAGCGGTATCGCAATGCGCAGAAACGCGGGGGCTTTTCAGCCATTGACCTCAATATGCCCAGAATCCAGAAGCTTTGGCCGGGCTTCGATCCGGAGGAGTGGCTGAGTGGTTAAAGGCACCTGACTTGAAATCAGACGTAGGCGCAAGCCTACCGGGGGTTCGAATCCCTCCTCCTCCGCCAGCCTTCGCCAAGCCTACGGCTGGCAGGCCAGCCAAAGGAATCCGTGGAAGTCACCACTGCCGGCTGTGCGAAGGCTGCCCGCCGTAGGCTTGGCGAAGGTGGGCTCGATGAGCATAGAGCCATGATGCACTACGTCTATCTGTTGAGCAGCCACCGCAACCCGCAGAAACACCATACTGGATTCACTCACGATCTGAAAGAGCGCCTCGCCAGTCACAACGCCGGCCAAAATCAATCGACCGCAGCCGACCGCCCTTGGAATCTCGCCGCCTACTTACCTTTGCAAACAAACGCCTCGGGTGAACTTCCGGTCCGGCATGCCGGGTTCTCGTTAAAATCCCGCCGCCGCCTTCGCTCCGCAAAGCGGAATTATGGCAAGATGCTCCGCCGAAGCTTCGGCAAAGGCGGGCCCGTGCGCGGGCAACCCGCCGCCCGGCGCACCCGCCCAAAATAAAGCCCTCCCCCGCTTGCGCGAAGGAGGGCGCGCACACGAAACAAAGCGGTTTAGTCGCGCCGGCTCGATCCGCTCAAAATGAGCAGGATGTGCAGCAAGCTGCCGAGCGAGGCGACGAAGGCGGCGACATACGTCAGGGCCGCGGCATTGAGCGTCTCGTTCACGCCGCGCATTTCATCGCGATCGAGAATGCCGAGGTTCACCAGCTGCGCCTTGGCGCGGTTGCTGGCGTCAAACTCGACCGGCAGCGTGACCAGCTGGAAAAGACAGATGACCGCGAGCGCCACGGCGCCGAGCGTCAGGAAAATGCCGCCCAGCCCCTTCGCGCCGAGCACGATGCCGATGATGATCAGCAGCTGCGCCGCGCCGGAAGAGATCTGCGTCGCCGGCACCATCGTCTGGCGGAGGTTCATCATGGTGTAGCCGACCTTGTGCTGGATGGCGTGGCCGGCCTCGTGCGCGGAAACGCCGAGCGCCGCCAGGCTCGTGCCGCGGTAATTCTGCTCGGAAAGCGCGAGGCGCCGGTGACTCGGATCGTAGTGATCGGAAAGCTGCCCCGGGACCATGACGATTTCCACGTCATGGATGCCAGCGTGCTCCATGACCGCGGCGGCGGCTTCCCGTCCGGTGATGCGCCCGCGCGAGGGAATCTGGATGTTCCTGCTGTAGGCGCTGTGCACGCGGAACTGCGCGTACAGGCCGAAGAGCATGGGAACGACGATGAGGATGAGCCACAGGGTCATGGGAGGAAAATGAGTTGCGGAGAAACTCGTCAACGTGGCGGATTTTTCCAGCGAAAATCTCCGTTCTGGAAACCGCCCCAGCCGTTATAACCAACGGTTTAGGCAAGGCCGCTGCGCACGAGGAGCGCCTGCTGGTCCGGCGCGCGGCCCATGAAATCCACGAACAGCTCCATCGGCTCGGCGCTGTTGCCCCGACTGAGGATCTTCGTGACGAACTCGCGCCCAACCTTGGCGTTGAAGATGCCCTCGCGCTGGAAACGGGTGAACGCATCGGCATCGAGCACTTCCGCCCATTTGTAGGAATAGTAACCGGCGGCATAGCCCACCGGGTCGCCGAAGATATGGGTGAAGCGGGTTTCGATGGTCGGACCCGGCGGTTCGGTCGGCACGAGGTAGCCGGCCAGCCGCGTCCGCAGCCAGGCACCCACGTCGGGCTGGATGCTTTCGAGCGGCTGCGTGTGCAGGTCGAGGTCGAGCCGGGCGAAAGCCAGCTGCCGCATCGTCGCGGTGGCGCTGCGGAAATTCTTCGCGGCAATCATGCGCTGGAACAGCTCCCCCGGAATCGGCGCGCCGGTCTGGTAGTGGCGCGCAAACAGATCGAGGCTCTCCCGCTCCCAGCACCAATTTTCCATGATCTGCGAGGGCAGCTCCACAAAATCCCAGGCGACGTTCACGCCGTTGAGCGACTTGACCGCAACTTCGCCGAGCAGGTGATGGAGCAGATGACCGAACTCGTGGAAGACGGTTTCCGCCTCATGGTGATTGAGGAGCGCCGGCTGGTCTCCGACCGGCGGCGTGAGGTTGCCGCACATCAGCCCGAGATGCGGGACGCGCCGGCCGTCCGCTTGCGGTCCGCCGGTGACAAGGTAGTTCATCCACGCCCCGCCGCGCTTGGATTCGCGCGGAAACCAGTCGGTGTAGAATGAACCGAGGTGGCGGTCATGCCCGTCCCTCACCTCGTAGTACTTCACCTCGGGATGCCAGACCTCGACCGTGCCCGCCGGGAGTTCGCGGACATTCAGGCCGAAGACCCGGTGCACGATCTCGAACATCCCCTGCAGCACGCCGGGCAGCGGGAAGTAAGGACGCAGCTGTTCCTCGTCAAAATCGTAGCGTTCGCGGCGCAACTTCTCGGCCCAGAAACCCACCTCCCAGGGCGCGAGCCGGGCGACCGGCCCGCCAATCCGGCTCGCCTTGTATTTCTCGAGTTCGCTGCCCTCGTGGGCGAAAGCCTTCCGCACCTTGGCATGGAGGTCCGCGCCGAAGGCCAGCGCCTGCGCCCCGGTCTTCGCCATGCGGCGTGAAAGGACCAGGTCGGCGAAATGCGCCTGGCCCAGCAAAGCGGCTTTCTCCTGCCGCAGGGCGACAATGCGCTTCACCAGCTCCCGGTTGTCGCTCGGCGCGACCCGGCCGACATTCACCGCCGCCTGCCACATTTCGCGGCGCAGGGTTTCGTCCTCGGCGTACAGCATCACGGGTTCCTGCGAGGGCATGTGCAGCGTGAAGCGCCACGCCGGCTGGGCGTCCGTCCCCTGTCCCTTCTTCAGCGCGCTTTGGCGCGCGGCTTCACGCACCCGTTCCGGCAAACCGCGAAGCCGGGCGGGGTCGGTGACGATCAATTCCCACGCATTGGTGGCATCGAGCACGTTTTCCGAATACTTCTGCGTGACCTGCGCCAGCTCCTGCTGCAGCGCCTCCAGGCGGGTTTTCTTGTCCGCCGGAAGGTCGGCGCCCTGCTGCTGGAACTCCGCCATCGTTTCCGTCAGCAGCCGCTGGAATTCGCCCCGCTGGGCGGCTGACGACGGATGCTCCGCGGCCGCCTTGAGCCGGGACCAGAGCGGCGCGTTCAGGGGGATCGACGCCTGGAAGGCGGAAACCTTGGGCAACGCCTCGTTGTGTGCCGTGCGCAACTCCGGCGAATCCGCCACGCTGGTGAGATGCGAAACCTTCGCCCACGTTTCGTTCAGCAGCTCGGTTGCCTCCTCCAGGGCAAGGAAGGTGTTCTGGAACGTCGCGTCGGCCACGGGCCGGCTGGAAATGACGGCGAGCGCCTTCTCCGCCGCGGCGATGGCTTGGTCGACCGCCGGGCCCACGCCGGCAGCCGTCAGCCGCGACCACTTGATCTGAAAAGCGCGATCCAGGTAGGGATTGTCCATTCAGCCCGTAATGACCGGTTGCCCCGCCGGGCTGTCAAATGAAATGGACCTCACCAGCGGTAGGCGGCCCCCACTGCGAACTGCCGGCGCCCGGCGGGCACCGCCGGCACTTCCTGGAAATCGCTGTCCCAGAGATTGTCCACGCGCACCGAAAGCTCCAGGCCGCGCAACGACGGCGGCAGGTAATACAGGCCCGCGCCCGAAAGGAAGGCATCGTTGCCGCCGACGGTCCGCAGCGAATTCTTTTCCTGGATGCGATACTCGTTGTCCAGGCGCAGCTCAAACCCCGCGCCGAGCCGGGCGACGAGCGCCGCCGTGAGGCGGTGGCGCGCGAAGTTCAAGGCGTAGAAACTCGCGTCGACCGCGGCCGAGCCATAGTCGGCCGACTTGTCCAGATAGGTGTAGCCCAGCACCAGGCTGTAGCGCGGCGTGCGCGTCGTGGCCACGACCTCGAAACCGCCGGTACCCACGTCAACCGGATTGGCCGTGCGGGCGGTGACACCCTGCTTGTAGGTCCAATCAACCAGGTTGTCGTCCCAGCGGTAGAAGGCCGCGGCCTGCAGGCTCCACGCGCCCGCTTGGAAATCGGCTCCAAGCTCGAGGTTGCGGCTGTTTTCTCGCTCCAGGTTCGGGTTGCCGCGGAACAGGCCGGACGCGGCGCTCGAGTTCAGCGCGGTGTAGGTCGCCACCTGGGTCGCCTCCGCGTACTGGGCGTAGAGCCGGGTCGTCGCGGACTTTTTGAGCGAGACCTCCACCAGCGGTGACAACGCCGAGGCATCCCGGTTGGTGTCGTCGTAGGTCACGCCAGCGCGCAGGGTGACCTGGCCGGATGACGTGTCGGTCGTGTACTGCGGCACCACGGAGAGCTTGTAGTAATCGCGGCTGTTGAACCGGCCGGCGGTGAGCGATGTCGACTGGAGGTTGTCGGCCATGAACTGCGCGCCGAAACTCACCGCCCAGGCGTCCGCACCCTGCCGGCCTTCGAGGGAGATGGAGCGCACGTGCGTGGTGTGCTGGTAGGGATTGAACTCTCCCGGCACAAGGCGGTCGTACTCATAGTCGTCATAGTTGCGCCGGTAATACGCACCCAGCTGCCAGTAATTCTCCGGCGAACTCCAGGCACGGTGGTTGAAGGCATAGAGCTCGGTCTTGAGGTGCTCGGTCTCGTCGACCCCGAACGGCGTGTAGAGATTGGGCCAGCCGAAAAACTTTTCCTGCCAGCCGAGAAAGACGTCGGTCTGGCTTTGCGCGCCGCGCAACTGGACCCGGCCCGCGGCGCGCTTGAAGTTGTGGTCACCGTACGGAATCGAGCCGTCCGACTCGGAGCGCGCCAGGTCGAGATCCGCGCCCACGGTATAGCCTTCCAGCGTCGAAGGCAGGATCACCCCCTGGTAGAAACCCTGCCGGTTCGTCGCATGGTCGCCCGCGGCGACGGAAAACTCGCCGCGCTGCGCAATCGGACTCCAATCGTAGGCGACGGTGCCGACCTCGGCGTTAAAGCCGGCGACGGCGTTGTCGATGCCGGTCAGGACACGCGGCGAACCGAGCATCGCGGGCGAAACCGGCAGCTCGGCGAAATAATGCCCGGTCTGCGGGTCGAAGAGCGACGAAGCACCCAGCTTGAATCCCGTGTTCTCGAAGATGCCGCCGCGGATCGAGACGTCGGACTGGGCTTCCGCAAAGTTGCGGGCCTGCACGTCCACGCGCGGCTCGAATTGCAGGCCGGATACCGGCATCGCGAAGGTGGCGACGGGAGTCTGGTTCGCCACTTGCAGCGAATAGACCGAAAGCGATGGCAACACGTAGGCGTCCTTCGATTGGGCGCCGGCTGCGGCCAGCAACAGGGTCATGACCGCCGCGTGCTTGGATAGGTTGGAAAATCGCATGAAGTTAAATAGGAATTACAGTCTGGTTAACAATGCCGGCAAAAAGAAAGCCGCGATCGGACGCGGCTTGCCGGTGCGTGCCGGATTACTGGTCGCCGTCGTTGCCGATGGCCTCGACCGGGCAGCCTTCGAGGGCTTCCATGCAAAGGGCGACATCTTCTTCGGTCGTCGGCTGGTTGTGCACGAACGAATAGCCACCCTCTTCCTGGCGTTTGAAAAACGCCGGCGCCGTCTCGCGGCAAAGGTCGCAATCGATGCACTGCTGATCGACGTAAAACTTACCTGCAACGTTGTCGTTCCACTTTTCTGCTTTGTTGGCCATTGGTCGCGCCAATCAAGGGGAATTCAAAGCCCTGTCAAGAGGAGGATGGGGATATGTCAGGTGCTTCCTAAATCGTGGTCAGACTTGTATTAGCCCATGACCGGGCTAGTTTCACCGCGATGACAGCCGACCGGTTTCCCGAGCGCAGCGACTACCAGCATCCCCGGACGACGATGTGGGTATGGCTCGTTTCCACGTTCAGCGCCGCTTTTCTGATCCAGCTGGTGCTCCTGTCGCCCAAACTCAGGCCCACGGCACAGCTGCTCGACAAATTGGACCTGACCGTGGACAGCCTCAAACACGGCGAGCTGTGGACCCTCATCACCCACAGCCTGATCGGATCGCCCCTCTTGATCGCGGGCACGGTGCTCGCGCTCATCCTCCTGGGACGCGAATTGGAGCCCCAGCTCGGCTCGCGCCGGTTTCTGGCCCTTTTTGCCGGTTCAATCGTCGCCGGCGCCCTGTGCTGGACCGCGGTGCATTGGCAACATGGCGGGACCCTCGTGGGTGCCAGCAGCGCGATCCTCGCGCTGCTCGTCGTCCTGGCCCGGATCAATGCCGGCACGGAAACGACCGCGTGGCGCCTCCCGGTCAATTTCCGCCTGCAACATGCGATCTGGGCGATCCTGGCGGTGGAGGTGCTTGGGCTCGTGTTCTATGAAATCTTCGGCGCGGCCGCGCCGCTGGACCTGGGCCTGACCCCCTCCGCGGATCTCGGCGGCATGCTGGCCGGCTGGCTCTTCTTCAAATTCGTGCATGCCGGCAGGGGCTGGGACCGCGCGGGCAGCTTCAGCTTCAAGCCGCGCCAGCCACCGGTTGCCGCGAGCCAACCCGTCCCCGCGTCCTGGCGTTCGGGCGACTTGCGGACGGATGTCGACCACATCCTCGACAAGATCAACAGCCAGGGCTTTGGCTCGCTGACCGAGGAAGAGAAGCAGACCCTCGATGAAGCGAAGGATTTGCTTAGCAAACACTAGCCGGTAGGTTCATCCGGCGCCACGACCGATCGTCATCTTTTTTGAAACATTTGCCCCGAAATCGCCACTAATTGGCCACAAACTTTCTCCCGTGAAATCCCCTTCCCGCTTCCTTCTTTCCCTCGGCCTTGCCGTCACCCTCGCCACCCAGGCCCTCGCGCTCCCGGACCGCGAACTCAAGACGACGCCGGTCATGCGCCTCGAGACACGCACGCTCGTGCAGATGCTGGAGTACTTCCACTACAACAAGGACGCCGTCACCTCCTCCGATTATCCCGAGCTGATCTCGAACTACCTGAAGGAGCTCGATCCGCAGCGCCTGTTCTTCACCGCCGCCGATGAGCAGACCTTCCGCCGGCAGTATGGCCCGCGGCTGGAGAACGACCTGGCCTACCTCGGCAACATCGACACCGCTTTCGACATCTACAAGGTCTACGAGCAGCGCGTGAAGACCCGCACCACGTGGATCTTCGCCACCTTGGACGAGAACGTCGACTTCACCGGGCAGGATTCCTACACGCCCGACCGCAGCAAGAGTCCCTTCCCCGCCACCGAGGCGGAAGCCGACGACCTCTGGCGCAAGCGCCTGAAGTACGAGATGCTGAATGACATCATGGGCAAGAAGTCGCCCGAGGACGCCAAGACCACCCTCCGCAAGCGCTATGAGCGCATGCTGAAGAACCTGGCCGACTATGAAGCCCAGGACATCCAGGAGGTGTTCCTGACCAGCCTCACCCGGATGTACGACCCGCACTCCGATTATTTCTCCTCCGACACCCTGCAGGATTTCAGCATCCAGATGAAGCTCTCGCTCGTCGGCATCGGCGCCGTGCTCGGCATCGAGGACGACGGCAACTGCATCGTGCGCGAGGTGGTGCCGGGCGGCCCGGCTTACACCAGCGGCCAGATCCACGTGAACGACAAGATCGTCGCCGTGCAGCAGGACGGCGCCGAGGTGATCGAGGTCATCGGCATGAAGCTGCGCCGCATCGTCGACATGATCCGCGGCACCAAGAACACCAAGGTCACCCTGACGATCCTCCCGCACGACGCGCCCGATGCCAGCAAGACCAAGCAGGTCCTGATCACGCGCGATGTGATCAAGCTCAACTCCGCGCGCGCCTCGGCCTCGATCTTCGAGCTGCCCGGCGAAAAGCCCGACCAGACCGTGCCGGTGGGCGTGATCTCCCTGAATTCCTTCTACGACGGCTCGCCGGAAAACTCCGCGCCGGACGACGTCCGCAACACCTGCTCGCAGGACGTCGCCGAACTCATCGGCAAGCTCAAGACCCAGGGCATCAAGGCCCTCGTGATCGACCTGCGCCGCAACGGCGGCGGCCTGCTTTCCGAGGCCGTGAACATGACCGGCCTCTTCATCAAGGAAGGCCCCGTCGTGCAGGAGCGCGATTTCCAGGGCCAGGTTTCCGTGGACAGCGACACCGACGCCGCGGTCGCCTATGACGGTCCGCTCGCCGTCCTCACCTCGCGCTTCAGCGCCTCCGCCTCGGAAATCTTCGCCGGCGCCCTGCAGAACTACGGTCGCGCCGTGATCATCGGCGACAGCTCGACCCACGGCAAGGGCACGGTCCAGGCCGTCCTCGAAATGAAGAACTACCTCCCGCGCATGAGCCAGGAGATCACCAACACCGGCGCGGCCAAGCTCACGGTGCGCAAGTTCTACCTGCCGAGCGGCTCCTCCACGCAGAAGAAGGGCGTCACGCCCGACATCACCCTGCCTTCCATCGACGACTTCCTGCCCATCGGCGAATCCAGCCTCCCGCACGCGCTCGTGTGGGACGAGATCCAGCCCACGACCTTCACCGGCAAGGCGCTCGATCCGACGGTGGTGCAGCCGCTGCGGCAGGCCAGCCTCGCCCGCCAGGACACGCTCGAGGAGTTCGCCTACCTCAAGAAGAACATCGACCGCTTCAAGGAGCGCCAGGAGCAGAAGACCATTTCCCTCAACCTCGAGGAACGCCTCGCCCGCAAGAAGTCGGATGACGACTTCCAGAAGACCATGGACGAGGAGCGCGACCGCCTGGCCAAGACCAACTATGTCGAACACGAGGTGAAACTCGACTCCGTCGTCAAGGCCGAGGTCGCCGGCACCAAGCCCGCCGAGATCACGGAAGACGAGGGGGACACCGATGCGGTCGACGGCGACAGCAAGGTGAAGTTCGATGTCCACCTCCGCGAGACGCTGCGCGTCGTCTCGGATGCGCTGCACCTCACCGACAATCCGCTGGCGTGGACGGACGGCCGTCCCCCGGGCCTCGCCCGCAGCTCAAAGAAAGGCTAACAGGCAGCGGTCGCGACCCGTCAGGTCGGGCAGCGATTTCGTCTGCTTGTAGCCGGACAGCGCCGCCAGCTCCTGCAGCTGCCTGTGCTGGGCAATGCCCGTCTCGCAGGCGAGCAACCCGCTGGGTTCGAGATGGCGCGGCGCTTCGGTGATGATGCGGATGAGGTCGGAAATGCCGTCCTTGCCCGGCGTCAGCGCGGCCACCGGTTCGTGATCCTTCACCTCCGGCTGCGCTTCGCGGACTTCGTCTTCCGTCAAATACGGCGGATTCGCCACGATGAGCGGGAATTTCGCGCTCGCGGGCAGCGCCGAGAACCAATCCGACTCCAGGAACGTCACGCGATCGGCCAGGCCGGCCAGCGCCGCGTTCTCCCGGGCCAGGGCCAGTGCTTCCGCGCTTTTGTCGACACCGGTCACCTGCGCCGCGGGATATTTCTTCGCCAGCGCCAGGGCAATCGCACCGCTCCCCGTGCCCAGGTCGAGAATGCGCGCCGGCGGCGCCGCCAGTTCCTTCGCCAGCAATTCGATCAAGTGCTCGGTCTCGGGCCGCGGGATGAGCGCGCGCCGGTCGACCTTCAGTTTCAGGCCGGCGAACTCCACCTCGCCCATGATGTATTGGAGCGGTTCGCGATTGCCGCGGCGCTTCACCAGCGGGCGGATTTTCTCCAGCTCGGCTTCCGTCAGCGGACGCTCGAACTGCAAGTAAAGCTGCATGCGCTTCAACCCGAGCGCATGGCCGACCAGCAGCTCGGAATTCAGGCGTGCGCTCTCGACCCCCTTCTTGTCGAGGAATTCGGTCGTGCGCTTGATGATTTCGAGGATGGTCAGCATGGCTTATTCGTCGTCGCCGGAGCTGCGCCCGCGCACCGGGCGCGGCGCCCCGGTCAGTTCCGCCAGCTTCTCCTCGAAGTCCGCCCGCTGCAGCGCGCTGATCACCGGGTCGAGGTTGCCCTCCATCACCGCCGGAAGGTTGTAGAGCGTGAGCCCGATGCGGTGGTCGGTCACGCGATTCTGCGGGAAGTTGTAAGTGCGGATCCGCTCGCTGCGGTCGCCCGTGCCGATCTGGTCGCGCCGCTGCGACGCGTAGCGGCTGCGCTCCTCGTCCTCCTTCTGCTTGAGCAGGCGCGAGCGCAGGACCGCCATGGCCTGCGCCTTGTTCTTCTGTTGCGAGCGTCCGTCCGCGCAATAAACCATCAGGCCCGTCGGCTTGTGGATGATGCGTACGGCGGAATCGGTGGTGTTCACGCCCTGCCCGCCCGGGCCGCTGGCGCGTTGCACGGTGATCTCCAAATCCTGCGGGTCGATCTGCACGTCGACTTCCTCGGCCTCGGGCAGCACCGCCACGGTCACGGTCGAGGTGTGGATGCGGCCGTTGGCCTCCGTGACCGGGATGCGTTGCACGCGGTGTACGCCGCTCTCGAACTTCAGCTGCTTGTAGACCTCCTGGCCCGTGATGAGGAAGATGACTTCCTTGAGCCCGCCGCGATCGGACGCGCTGGAACTCATCGGCTGGATTTTCCAGCCCCGGCCCTCGGCGTATTTCGTGTAGAGCCGGAAAAGCTCCGCCGCGAACAGGCTCGCCTCGTCACCGCCGGTGCCGGCGCGGATTTCCAAGACCGTGTTGCGCGAGTCCGACGGCTCCGGCGGGATCATGGCCAGCAGCACCGCCTGCTTGAGCGCCGCCCGTTTCTCCTCGAGTTCGGGCACCTCGAGCTGGGCCAGCGCGCGCAACTCGGCGTCGCCGCGCGGGTCCTTGATCAGGACGGCATGCGCCGCGAGGTCGCGTCCCATGCGTTCATAGAGCCGGAAGTTGTCGACCAGCTGACGCAGCGACTGCTGCTCGCGGCTGATGTCGGCCGCCTTGCGCGGGTTGGAATAAAACGACGGCTCCGCCATCTGCGCGTCGAGCTCGTCGAGGCGGCGTTGAAACGGAGTAATCTCGGGAAGTTGATCCATGCGAACAGGCGGAGGGAAATTGCGAATTGCTTAAGCCGCCCGCGGCGGCTTTATGAACGGCCAAACCAACGACGCTTCCGTCGCCTAGTAGAAAACCTCCGAGATGGCCTCAACGCTCTTCACTCAGAACATCATCGCCTGCGTCTGGGACTTTGACAAGACTTTGATCCCTGCCTACATGCAGGCGCCGCTGTTCCGCCGTTATGGGATCGACGAACCGACGTTCTGGACCGAGACGAATGCGCTGGCCGAGAACTACAAGAAACGCGGCTACCACATCTCGCCCGAGATCAGCTACCTCAACCACCTGCTCACCTACGTGCTGTCCGGCAAGATGGCCGGCCTGAGCAACAAGATCCTGCGCGAGTGCGGCAAGGAGATCGGTTTCTATCCCGGCCTGCCGAAATTCTTCGAGAGCTCGCGCGCCTGGGTGAAGGCCAAGCCGGAGTACGCGAAGCACGACATCCATCTCGAGCACTACGTCGTCAGCACCGGCCTCGCCGAGATGGTGCGCGGCAGCGCGATCGCGCCGTATATCGACGGAGTCTGGGCCTGCGAGTTCATCGAGAATCCCCTGCAGCCCGGTTTCCTGCGCCAGAAGGAAATGGCCCTCGAAGCCGCGGCCGAGATCGCCCAGATCGGCGTGATGATCGACAACACGACGAAGACGCGCGCGATCTTCGAGATCAACAAGGGCACGAACAAGAACGCCGCGATCGACGTGAACGCGAAGGTCCAGCCGGAGGACCGCCGCATTCCGCTGCAGAACATGATCTACATCGCCGACGGCCCGAGCGATGTCCCGAGCTTCTCCGTGGTCAAGAAAGGCGGCGGCAAGACCTACGCGGTCTACAATCCCGCCGTGCGCGCCGAGTTCGAGCAGAATGACCGCTTGCGCCAGACCGGCCGCATCGACCACTACGGCGCGGCGGACTATACCGAAGGCAGCGCCACGTGCCACTGGCTGCAGCTGCAAATCGAGACCATGTGCGACCGCGTCGTGCGCGACCGCGAGGCTGCCGTGGCCTCACGTGTGGCGAAGCCGCCGCGCCACCTCAGCACCCCGCCCCAGGCCGAAACCGACAAGGCGCCGAAACAAAGCTCCTTCCTCGAGTAGGCTCAAGCTGACTTCGCCAAATAAAAACGCCGTCCTGCGGGACGGCGTTCGTTTTTAGGGTGACCGAAGGTTCAGTTCGACAGACCCGAGAGCAGGTTGAACTGCGGGGTCAGCGTGGCGGTGGTCGAAACCACGAACAGCGGCTTGGCCGGCAGCGGCTCGTCATGCGGCGTGCTGATGGTCGGAGCCGGCGGCGGCGGAACCACCACAATCTCGATCCGGGGCGCATCCTTGAGCACCGAGAAGTGCACGATGGGCTTGTCGAGCGACGGGACCACCGCAACCAGCGGGGCTTGGGTCGAGGGCACCTCGACCTGGGCCTTGTTGGCCTCGGCGGCGAGGGCGCGCTGATGGAAGGTATGGACCAGGTTCACCACGCGCTCGGCGTAGTTGTAGCTGACGCTGGGGGCGCGGCCATTGATGACGTTGTCCACGCCGGTATTCCAAGCCATCGCGATGTTAAAGGCGCTGGCATCGACGCCAGCGGCCTCCAGGCGGCTTTTAATCCACTCATAGTGGATCACAGCCACCTCGTCCGCGGCCTCGCGCTGGATGGCCATTTGGAAGGGCTTGCGGGTATGCATCCGCCACGTAGCCGGACGGAACTGGTAGGGTCCCAGTTCGCCGAAACGGCCCATTCTCGTGTGGTTGGTCGGATTCTCGACCCAGTTGATGGCGCGCAAAGTCTCCCAGCGGTCATCGGCACTCGCTTTGATTGTAAAAGCGAGAGCAGACACCAAGAGGAGGATCTGTGTGAGCTGTCTTTTCATGACTAGATGGCCGCGAAGAAGGGCATCTCTAGGACCCCGACAAGCAGCATTTTCTCCCTAAAAAATGCGTGGCGACGGGGTGTCACTCTTTTCACGAAATCGCCATCCAAGCTCGTAAAAATTAACCCTTTTACGTGCCGTTTTGCCCGAAAATCTTTCGTGTAAAATCAGCCCTTTTCCCCAGCTAAACTCTCGATCAGCCGCGCCACCAAAGCGGTCCATCCCGTCTGATGGCTCGCGCCCAAACCCTGCCCCGTATCGGCGTGGAAATATTCGTGAAAAAGCACCATCTCCTTGAGGCGTTCGGTCTCCGCCCCAGCCCCCTCCGGACGGTGGCAAGGACGGTCGCCCGCCTTGTCTGGAACGAAGATTCCGACCAGCCGGCGCGACAGCTCCCGGGCGGCCTGCTTGAGGTTGATCCGGCGCCCGCTGCCGGTCGGAAACTCCACCAACAAGGTATCCCCGTAGAAGTGGTGATAGCGCTCCAAGGCCTCGATCAGCAGGAAATTCAGCGGAAACCAGATCGGACCGCGCCAGTTGGAATTGCCGCCAAACAAGCCGGAATCGGATTCACCGGGCACGTAGCCCACCCGGTACTCCTGCCCTTCCGCCTGGAACACAAACGGGTGGTCCTTGTGGACGAGCGACATGGAGCGAATGCCGTACGGCGACAGGAATTCCTTTTCGTCGAAAAGATACCGCAGCATCCGCTCCAAACGTTCCTTGGAGGGAATCGCCAGCAACCGTCGGCCGGTTTCGGTGCCGTCGCAGGTCAGGTAGGAGATGTGTGCCGCGAGATCGCGCCGATTCTCCAGGAACCAGCGGGTGCGCTTGGCAAAGCCGGGCAGCTTGTCGAGGCGGTCCTCCTCAATGAACTCCACCGCGAACAGCGGGATCACCCCCACCATCGAGCGCACGCGCAGCGGATAACTCTGCCCGTTCATCATGAGCTGGTCGTAATAGAAACCGTCGCCCTCGTGCCAGAGGCCGGTGCCGCCGAGGTGATTGGTCGCGTCGGCGATCGCCACGAAGTGCTCAAAGAATTTCGACGCGATGTCCTCGTAGGCGGGATCCTCCTCCGCCAGCTCCAGCGCCATCGCGAGCATCGTGCTGCAATAAAACGCCATCCACGCCGTGCCGTCCGCCTGCTCCAGCTGGCCGCCGGTCGGCAGCGGTTTCGAGCGGTCGAACAGGCCGATGTTGTCGAGTCCGAGGAAGCCGCCGGCGAAGATATGCTTCCCGCCGGGATCCTTGCGGTTCACCCACCACGTGAAGTTCACGAGCAGTTTCTGGAACACCCGCGCGAGGAACACCCGGTCGCGCGCCCCGCGCGCCCCGGTCATCTTGTAGACGCGCCAGCACGCCCACGCGTGCACCGGCGGGTTCACGTCGGAAAAATTCCACTCGTACGCGGGGATCTGGCCGTTCGGGTGCATGTACCACTCGCGCAGGAAAAGGTTCAGCTGGTCCTTCGCAAAGTGCGGGTCGATGCGCGCGAACGGGATCATGTGGAAGGCCAGGTCCCACGCCGCAAACCACGGGTACTCCCACTTGTCCGGCATCGAGATGATGTCGCGGTTGAACAGGTGCGGCCAGTCGCTGTTGCGCCCGCTCCGGCGCTCCACCGGCGGCGGCGGCTGGTCCGGGTCGCCCTGCAGCCAGTCCGCGACGATGAAATGATAAAACTGCTTCGACCACAGCAGTCCCGCGAAGGCCTGGCGTGCGACGTTGCGCTCCTCGTCGCCGATGCCCGCCGGCAGCACGCTCGCATAAAACGCCTCGGCTTCCGCCCGTCGCTTCTGAAAAACCGCCGCGAACCCGGCGCCGAAGGTTTCCTTCGGCGCCTCCGCCTGCGCGTAGAGCCGCAGGCGCATGACGTGCGACTCACCCGGTTTCAGCTGCAGCACACGGTGCGCCGCGACCTTGGTGCCGGTGCGGCCGGCGCCCACCGCGTCTGCGCGCCCGTGCACAACGCAGTCGTCAAAGCCATCCTTGGTGCACGGGCCGGCGTTTTCCGCACCGAAGAGCCGGCGCAGGTTGCTTTCGTTCTCGGTGAAAAGCGTCCGGGTCTCCCCCGCCCGCTCGAACTCCCACACGAACGGCTCGAGCGTGGCATGTCGCGTCGCCACGCGGCCGGCGGCCATTTCCTGCAGGCGTGGCTTCACTTCGCAGCCTTCGTGACGGCAGCCCCACGACCAGGTGTTGCGGAACCACAGGGTCGGCAGCAGGTGCAGCGCCGCGGCGTCCGGGCCGCAATTCTTCGCCGTGATCTCAATCAGAAGGTCGTTGGGACCGGCCTTGGCGTACTCGACGGCCACCTCGAAATACCGGTTCTCCGCAAAAATCCCCGTGTCCTCCAACTCGAACTCCGGCACGTCGCGGCCGCGCCGCGCGTTTTCCTCGCGCAGCCGCGCGTAAGGAAACTCGGCTTGCGGGTAATGATAGACCGCCCGCATGTGGCTGTGCGTCGGCGTGCTGGCGGTGTAGAAGTACGCCTCCTTCACGTCCTCGCCGTGGTTGCCCTCGGGGCCGCTCAGGCCGAAGAGCCGCTCCTTCAGTCGCGCATCGCGCCCGTTCCACAGCGCCAGCGCGAAGCACAGCCGGCACTCGCGGTCCGTCACGCCCATCAGGCCGTCCTCGCCCCAGCGGTAGGCTCGGCTCTGCGCCTGCTCGAAGGGAAAGTATTTCCACACGTCACCCTCGGCGGAGTAATCCTCGCGCACGGTGCCCCACTGCCGCTCGGCCAGGTAGGGTCCCCAGCGTTTCCAATTCTTCTGTCGGCCCGCATCCTCGGCCAGCCGGAGATGCTCGGGGGTCGCTGGGGCGGCTGGTTGCTTCACACCCGGAATGCTAGGCCTTCGCGCGCGCTTGGCAAACGGACTAATCAGAGAATCGCCGCGAGGTTCTGGCGGCCGGTCTTGCTCACCACGACGAGAAGGTGCTGGCCGTCCGTCCACGAGGCGAGCGCGGCGGTGCCCAGGTCGATGATGTTCGGCGTCGTGCCCATCGCCATGCGCGGGAAATCCGACGCCTGCGCGATGTAGCAATGGAACCAGGTGCCGTTGCGGTTGAAGCAGATCTCCAGGACGTCGCGGCCCTCGAACTGCACCATGCGGCAGCCCTTGTCGTGCAGCGCGGCGAAGTCGATCGGCAGCTTGCCGGTGAGCGGCGTGCCGGGATCGTTCAGCACCGCCTGCAGCTGGTTGTTCTCGTGGCCGTGGCCGCCGTGCGTCGAGCTGTTCTTGGCGTCGGCCAGCGCGAACTCGTCAAACGCCAGCGCCGAGCGCGGCCACAGGGCGACCGTGGTGGCGAACATGATCGCGATCGCGGCGGCGGCCCCCATCCACACCGGCTGGTTCCACCAATGCCGGCTGGCCGTGCCGGCGGCCGTCACCCGCCCGCCCGCCAGGATCGCGGCGCGCAGGTCCGGCGGCGGCGTCACCTGGCCGAGCTTCTCGCTGACGGCAGCATCGAAGGCCTGCTGCTTGGCGAACCACTCGCCCAGGGCCGGATCGGTCTTGGCTTGCTCCACCGCGGCGCAGAACGTCGCGTCAGCCGCATCGGCCCCGTTGGGCCGGTAGCCTTGGAGGATGAATTTTGCCTCGGCGTTGTTCATGATTGCTTCCTCGTGTTGGCCGGTTGGAACGGCAGGATCTTGCTGCGCGCGCCCTCCTTGCGGGCCAGGGCGGCCCGGAGCTGCGCCTTGCCGCGCGACAACCGCGACATCACGGTCCCGATCGGCGCCTCCAGCATCTCGGCGATTTCCTTGTACGAAAGATCCTGCATGTAGAAAAGGGTCAGCGGCACGCGGTAGACCTCGTCCACTTCCTGCAGCGCCTCGACCACCAGGCCCGCGTCCATGCCCGTGATCACGTCGACTTCCGGCGCCGGTGGATCCGCCTCGACCGGCCCGAGGTCCTCGAGCGCGGTCACCCGCTCGGACCGGCGGCGGCCGCGCAGGAATTCCCGGTAAAGCGTGGTGAAAAGCCAGGACTTGGCCTTCGACTGCTCGCGCAGCGCATGCCCCTGCTTGGCCCAGATGAAGAAGGTCTGCTGCGTGAGATCACCCGCGTCGGCCTGGTTCTTGGTCAGGCTGAGCGCGAAGCGGAAGAGCGGCGTGTAGTGCGCGTCCACCAATTGCGTGAAGATCTCGCTGGGCATGTGGAAAGTAGGAGCCGTGAAGCGGCGATATATTCCGGCTTCGCTCACCCATGTCACCATCGATTCCTGGCCGAAGCCAAATGCGCCAAGCCCGGGCTTTTCCCGGCCAAGTCGGCCGGGCCGGGTCATCCGGGCGCAAACCTCTGTTTGTCCTCGCCGGGGACCGGTTTGGGGCTACGGTCTGACCGCCACGCTTCCGTTTGGTCTTTCCCTAAACCCCGTCTCCCGAATCTGGTGTAAACCGATGATCCCGTTTCCCCGCGGTATATCGTGAGAACGTAGGAAACGGCGCTTTAGGCCAACCCTTCCTGATAGTCCGTGCTTCTTACGAGCAATGTCTCAGTTGCCCAATCCTGCGTCCCAAACCATTCCCCCCACGCCAAGTCGATTGCGTCTAGTCCGATGGCTTGGTCGCGCCTGTTTGGTGGTTGGCGCTCCGCTCCTCACCCTCGGGGCCTTGGAGCTGGGACTGCGGGTCGTCGGCTTCGGCCAGGATCTGCGGCTTTTTGTACCGGATACCAAGCCGGGCTATTATCAAACCAACCGGGCCTTCACGTCGGTTTTTGCCCCGGCCTCCTTCGGCCTGCAACCTTCGCCGTTTCGCATTGCGGTCAACAAGCCGGCGGGGACCAAGCGGATTTTTGTGCTGGGCGAATCGGCGGCCCTGGGCATCCCGTCCCCGGAATTCGGGTTCGTCTCCCAGCTGCGCGCGCTTTTGCGCCTGCGGCACCCGGAGGCCAAGACGGAGATCTACAACCTGGGCACCACCGCGATCAATTCGCACGTGATCTACCAGGCCGCCCGGGAACTCGCCCCTTTTTCGCCCGACCTCATCGTCATCTATGCCGGCAACAATGAAGTGGTCGGGCCCTACGGGCCGGGGTCCTTCTATTCCAACAGCACCCCGCCGGCATGGGTCGTGCGCTTGAGCGTGATGGCCAAGCGCACGCGCACGGGCCAGCTGATCGCCCGGCTCATGCCGGCCGGTTCAGGGGCCTCGCGGGAATGGGAGGGCATGAAAATGTTCGTCGGCAGCACGGTCCGCGCCGACGACCCCCGGTTGCGCGCGGTCTATCGGAATTTCGAAACCAACCTCCGGGACATCGTGGCCGAAGCCGAAGCGCTGCACGCTCCCGTGGTCATGGGCACCGTGGTCGCAAACCTGCAGGATTGCGCGCCGTTCATCCCGGCCCACAACCCCGCGCTGTCGCCCGCCGACATCGCGCGCTGGAAAGTGCAGTTCGAGGCGGGCCTGCGCGCGTGGAAGCTCGAACGCTTCGCCTCCGCCCGCCAGCACCTGGGCGAGGCGCTGAAAATCGACGACCAGTATGCCGACACCTATTATCTCCTGGGCCGGGCCGAACTCGCGCTGGGACAGCCTGACGTGGCGCGCGAGCAGCTGATCAAGGCCCTCCATTTCGACTCCCTGCGCTTCCGGCCGGACACGCCGATCAATGAGATCATCCGTGGCGTGGCACGCAACGCCGGGGACCGCATCACGCTCATCGACACCGCGAAAATCCTCGGCTCCGATCCCAAATCCACGGCCCCGATCGCCGGGCAGGAATTGCTGCTCGATCACGTCCATTTCAGCTGGGACGGCGACTATGCGGTGGCGCGCCAGTTTGCGACGGCTTGTGAAGCCGCGCTCTATCCCAATGCGCAGGCCGGTGCTCCCGAATGGGCGACGAGCGAGCAGGTGGCGGCGGCGCTGGGCTTCAGCCAGTTCTCCCGGCTGTCGCGGCTGATCCGCATCAACGAGCAAAACTCCATCGAGCCCTTCACCGGCCAGATCACCTTCGCCGCCGACCGCCGGCACCGCCGCCAGGCGATCACGCAACAGGCAGCGACCCTCTTCGATGCCCGGACCGGCGGATTCAAACCGGCTTACCTGTCGCAGGCGCTCAACGGCATCGCCGCCGCCATCGCAGCCGATCCGGAGAATCCCGCCTTCCGCCGCCTGGCGATGGAGCTGCATGGCGTCCAGGGCAACCCAGCGGCGGGCTTGGCCGACATGGAAGCGCTGATCGCCCTGCTGCCGGCTTCCGACGCCCTGAGTACAACGCGCGCCAAGCTGCTGGTCCAGCTGGGCCGCCCGGCGGAAGCCCGGCCCATCCTTCAGGAGATCACCGATCGCGAAGTAGGCACCAGCGACGCCTTGCAGGCCCTCATTCAACTGGACTTGGAGACGGGCGATACAGCCAGGGCCATCGAGATGCTGAAAGCTCGTCTGGAGCGAGACCCGGCCAACACCAGCCTGCCCGTGACGCTGGCGGGCTTGCTGGCCCGGAACGGCGATCCCAGCGGGGCGATCACGACCCTGCGTGATCTGCTGGCGCAGCATCCAGAATCCGCCGACGCGTTGCGCGTGCTCTGCCAGCTCTACGAACAGACCGGCCGGGCCGAATCCGTCCAGGAGCTGCGCGAAAGCTCGGCCACCTTCCAGCCCCGGAATGTCGAAAACAACACTTACCTGGCCGACCTCCACGAAGCCAGGGGTGACCGGGCGAAAACCGCGTCCTACCTGCAGGCCCTCGCCGATTCCGGGGACGCCACCTCGGACCAATTGGTCCGCCTGGCCAATGCCCAGCTCGACCTTGGCCGGAAGGATGATGTGCCGGTTACCCTCTGGCAGGCGCGCCGGGTCGCGGAAGCCGCCGGCGATGCCGCCGCGGCCGCCCGGATCAGCCAGCTTTTCGCCCGCTACGACACCCCGTCCGAAAACTGAGCCGATGACGCACATCCTCGGGATCTCTGCGTTCTACCATGATTCGGCGGCAGCGTTGCTGTCCGACGGCCAGATCGTGGCCGCGGCGCAGGAAGAGCGTTTCACCCGCGAGAAACACGATTCCGCCTTTCCCACCCAGGCGGTCGCCTACTGTCTGCGCGCCGCGGGCATCGAACCGGAGCAGTTGGATCACGTGGTCTTCTACGAGAAACCCTTGCTCAAGTTCGAACGCCTTTTGGATACCTACCTGGGGGTGGCTCCCGCGGGATTCGGGTCCTTCCTCAAGGCGATGCCGCAATGGCTGAACACCAAGCTGCATTTGCAGCGGGAGATGAACCGGGGGCTCGGCGGCCGTTACAAGAAACGCTTCCTGTACGTCGAGCACCACGAGGCCCATGCCGCGAGCGCCTTTTTCCCCTCGCCGTTCGAAACGGCGGCGATCCTGACCCTGGACGGGGTTGGCGAATGGACGACCACGAGCCTGGGCGTCGGCCGGGGCAACCGGATCGAACTCACGAGCGAGATCCGTTTCCCCCACTCGATCGGCCTGCTCTATTCGGCTTTCACCTATTACTGCGGCTTCCGCGTCAACAGCGGCGAATACAAGCTCATGGGCCTCGCACCCTATGGTTCGCCGAAGTATGCCGACCTCATCCGCCGCCACCTGGTCGACGTGAAGCCCGACGGCTCGTTCCGGCTGGATCTTTCCTGCTTCAATTATTGCCAGGGCCTGACCATGACCGGACCGAAGTTCGACCGCCTCTTCGGCGGCCCGCCGCGCCAGCCCGAGGCCCCGCTGGAAGAACGGCACCTGGATCTGGCGGCCTCGATCCAGCAGGTCACCGAGCAGATAATTTTCGCCATCGCCCGGCACTTGCACGCGCGCACCGGTTTGAATGAACTCTGCCTCGCCGGCGGCGTGGCGCTCAATTGCGTGGCCAACGGCAAGCTCGCGCAGGAAACCCCCTTTCAAAACATCTGGATTCAGCCCGCCGCCGGTGACGCCGGCGGTGCCCTCGGAGCCACCAGCTTTGCCTGGCACCAGCTTCTGGATCGGCCCCGGCAGCCCCAGCGGCCCGACGCGCAATCCGGATCTTTTCTCGGGCCGTCCTACACGTCCGCAGAAGTGGAGACCGCCCTGTCCGCCAGCCACGCGGTCTTTGTCCGCCAGCCGGACCGTGCCGCCCTCTCCCGCGAGGTGGCCGGCCTGCTCGCCGACGGCAAGGTGGTCGGCTGGGTGCAGGGGCGGATGGAATTCGGTCCCCGGGCGTTGGGCGCGCGCAGCATCCTCGGCGATGCCCGCCGCCCGGAAATGCAACGGGTGATGAACCAGAAGATCAAATTCCGCGAATCGTTCCGGCCCTTCGCCCCGGTGGTCCTGCAGGAGCGCGCCGCCGATTATTTCACGGTGCCGGATTCGTTCGAGAGCCCGTACATGCTGTTCGTCGCGCCCGTTCATCCCCGCCGCCGGCGGACGACCGACGGTTCGCACTCGGGCCTGCAGCGCCTCAACGAGCTCCGCTCGGAGATTCCGGCCGTGACCCACGTTGACCACTCGGCTCGCGTACAAACCGTGGATGCCGCGCGCAACCCGCGGCTGCACGAACTCCTCCAAGCCTTCGACGCTTTAACCGGCTGTCCGCTGCTCGTGAACACCAGCTTCAATGTCCGCGGCGAGCCGATGGTCTGCTCTCCGGCCGACGCTTACCGCTGTTTTCTCGCCACCGAGATTGATGTGCTCGTCATCGAGGACTTCCTGCTGCACAAAGCCGACCAGCCTGCCGCCGCCGTCGCCGCCGCCCGCGCCCGGCGCGCCACGCTGCCGCTGGACTAGCCTCAGCCCATTAGCATGTCGCTGCTCACCCTCAATCGAACGCCCAGTCGGAACCAGCTGTACTTGTTCGGCGCGGTCGCGCTCCTGCTGACCGGCGGCCTGGCGTGGCGGGTCTGGCACCACGGGCACGCCACGGCCGCACTCGGCATCCTCATCGGTGGTGCGGTCCTCATCGGCCCGGGCTGGCTTTATCCGCCGTGGATGCGGTGGGTTTATCTGGGCGCGGCCTACGCGACTTTCCCGATCGGCTACGTCGTCTCCCACCTGTTGCTGGGAGGCATCTACTTCCTCGTCCTGCTGCCGATCGGGCTTCTCCTGCGCGGCTTCGGCCGCAATCCGCTCGACTGGAAATGGCGGCCGGACATTCCGAGCTATTGGCAGGATCGCGACCCGCCTCCCGCCCCCGATCGCTATTTCGACCAACACTGAACTGTCAGCCGCGCAACACCACCCCCGCCATGGCCAAGCCCGAACCGACCTCCTTCGAAACCAAAGCCGCCCAGTCGCAGCCCTCCGCGGTGCAAACTTTCGTCTCGTTTCTGCGCAACAACAAGAAGTGGTGGATCACGCCGATCGTCCTCGTTCTGATTCTCCTGGGCGCCCTCGTCATGCTCGGCGGCTCCGGCGTCGCGCCGTTTATCTACTCCCTGTTCTGAGCCAGCCGCCGGCGCTATCCGCCGGACAGCATCTTCACCCGGCGGTGCTTTTGGGGGAACTGGAGCGTCACCACCGTGCCGACGCCCTCCTTGCTCTCGATGCCGACGTGCCCGCCGTGGTCGCGCAGGATGCGCTGCACGATCATGAGCCCCAGCCCGTGGCCGCTGACTTTCGTCGTGTGGTAGGGCTGGAAAAGCTTGGCCAGATCCTCGGCCTTGATGCCGCTGCCGGTATCGGCGATGGCCACGTAAACCGAATCGTCGTCCGCGCGCACCTTGAGCGTGAGGCGCCCGCCGGGCTGCATGGCCTCCATGGCGTTCTTCACCAGGTTGAAGAAAACCTGCTTCAGCTGGTCGCGGTCGCCCATGATCACCGGCGTGCCGGCGGGCAGCTCGCCCTCGACCTTGATGCCGCGATCCTCGAGCTCGCGGGCCTGGAAGCTCATGACCTCCTGGATCAGCTCGGGCAGGTAGATCTCGGACAGGTCGGGCGGACGCGGGCGGATCGCCTCGAGGAAATTCTTGATGATGCCGTCGAGCCGCGTGACCTCGTCGCGACAGACCCGGATCGAATCTTCGAGCGAACGCGTCTCCTTCGACGCCTTCAGCTTCATCAGCTTTCGCTCGATGAGTTGCAGGTGGATCGTCAGTGAGTTGAGCGGGTTGCCCAGCTCGTGCGCCACGCCCGCCGCCAGCAGCAGGATGGAGGAGATCTTCTCATTCTCGATCAGGTCGGCGGTGGATTTCTTTTCGGCGGTGATGTCCGACAGGATGATCGCCGAGCGCGGCGCCCCGCCCACCGGGTCCTCGAACGGCACCATGTAGAGCCGCACGACGCGCGGCGACGGGTAGGTCAGCTCGAATTCCCGCGTCGCCACCGGCCCGGCCTTGTCGTCCTTCGCGAGCGAGCCGCGCAGCCCGGGCACGAGCCGCCAGAGCGTTTCGCCCACCGCCGGCTGCTGCAGGCCCACCAGGCGGGAAGCCGCCTCGTTGGCGTATTCGATCACGCCCTCGCCATCGATCACCAGCACGCCCTCCTGCAGCGTGTTGAACACGGCCTCGAGCAGCGCACGCTCCTGGGCGAGGCGCTGGATGAGGTTGTGCAGGTTCGCCTCGTCGAGCTGGTCGAGCCGGCCGAGCACCTTGTCGAGCGAACTGGTTTTCTTACCCGCCATGGGATCAGCCGAAAAGCGTCATCTGGCCCTCGAGGTCGCGCGGCTGCGCGAAGAGCTTGCGCAGGAAACTGTCGCGGTGCACCGCGCAGCGGCCGCGCTTGAGGATCGCCTCGCGGTGCTCCTCGGTGCCGTAGCCCTTGTGCTGGCCGAAGCCGTAGCCGGGATACTGCTGCTCGAGGTCGTCCATCAGGCGGTCGCGCGTCACCTTCGCCACGATCGACGCCATCGCGATGCAAAGCGAGCGCGCATCGCCGCTGACAATGCCCTGGTGCGGATACGGGAAGCTGCGCAGCGGCAGGCCGTCGATCAGGATGCGGCAGGAGACGGTTGGCTGGAAGGCGGCCTTCTCGACCTCGCTGGCAAACAGGTCCGGCTCCTCCTTGAACTCGAAGGCCGACGCCGGGTAGATGCCGCCCAGTGCGCGCCGCATCGCGAGCTTCGTGGCGCCCAGGATGTTGACGGACTCCACTTCGGCGACGCTCGCGACGCCGTAGTTGGCGTGGATCTGGCCGGCGGCCACGAGCTCTTCGAACTCGGTCCAAAGCTCCTCGCGCTCCGTGGCGGTCAGCTGCTTGGAGTCGTTCACCCGGCCGGATTTGCCGACCGCCCAGCGGCCCTCCAGGAACTCCCGCGACACGAGCACAGCGCCCGCGACGACTGGGCCGGCCAGGGCGCCTCGCCCCGCTTCGTCCACGCCGATCAGGGACACGAACTCCCCCAGCTGTTTCAGGTCGAAACTGCGGAGCTGTCGGCGTTTGGGCATTGGCGTGGTTTTAGGGGTCGGCCGTCCACAGGCAAGCACGCGCATGCCGCGACGGCCTTAACGGGCGGAGCCCGACCCCCGGGCGGGCTCGAACGCGATAACGCTCTCGAAGCAAAACCTGCCCAGAGGTCAGGTTCCACCGCACCATCCGCTGCGCATGCCGCCACCGCTTTGTCACGAGAGCCGGCTGGTTTTCGCCCGTTTTCCGGGTTTAGTGGCGGCATGTCGTTTCTCGAAGGATGGGAACTTGCCAGCTACATCGTCACGGTCGTGGGCCTGCCCCTCGCGATCCTGACCTTCGTCTGGGAACAGCGGAAGGAGCGGCAAAACGAGGACGAGGAAATTTTCCAGCGCCTGTCCGACGAATACCGCGAGTTCCTCAAGCTGGTGCTCGACAACTCCGACCTGCACCTGCTGCGCCGCGAGGTCAGTCGCGTCGACTTCACCGAGGAGCAGAAGGAACGGCGCCTTGCCATCTTCGGCATCCTGATCTCGCTTTTCGAACGCGCCTACCTGCTCGTCTACGAGGAGAAGATGGACAAGCAGACCCGCCGCATGTGGCAGTCATGGGAGGACTACATGCGCGAATGGGTGCGGCGGGCGGAATTCCGCGAGGCGCTGCCGACGCTGCTCGAGGGCGAGGACGACGAGTTCCAGGCCTACATGCGCAAGCTGGCGGCCGAGCCGCTGCCGAAGGTGGCGTGAGGGCCATGCCCGCCCATTGACACACCCCGCCCTCCGGGCACCCCTCTTGATAGAGGGGACTTCGGCAACGTTGATTCGATTCCCCTCTATCAAGAGGGGTGGCCTGCAGCGCCGGGTGTGTTGGCAAGCGTCACCGCGGTGGAAATCGGCGACCACCCGGTCACTTCTTCCACTCGGTCTTTTCCTTCGGCACCGGCAGGGGCAGCTCGTCGAGCTTGCCGGCGGCGGACACGACCTCGTAGCAGGTGCGGAAATGCAGCTTGGCGAACTTGCCGAGCGAACGGGCGCCGAATTTCTCCACCATCTGCGCCGCCTGAGCCTTGGCCTGCGCGCCGGCGCCAAAGAGGAGTTTGTCGCCGAACTCGCGCGAGAGGTAGCGCATCTGGCGGACGAACTCCGCGCGCGCCACGACCGAGGCCGCGGCCACGACCGGGTCCTCTTCCGCCTTCGTGCGCATCTCGAGCTTGAAGCGCTCAAGCCCGAGCTTCTTCAGCTCGCGTTGCACCAGCGGCTCCTTGGAAAACTGGTCGAGCAGGCCGCGCGGCACCCACTTCTTCTGCAGGGCCGCGGCCAGCGCATCGGCGTGGTGCTGGGCGAGCAGCCGGTTGAGGCTGGCGTAAGGCCGCGCCATCACGCGGTTGTACTCCCCCATCTCCATGAAGCGCACTTCGGTCACCACCCCGGGCGTGTTCTGGATGAGCTCGTCGAGCTTCAGGATCTGCGAGTCCTCGATGCTCTTGCTGTCGCGCACGCCGGCAGCGCGCCAGGCATCGATCGCCGGCTTTTCCGCGATCACCGTCGCCGCCACGACCGGGCCGAACAGGTCGCCCTTGCCGCTCTCGTCGAGGCCGGCGTGCGGCTCGAACCAGTCGGGATGAAGGACGTCGTCATAGCCGAGCTTGGGCGCGCCCGTCACCTGGGCCTCGATGACGTTCTGCACGAAATCCTCGGTGTCCTTGCCGGCCACGACCACCTTGCCGCTGGTGTAGGCCGTGACGTTGACCTTGGGGCCCTTGAACGCGAAACGCGCGTACGGCACCTCGGTCTCCTCCCAATGCTTGGCCGCCACCGCGGCGCGCAGCTTTTCCATCTGCGCGTCGTCGAGCTTGATCGTGTAGGTGGTGAGCGCCTTGGGCTTCTCTTCCCCGGCGTCGTCGGACCATTTGGGCATGGGATGAGATGGCCACAAAAAGTCACAAAAACACACAAAAAAGTGGCCCTCGCCGGCGGGCTCGGCCTTTTTGGGTCTTCTCGCGACTTTTGTGGCCAACTCCGACCAGCTCATCTCAAAGCGTCCCGCGTTCCAGCAAGCGCTCCATGCGTGGTACCGGGTTCACCACCGGAAGCTCCCGTGGCGCGACGCCCCTTCGCTCTACAAGACGGTCGTCTCGGAGTTCATGCTGCAACAGACGCAGGTGGCCACCGTGCTCCCCTACTTCGATCGCTGGCTGCGCGAACTGCCCGGCTTCGCCGCGCTCGCCGCCGCGCCCGAGGCGAAGGTCATGAAACTCTGGGAAGGCCTCGGCTATTATTCCCGCGCCCGCAACCTCCACAAGCTCGCCCAAGCCCACGTCGCGGCCGCCATCCCCCCCCGCACCCCCGCCGAATGGCGCGAGTTGCCCGGCATCGGGCCTTACACCTCCGCCGCGATCACGAGCATTGCGTTCGACGAACCCGCCGCCGTCGTCGATGGCAATGTCGTCCGCATTCTCGCCCGGCTCACGAACGAAACCGACCGGTTCCGCGACGGCACCGAAGCGGTGAAGCGTTTCACGCCGCTCGCCGACGCCCTCGTCATTGGCAGCAATCCCGGCGAGCACAACCAGGCGATGATGGAACTCGGTGCGACCGTCTGCTTCCGGCAGAAGCCGCTCTGCCTCACCTGCCCCGTCGCGGAATTCTGCGCCGCCCGGCGCGAAGGCGATCCCGAGGGCATTCCCCGCTTCAAGCCGAAGGCCATCGAGCGACTCGCGGTGGCCCGCCTCTGGTGCGTGGACAAAAAGCGCCTGCTCCTCCGCCGCGGCCACGCCCAGGCCAAGCGCCTCGCCGGCCTGCACGAGCTGCCCGAGGCTGCGGACCTCGGGATCACGCCCGACGCCAAGTCGCGGCTCGCGACCAAGCGCCGCGCGATCACCCGTTTCCAGATCACGGAATCGATCCACGCGCTCAAGCCGACGGCCGCCCTGCGGAGGAAGATCGCCGCAAACGCGGCCCTCGAATGGGTGCCGCTGGCGCAGCTCGGGCACGTCACCCTCTCCGGCCCGCACCGCCGCTGGATCGGCGAGCTGCTGGCCGAAGCTTAATCCTTCTCGTTCACCTCGACCGCGCCGCCGGAGACGGCATAGCGCATGGCTTCGGCGGAGGACAGATGCTCGAGCGGCTTCACGCGCTCGCGTTTCACCAGGTAGAGCTGGCCGGCGACGTTGTAGGCCTGGGGCACGTACACGGAAACGTACTTCGCCCCGAGCCCGAAGGCATCGAGCTCCTCGTCGGTCAGGAAACCGACCAGCCATACCTCCTCGGCGAACACGTTGACCAGCACCGACTGGGTGAAGCGGCGCTTGTTGCCGACAAACGCCTCGAAGAAGTCCCGCAGCGAGGTGTAGATGAAGCTGACACCGGGCATCTTCTCCATGCCGTGGCCGAAGACGCCGAAAACCCGGCGGACAAAAAAGAACGAGCTGACCCAGCCGATCACCACGATGGACAGCAACATGAGGACGAGCCCGAGGCCGGGCATGTCGAGCCGGGGATTCAACAGGCTGTCCACCTTGCGGAACAGCCAGACCAGCAGCCCGATCGTCAGCGCGATCGGCGCGATCACCAGCATGCCGCGCAGAAAATACTGCCCGACATAGCGCAGGCGGAAACGACGGATCTGGTAGAGGCGCGGCGAACGTGCAGGGGAAGACATATGGTGTCCGGGCTTGGACACCCTCCGACCGCGTGGGTGCGCGACATTTTTCGCGCAGAAGGAGAACCGGGCGCATGCGCCCGGTTCCGCGCCGGCGTTACGGCGAGTACGTGATCGTGCGGAGACCAGCGACACCGGTGATGGTGATCGTGATGCCCTGCGTGAAGCCGGTCGGATACGTCTCCTGCGCCACGGTGTTGAGCGCCTTAACGTAATTCGTCGCGCCGATCAGGTTCTCGGTGCCGACGCTCGAGCCGCCGTATTCCAGATAATACTGGTCGGCCGCGGCGGAAAGCTGCCGGGCGTTGTTGAGGACCGCCTTGTCCTGGGAAGCCTGGCGGACCTTCTGGAATGCGGGAATGGCCATGGCGGCCAGGAGGCCGATGATGACCACGACGATCATGATTTCGACAAGCGTGAACGCCTGTTGGGTGCGGATTTTCATTTCAATCTTTGGTTTAATGTGTGCTCAGACGAGTGGAGCCCCATTCTGTGAAGACCAAGCACGGAGCTGTTAAACAAATAGTTACGTCATGAGGAATAGGCCCCAACGCTTCTCCCTGCATCACCCTGCTCCCACCAAAAAAAGCCGGCCCACCGGGCCGGCTTGATGCCGGCTCCTTGCGTTTGCGGCGCGACCGCCGCACTTACTGCGTGAGTTTTGTGATGCTCAGGCCGACGACGAGCGAGCCGATGGGCTTGCCGTTGTCGAGCACCGGCACGGAAACCTGGAGCTGATGCTGACCGCTGGACTCGTCGATCTCGACCGGGCCCTGCCAGGTCTTGCCTGTCATCGGCACGTCATGCTTCGGCTTGCCCTTGTGACACCAGTTCGTGGGCTTGGCGATAAAGCCAACCTTGAAACCCTCGGCGTCGGAGACGAACGCCTCGGAGATCGCGTCGTCCTTCTTGCCCTTCAGAAGCTGCCCCACGTCGTTGCGGGTGAAACCGCGCACCAGCGGATCGAGCACCGTGAGCGCGCGCCATTTCTCCTGGTTCAACGCCGCTTGCTCGGGCGGCAGCGCGGCGTTGTGCGCCTTGACCGCCTCCACGATCACCGGGTCCGCTGCCCAGCCGGCGACCGCCTGGATGCGCTCGTCGATCCGCGCCTGCGTTTCGGGCGGGATCGCGGCGAACGCCGGGAAGGCAAACAAGGCGGATAGGACAGGAAGCAGGAGCGACAGGCGGGTTTTCATGGCGGAACGAAAGGAAAGGATTGGCGCGGGTTAGAACATCATCTGCATGCGGCAGAGGAAGCGGTCGCCATCGGACAGCGGGACGGGCTGGTCGCCCGTGAGCCAGTTGAGGGACAGCTTCAGGTCATCGCCCTTGATCAGGTAGTTCACACCATAGGTCCAGAGGCCGGTCGTGGTGCTGGCGGTCGCCGTATTGCTGTCGTAAGTTTCATAGCGCACGACGCCCTGCCACTTCGGCAGGAAGGTGTAGGCCCCGAGCACCGCCCAACCCTGGGATTGCGTCGCGGCGCCCGTCAGCGGATGGCGGTCGTTGCGCAGCCACTCGGCCTGGAGCTCGGCCGGGCCGTAGACCACCTGTGCATCGAGACCCTCGCCCTCGCGGCGGCCGGTGAATGTGCCTTTGTCCTGGGTCGAAAAGTAATTCGCGCCGGCCGTGACCTTGACCTTCTTCCCGTCCACCTGCGTATCCAGGACTGTGCCCGCAACGCGGCCGACCCACAGGAACTTCTGGTTGTCGTTCGAACTGATATTCGTGCCGGTGCCGTTGTAGGCCGCGATGGAATAACTGAGGCGCTTGTCGGCCACGTCGCCATAGGCCATCAGGCCGACCTGACGGCCGAGGGTCAGGCTGTCGTTGGGCAGCGAGCGCTCGACCGTGTAGATCTTGGTGTCGGCCGCGAGCTGCTCGTAGCCGAACGGCGTCTTGAACTGGCCGAGGCGCAGGCTCGCCTCGGGATATTTCGTCCACGAGAGGTAGGCGTCGGTCATCTGGCCCGAGATGCCGGTCTTGGCGGCGATCGAGTTGTTGCCGAAGTCGGACTCGAGCTTGAAGGCGATGTTCTCGGCGAAGGTCCCGGACACGAAGAGGCGCGCGCGACGCAGGAGAAAGCGGTTGTTGAGCCCGGCGAAACGGGAGTCGGGCGCATCACCGCTCTCGAAGTTGGCCTGCACGAAGCCGCCCAGCGCGAGGGACTTTTCCCTGCCGCCCGGCTTGACCGAGGGCAACGGCGACTTCCCGTCCCAGCCGAGGGCGCGGGTGAGGTCGCTGTATTCCTTGAGGGTCGGGGCGAGCTCGTCGGCGCTGACCGTTTCGTTCAGGCGCGACTCGATGCGCGCGATGGCGTTCTCGAGGCGTGTCATGCGCTCCTCCATGGTGAGCGCCTTGGTTTCGGCCCGCAGCGCGACGGCGGCGGGCAAAAGCAGGAGACCGGTGAGCAGGTGGACTGAACGGGGACAGGATGTACGCATGGGAATGCCCGTTGGGGCTGTTCCCGTAGTCGGCACATTCCGTCCCGCCACTTATCACGAAAATATCACAGAAGTTTTCCTTAAGTTGCGCAGCGTGCCGGCGATGGCGGCTGCCGTCCCCGCAAGCAACTGTCTTCCAGACCAATAATCCGGACCGGCGGGCGCCGGGACGCCGTTGCTGGCCGGATTCGCTTTTACGAGAGAAACTCAGGGAAACCGCTTGGCGAGCAGCTCCTCCACCCGCCGCTTCGACGCCAGCACCTGTTCGGTCGTGAGACGCGGGCTGAACTCCAACACCAGCGTGTGCTCCGGCCGCCAGAAGCTGCTGACCATGTCGAAGTCGATCTTGCCGGTGCCGATCGGCTGGTGGTCGTGGCCGTCGGCGCTGACATCGTGCAGGTGGAAACCGATCGCGTTCGGTGCGTTTTTCTCGAGGTGCGCACGATGGTCGAGCAGGCCCATGTCATGCTTGATCTGCGCATGGCCGGTGTCGTGCCAGTAACCGCAGCCGCCGCCCTGCGCCACGAACCCGGCGACAAATTCGGCGTAGTCCGCATCGACGGGCAGCTCCTCGAACTTCTCGCGGTTTTCGAAGGCGAGCAGCACGCCCTTTTCCCGGGAATAGGTCAGGAGCGCCGCCAGGCCCGCCTTCACATTCTCCCAGTAGGCCGGCATCCGCTTGCGAAGCTTGGCCAGCGCCTTCGCCAGCAGCTTCTGGTAAACCGCATCGTCGGCGAGGTTCTCGCCCAGGTGACTCTCGTAGTAGGCGTCGACCTTGTTGCCGGGATTGAACCAGAAAAATTCCACCGCGCCCAGGTGCAGCACGACCTTCTTCGCCTGCACCTGCGCCGCGAAGTCGATCGTGCGCTTGCTCTGGCGCAACCACTGGTCGCGCTCGCGCGGGTCCGCCGACGACGGCATGTAGAGATTCGGCGCCGCATGGGTCACGCCGGTCGGCAGCGGACAGAAGTTGTGGCAGGATGCGATCTTGATGACGCCCTCCTCGACCGCCTTGAGGATGCCGGGGACGAGCGTGATCCGGACGCCGTGGCTGAGCTCGGCGTACTCGAAACCCAGCCCGGCCATCTCCTGCAGCATCGCGTAGCCGTCCTGGTGGCGCTGGGAAAGCCAGCAACTGGAAAGGGCGACAATCGGTTTCATGCAGGGCGGCTTTTTACTAGGACAGGTGAGAACGCCTAAATCAAGCCACTCGCAATTCGAATGGAGGTGGGACCATCGGTCCCGCGAGACACGGCTCAATGCCGCGGGACTGGTCGTCCCGCCTCCAGCCAAATGCCGTCCCCAAAAAGAAAACCGGCCGGCATCCGGGAGGACGCACGGCCGGTGAAAGGCGAACGGAACCGGAAGCTTATTCCGCGTAACGGCGGCGCAGCATCGCGGTGAAGGCCATGACCTTCTCCTTGCGGCGGCGGCGTTCGCAGGGCTTCTCGTTGTAGCGCTTCATACGGACATCCTTGATGATGTTCTCGCGCTCGAGCTTCTTCTTCATGCGGCGCAGCGCACGGTCGATCGGCTCATTCTTACGCATTTTGATCTCGATGGGCATGGTGAAAGGGAGGGAGTTGTCTTTGGAAAAGGTCACAAAGAGCCAGCCCCCCAAACCGCCGTCAACAGCAATCTTTTCGCCCGTTTTACCCTCACACACCCCGCCCTTCGGGCACCCCTCTTCATAGAGGGGACTTGGGCTGCAGTGGATTGATTCCCCTCTATCAAGAGGGGTGGCGCGCAGCGCCGGGGTGTGTTCGCCCGAATAGTTCTTGCAGGTGCCTAACCCGCTGATTCCCATAAACGAACCTTGGCGGCTCCCGACTCCAATTTCGTCCATCTGCATGTCCACAGCGACTACTCCCTGCTGGATGGAGCGTGCCGGATCGACCGCTTGATGGACCGCGCCACCGCCCTCGGCATGAAGGCCCTCGCCCTCACCGACCACGGCAATCTTTACGGCGCGATCGACTTCTACAACACCGCCAAGTCGAAGGGCATCAAGCCGCTGGTCGGCTGCGAACTCTACCTCGCCGCCGGTTCACGCCTCGAACGCACCGGCCGCTCCGACGAGGGCAAGTCCATCTACCACCTCGGCCTCCTCGCCCGCGACCTCACCGGTTACCAGAACCTGCTGAAGCTCGTGTCCGACGCGCACCTCAAGGGCTTCTATTACAAGCCGCGCACCGACCTCGAGAAACTCGCGCAGCATGCCAAGGGCCTGATCGGTTTCACCGGCTGCCTCGCGTCGCTCGTCCCGCAGCACCTGCTGCACGACAACTACCCCGAGGCGCGCAAGGCCTGCGCCCACTTCATCGATATTTTCGGCAAGGAAAACTACTTCGTCGAAATCCAGGACCACGGCATCCCGGAACAGCGCAAGATCATCCCCGGCCTCCTCAAGATCGCCGAGGAGTTCGGCCTGAAGGTCATCTGCTCGAACGACGTCCACTACGTCAACCACGGCGACGCCGGCCCGCACGACACGCTGCTTTGCATCCAAACCGGCGCCAAGGTCGCGGAAGAGAACCGGATGAAGTTCGACGGCACCCAGTTCTACCTGAAGTCGCGCGACGAGATGGCGAAGGTCTTCGGCGAGGTGCCCGATTCGATCACCAACACCCAGCTCGTCGCCGAGATGTGCGACCTGTCCATCCCCTTCCCCAAGGGCTCCGAGCGCTACCCGAAATATCCGCTGCCCGCCGAGGTGAAGACCGACCGCGCCGGTTACCTCAAGGACCTCTGCATCGCCGGCCTCAAGGAACGCTACGGCGTCGACTACGCGAAGCCCGACAAGGCGAAGGATGTCGAGCAGGCGAAGCTCCTCTGCGAGCGCCTCGACTTCGAGATCTCCATCATCACGAAGACGGGCTTCATCGACTACTTCCTCGTCGTGTGGGATTTCATCCACTGGGCGCGCGAGCACGAGATCCCCGTCGGCCCGGGCCGCGGTTCCGGCGCCGGCTGCCTGGTCGCCTACCTGCTCCACATCACGAATCTCGACCCGCTGCGCTTCAAGCTGCTCTTCGAGCGCTTCCTCAACCCCGAGCGCGTGTCGCCGCCCGACTTCGACATCGACTTCTGCATGCGCCGCCGCGGCGAAGTCATCAACTACGTCCGCCAGAAATACGGCGAACAGTGCGTGGCCAACATCATCACCTACGGCACGCTCGGCGCGAAGATGGTCATCCGCGACGTCTCGCGCGTCCACGACCTGCCCTACGTCGAGGCCGACCGGCTGGCGAAGATGATCCCCGACGAGCTCAACATCGAGCTCAAGACCGCCATCGAGAAATCCGCCGAGCTGCGCAACGAGATCTCCGGCAACCCGGCGGCGAAGAAGATCGTCGACCAGGCGCTCGTGCTCGAGGGCATGGTGCGCAACACCGGCAAGCACGCCGCGGGCATCATCATCACCGACACGCCGCTCGACGAGTTCGTCCCGCTCACCCTGCAGGAAGGCGACGTCACCGTGCAGTTCGACATGAACGCGGTCGGCAAGCTCGGCCTGCTGAAGATGGACTTCCTCGGCCTCAAGACGCTCACCGTCATCGCCGACGCGGTGGAGAACGTCCGCCGCACCGTCGACCACAAGTTCGACATCGAGAAGGTCGGGTTCGAGGACCCGAAGACCTACGCGCTGCTCAACTCCGGCCGCACCACCGGCGTGTTCCAGCTGGAATCCGGCGGCATGCAGGCGCTCTGCCGCCAGATCGGCCTGTCGTCGATCGACGAGATCGTCGCGCTCATCGCACTCTACCGCCCGGGCCCGATGGAGTGGATTCCCGACTACGTGCGCGGCAAGAAGGACCCCGCCACCGTCCAGTTCCCGCACAAGCTCCTCGAGGAGGTCTGCCGCGAGACCTACGGCGTGATGGTGTACCAGGAGCAGGTCATGGAGGCCGCGAAGATCATCGCCGGTTACACGCTCGGCGGCGCCGACATGCTGCGCCGCGCCATGGGCAAGAAGGACGCCGAGGCCATGGCGAAGGAACGCGCCAAGTTCGTCGAGGGCGCGGCAAAGGTGAACAAGATCGACGCCAAGACGGCCAACTCGATCTTCGACATCCTGAACAAGTTCGCGGGTTACGGCTTCAACAAGTCGCATTCCGCCGCCTACGCGGTGCTCAGCTACCAGACCGGCTACCTCAAGGCCAACTTCCCGGTGCAGTTCATGGCGGCCATGCTCACGTCCGAGCTCGGCAACTCCGAAAAGGTCGCCCACTTCATCGCCGAGTGCGAGGCGATGGGCGTCAAGGTCCTCGGCCCCGACGTCAACGAGTCGCGCGCCGACTTCACGCCGGTCGGCGACAAGATCCGCTTCGGCCTCGCCGGCATCAAGGGCGTCGGCGAGCAGGCCGCGCAGAAGATCATCGAGGAGCGCGAGAAGAACGGCGCGTTCAAGGATTTCGCCGACTTCACTTCGCGCGTCGACGCCCGCGCGCTCAACAAGCGCGTGCTCGAGCACCTCGTGAAGACCGGCGCGTTCGACTTCAGCGGCGCCGCGCGCAAGCCGCTCTTCGACGGCATCGACGCCGCCATCGCCGGGGCCGCGGCCCACGCGCGCGACAAGGCCGCCGGCCAGCACAGCTTCCTCGATGTGTTCGCCGCCGAGGAAAAACCGAAGAATGGAGGCGGGACGCCCTCGTCCCGCCACGGCGGCACGGTCCACACCACATCCGCCTCTGATTTCACCTCCGCCGAGCGCCTGCAGTTCGAGAAGGAGCTGCTCGGCTTCTACGTCTCCGGCCACCCGCTCAACGCCTACAGCGGCCTCGCCGAGGCGCTCTGTACGCACACCGAGGAGACGGTCCTGCAGGAGGGCGACCGCGTGGAGTTCCGCCTCTGCGGGATCATGAGCGGCATCAACAAGAAGCTCTCCAAAAAGGACAACCGCCCCTGGGCGTTCTTCAACCTGTCGAGCAAGCGCGCCGCAATCTCGGTCAACATGTACGCCGACGCCTACGAGAAGTACGGCCCGGCGCTGGCCGAAAACCTGCCGGTGGTCGTGCTCGGCTCCGTGATGAAGGGCAACGACGGCGCCCGCCTCAATGTGAAGGAGCTCTACCCGCTCGACGGCTACCTCGGCCACATCCGCAAGGTCACCTTCCTCGTCACGCCCGAGCACGCCGAGCTGCCGGATTTCCTGCGCACGCTGCGCAAGTCGATCGACGCCGCCAACGGCGACACCCGGGTCGAGCTCGCCTTCCTCTTCGACGACCGCGTCGCCCCCATTGCCGAGACTTCCACGGCGCTCAAGTGGCGCATCAGCCCGGACGCGTTCCAGCGGCTCCGCGGCCATGCCGCCGTCGCCGGGGTCCTCGCCGAGGCGCGCACGCCCGAGCTGAAGGAAGTGAAGCGCTGGGGTAACAAACGCGGCTGAGCCGCTCCTGAGATGGAGGCGGGACTATCAGTCCCGCGAGTTTGGTTTTTCGCAGCGCGTATCCCGCCGGACTGATCGTCCCGCCTCCACGGCAAACCGATGGCTTATTTCGCCACGCCCGTCGCCAGGATCTTCTCCAAGCCGTCCATCGCCACCTTCGGCCCGAGATAATTGGCACCCTGGTACGAATCGGCCAGCACCTTCCCCTGCCGGTCGACGATGACCAGCTGGGGAATGCCGCCCTTCGTGTAGCCGGTCAGCAGGGGAATCCTGTTCACCTTGTCCAGCGGCATGGCGAGCCACGGCATCTTTTCCTCCTGCATGTAGCCGAACAGCTGCGCATCGGATTTGTCGTTGCTCAGCATCACGACCGTGAGGTGCGGATTGTCCGGGCCGACCCGGTCGACGAACTTCACGAAGTCCGGCGAGAACCGCCGGCACGGACCGCACCAGCTGGCGCCGTAATAGAGGGCGAAGACCTGCGTCTCCTCAAGCTTGGCCGGCTCGGTCGCCTGGCCGGTGGCGTCGACCAACCGGCCGTGCAATGCGGACGCGACGCGCGACGGGCGCTTCTCCGCCGGCACCAAGGCCAGGGCCCGCGCCTGGGCGAGCACGTCGGTCGATTGGAGCGAAGTGTTGAGCGTGACGTTGTACTGGGACGAATAGAGCTGCACCTTGTCGCGCAGCACCGCCTGCACTTCGTATTCCCCGCCGGCCTTCAGCGTCGTGCCGTTGCCGAAGCGAAATTCCCCGGAACATCTGGCCCGCAGCGGCCACAGCGACCGGTCGTCGGCGAGCGTCGCCGCGGTGATCTCGCGCTGTTCCGGCGTGAGCTTGGACCAGAGCCCATTCGCCTGGGCGACGAAATCGGTCTCCTGCAGCGGGAAATTGAACACCAATCCGTTGCCGGCATCGACGACGACATCCGCGCCCTCGAGTTCGACGACCTTGACCACCTGGCCCTTCTTCACCATCGCGCCGCCCTGGAACTGCAGGTCGCGCGGCATCGTGACGACGGCCGGCCAGCGCTCCGGGTTGTTGCGCACGTCCGCCAGCGTGAGGACTGACGGCGCTGCGGCAAACAGGGAGGCGGAGGAGAGACCCACGGTCAGGACAAGCAGCTTCAGGAATGTTCTCATAGGCATGACCGGACCAAACCCATCCGTACGCCCGGCTCAACCCAAATGGTGAGGCCCGGACGCAAGCGGGATTGGTCTCGCCGGAGGACCGAGCCCTGCGAGGCCGGGTCCGCCAGCCGGTTTCGTGGAGCTCAGTCCTCCATTGTTTTAAACCGCTCGAGCACCACCGCGACTTCCGGCGCGGCGCCGGCCGCATGAAGTTCGCCAAGCGGTTTCGCGCCCGCGGCCAGCAACACCTCGGCGACGGCCGCATAGTCGCCGCCGACCGCCCGGCAGTTCACCGAGCCGTGCACACACCAGCCGAGCGGCGGCGCGTGGAATTTTCCGTCGGGCTCGGCCAGGTTCGCCCCCGCCAGCACCAGGGCCCGCGCCGCAGCCGCGCGACCGTGCCAGGCCGCCCAATGCAGCGGACGCTCCCCGCCCTCGGCCTTCGCATCGACGCCGAAGCCAAGCTCGGCAATCAGCGAGATGGCCGTGGCGTTGTCCTCCTTGGCGAGGCGGAGCAACATCGGATCAATTGCAGACGCGAGTCGCTGCCGCCATTCCGGATGCCCGGCCAGCAACCGCCGCGCTTCCTCGCGCCGGCCGCACCCGCAGGCACCGAGGAAGACATGCTCGGGCTTCGTGTCGTCGGTTGCCCCACGGTCGCGCAACAGGCGCGCCACGTCGTCCCGCCCGGCGCACACCGCAAAAGTGTGGGCGCTGATGCCGTCGGCACGGCGCGCGTTCGGATTCGCGCCGCGGTCCAGTAGGCGGATGATCAGCTCGATGTCCCAGTCGTTGTTGATCGCGAGGTGCAACGGCACCTCCGCCTTCTCGTAAGCGGTGACGTTCGGATCCGCGCCGTGGTCGAGCAGCCAGAACATGCCCTGCCGCGCGATCGCGGCCTGGCGCGTCCGGGGCGAATGCCCGAGCAGGAAATACAGCGGGGTGTTTTTCCATTTCGGATCGCGCCCCGACAGGTCGCCGCCCGCCGCCACGAGGGCCTCGAGGCACTCCGGGTGGTTGTGTTCGGCGGCGTGGTAGATCGACTCGCCGTCGTTGGGATTCGCCCCGGCCGCGAGCAGCACACGCGCAACCTGCGGGTAGTTGTTGACGCCCGTGGCGCCGTAAAGCGCGGAGAGTTTCGAGTCCGGGTAAGCGCCCTCGACCCAGAAATCGTTGGCGTTGGCCCCGGCCGCGAGCAGCTGCCGCACGCAGTCGGCGCGGCTGGCGTCGTCGCCGCCCACGCGCCCGACGCAGGCGGACAGCAGCGGCGTCCAGTTCGACTCCGCGCTGACCTTGGTCGCCAGCGTGGCGTCATGCTGCAGCCAGTCGCGCACGCCGACCGGATCGCCCAGCACCGCGGCCAGGTGCAGGCCCGCGCGGGAGAGCCGCGGGTATTCACGCAGGATGGCCGCGACCTTGTCGGCCTGCCCTTGCAGCGAGGCGTTGATGAGCGTTCGCGCCGCCCGCGCCGGGGCGCTCATCTCGACGCGTTCCTTGAGCTTGTTCCAGCTCAGGAACCCGTATTCGCGGGCGATGATGCGGTGGGCATCGGCCAGCGCGAAGCCGGCGAGTTCGTTTTTCGGGACACGCGCCAGGGCCTCGGCTTGGCCGGCGTTGACTTCCTTGAGCAGGTCTTTGGCCTGCTTCTTGAGCTGCTCCAAATCGGGCCGCTCGGGTAGCTGCTTGTTCATATAACCTCCGTGCTAACAGCCCGTGATCCGCGGTCGGGCAGCATGAAGGTTGGAGTGATGTCTGACATCGGCAGGCGGGCTCAGCCCTTTCCGCGGATCCGGATGCCTCCTGAAGGCGAGAGCGAATGTGGATGCATCAGTCGGGAGCTCAACCGTAAAGTGACTGCCGCCCGGCTCGTTTCAGTGAACGTCGAACGTTCAACGTTGGACGTTCAACGTTCAAAAAGAACTTCCCTACGGAGAGCAGGTTTGCTCTTCCCGGCCTAATTCCTGTATCTCGTAGGCTCGATGTCCGACTCCGCCATCCTCAACCAGGCCGCCCGCGTCCTGAAACTCGTCCAGACCGGCGTGCCCGCCGACCAGGCCCTCCGCGAGTCGCTCACCCAGGACCGGCACTTCACCGCCCCCATGCACCGGCGCGAAGTCAGCCGCGCGGTCTTCAGCTATTTCCGCTGGTGGCGCTGGCTGGAGCCCAAGGAATCCCTGCAAAAGCAAACGGAAGTCGCGCTGGCGCTGCAGGCCCGGTTCGACAAGAATCCCGCCTCCTTCAAGCCCGAGGCCCTCGCCGCCCGCGCCGTGCCCGAGTGGCTGAAGGACGAGATGGACGTGCCGGTGGAATGGCTCCGCCAGCTCCAGCGCGAACCGGCCCTCTGGATCCGAACGCGCGCCAGCGCCGGCCTCTCCGTCGCCCAACGCCTCGGCAACTGCCTCCCGCCCGATCTGCCCGCTTTCAAGTTTCAGGTTTCTGGTTTCAGGTATTCCGGAGTGAAGGACCTCTACCGCACCCCGGAATTCCAAGGCGGCGAATTCGAGATCCAGGACCTGGCTTCCCAGCTTGTCGGCCACGCCTGCGCGCCGCAGCCGGGCGAAACGTGGTGGGACACCTGCGCCGGCCAGGGCGGCAAGACCCTGCACCTCGCCGACCTCATGCAGAACAAGGGCATGATCTGGGCCAGCGACCGCTCCGTCCGCCGCCTGGCCAAGCTCAAGGAGCGCGCCGCGCGGGCCAAGGTCTTCAACTACCGCGCCGAAACGTGGGACGGCGAAGCGAAACTGCCGACCAAGACGAAGTTCGACGGCATCCTCATCGACGCGCCGTGCAGTGGCGTCGGCACCTGGCAGCGCAACCCGCACGCGCGCTGGACGACCATCCCGAAGGACGTCGCCGAGCTCGCCGTCGTGCAGGCCCGCCTCCTCAACCACGCGGCCGGTTCGCTCAAGCCCGGCGGGCGCCTCGTCTATTCCGTCTGCACGCTGACGCGCGCCGAAACCACCGAGGTCGCCGACGCCTTCACCACCGCGCACCCGGAGCTCGAACCCGCGCCCGTGCCCGGCTCCCCGGCCGGCCGGCTGTTCCTCCGCCCGGAGGAAATCAACGCCAACGGCATGTTCATCGCCGCGTGGCGCCGCAAATGACTTCACCGGTCGCGCCCGCGTCAAATTCCGCCAACCCGTGGCTGTGCCGGGCTTTCGCGTTCGCCGTGCTCGCCTTCGCCTGGTGGCGCATGTCCGAGAACACCGCCGACAACGATCTCTGGGGTCACGTGCTTTACGGCCAGCGCATGCTGCACCGGGGCGGGCTCGAGACCACCGAGACGCTTTCGTGGACCGCCGCGGGCCAGCCGTGGATCAACCACGAGGTGCTCGCGGAAATCGCACTCGGCCTCGCCCATCGCCTCGGCGGCGGCGCCGGCCTGTGGGCGCTGATGATGGTCATGGCCGGCATCACGCTGGGCTGGGCCTGGCATGCCGGCGCCGGACCGGACCGCGGCCGGAAGCTCACTGCCCTCGCATTGCTCGCGCTCTGCACCAATTTCATCGCACTCGGTTACGCGGTGCGCCCGCAACTGTTCACGTATCTGTTCTTTGTCGCGCTGCTTGTCGCGCTGCGGAATTTTTTCGCCGGCCGCCTCGCGTGGGGCTTCGCCATTCCGCCCCTGCTGCTGGTCTGGATCAACACCCACGGCGGCTTCCTCGCCGGCTGGGTCATCCTGCTCGTTGCCGTCGGCGCGGAGCTGGTCGCGCCGCTCCTGCCCGCGCTGCAACGCTCGCTGCGCAATGAACTGTCGGCCGCCCGGCCGCTGCCGCTCCTCGCTCTCGCCTTCGCCGGCACGCTCGCGCTGCTCGCCAACCCGTGGGGCTGGAAACTCGTGGCCTGGACCTTCGGGACGCTGCAATTGCCGCGTCCGCACATCTTTGAATGGCAGCCGATGCCCTTCAACGCCGGCTCGCTGCCCTTCTATTTCACGATCGCACTGGGCATGCTCGCATGGGGGGTGTCGCGCCAACCGCGCCGGCTCTGGGAGGTCGTCGTCTGGTCGCTCCTCGCCGCGCTGGCGATCAAGGCGCAGCGGCACGCGCCGCTCTTCGGCCTCGCCTCGCTCATCTTCCTGCCAGCGCACCTGCAGGAACTGCTCGCACGCGTCGGCCCGCATGCCGTCAGCCTGCGCGACCTCATCCGCCGGCCCGCCGTCGCGATCATTGCCGCGCTGGGCTTGTTCGTGGGCGGCGTCCGCTGCCTCCAAGCCAGCATGGCCCGCGCGTATCCGTTCAGCCTGGAAGTGCCGCGCACGTTTTTCCCGGTCGGCGCCATCGAGTTCATGAAGGCGCACCGGCTGACCGGCAACACAATCACCTTCTTCGACTGGGGCCAGCAGGTGCTGTGGGAACTGCCCGACAATCCCGTCTCCTTCGACGGCCGCCTCGATACGGTTTATCCGGTCGCGGTCATGGACGCGCACTGGCGGCTCTATGCCGGCCAGGATCCGGGCCCGGCGCTCGACCTTGCCAGGGCGGAGGTCGCGCTGTTGCCGACCGGCGGCGAGGCGTACCCGTGGTTGAAACGGCGCGGCTGGAAGGTCGCCTACTGCGATGCACTGGCCACCGTGCTGACCCGCCAGCCGCGCGTCGACCGCCCCGGCTTCGGCAGTGCGGAAGACGTGATGGGCGCCATGCGCTTCCCTGACACCCCGCCCGTTCTCGCCACGCGCGCGGCCCGCGCGCGCTGACTCGCATGAACCCGGAGAAGATCAGCGGCGAAACGGTCCGCGACGATTTCAACGCGATCAACACGGTGCTCCACTACACGCGGGCCGCGCACTTCATCGGCCTGTGGAAATCCGAGCTGGCGTTGATCGAGAAGTACCTGCCCGACAAAAACGCCCGCCTGCTCGAGGCCGGCTGCGGCGCCGGCCGCGTGGCCGTCGGCCTCTGGCACCAGGGCTACCGCCACGTCACCGCGTTCGACTTCGCCAGCGAGCTCGTCGAGCAGGCGGAGAACCTCGCCCGGGAACACGGCATCGCCGGCATCACGTTCCTGCACGCCGACGCCACGCGCCTGGACGAAGGTCACGTATTACGGGACATGTCGTTCGACGGCGCGCTGTTCCTCTTCAACGGCATGATGCAGATTCCCGGGCGCGCCAACCGCCGCGCCGCGATGGCGAACCTTCAGCGGCTCTGCCGGCCGGGCGCCCATTTCATCTTCTCGACCCACGACCGCGAGGACCCGAAGGAGCTGAAGGAATGGGCGAAGGAAGCCGAACGCTGGGCGCGCGGCGAACAGAACCCGCGGCTCGTCGAGTTCGGCGACCGCTACTTCACCGACGAGAACGGCAACACCTTCATGCACCTGCCGACGCGCGCCGAGGTGCTGGAGGACATGGCCGCCACCGGCTGGACCCATGTCCACGATGCCACCCGCAACGAACTCGCGAGCGAGACGCCGAAGGTCCGCAATTTCTCCGACAACTGCCGGTTCTGGGTCGCGCGGAAGGCCTGATGGACCGTATGCATAATTTCGCGACGAAGCCCTCCTCGACTCCGTGCGCATTCGGCCGCGGATCACACGGATTATTCTGAATTAATCCGTATCGATCCGGTCAATCCGTGGCAGGAAAAACTTCCACGCGCGCCACACGCCACGATCGCGTCCGAATCAGCGCGCGAGCATCTTTTCGAGCTTCGCCTTCGCCGCCGGCCACTCGGCCTCGGTGATGCTGAACATCGCGGTGTCGCGCTGGTAGCCGTCGTGCTCGCGCACCATGTGCTTGCGCAGGACACCCTCGAAGGTCGCGCCGATGCGCAGGATGGCCGCCCGCGAGCGCTCGTTGTTGGCGTCGGTCTTCAGCTGCACCCGCAGGGCGCCCTGCTCCTCGAAGGCGTGCTTCAACATCAGGTATTTCGCCTCGGTGTTGACCGCGGTGCGCTGCGCGTCCGGCGTGATCCAGGTCCACCCGATCTCCAGCCCGCGGTGCGGCCGCCGGATGTCGATGTAGCGCGTCGAGCCCACCACCATGCTGTCGCGGCGGCGCACCGTGACGAACGGCACCTCGGTTTCGGCGTCCTTCGCCGCGAGCGCCGCCTTCACCCACTCGGTCGTGTCGTCAAGGCCGCGCAGCGGCGGCACGGTCAGGTAGCGGAAAATCTCCGGCGACTCCTCAACCGCCGCGAGCAGGCCCGGCACGTGCGCCAATGTCATCGGCTCCAAGCGGACATGACGGCCTTCCAGGATGATCGGGTGCGGATCGAACGGCATGCGTGACAACTAGCGGGCCGACCGGCGCGACCAAGCCTGAATCAGCTGTAGCGGCGGTCTGTGACCGCCGTTGTTTGTCCGCCTCGGGCAGGGGCCGAGCTTGCTCACGCCTTTTTCCCGGCAGAGCGGTGACTCCGCTCACCGCCGCGGCGCGGAACGGAGTCCGCGCCCTACCCCAGACCGAGCAGCTCGGCTCCACCGACGAATTGGTCACAAGGCCGACAAGCCGCGGATTAGCGGCTCATCCGGAGGATTCGCCCACCCTAATTCATGACGCCCGCACTTGCCGCGGCTCACCGGGACTGCCAAGTTGCGCCCCATGTCCCTGCCGCCCACCGACCGCGCCCTCCTCTGGCTCGGTGCCCTGTTCTACCTCGCCGGTTTCCTCACCGGCCTGCTGGCGCTGCTCCGGAAGTCCAACTCCTCCGGCTCGCGCACCGTCCTGAACTCCCTCCTGGTGGCCGGCTGGGTCTTCCAGATGGCCGGTCTCTATGTGCGCGGCCTCGCCACCGGCGGCTGCCCGCTCGGCAACATTTTCGAGGTGATCCAGTTCGTCGCGTGGTCGGCCATGGTCCTCTACTTCTTCGTCGGCACCGCGTTTCGCGTGAGCCTGCTGGGCCTGTTCACCGCCGGCTACGCCGCCCTCCTCGCCCTCGCCTCGCTGCTCGTGCCGCGCTGGGACGCGGTGCACGGCCAGAAGATCTTCGGCAGCAACCCGTGGATCGAACTCCACGCGGCGCTCGCGGTGTTCAGTTACGGCGTCTTCGGCCTGCTCGCGCTGACCTCGCTCATGCATCTCCTGCAGAACTGGAGCCTGAAGCACAAGCGGCTCAACGGGCTCTTCTGGTTCCTGCCCTCCGTGGTGCAGCTCGACCAGATCAACCTGCGCATGCTCATGCTCGGCGTGCTGCTCCTCACCGTCTCGCTCGGCCTCGGCGCGGTGTGGTGGGTGCAGGATACCGCGTCCGTGAACACCCCGAAGCTCCTCGTCACCGTCGGCGTGTGGGCCGTGTACCTCGCCGTCCTTTTGCTGCGCTGGCGCGCGAAGCTCGTGTCGGTGCGCTTCGCGTGGGTCTGCCTCGTGATGTTCTTCCTCGCGCTGCTGTCGCTCGGCCCGGTGAATTCCAGCCGCCACCACGACATCATCCTCGTGCCCGAGAATCGCTGACCGATGGAGCCGCACCCGCCCGTCCTTTTCCTCCTCGGCGCGAGCCACCACACCGCGCCGCTCGCGGTGCGCGAGAAGCTCGCGCTCGACGATGCCCGCGCGGCCGCCCTCGCCGCCCGGCTGCAGCAGACGCCCGGCCTCGGGGAGTTCGCGCTGCTCAACACCTGCAACCGCATGGAAATCTACGGCGTGGCCCGCGACCCGGCCGCGCTCGCTGCGCTCCGCGCCGGCGTGGCCGAAACCACCGGCTGCGCGCCCGCCGAGTTGGAGGCCGTGCTGCGCCTGCGGCAGAACCACGACGTGGTCTCGCATGTGTTCTCCGTGGCTTCGGGCCTCGACTCGCAGATCGTCGGCGAAACCGAGATCCTCGGCCAGGTGAAGGGCGCCTACGAAACCGCCCTCGCCCGCCAGTGGACCGGCCCCGTGCTGAACCGCGTTTTCCAAAAAACCTTCCAGGCCGCGAAGCACATCCGCACCCACACCGCCATCGGCGAGGGGCAGATCAGCATCGCCAGCGTCGCGGTCGACCTCGCGGGCAAGATCTTCGGCGACCTCTCGCCGGTGAACATCCTCGTCGTCGGCGCCGGCGACATCGGTGTGAAGACCGTGCAGGCCTTCCAGAGCCGCGGCGCCAAGGCCATCACCGTCGCCAGTCGCACGCTTTCCAAGGCCGAGGAGGCCGCGGCCGCCGCCCGCGGCTGGGTCGCCAGCCTGGCCGAACTGCCCGAGGTCCTCGCCGCCGCCGACATCGTCGCCAGCTCCACCTCCGCGCCCGGCCTGGTGCTGACCCACGACCTCGTCGCCGTCGCGATGAAGCGCCGCGCCGCGCGCCCGCTGTTCCTCATCGACCTCGCCCTGCCCCGCGACATCGATCCCGCGACGACCAGCCTGGCCAACGTCTACCTCTACAACCTCGACGACCTCGCGGAGATCGCCGAGGAGAACCTCGCGCAGCGCGAAGCCGAGGTTGCCCGCTGCAAGGCCATCGTCGCCGAGCGCACCGCGGCGCTCTGGCCGCAGCTGGCGCATCATCTGAGTACTCCACCTACGGGCTGATTGGAGGCGGGGTGCCCTCACCCCGCACCATGATGCATCTGCCACACTTACCCTCGTTTTCCAGACAGCCTCTTCTTTTCATCACCACCTGCACGTCGGAAAGGAAGTCATTGCTGGCCGATGCCAGCGCCCAGAAAATATTGCTGGAAACATGGCGTCGATCCACCGAGTTGGACGGATGGTTTGTCGGCCGTTATGTGATCATGCCCGATCATGTCCATTTGTTCGCCAAACACGCACTTGAGGCCAAATCCCTCCCCGAATGGATGAAGACGTGGAAATCAATCACCGCACGGCGGTTTTTGGCTCTCGGGATGGGAGTGGCTCCGGTTTGGCAACCGGACTATTTCGATCGTTTCGTGCGTACTTCGGCTGCCTATGAGCAGAAGTGGGACTACCTCTTGCAGAACCCGGTGCGCCGGGGCTTGTGCACGAGGCAGGAGGATTGGCCATTCCGGGGAGTTCTGCACGACCTCGCGTTCTAAAGAGCGGGGTGAGGGCACCCCGCCTCCACCACTCAGCCCAGCTGCCGCTCCATCCACTCCACCGCCGAACCGGCCGTGGGCTGGCTCAGCATGGTGCGCAGCTTTTTTGCCAACGCCTGCGTGCGCTCGAGACGCGCCGGATTTTCGAGGCAGTCCTTCAATTCCCGCGCCAAAACCCCGGGCTTGGCCGCCCCCTGGATGTACTCCGGATACATCGCCTCCTTGAGCAGGAGGTTCGCGATGCCGAGATGCTCCACCTTCACCAGCATCCGGCCGATGCAATACGTCAGCCAGTCGGCCTTGTAGGTCACGACGCCCGGGATGCCCGCCAGGGCGCAATGCATCGACATCGTGCCGCTGGACGTCAGCACCGCCGAGGCGGCATAAGGCAGGGATTCGCCCGGGAAGGGATCCGCCAGGGGGTCTGATTCACCACTCACCGGAAATAGGCGGATCCAGTTGTGCACCGGGCGGTAGCGCGGCGATACGATGATGCGCACCAGCTCGGCGTTTATCTTTTCGCTCGGATAAAGCACCAGCGCGCGGCGCGTGATCGATTTCGTCTCCGTGGAATTGAAGTACGCGAAATAAGCGTCAAGCAGCACAGGCATGATCCGGCGAACAGCAGATACCCGGCTGCCCGGCAGCAACAGGACCGGTCCGGCGGGATCGTAACGCACCGGCGGGAGGTAATCGTCCGCCACGAACGGATGGCCCACGAACTCCACGGGCAGGGTCGTGTCGGCGTACACCGCCGGCTCGAACGGAAAAATCGACGCGAGGCCCTCGAGGTGCTGCGCCATCTCGAAGCGCCGGCCGGCGCGCGACGCCCAGATCTGCGGGCTGATGTAGTAAAGTGTCCTGGTCGGCCCGCCCGCCTTGGTGGAGAAGCCGCGCCGGAAAAGCCCCTGGGCGATGCGCAGGTTGAGCCCCGAGGAATCGACAAAGCACACCGCGCGCGGCTTGTACTGACCGATCCACTCGACGACCGCGTTGATGAGGGCCTTGTAGTAGGAAATCTTGGCGATGACGGCAAAGCCGAGCGCCGACTGGCCGGTGAGGTTCCGCAGCAGCTGTGCGCCCGCCGCCTCGAGCTGCGCGCCGCCCAGCGCGCAAACCTTCAGGCCGGGATTGCGGGCCAGCAGGCCGCGCACCAGGCGCGCCGCGTGCTCGTCGCCGGAATGCTCGGCGGCGACGATGAGCAGGTCGACATGGCCATGGGCGGGAGCCGGCAGACCGTCCTGAAGCGCACCGCTCATTCTTTAACCACGGAGGCACAGAGACACGGAGAAATCATCTCCTGGTCCAATCTCCGTGTCTCTGTGTCTCCGTGGTTCACTTTCGCTCACTTCTGCTTCCGGCGGATCTCGTCAGTGATCGCGATCGCGACCTCGAGGGCCGTCTTGGCCAGGGCGCCGTCGACCTTGGGCTTGCTGGCTTCCTTCACGCTCTCGATGAAGCTCGCCAGCTCGATCGCCAGCGGCTCGCCCTTCTCGAGGGGAATCTCGTGCACGGGCACCTTGTCCTCGCCCGCCTTGGCCAGGCCGATCTTCATCTTCAGGCCGTAGGCGATGATGTCGCTCTTCTTCACCAGGTGGCCCTTCTGGTTCATGAAATCGAGCGAGAGGTAGGCGTTGTCCTGGAAGATGCGGATCTCGCGGTTCTTGGTCACGCTCATGCGCGACGCGCTGAGGTTCGCGACGCAACCGGACTCGAACTCGATGCGCGCGTTGGCGATGTCCTCGGTCTTGGAGAGCACGTTGATGCCGACGCTGTCGATCTTCCGGATCGGCGACTGCACCAGCGCGAGCACAATGCCGATGTCGTGGATCATCAGGTCGAGCACGACGCCGACCTCAGTGCCGCGCGGCGTGTAGGGTGCGAGGCGCTCGGTCGTGATGTACTGCGGGTGGCTGGCGTGCTTTTCCAGGTAGCCCATCACCGGGTTGAAATGCTCGATGTGGCCGACCTGCACGATGCAGGCGTGCAGCCGCGCGGCGGCGAGGACCTTCTCCGCCTCCTCGAGCGAGGCGCAGATCGGCTTCTCGATCAGCAGGTGGCAGCCCTGCGCCAGCAGCGGCAGCGCGACCTCCGCGTGCCTGTCGGTCGGGACCACGACGCTGACCGCATCGCAGGCCTCGCCGAGCTCGGCCATGGTCGCGAAGCGCTGGCAGTTGTACTTCGCGCAGATCTCCGCGGCGCGCGCGTCGCTCGTTTCGTAGATCCCGGCCAGCTCGGCGCCGGGGAGCGTGGAGTAGATGCGGGCATGGTGCTGGCCGAGGGAGCCCACGCCCACCACGCCGCATTTGATGTTGGGGTGTTTACGGTTCACGGTTCACAGTTGTTCCAAACTTACGGCCGCGCATGTCCGCACCTTGAAGATACTTCATCAGCCCACTAATCAATGCCTCGGCTTCGCTGGCGAGCTGATAAAGCCGGTCGAAATCAGATCGCTCCAGGAAACGGGCATCGAGCGCAACATAGAGATACGATTTTACCTCCGCGCAGGATCCCCGGGCATGGCCTAGAAATTGGATGAACTCCTTGTTGCCACCGCGCCCGAATCCCTCGGCGACGTTTGCCATGACCGACGTCACCGCCCGACGGATCTGGTCACGCAGGCCGTAATCTTTCGCGAACAACCCCGAATTGCCGACTAGGTACACCTCGCGCGCCAAATCGCGGGCCTTTTTCCAACCCTCGACATCCTCGAAGCGCGTGATGGTCGCCATGCCGGACTGATAACCGTGAACCGAGAACAGTGAACCTCAAACCGCCGACAATGCTCCTGCTTTGAGGAGCAGTTGGCGGCTGGTTTTTTTCGCGTGGGCCGGGTTGTGCGTCACCAGCACCAGCGCGGCTTTTTCGTCGGCGCAAACCCGCAGCAGCAGCTCGGTGACCTCGTCGCCCGTGCGCTCGTCGAGGTTGCCGGTGGGCTCGTCGGCGAGGAGCACCGGTGGATGGTTCATCAGGGCGCGGGCCACGGCGACGCGCTGGCGCTCGCCACCGGAAAGCTGCGACGGCAGGTGGTGGCCGCGCTCGGCGAGGCCGACGCGTTTCAGGAGGTCCGCGGCGCGGGCGCGCTCGGCGGCGCCGATCGAACCGACGAGGCGCGCGCCGAGCAGCACGTTGGCGAGGGCGTCGATCTCGGGAATCAGGTAGTAGGCCTGGAAAACCATGCCGAGGAAGCGGCCGCGGCGCGCGGTCAGTTCGCCGAGCGTCAGCTGGTGCGCAGCCTCGGCGCCCCAGAAAAGTTCGCCGGCATCGGGACGATCGAGGCCGGCCAGCAGGTTGAGCAGCGTGCTCTTGCCGGAGCCGGACTCGCCGCGGATCGAGACGCTCTCGCCGGCGACAACGGCAAGGGAGACGTTGTCCAACACGCCGAGCGTCTTGTCGCCGCTCGGGTAGGTCTTCCTCAAACCAACAGCCTGCAGGACAAAACCCTCCTGCCCTGAACGTTGAACGTTCAACGTTGAACGTTCAACGTTCAGGGAATTGGGATTGGTGCTCATGTTGAATGATGCCTGAGAGGCGTTACTCGCTGCGAAGGGCTTCGACCGGTTTCAGGCGCGCCGCGCGCCACGCGGGGATGAGGCCGGCGAGTGTCGAGGCGAAGATCGAGAAGACGATGATCATCGCCACGTCCTTCGTGGCGGTGTAGGCCGGCAGGCTGCTGAACTGGTAGAACTTCTCGAAGGCGTCCTGCCCCATCGTGAACTTCGCGATCACGTGCACCACGGCGTTGCGGTAGTGCAGCAGGCCGAAACCCAGCGCGAGGCCGAGCGCCGTGCCCGTGCAGCCGATGAACAGGCCCTGCACGCAGAAGCTGACCGCCACGTCGCGCGCGGCGCCGCCCATCGCGCCGAGCAGGCCGATCTCGCGGGTCTTGCGCACCACCGTGACCAGCAGCGAGCTCGTGATCGAGAACGCCGCCACGATGATGATGAACGTGAGCAGGAAGAAGATCATGTTCCGCTCGAAGCTCAGCACCGCCTGGAAGTCCGCGTTCGATTCGAACCACGTCATCGCCTCCATGCCCGGCGGCAGCACCTTGTTCAGCGCGGCGGCCACGCGGTCGGGATCGGCGCCGGGCGCGAGCCGGACGTTGTAGCCGTGGACCGCGTGCCCGAGGCCGTACAGGTCCTGCATCAGGCGCAGCGGGCAGATGACCGTCGAGCTGTCGAGTTGCTGGTGGCCGATGCGGAAGATGCCGGCGACGCGCACCTCGCGCGGCAGCAGAACCTCATCCTTTTGCGCGCGCTTCATCATGAGCGGCGTGTAGATGCTGACCGTGTCCCCCACCCGCGCGCCGAGCGTGCCGGCGAGGATGGAGCTGAGGATCACCGAATCGTCGTCGAGGTCGTCGAGCGAGCCGGCCACGATGTAGCGCTCGAGCGGGATCACCTGCTTCATCTGTGCCAGGTCGTAGCCTTGGACGAGCGGCAGGCCCGGATGGTCGTTGTGCTCCATCATGACGATGCCCTGCGCGAACGGCGCGGCTTTCGCCACGCCCGGCACGCCGGCGATGAGCTGGTCGAGCGACGGATTGGGATCGATGAGGCGCGAGGCGCGGATCTGCACCTCGCCCTGCGTGTCGATGATCATCCGCTGGATCTGGTGGCCGAAGCCGCCCATGACGCTGGTCGAAACCAGCATGAGCCCCACCCCCAGCCCGACGCCCAGCACCGACACCAGCGTGAAGAACGAAACCCGCCCGGTCGGGAAAAGCTGCTTAAAGGCGAGGTAGATCGGCCAGGGCATGGATATCAGCGATAAGCTTTAAGCACTAAGCTGTAAGCTCAAGCTGCCGGATTGTTCCCAAGCTTAAAGCTTATTGCTTATCGCTCGCCGCACCCTGCGGGCGCAGCGACGGGAACAGGATCACGTCGCGGATGCTCTCGGCGCCGGTGAGGAGGATGCAGAGGCGGTCGATGCCGACGCCCATGCCGCCGGCGGGCGGCATGCCGTGCTCGAGGGCGAGCAGGAAGTCGTTGTCGAGATTCTGCTTATCCTCGCCGACCTGCTTCTCGAACATCTCGCGCTGCACGAACGGGTCGTTCTGCTCGGAGTACGCGGGCGCGACCTCCATGCCGCCGATGATGCACTCGAAGACGTCGATCAGGCCCGGGTCCTCGGCGTTGAGCTTGGCGAGCGGGCAAAGTTCCTTGGGCAGGTGCGTGACGAACGTCGGCTGGATCAGCGTCGGCTCGATCTTCTTGCCGAAGATCTCGTTCACGACCTCGTGCGTCTCCCAACCCGGGTGGATGTCGAGGCCGAGCTTCTGCGCCGCGGCGGTGGCCTTGGCCTTGAAATCGGGCGCATGGCGCTCCGCACTGAGCTTGAAGCCGACCGCCTCGTCGATCAGGTCGAAGTAGCGCGCCTCGCGCCACTCGCCGGCGAAGTTGATCATCTGGCCGCTGGCCGCGTGCTTGATCTCGGTCGCGCCGATGACGTCGCGGCAGAGGTCGGCGAAGATCGCCTTGAGCAGCTCCATCATGCCGCGGAAATCCGAGTAGGCCTGGTAGACCTCGAGCATGGTGAACTCGGGGTTGTGCTTGCGCGAGACGCCCTCGTTGCGGAACACGCGGCCGATCTCGAACACGCGGTCGTAGCCGCCGACGAGCAGGCGCTTGAGGCGCAGCTCGAGCGCGATGCGCAGGAAGAAGTCCGCGCCGAGCGCGTTGTGGTGCGTGGTGAACGGGCGCGCGGCGGCGCCGCCGGCCACGCCCTCGAGCACGGGCGTCTCGACCTCGAGGAACTTCCGGCCCGCGAGGGTGCGGCGCACGCTGGCGACGATGTGGCTGCGCTGGATGAGGCGCTGGCGGGACTCCTCGTTGACGATGAGGTCGAGGTAACGCTGGCGGTATACCTGCTCCATGTCGGACAGGCCGTGCCACTTCTCCGGCAGCGGGCGGAGCGCCTTGGACACGAGGACGTATTTGTCCACGCGCACGGTGATCTCGCCGCTCTTGGACTTAAACAGCGTGCCCTCGACGCCGATGATGTCACCGAGGTCGAGCTTCTTGAAATTCACGTAGGCGTCGTCGCCGATCAGGTCCTTCTTCACGTACAGCTGGATCTGGCCCTGCTGGTCGAGGATCTTGACGAACTGGCTCTTGCCCATGTCGCGGATGACGACCAAGCGGCCGGCGACCTTGACCGGGACCGTGTAGTCCGCCCCGTCGACATACGCTTTCAGCGCCTCACCCGAGAAGTGCGTCTGCGTGGCGTTGGCGCGATAGGGATCGGCGCCCGCCGCCCGCAAGTCCTGCAGCTTCTTGAGCCGCACGGCATGCTGGTCGTGGCTGATGTCCGGAGTGATGTCGCTCATGGAGCGGGAGACCTTTGGCAGCCGGTCCGCCCGGGGCAAACGGAAAGTGGGTCAGAAAAGCTTGCCGTTTTCCTGGGAAATGTAGGCCCGGCCAGCCAATCTATCCAGATAGATCCCGCCTTGGCCGGAGTCGTAAATAATCAACTGATAGCGCGGTTTGGCTTCCGGGAATTCGATGAAGGCCGACTCGCCGCCCACGTAAACAATCTTCGGAACTGCTGCTTCCGCCGGCACGAACCACTTTGGAGCTGACTGCAATTTCCGCTTCACCGCTTCGGACGGCTCGATCTTCCAACCAAAAATTCTCTCCAGCTCCCGAGGCAAGGCGGTGCTTTTTTCATCCTCCGGTTTGGGCGAAAACAGGTCGCTCATCACTGTTTCGGGTGCCACAAACTCCAACTCGATTTGCTCCGCATCCAGCCCCGTGGCGATGTAGAAACCCGCCCAATGCGCCTGAATCAAAGTCACCCCCCCAGGCGGAGAAACTGCGAAATAGTGTTTGAACGCCTCGGCCCCTTTTTTGTGGCGCGTGCAACCAGTGAGCACCGCCAATGCGATCACCAACGGAACAACCCTAAGCAGGCGATATCGGGAAGCCTTCATTTCGCTCTCCTTTCCCGCCAATACCCCGGCTGCCGGCGCAGGTGCATGATGGCCCAAACGATGACCTCGCCTTCTTCAAGGGTGTAATAGATGCCGAACGGAAACTGTCGGACCAGATAACGCCGCACATCGCCCTCGACCACCCGCCATACGCCGGGCGTTTGCCGAATCTGCGTCAGACCCGCTTCGACCTGCTGCACAAAAGCCGACGCCACCCGTGGCGATACTTCCAGGTATTGCAGCGCTGCGGCGAGAAACTCGTCCCGCGCCGCCCGATCCAAACGGAGCCTCATCGCCGGATGGTGGCCCGGATTTGTTTCAATGCTTCGTCGCCCTCGATCAATTCCGTCCGGCCAGCCTGGTAGGCCGCCCGGCGTTCCTGCACGGCTTGCAGGTGCGCGCGCTCGATCTGCGGGTCGACATTTGTGACCAAACTCTCGACCAGCTGCTCGGCCAACTGCTCGCGCTCGGCAGCCGAAAGACGCAGCGCGTCATCAAGCACTTGGCGGACGTTCGCAGTCATGCCTCAAGCGCATCCGCAACCCGGAGCGAGTCAAGGGTGCAGTCGGCCAACCGAATATTGTCTTTGCGCCTTTTGTGCTTTTTGTGGCCAACTTCATCCGATGTCCGCCTCCTCCCGCAAACCCGACTGGCTCCGCGCCAAGCTTCCGACCGGCCCCGCCTACCAGGCGACGCGCACGCTGGTGGAGACCAACAAGCTGCACACGGTCTGCCAGAGCGCCCAGTGCCCGAACATCGGCGAGTGCTGGTCCCGCGGCACGGCCACGGTGATGATCCTCGGCAACATCTGCACGCGGTCCTGCAATTTCTGCGCCATCGCCAACGGCCGCCCGACCGAGCACGACCTCGGCGAGCCCGCCCGCGTCGCCGACGGCGTCGCCAAGATGGGCCTGCGCCACTGCGTCATCACCTCCGTCGCCCGCGACGACCTCAAGGACGGCGGTGCCAGCGTCTGGGCCGCGACCATCCGCGCCGTGCGGTACAGGAACCCGAAGTGCGCCATCGAGGTGCTCGTGCCGGATTTCGTGGGCAAGCTCGACCAGGTCGACATCGTCCTCGACGCCAAGCCCGACATCTTCAACCACAACCTCGAGACGGTCGAACGCCTCCAGCGCCCGGTGCGCGTGCAGGCCCGCTACGACCGCTCGCGCTCGGTGCTGCAGCACGCGAAGAGCCGCGGCTTCACGACCAAGACCGGCATCATGCTCGGCCTCGGCGAGACCAAGGAGGAGATCGAGCAGACCCTCCGCGACATCGCGTCC
>JBEHYX010000008.1:0-80069 GCA_048497945.1 Verrucomicrobiota bacterium | reverse complement strand
CCGCAACGGCCTGATGCAGATCTGGCGCATGAAGCCCGACGGCACCGAGCCCGAGCAGATCACGAGCGACGAGTACAACAACTGGTTCCCGCACATCTCACCCGACGGGAAGTGGATCGCCTTCATTTCCTACGACCGCAGCGTCTCGCCCGAGGATCATCCGTACTACAAGCACTGCTATCTCCGCCTCATGCCGATCGCCAACGGCCCGGCGAAGATCATCGCCTACGTGTACGGCGGGCAGGGCACGATCAACGTCCCGTCCTGGTCGCCGGACAGCACGAAGATCGCCTTCGTGAGCAATTCGGACGAGATCAAGTAGCAGACTCGAACCGAACTTCGAACGTTCAACGTTCAACTTCCAACGTTCAGAGACCGGGTTTTGGACGTTGAAAGTTCAATGTTGAACGTTGGAAGTTGCGATCGTCCAAGTCGGCCGAGCCCCCGTCGTTGTGAACAGTCAACCAAACCCCGGTTTGCGAAAACACGCCGACAGGTGAATTCTTGGTCCGTCAGGTCCCCCAGGCTTCCCGCTTCCTGACCAAACCCTTACCCCCATGAAAAACCAAGTCACCCGTCGTCAGTTTGTCCGCACGGCCGCCGGCGCCGCCGCGATTTTCTCCGCTCCGCTGATCATCCCGTCGCGCCTGCTGGGCGCCGACGCCCCGAGCAACCGCGTCCGCGTGGGCCACATCGGCTGCGGCCGCATCGCCAGCGGCCACGACATGCCGGGCGTGTTCAAGTCGGGCCTCGCCGACGTCGTCGCGGTGTGCGACCTCGATTCCGTCCGCGCGAAGTGGGGCCGGACGCTCGTCGAAAAGTTCTACCGTGACGCCGGCTCGACCGCGCCGGAGATTTCCGTCTACGGCAACTACCTCGAGCTGCTCGCGCGCAAGGACATCGACGCCGTGACCATCAGCCTGCCGGACCACCAGCATGCCGATGTGGCGCTGGCCGCGATCTATGCGGGCAAGGACGTCTATCTCCAGAAGCCCTTCACGATGACGCACGAGGAGAGCGTGATCCTCAAGGATGCCGTGGCGAAGAGCGGCCGCATCCTGCAGGTCGGCAGCCAGCAGCGCTCCTGGGGGCCGCACGAGCAGTTCCGCAAGGCCTGCGAATTCGTGCGCAGCGGCCGCGTCGGCCGCCTCAAGGCGGTCGAGATCGGCCTGCCGATCGACCCGACCAAGCCCGACGACCCGGAGCAGCCGGTGCCGGCCAACCTGAATTACGACCTGTGGCTCGGGCCGACGCCGAACGTCTATTACACCGAGCAGCGCGTGCACTCGCAAAAGCTCAATCCCGACGGCACCCCCGATGTCGCCTCGCGCCCGGGCTGGCTGCGCAACGAGTCCTACTGCCTCGGCATGATCACCGGCTGGGGCGCGCACCATTTCGACGTCGCCCACTGGGGCATGGACATGGAGTACAGCGGCCCGACCAAGGTCGAGGGCAAGGGCGAGTTCCCGACGAACAAGATCTGGAACGTGCACGGCAAGTACAACGTCCACCTGACTTACCCGGGCGGCATCGGGCTGCGCGTCTCCGACGAGTTGACGAACGGCATCAAGTTCATCGGCGACGAGGGCTGGATCTTTGTCTGCCGTGACACCGGCAACTCGCCGACCGCCGCGCTCTCGGAAAACACCACGCAGGACTGGCTCGTGGCCAGCGACCCGAAGCTCCTCGACCCGAACGGCGTCAAGGTGCAGTTCCCGCACAGCCTCTCGCACCACAAGAACTGGCTCGAGTGCGTGAAGTCGCGCCAGACGCCGCTGTCGCCCGCCGCCATGGCGCACCACAGCAACACGGCGTGCATCCTCAGCTGGATCGCGATGAAGACGGCGCGCCCGCTCACCTGGGACAACCAGGCCGAGCGCTTCGTCAACGACGACGCGGCGAACGCCATGCTCTCGCGCCCCGAGCGCCCCGGCCACGGCGCCGTGCAGCTGGCGAAGAAACACGCCTGAGCCGCGGTTGCAGTTTCTCTCGCCAAGGCTGGGTTTACGCCCGGCCTGGGCCTCAACGGAATTTTGGGAGCAGGCGGCCTGCTCCCAGTATTCGCAGTTGACGTTTCCAAGCGCCTTCCGCGATGAACTCTGCGGTCGGCCATGTTACTGAAAAATGTAGTTCTTGCCCGGGATTTCGCGGATATCGAATCGGCCGTTGCGCCGGTCATTCAGGCGTCCCAAGGCTGGAAGAATATTCACCGCGATTTAAGCCGTTCCGGCTTCGCGTATCAGTGTTTTGCACCCACTTACGGGAGGTGGGGCGGCCGATTCCGCTATGAGGCACGGATCTTAACAACCGAGGAAGCCGGCCGTGTTTCCGTGATGCTCGAACTGGATCGCTTGAATGCCAGAGAGGCCGCCCGGCTTTTCATCGCATTCGCGTTTTTTCCGCTGGTTCTCGGTTTTGGATCTCCGGGTTATTTGGGACTGGGAATAGTCGCCGGCGTGCTGGCCATGGGTGCACATGCGGGGTTTTTGTTCTGGGGTGCGGAAAAAACCGCCGAGTCCTTCAAGACCGCCTATCAAGGCCCGTCGTGACAAGGCGAGCCCCCGTTGATTGGCTTCGTTAGTCGTTCTCACGATGAAAACTTTCTACGCTGTCATGTTGTGGGTCGCTTTTGGAGCGACGATTTTCGCTCAGTCGGATTCTTCCGATTGGGCAGGCATGCCTCCTGAAAATCTCATGGCTATCGAAAACCGCGGTGCTCCAATGGTAAAAGCAGACGTATATGAGGTAGTCAGTTCGCTTTCAGAGGTAGCAATTAACAATCTATATTCCGCTCCGATAGTTCCTATTTCCGAAACCGCGGCACGGAAGTATACTGGAGGGCACTTCAATCCAGTAGAGGGAAAGAAACCATTTTTAATTCGCGCACTCTACATCGACGGAGTTACGGGAGAGTATTTAGTATATAAATTGGAGAACGATATTTGGATAATGCACGGTTGTCGGAATACAGGCCAACACCTGCAGCGCCAGTCAGCATTGGTCGTAAACCTAGATTTTGTCCCTAAGAAAGTATTTGTGACCGCCTTTGTTTCAGAGGATTGAAGCCGAGCCGAATGCCAAGCCAAAGGGGCCTGCCAAGCCAAAGGGGCCGGCGCATGTGGTCTGTGGTAACGTCGGCAAATCCGGCCCCCTTCTTCCGTGCTTCCGCCCTTCGGCGCTTCCGCGATTGGCTTGAAGGACTCAGTGGTGACCCGGCATGTTGCGGAGCTTGATGGCTTCGTAGTATTCGAGCGGATGCGCGGCGGGTTCGACGCCGGCGGGGAACGGGCGTTTTGAGAACTGCTGGAAGTAGAGCAGGCAGGCGTCGCGCCAGTCGCGGGCGTCGAGTTCCTGGCGCGCGAGGCGCTGCTTCACGGCGAGGAAGCGCTCGTCGTCGATCCGGCCCTTGAGCGCCTCCCAGTCCTTTTGCAGCTCCCGGACCTCGTCCACGCCCTGCTGGTAGCGCAGGCAGAGTTCGTCCCAGAGGATACGGCCGGACTTCATCCGGTGGTCCCACGGCACATGGTGGAACCAGAGCAGCAGGTTTTCGGGGCAGGTATCGAGGTTGCCCCAGAGCTTCTGCCATTCAGGCGCGTACTGCGTGATGGCGTTGGAGCCGGCGGCCGTGCGGTCGAAGCCGAGACCGTTTGCGTCGGCCTTGTGGTAATAAACGGCGGTCCAGTCGGCGCGGCCGAGCTTGTCGACCCACGGCCCCGGGCCGTAGTGGTGGCCCTCGGCCATGATGTGGTGCAGGCCGAGCGGCATGGAGTAGTTCACGACGGTCTCGCGCGAACCGAGCAGCATGCGGTTGATCGCGTCGTTGGCGACCGGATCGGAGCCGAAAGTCTGGCGCGTCCACTCGCGGGCGATCTGCGCCGCGGTGAGATCGTGATCCCAGGCGAGCCGGCCGAAGGCGTACCAGTTGGCCTGCGCGAGCGGATGGCCGGTCCAGTTGCGGTCGGTGCCGATGTTGGCGACGCCGGCCATGACGGAGAGCGTGTGGCCGGTGGCGGAGCCGTCGACCACACGGGCGACGGTGGCGTTGTCGCCTGCGTACGTGTTCGCGTCGAGGGTCTCCTTCCACATCGGCGCGAGGTAGGCGAGCTGGAGGGACTGGCCGAGGTATTCCTGGGTGATCTGCAGCTCGAGCGCGAGGGGGGTCCGCGGCATGTGGGCGAACAGCGGCGAGAACGGCTCGCGCGGCATGAAGTCGAGCGGGCCGTTCTTGATCTGCACGACGACGTTGTCGCGGAACTTGCCGTCGAGCGGCGCGAATTCCGTCTGCGCCTGCGTCACGCGGTCGGCCGTGTTGTCCGGCGAGTAGACGAACGCGCGCCACAGCACGATGCCGTTGTAGGGCTGGAGCGCGTCGGCGAGCATATTGGCGCCGTCGGCGTGCGTGCGGTGGTAGTCCTGCGGCCCGGGCTGGCCCTCGGAGTTGGCCTTCACGAGGAAGCCGCCGAAGTCGGGGACGTAGCGGTAGATTTCCTCGACCTTGGCGGCCCACCAGGCGGCGACGGCGGGGTCGAGCGGGTCGGCGGTCTTGAGCCCGCCGATTTCGATCGGCGCGCTGAACTTCGGGGCGAGGTAGACCCTCACGCCGTACGGGCGAAGCTCCGCGGCGACGGCGGCGACGCGCGTGAGATAGAACGGCGTGAGCAGCTGGGCGTCGGCGTTGACGTTGGTCAGCACGGTGCCGTTTAGGCCGATGGAGGCGCAGGCGCGGGCGTAGTCGCGGTAGCGGGGCGAACGGATCTCCGGCAGGTTGAACCACTCCCAGATCGAGGAGCCGGCGTAGCCGCGCTCGGTCGTGCGGTTGAGGTTGTCCCAGTGGTTCAGCATGCGCACCGCAACCTTCGGGGCGCTGAGCAGGTTGAGGCTTTCGACGGGCTGGCCGGTCTGCAGGTGGCGCAGCAGGGCGAACGCGCCGTAGAGCTGGCCGATCTCGCGGTTGGCGACGATCAGCGTGGCGTGGCCGGCGCCGAGGGCGACGCGGCGGACGACGTAGCCTTCCTCACCGATGGCGCGCAGGTCGGACTCGGTGACGAGCGCGGCGATCTCGGGCTGGCGCGGCGTGCCGAGGATGAGGGCGTTGTCGCGCGTCGGCTTGCTGACGACGGGAAGCTCGACGCCGAGCAGGCCCTGCAGGCCGGCGGCCAGTTCGTCGCGGGCCGAGGCGATGACCGGGCGCGGATTCTCCGGCACGACAATCTCCGAGAACGTGGCGGCGTAGGCCGCGCGCAACGCGGGGTCGGCGACGGGATCGTAGCGCAGCCAGAGCCGGTAGCCGTCCTCGGCGCGGAGCGCCGAGAAAAGGCAGAAGGCAGAAGTAAGAATTAAGAAAAGGAGGCGGGAAAAGCGCATGGAGTAAGAAAGATTAACCACGAAATACACCAAATACACGAAAGAGACGGGAGGACTCAGGTGGATCGATTTTCGTGTAGTTCGTGTTTTTCGTGGTGAACCGTCATTTGGTCGGGGGCTGATAAATCTGGAACCGGCCGCTGCACTCGAGCAGCGCCATCATGGTCAGCAGGCCGCCGTAGTAGCGGTGGCGTCCGGTCGGCATGGGCAGGTCCCAGAGTTTTTTCACCCAGGGTTCGCCGATCGCGCGGTCGGCGGCGAGGCCGGCGGTGGCGGCCATGGCGACGAGGCCGGCCGTGTTGACGTCGGTCGACACCGGCGTGCCGTCGATCTTGTAGCGGTCGGGCACGTTGTCGCCGTGCGAGGCGAGGAAAGTGAGAACGCGGTTGGCCTGCCCGACCTGCCACGGATCGGCGGCCCACCACGACCAGTCGAGCGCGGGGTTGGAGAGCGTGCGCCAGGCGTCGTAGCGGAAATCCTCGTGGCCGAAGCGCACGACCGGCGTGCCGTCGAAGGCGGAGTAGTCGGGCATCAGCCCGGTCTGGGGGTGCGCGGCCTTGTGGAAGACGTCGCGGCTGACCTGCGTGATCTCGGCGAGTCGCGCACGGTCGGCCGGATCGGCGGCCCAGCGCGCCCACAAGGCGGTGTAGGCGGGGAGGTGATAGGATGGGTCGCTGAAGCGTTCGTTGGGACGATCGGGCACGAAGAGGATCTGCTTCGCCTCCGGGTCGAACATCGACGTGATGCGGCCGCGGCCGGGTTCCTCATGCTTGTGCAGCATGGTGTGCAGGAGGGCCTGCGCCTCGGCGCCGTAGTTGAAGATGCCCTCGCCATCGCCCCAGCGGTGCGACGCGAAGAAGAGCGCCATGACGAACCACTCCTCGCCATCCGGTGCGGGCCCGGCGCTCAACCGGCGGCCGTTGAAGGCGGTGTGCCACGCGAAGTACCCCTTCAGCGGGCCGGCGGAATACTGCATATGGTGCTTCGCGTATTTCCAGATCGCGTTGAACTCCCGCTGCCGGTTGAGCTGCACCGTGATCATCATGCCATAGGAGAGGCCCTCCGTACGGACATCGTTGTTGGCGATGTCCGGCACGTACATCATGTCGCCTGGCACCGGGTAGAACAGCCGCTGCGAGTCCACGTCGCCTTCGGACAGCTGTTTCCACGCGCCCTGGATGCGGGCGTCGATTTCGGCGTCGGTCTTGCCGAGGTACTCCTTGAACAGGTTGCGATACTGGCCGGTCGCGAACGCGCCGGCGGGCGGCGTCGCCGCGGTGGCGACGCCAAGGAAAAAGGCAGAAGTAAGAATGAAGAAGGGCAGCCGGGGGAAGCGCATGCGAAAGGGAAGCCTGACCTCCCTCGCCCGCCCGATGCGAGCGGCGCGCCATTCAAACTACAGAATGAAATCGGCCTGCGATGCCCAGGAAACGCTGGAAACCGATCCTCTTTAACCACTCATGCATCACCTAACGGCTCTGCTTGGAAGTCCCCTTCGCCTAATCGGCTCCGGCTTTGGTTTCGGGGAGCGGCTAATCGCCGCTTGGGCAACTGCCTGGTTTGCTGTCGGCGATTAGCCGACCCCCGAAGCCCACTGCGGAGCCGATCAGCCTTCGCCCGGCCTACGGCTGACAGGTTAGGCGGAGTGCACCAAGTAGCAGAGCCGTTAGGCGATGCATGAGTGGTCCAATTCTCCGGGGGATTCGAAACGTTCCCTAGCGAGAGGAGGGGGCGATGACCTGGAAGCGGCCGCCGGCCTCGAGCAGGCCGAGGAAGTAAAGCATGCCGCTGTAGTAGCGCCATTTTCCGGACGGCGGCGGGGCGTCCCAGAGCTGCTGCACGAACGGCCGGGCGACGTCAGCATCCGCCGCCTGGCCGGCGACGGCGGCCATCGCGAGCAGGCCGGTGGAGCTTTCGCGGGAGAGCGGCTGGCCCTCGACGGTGTACTGGTTGGGGATCTTCGGTCCCTGGGAGGCGAGGAAGCGCAGGACGCGGTTGCTTTGCTCGACCTGCCACGGATCGGCCTTCCACCACGCGTAGTCGAGGCCGACGTTGGCCAGGGTGCGCCACGCGTCGTAGCGGAAATCGCCCTTGTCCTTGTCGAATGCGCGGTGGGGACGTCCGTCGAAGTACGCATAGTCCGGCATCAGGCCGGTTTGCGGGTGGGCGGCCTTGTGGAAAAAGGCGCGGCTGACGTCGGCGATGCCGGACCACAGGCGGCGGTCGCCCGGGTTTTCCGCCCAACGCCCCCACAGCTCGTAGAAGGCGGGCAGGTGGTACGAAGGGTCGGTGAAGCGTCCGGCCCGGGGATCGGGGGCGAAGACCACCTGCAGCTGCTCGCGGTTGAAGATCGCGGTGACCTCGGGCGAGCCCGGCTTGTGCAGCATGTCGCGGAGCAGCGACTGGGCCTCGGCGCGGTAGTTGAAGATGCCGGTGCCGTCGCCCCAGCGGTGCGAGGCGAACAGCAGGGCCATGGCGAACCACTCCTCGCCGTCGCTGGCCGAGCCGGGATCGATCACGGTGCCGTCGAATTTGCACTGCCACGCGAAGTAGCCTTGGCGCGGGCCGCCGGCGTGGCGCATGTGCGTGGCCGCCCATTTCCAGAGCCGGTCGAACTCGGCCTTCCTGTCCAGCTGCACGGCGAGCATCATGCCGTAGGACATGCCTTCGGAGCGGACGTCACCGTTGCCAATGTCGGCGATGTAGGCCATGTCGGCGCCCACCGGGAAGTAGATGCGCTGCGTGGCGTCGTCGCCGGCGAAGAAGTGTCCCCAGGTGGCGGCGATCTTCGCGTCGAGCTCGGCCTCGGATTTGCCGAGCAGCTCGCGGAAGAGGTTGCGCGGGGCCGAGGAGCCCGGGACGGATCCGGGATTCGGTGTCGATTCAGCGCGCACGGAGTGCGCGCTCCACCCCAAGGCCAGAACAAGCAGCAGGCGGGCGAGGAGCTTTCTCATGGCAGGTGGGACGGGCCCCGCGCCGAAAGGTTGCGGGGCCGGCCCAAGAAATCCGCGAAATCCGCGCCCGTCGAGCTTACGTCGACGCTCATGGTGACCGGATCTGCCTTGTCATCGCGAGGCCGGCTTCGCCGGCCGTGGCGATCCGGCGGGCTGGATTGCCACGTCACGCGGTTCGCGCGTTTCTCACAATGACAAATCAGGTTTCTACGTCGCGGCGGTGAACTTCTTCCGCCGCTCCTCCAGCTCGTTCTGGATCTGGAGGTTCAGCGCCTTGCCGATCGGGTAGACGAAGAGGCAGAGCAGGCACCCGCCGATCAGCGCCGCGGGGAAGATCGCGGCGCCCAGCCGGATGCCGAGCAGGGCGTGCGGCGTCTGGGCCGTATTGGCCACGTAACCGTAGGCGCCCATGATCCAGCCGGCGATGGCGCCGCCGAGACCGAGGCCGGCCTTCAGGGCGAACAGGATGCCGGCGTACATGAAGCCCGTGGCGCGGCGCGACGTCTTCCATTCGGAGAAATCGGCGGCATCGGCGATCATGACCCAGAGCAGCGGCACCTGGGGACCCCAGGCGGCGGACCACAGGACGGTCAGCCAGAACATGGAGGTCATGTCGGTCGGGCTGACGAAGAACACGCCCGCGGTGGCCAGGGTGGTGATGGAAAGGCAGGTGATGAAAACGGCCTTCTTGCCGAAGCGGTCGCAGAGCGGCTTGGAGAACGGGATGCCGATCAGCTGCACCACGGAGCCGAGGACCTGGAAGAAGCTGAAGCCGACCGCCACGGCGTTCGAGGCGTCGGGACGGACGCGCAGGCCCATGTAGTCGAGCAGGCCCTGGCTTTCGGTGCCGGCGCTGGCGGCCAGGCCCACCTTGCCGAGGAAGGCCCGGATGGCGCCCGCGTCGAGGTAGTAGGTGAACATGTAGTTCAGCGAGGTGCCGCGCAGCACGAGCATCGTGAAGTAGGCGAGCGTCAGCACGAACATCGCGATCCACGGCTTGCAGCCGAACACGCTCTTCAGGTCCTCGGCGAGCGAGGGCTTCTGCTCGGGGTTGGGGAGCACGCGCTCCCTGGTCGTCGCGAAGACGATGAAATTGGCGACGACGATGCCGGTGCCGAAGATGGCCATCGTGATGGCCCAGCCGCGGGCGTCGTTGCCCTTGCCGAACACGTCGACCAGCGGCAGCGCGAAGGTCTGGATCAGGAACTGGCCGAAGACGGCGGCGAAGAAGCGGTAGCGGGCGATGTTGGTGCGCTCGCTGACGTTGGGCGTCATCACGCCCATGAGCGCGGCGTACGGCGTGTTGTTCGCCGAGTACAGCATCATCAGCAGCACGTAGGTGACGTAGGCGTAGATGATCTTGCCCTGCGGGCCGACGTTCGGGACGACGTACGAGAGCCAGAAGATCGCGCCGAAGGGGATGGCGGTCCACAGCACCCACGGGCGGAACTTGCCCCAGCGGGTCTTGGTGCGGTCCGACAGCGCGCCGATGATCGGGTCGGCCACGGCGTCGAGCAGGCGCACCACGAGGAACATCGTGCCGACCACGGCGGGGGCGATGCCGACGGTGTCGGTGTAGTACTTCTGCTGGTACAGGATCATCGCCTGGAAGAAGAAGTTCGTCGCGACGTCGCCGAGGGCGTAGCCGATTTTTTCGCGAACGCTGATCGCGGGTGACAGGGTGCTCATGGGGGTGGGGTTAGGGTTGGACTGGCCGGACCGGGAAACTCATTCGCTGAGCCAGAGCCACGTGGTCACGCCGCGCGGGTAGTAGCGGCTGCCGCACGAGACGCCGGTGTCGCTGCGGATCTGGTCGCACATGGCGTCGCGGCCGCAGCCGGGCGTGCGCTGCCAGTCGGCATGCACGCGGTCGGCGGCGCGCGCCGTCGCGTTCATCGCCTCGGGGAAGAGGCGGCGGATGACGTGCTGCGCGAGGGCGATCTTGCTGAACCAGGTGTTCGTGCTCGTGCTGCTCATCTTCCAGCCGCCGCTCGTGGCGTCGAGGCAGATTCCGGGCTGCAGGGCCTGGGTGATGTGCTGGCGGAGCTGGCGGAACAGCGGGGCGAAGCGGCCGTTCGGGTTGGTCGCGTCCTGGTAGCCGAGGAAGAGCGGGTACACGAAGCCCTCGACGGCGGGCAGGATGCGCGAACGGTTGTCCTTCTCGAACACCGCCGGGAAGAAGCCGGTGTCGGCCTCGAACTTCGTGGTCAGCGTGTGCGCCAGCAGGTTGGCCGTCGCGGCGGCATCGGCCGCGGCCGCCTTGTCGCCGAGGCCGGCGTAGGTCTTCTCGAGGAGCACCCACGCGCCGAGGGTCTTCACGCCGAGGTAAAGGTTGTTGCGGGCCTGGCCGAGGCTGACGTCGAGGCTGTCGTAGGTCGTGATCTCGGCGCCGGTGCCGACGCGGTTGGAGTCCTGCTTGAGCAGGCCGTCGCGCTGCTGCGGGTCGGGATGGTCGCGCGAGTGGAGGCTGGCGACGCAGGCGTCGACGACCTTGCGGTTGGCCTTCAGCCACGCCTTGTCGCCGGTGTGCGCCGCGTAGGTGCAGGCGCAGAGGACCCAGTTGAGCAGCTGCTCCATCGTCATGTGGCTGAAGCAGCCGATGACGTTGTCGCACTCGTAGCTCGAGCGGCCCGGCGGCGTGAAGAAGTCGTTCACGCCCATGTCGTGCGTGAAGGAGAGGCCGTGCTGGTCGCGGTAGCTGTAGCGGCTAACGAACAGGTCGAGCGCGTCGCGCACGGTCCACGGATGCCACTGCAGCTCGTAGAAGAGGTGGTCGACGGTGAGGTCGAACGTGTTGATCATCCGGTACTCGCCCTCGTTGACCACCCAGAGCGGGCGGTTCTTGTGCCAGAGCAGCTGCGTGCTGCCGAGGAAGCTGTGGGTGGCCTGCGCGACGAGGAAGCGCTGGTCGGCGTCGAGCTTGCTGCGGTCGAGCTCGCGGTCGCGTTGCGCGGCCAGCTTTTCGTACTGCGCGAAGTGCGCCAGGCCGTGGCCGAGCACATCCTCGAGATCGCGGAAGTGGCGCGTGTAGAAATAGCTCGCGGAGAGGCCGGTCGTGACCGGGCCGGCGGCGTAGAAGCCGAGCACGAGCGGGAAGCGCTTCTTCTTCCCGGCGGGCACGGTGAAGACGAGGCCGGTCTCGCCGGCGATGACGAGCAGGTCGCGCCAGTCGTGGAATTTCGGCTCGAGCACGCTGAAACCCTGGCGCATGGCGACGTCCTTGCCGGGCTTGGTCGCGTAGCCGAAGCGGCCGCCGCCGGCGAAGCCGGCGAGGGAGGCGTCGGTGTCGGTGAGCGGACGCAGCGTGTCGTCGCCGTTGCCGACGCCGAAGATCAGCTCGACCGGCGCCTGGCCGGCGCGGTTGTCGTATTCGATCCAGCCGGTGGTCAGCGGCGCGAAATGGAAGCGGGCGGCGGCCTTGGTGATCTTCTTCGGGTCCGGCACCGGGCCGAAGGGCGAAAGCAGCGAGAGGCCGAAGCGGGCGTCGTCGGCCCGCCAGGTGTCGCTGGCCCAGCCGAGCGTGCGCACATAGTCCGCCGGGGTGAGCGACGAGAAGCCGCGCGGCGGCTGGACGACGGTGGTGTCGGCGGTGAAGGCGGTTTCCAGCGACTTCGGCGGCGTGAGGAACGGCAGCAGCTGCCATTGGGCCTGGCCGGCCTTGCGATAGCCGATGTAGAGGTTCTGTTTCGCGGCGCCGCGCAGGGACTGGCCGAAGCCGCCGGGGGAGTCGACGAGACCGGCGGTGAAGCTGGCAAAGGCGCCGAAGGGCGAATGCTGCGTATGGTAACTTTCGACCGGGGTGGCGCTGTTTTGCATCGGAAAGGGGAGGGGGACGAGCGGGGCTTCGGCCAGTTAGACGACGGTGAGCGTGGCCGTGGCGGGCGCCGGAGCCCCCAGGGCGGTGGCGCGGCGGCCGGGCGAGGCGGAACCGACGACAATCCCGTAGGTGCCGGGGACGTGGACAAACTGGCCGGCGGAATCCACCTGGGCGAAGGCGGAGGCGGGCAGTTTGAATTCGATCGTCACGGAGCTGTGGGGCGGGATGGTGACCTTCTGGAAATCAACGAGGCTGGCCAGGGGGGCGTTCGGCCAGGAGCTTGGCGGCTGCAGGTAGCATTGCACAGCCTCGTGGCCTGCGATTCCCGAGCTATTTCTTAAGACGCTTTGCACCACGACGGTCTGGCCGGCGGCCAGCCGGGACGTGCTCAGGCTGACCGGCGCATACGCGAGGGTGGCGTAGCCCAGGCCGAAACCGAAGGGATAGAGCGGCTCGGTCTCGAGGAAACGGTAGGTGCGGCCCTTCATCGAGTAGTTGATGAACGGCGGCAGGTCGGCGGTGCGGCGCGGGACCGTGAGGGGCAGGCGGCCGGAAGGGGTGGCCTCGCCGAAGAGGACATCGGCCAGCGCGCGGCCGCCCTCGCAACCCGGATACCAGACCTGCAGGACGGCGTCGGCGACCTCGTGAACCTCGGGCACCGCGATCGCGCTGCCGCCGGTGAGGACCACGACCAGCTTCTTCGCGTGCTTGCGGAGCTCGAGGAGGAATTCCAGCTGCACCTTCGGCAGCTCGATGACCTCGCGGTCGCCGCCGCCGGGGGAGGCGGGCGTGTCGCCTTCCTCGCCCTCGAGCGAGGAATCGAGGCCCATGACCGCGACGACGATCTCGTTCTCGGTGGCGGTGGGGAAGGTGTAGTTGATGCCGGGCGACATCGGGCCGGAGAGCGGCGCGCCCATGCGGTACTGCGTGCGGCAGTGTTCGGCGGCGCGCTCGAAAATGCCCTCGGCGAGCGTGACGAGGCGGCCGGAGAAACCGTAGTAGTTGCCGATCAGCGCCAGCGTGTTTGCGGCGGTCGGGCCGCACACGAGGATGCTGTCGTGGTCCTTGCGCAGCGGCAGGATGCCGTTGTTCTTCAGCAGCACGATGGACTCGGCGGCGGACTCGCGGGCGAGCTGCCGGTGCGGCGCGGAGTCGATGATGGCGGGGGAGGTCTTCGCCCACGGCACCTGGTCCTGCGGGTCGAGCAGGCCGAGCTTGATCTTCGCCTCGAGCAGGTGGCGCAGGGCGAGGTCGATCTCGGCCTCCGTGATGAGCTTCTCCTGCACGGCGACGACGAGGTCGTTGTAGGTGCAGCCGCAATTGAGGTCGCAGCCGTTCTTCACGGCGAGCGCGGCGGACTCCGCGGAGTTTTTCGTCACCTTGTGGTGGCGGTGGAAATCGTCGATCGCGCCGCAGTCGCTCACGACGTGGCCCTTGAAGCCCCAGCGTTTCCGCAGGATGTCGACGAGCAGCAGCCGGCTGCCGCAGCACGGCTCGCCGAACGTGCGGTTGTAGGCGCCCATGACCGACTCGACGCCGGCGTCGACGAGCTTTTTGAAAGCGGGAAGGTAGGTCTCGGCGAAATCCTTCTGCGTGGGCACCGCGTCGAAACCGTGGCGGTCCTGCTCCGGGCCGCTGTGCACCGCGAAGTGCTTCGCGCAGGCCGCGACCTTCAGGTATTTCGGGTCGTTGCCCTGCAGGCCGCGGACCATCGCGACGCCGAGCTCGCCCGTGAGATAAGGATCCTCGCCGAACGTTTCCTGGCCACGCCCCCAGCGCGGGTCGCGGAAGATATTGATGTTGGGCGTCCAGAACGTGAGGCCCTGGTACTGGCCGCGCCGGCCGGCGTTGACGGCGGCGTGGTGCTTCGCGCGCGCCTCGTCGGCGATCGTGCTCGCGACCTTTTCCACGAGCGCGCGGTTCCAGGTTGCGGCGAGACCGATGACCTGCGGGAAAACGGTCGCGCGGCCGTTGCGGCCGACGCCGTGGCACGCCTCGTTCCACCAGTTGTAGGCGGGCAGGCCCACGCGATCGACCGCCGGGCTGTCATGCACCAGCTGGCTGATTTTCTCGGGCAGCGTCAGCCGCCCGAGAAGATCGTCGATGCGTTCCGACGCCGGCAGCCCGGCGTCGAGGTAAGGGTAGGCTGCCGCCATGGGGTAAGGTGGCTGGGGAGCAGGGGAAGCTGAGTTGGGATCAGCTGTTGAGATACTGCATGAGGAGGTTCTCGAGGTACTCCTGCTTGCCGGACCTGGGGGTGGGTTCGCCGAGCTTGGAGAGGACGAGCTTCTCGAGGGACTTGAAGGTGGCCTTGCCGGACTCGATGTCCTTGCCGTAACCGGAGTCGTAGGAGGAGTAGCGGTCGGCCACGAACTGCTCGAACTTGCCCTCGGCGAGGATGCGGCGGGCGAGCTTGAAGGCCAAAGCGTACGCATCCATGCCGCCGATGTGGGCGTGGAAGAGATCCTCGAGATCGATCGAGGGACGACGCAGCTTGGCGTCGAAGTTGAAGCCACCCGAGCCGAGGCCGCCGGCCCGCAGGATGGAGATCATCGCCAGGGTGAGCGTGCGGACGTCGGTCGAGAACTGGTCGGTGTCCCAGCCGAGGAGCTCGTCGCCGGAGTTGGCGTCGATCGAGCCCAGGGCGCCGGCCGCGGCCGCGACCTCAATCTCGTGCTGGAAGGTGTGGCCGGCCAGCGTCGCGTGGTTGGTCTCGATGTTGAACTTGAAGTGTTTCTCCAGGCCGTAGGTCCGCAGGAAGGCGATGCCGCTGGCCACGTCGAAGTCATACTGGTGCTTGGTCGGCTCCTTCGGCTTGGGCTCGATCAGGAACTGGCCCTTGAAGCCGATCGACTTGGCGTAATCGACCGCCATGTGCAGGAAGCGGCCGAGGTGGTCCTGCTCGCGCTTGAGGTTGGTATTAAGGAGCGTCTCGTAGCCTTCGCGGCCGCCCCAGAAGACGTAGTTCTCGCCGCCGAGTTCGAGCGTGCACTCCAGGGCCTTCTTCACCTGCGCCGCGGCGTAGGCGAAGACATGGGCGTCCGGATTGGTGGAAGCGCCGCACATGAAGCGCGGGTTGCTGAAGAGGTTGGCGGTGCCCCACAGGAGCTTAACCCCGGTCGCCTTCTGCAGCTGCTTGGCGTGGGCGATGATCTTGTCCAGGTTCTTGTTCGACTCGGCCAGCGTCCTGCCCTCCGGGGCGATGTCGCGGTCGTGCCAGCACCAGAACGGCGCCTCGATCTTCTGGAAGAACTCGAAGGCGGCGTCCATGCGCACCTTCGCCACCGACACGGCGTCCGCACCCTTTTCCCACGGACGGTTGATCGTGCCCGGGCCGAACGGATCCGAGCCCACCCCCCGGAACGCGTGCCAGTATGCGATCGAGAAGCGCATGTGCTCCTTCATCGTCTGCCCGTCGATCACCTCCGACGGATTATAGTGCTTGAAGGAAAGCGCGTTCGCGGAACGCGGGCCTTCGTAGCGGATCTTGCCGATCTTCGGAAAATGCGAATTGGACGATTTCATTAAGGAAAAGGAAGTCACTGTCACCGGCAACGGCGACGGGTGGCGGGGTAGGAAGGCGAGTGTTGTTTGGGCCGGTTTCTCCTCTCAACGGGTGGCCCATACTAACTATAGAATTGCATTGTTAGAACTGTTCGTGTCTAATTGTGGACCCCATTAATTCCGAAATCCGCTTACCCCATGAACGGACGTCGCGTCACCCTATCCGATATCGCGAAAAAAGCCGGCGTGCATGTCACGACGGTTTCCCTGGCCATGCGCAATCACCCGCGCCTGCCCGAAACCACGCGCAAGCGCATCCAGGCGATGGCCCAGGAAATGGGCTACACGCCGGACCCGCTGCTGCGCGCACTCGTCGCCTACCGCGGCGGCGTGATCGAGCGGCGCAACACGCCGACGCTCGCGTATGTCACGAACTGGAGCACGCAGTGGGGTTGGAAGAACGTCACCGCGCATCCTGAATTCCACGCCGGCGCGCTCGCGAAGGCCAACGAGCTCGGCTACAAGCTCGAGCATTTCTGGATGCGCGAGGAGGGCATGAGCCAGGAGCGCCTCGGCCAGATCCTGTACTCGCGCGGCATCAACGGCCTGATCATCGCGTCGCACGGGCGCGAGATGGGCGACGTGCTCGATTTCGCGTGGGAGAACTTCAGCGCGGTGAAGATCGATTATTTCCCGCACCGTCCCGCGCTGCACAACGTGACGAACAACCAGTGCGACATCGTGCGCCTCGCCGTGCAGAAGGTGATGGCCGCCGGCTACCGGCGCATCGGCTTCGTCATGCACCGCGGCTGGGACCACGCCGTCGACCACCTCTGGACCGCCGGCTACCTTTGCGAGCAGCAGGCGCTCCCGGCGCGCGAGCGCATCCCGACGCACCTCTTTCCCGAGCCCGAGCCGGTCGACCGCTGGCTCAACGAGAGTGCCGCCCACATCTCGCCCGATCCCGAGGCCTTCATGGAGTGGTTCAAGAAGTACCAGCCCGAGGTCATCATCAGCAAGGCGTCCTTCGTGCTGCCGCTCTTCGAGAAGATGAAGCTGAAGGTGCCGGACGACGTTGCCTTCGTCGACGTGTTCCTCGAGGACGAATCCGGGCGCACCGCCGGCGTGAAGCAGAACCACACCACGGTGGGCGCGCTGGCCGTCGAGATCCTGGCCGGCCAGCTCCAGCACAACAAATACGGCGTGCCGGAGATCCCAACCACGACGTACGTCGAGGGCACGTGGCGCGACGGCGCGACCTGCCCGATGCCGCGCGCGGAGCACGCCCACGTGCCGATGCCGGTTGCGGCGGGCTTGCGCAAGCGCCGCGGCTGATCTTTCCTTCCGCCTCCTTTACCCGACCATGACCAGTTACGCCCCCGACCCCAAACGCTACGAAGCCATTCCCTACGCCCGCTGCGGTCGCAGCGGCCTCAAGCTCCCGAGGATTTCGCTCGGCCTCTGGCACAACTTCGGCGGCGTCGACACCCTGGAGAACCAGCGCGCGATGCTGCGCCGCGCCTTCGACCTCGGCATCACGCACTTCGACCTCGCGAACAACTACGGCCCGCCCCCGGGCTCCGCGGAGGAAAACTTCGGCCGGCTGCTAAAGCAGGACTTCGGTGCGCTGCGCGACGAGCTGATCGTCTCGACCAAGGCCGGCTACCTCATGTGGCCGGGACCCTACGGCGAATGGGGCTCGCGCAAGTACGTGCTCGCCTCGCTCGACCAGAGCCTGAAGCGGATGGGGCTCGAGTACGTCGACATCTTCTACTCGCACCGGCCCGACCCGGAGACGCCGCTGGAGGAAACCATGGGCGCCGTCGCCCACGCGGTGAAGTCCGGCAAGGCGCTTTACGCCGGCCTGTCGAATTACAGCGCCGCGCAGACGAGGCAGGCGGCCGCGATCCTCAAGTCGCTCGGCGTGCCGCTGCTCATCCACCAGCCGAAGTACAACATGTTCGAGCGCTGGGTGGAGCCGGAGCTCCTTTCCGTGCTGACCGAGGTCGGCGCGGGCTGCATCCCGTTCTCGCCGCTGGCGCAGGGCCTGCTCACCAACCGCTACCTGCAGGGCATCCCGCAGGATTCGCGCGCGGTGAAGTCCGGCGTGTTCCTCAACCCGACGCAGGTGACGCCCGAGGTGCTCGCGAAGATCCGCGCCCTGAACGACCTCGCCCAGAAGCGCGGCGCCACGCTCGCGCAGTTCGCGACGCTCTGGCTGCTGCGCCGCCCCGAGATCACCACGGTGCTCATCGGCGCCAGCAAGGTGTCGCAGATCGAGGACATCCACGGCGGCGTGAAGCTCGCGCCGCTGTCGGCGGACGAGCAGGCGGCCGTGGAGAAGATCCTGAAAGGCTGAGGCCCTCTGGAGGCGGGACTACCAGTCCCGCTTCCTAGCGCCAAATCCGGGACCACTGGTCCCGGCTCCATCTTCACGGCGGGCTGCGGCCGAACCTGCGCTCATAGGCCTGGCGCACGCCGGCCATGACCTCGGTGGGCGTCTTGGGCTGCTGCTTGAGCTGTTCCCAGCGCTGCAGCGCGGCCCTTTCGTCGCCCACCATGATCGCATACACCGCGAGCGAGGCGAGCGCCAGCGGGTGGCCGGGCTGGCGCTCGAGCGCAAGGTTCAGCGCGGCGAGGCCGTCGTCGGTGCGGTTGAGGGCGAAGCTCAGGCCGGCGAGCTCGACCAAGGGCGAGACGTCGCTCGGACGCAGCCGGTAGGTCTCGCGGAATTCCGCGATGGCCTCGGCGGGCCGGTTGCCCGCCTTGAGCCAGCGCGCGTATTCCAGGTGCAGGCTCGGTGATTGCGGACAGAGCTGCAGCCCGCGCAGGAGCGTGTTAACCGCCGCGGTCTCGTCCCCCATGCCGCGCTGGGCGTTCACGAGCTGCAACCAGGCATCGGAATCGGTGGGCGCGAGCTCCACCGCCTTTTCCAGCTGCGTGCGGGCCCGGTCGAACTCGCGGTCGTTCACGAGCATCAGGCCGTATTGCCGGCGGTAGGAACTGTTGGCGGGCGCCAGGGCGATGGCCCGGTCGATCAGGTCCAGCGCCCCGGCGTGGTCACCGGCGGAGTTGGCCACCGCGGCGGCCACGCTCAGGCGATACGGGTCGAAGCAGACGTCGGACAACTCCGCGAGCCACGGGTCGGGCACGTCGGTGAACTCGCGCCGGCCGATGGAAGTGCGGAGCGCGTCGGCGGTGGCGGCGTCGCCGAGGTGCTCGCTCACGGTCACCAGCAGGGACATCGCGCCGATGAAGGCCGGGTTTTGCGCCAGGGCATCCTGCAGTCGCTCGCGGGCCTTGGTCCAGTCGCCGGTGGCGAGGTCGCAACGCGCGAGGCCGAGCAGCGCGTAGGGCTGGCCGGGAGCGCGGCGCAGCGTCTCGGTATAGACCTTGGCGGCGTCGGCGGGCCGGTTGGCCTTGAGCAGCACGTCGCCGAGGCGCACCCAGCCGGGAATGTAGTCGGGGGCGAGCTCGGTCACGCGCTGGCGAAGCGGCAGCGCCTCGTCCATGCGCCCGAAGTCCGCGCTGATGCACGCCTGCAGGTGCGGCCAGCGTGCCTGCTTCGGCTCGAGCTGGCGCAGGCCATCGTAGCACGCGAGGGCCTCGGGATAAAAACCGTTGGCATGGTAGAGTCGCGCGAGCTCCGCGAGGCCGGACGCGGCGTGCCGCCACGAACGGGCCTCGCTCGCGGCGCTGGCGACGCGCTCCGCGAAATCCGCCGGCAGCTCGGACAGGTTGGGCGTGGCCGGGACATGACGCAGCACGGTCGCCCGCCGGCCCGCGAGCACCCAGCCGCAGCCCGCGGCCGCCGCGACGGCGGCGAGCAGCAGGAGACCGAGGACGAGCTTGGCGCGCATGGTCAGCGCTTCGCCGGCCGCCAGAGCGTGATGCGGTCCATGCGGTCGAACGGCGGGTAGGAATAAAAGCCGGCCGTCACGATCGAGGGCTTGCCGGCCCCGTCGAGATTCCCCGCGGCGCAGGTGATCAGCTGGATCGGGGAGTGCGCGAGCACGTGCATCGTGAAGTTCATCTTGCCGTCGTTCTTGAAGGCCACGAGCGAGACGGCGTCGGGATTCTTCCAGTCGTTGAAGCCGCTGGTGCAGACGACATCCATCGTGCCGGTGCCGTCGAGGTCGACGCCGACCGGCGCGTAGGCGCCGGGGAGGTCGCCGATGCGGTGGAACTTGAACGCCCCGCCGCCGAGGTTCTCCAGCCACTGCACGCCGTGCCACGGGCGCTTGCCCGGGTCGGCGTAGGCGAAGCCGTCGCCATTGGTGTAGAGGATGTCGGGCTTCCCGTCGCGGTTGAGGTCGCACAGGCTGATGCCGCTGCTGCCGTAGTCCTCGTTGGTCGAGCCGAAGAGGATGCGGTCGGTGAAGTTGCCCTTGCCGTCGTTCTCGAACAGGTGGATCTCCTCCCACTGCTGCGAGACGACCGCGACGATGTCGAGGGTGCGGTCGCCGTTCAGGTCGGCCACGCACACGTTGATCGTGCCGGACAGGTTCAGCAGATTGTGGCTTTCGAACTGCCAGTTGCCGAGGTTGCGCATCCAGCGGATCTCGCCCTGGTCGTAGCCGAACTGGGCCACCGCGAGGTCGAGCTTGCCGTCGCCGTCGAAGTCCCCGGCGCGGATGTCGGTCACCCGCGCGATGTGCTCGGCGATGATGTGCTTGGTGAAGTGCTGGCGGCCGTCGTTCTCGAGGATGAGGACCGAGCCGATCTTGTCGTTGTTCGGGAAAACCTCGCCCATGCACGCCACGAGCAGGTCGAGGTCGCCGTCGCCGTCGAGGTCCACGGCCTCGACGTGCACCGGCGAGGGCAGGCCGGACATGAGCGTCGACTCGGTGAACCTGCCCGGCTCGGTCTGGCGCAGCCAGACGACGGCGTTGAGCTTGTCGTCGCAGGCGAGGACGTCGTTGCGGCCGTCGCGGTCGAGATCGACCACGTTGACATGCGAGATCCACGGCTTGCCCTCGAACGGGTTGCCGATCGACACCGGCGTGAAGCGGCCGGTGTCGGCCACCACGTCGGCTTTCGCCGGCGCGGCGGCGCGGGGCGCATCGGCCGGGCCGCAGCCGGCGAGCAGGAGCGCGGCGAGGCCGAGCAGGGGAAGGGAGGGGCGTTGGTTCACGGGGCGGTCAGGACGAGCAGTTTGTCGGGGCGCGGCGAATCCACGGCGGTGGTGGAGCCATTGGGCCAGCGGACGGAGATTTTGCGAGGCGGATTGCCGTCGGAAAAACCGAAGAACTGCGTGGCACCGGACTGGCTGAAGTAGCCCGAGCCGGCGGCGACCTCGCTGCTTTGCGCCGAACCGTCGGCCAGCTCGACGGTGAGCCGTGCGCCGATGGCGGTCGGATTGCCGCGCGGGCCGTTGAGGCGGACGCCGAACGAGTGGCGGCCGGGCGCGCCGCCGTTGCGGAAGGCGAGCGTCGTGCCGTTGTTGCGGCTGACGACGAAGTCGGGCCAGCCGTCGCGGTCCAGGTCGAGCACGACCAGCGCCTTGGCATCGCCGCGCACGAGGAGCCCGCTTTCCGCCGGGTTGCGCAGCGTCCAGCCGCCCCTGCCGTCGCCGCCCAGCAGCAGGCCGAGGCCGCTGTCGAAGCGGCCGACCGCCGGGATCGGCGCGTAGGAATTCTGCACGAGGAAAATGTCCGCCCGGCCATCGCCGTCGAAGTCGCCGGCGACGATGCCCTGCGCGGGGGAAACCTGGGCCGGCAGCGGCAGCGGCGCGAAGCGATAGCGGCCGTCGGGCTGGCTCAGGAAGACGCCGCTCCGGAATTCCGTCGCCGTGAACTGTTTCGCCTTCGCGAGTTTTTCGGCGCCGAGCATTTCCTCCACGGTCGCCCGGGCGTAGGCGTCGGTGGTCGGGAAGCGCTGGCCGATGGCGGGGATCTGTGCGACGAGCTGCTTGCGCGCGCGCCACGGCACGAGGCGCCCGTTTTCATAATGCGCCTCGACCAGCTGGCTGCCGCCCGTGCCCTTGAAATCGCCGCGATACAGGACGGCCGGTGCATCCGGCGCGGCATGGTACTGGGTGTTCAGGCCGAGGTTGCCCGCGACGTAGTCCATCCTGCCGTCGCCATTGAAATCGGCGGCCGCGAGGGAATTCCACCAGCCGTTGCCGGCGGCGGCAAATCCGGCGGCCGCGCTCAGGTCCTCGAAGCCCTGGCCGGCGCGGTTGTGCCAGTAGCGGACGCCGCCCCATTCGAGCGCGATGAGCAGGTCGGGCCAGCCGTCGTTGTCGACGTCGGTCCAGAGCGCGGAGCTGACGAGGCCGACCTTGCGCAGGCCGGGTGCGAGCTGGTCGGTGACATCCTCGAACGTGCCGCCGCGGTTGCGCAGCAGCGCGCTCGACGGCGCGACGGGATACTGGCCGGGCACGGTGCGGCCGCCGAGGAAGACGTCGAGCCTGCCGTCATGGTCGAAGTCGGCCGCCACCGCGGCGCCGATGCTCCAAGGCATCGGGGGCAGCGCGTCGGCGCCGGCGGGCTGCAGGCCGGTGTGGTTGCGGTTGAGGAAGAGACGCGGCTGGTAGTCGGGCGCGTTGGCCGGCAGCGCGCTGCCGCTGTGCGTCAGGAGGAGATCGCTGGCGTTGTCGCCGTCGGCGTCGAACAGCAGCGCCGGGCCGTCGCTGAGCGGGCCGGCCTGCGCCAAGCCGCCGGCATCGACGGCGGTGAAGTGGGCGGGCGCATCGGCGATCAGGATGCGCGTCGGATCGCGCGGTGTACCGCCGAGGATGATATCGTCGATGCCGTCGCCGGTGAGGTCGCCCACCGCGAGCGCCGGGCCGCGGCGGTTCTGCCGGAACGGCAGCAGCGGCTGGCGTAGGAGCTCGTCGAGCGGGGTCTCGCGGACGGCCAAGGACAGGCCGTCGGCCGCGCTGACTTCGGCGAATTGTCCGGCCGGCGGCGCCGGGGAAACGAATGGCGGCGGCGGCGCGTCGGGTTCGGTGATGGTCAGGCGCTGGTCGGCGGCGATATTGTCAAAGGTCTGGACGTGTCCGCTCGGCCACGTGACGGTGAGTTTCCGGATGGCCGGGTCGTCGCCGAGCCCGAAGTGCACGACGGGCTCGGAGCTGGAGAGGTAGCCGCGGGCGAGCAGGAGCTGGCGCACCTGCGGGCCGGAAGCCGTTTCGATCCGCACGGTGGCGCCGATGCCGAAGCGATTCGAGCGGGTGCCCCGCGACGGGCTCGGGGTCGCAAGACCCTGCAGCGCGACGACGAGGCGATGGCCCGACGGCGAGTCGTTGCGCAGGACCGTGAGGCCCTTCCGGTAGTTCGTGTAGACGAGGTCGAGGTCGCCGTCGCCGTCGAGGTCGCCATAGGCGGCGCTGAAGCTGACGCCCATCTCGTCGAGGCCCCACGCCGCGCCGACTTCCTGGAAGCGCAGGTGGCCGAGGTTGCGGAAGGCGAGGTTGGCCTCGTTGAAGACCGGGCTGGCCTTCATGGTGCGGATGCGCTCGACGGCGTTCTCCGCGGTCATCGCGCGCAGGATCAGGTCGGCATTGTGCGACTCGCGGTGCATGCCGGTGGTGCACTGCAGGTCGAGGCGGCCGTCGTTGTCGAGGTCCTCGAGGCGCACGGACCACGTCCAGTCGGTGGCGGAAAGGCCGGCGAGGAAAGACACTTCCGTGAAAACGCCGCTGCCGTTGTTCAGGTAGAGCGCGTTGTGCAGGTACTGCGGCGCCGAGGTGTCGTCGGCGGCATCGCGCGACTTGCCCCGGTGGTCGGCCATCGTGCGCAGGTCCTTTTCGTGCGTCGTGGCGGCCATGTCGGCCACGTAGAAGTCCATCAGGCCGTCGTTGTTCACGTCGCCGATGTCGGCGCCCATCGACGAGAACGGCATGTGCGGCACGGCCTGGTCAATGACGTTGGTGAACGTGCCGTTGCGGTTGTTGTGATAGAGCTGGTCGGGCGCGGCGAAATCGTTGGCCACATAGAGGTCGGGCCAGCCGTCGCCATCGTAGTCCCACCACGTCGCGGAGTGGCCCTGCGCCGTGCCCGCGATGCCGGCGCGGTCGGTGACGTCGGTGAACGTGCCGTCGCCGTTGTTATGGAAGAGATGATTGTGCTGGCCATCGGGCGCCTGCTCCGAGCTGAGCAGGTTCGTTTGCACGAGCACGTCGAGCCATCCGTCGCGATCGTAGTCGCAGAAGGAACCCATGACGCACGCGTCGGTGACCGCCAGTCCGCGCTGGGCGGCTTCCTCCGTGAACGTGCCGTCGCCCTGGTTGAGGAAAAGCCAGTTGGGCGCGTTGAAGCGGCAGACATAGATGTCGAGGCGGCCGTCGTTGTTGACGTCGGCAAACGTCACGCCCTGCACCCATTCCTGGATCGGGTTGCCATCCTTGTCCTTCGCGCCCTTGGCCCACGGCGCGTCCGGCGGCGCGGTCAGGCGCTTGAGGCCGGATTTCTCGGTGACGTCCTCGAACTTCCAGTTGCCGAGGTTGCGAAACAGCCGGATGCCCTCGGTTTTGCTCGCCACGAAGATGTCGGGCCTGCCGTCGCCGTCGTAGTCGCCGATGGCCACGCCGCTGCCGATGGAGCCGACCTCGAACTCGTGGTAGCGTTCGGCCCACATGCGCGGGTCGGCGTAGTTGTTTTCCGTAACGAGCCCGGTCTGCGCGGCCGGCAGTTCGGTGAACAGTTTCACCGGCGGCGTCGTGGCGTGCGGTGCGAGCGGCTGCGCGGAGAGGCCGCCGGGAGCGGCCAGGGCGGGCAGGACCAGCGCACCCGCCAGCACACCAATCAACCAGCCCGGTTTTCTCCCGAAAAACAGGCCGGAATGGCGGCATTTGGGAGCGAATTCAGGCATGGGGCTCCCCTGAAGATTTGGCCGTGCGGGGGTGAGTCAAGCCGGAGCTGGCGGGTGGGGGCTTGCCCTTTCCCGGGGGCCTATTTGGCTGGTGTCCACCGCTCCCTAAGCGTCGTTGATGAAGCTACCGAACCGATCCTCCAGTCTCCTGGTTTTGTCCGTTTTTGTCGTGGCGATGGGGTTCCTGTACCGGGTCAACGGCGCCCGCCGGGAACGCGTGGAATATGTCACCAACCTCGGCGCCGACGAGGCCGTCGTGGACCCGAAATCGCCCACCGGTTGGGCGGGCAACCGCCGCTGGCTGATCGCGTCCGAGCACAACAACGACAGCTACCAGTGGATCATGGAGACGCAGCAGATGCTGGCGTCCGGCGACTGGCGGCTGAAGCGCGTGGGCTACGACAACGCGCCGGGCGACCGTGCGGTCGGCACGACCGCGCCCTACCGCTGGTGGCTGGCGCTGGCCGCCAAGGTCAACCAGGCCGCGACCGGCAATTCGCCGCCGCTCGCCGTCGAGCGCGCCGCGCTGGCGGTGGATCCCGCGACTCTCGCGCTGTTCCTGCTGGCCGGCGTGATGTTCGTGGCCTGGCGCTTCGGCGCGTGGCCGGCGGTGACTTTCCTCTTTTGCGGCGCCTTGCTTTATCCCTTCTCGGCGGCTTTCGCCCCCGGCGCTCCCGACAGCCTCGGGCTGTCGCTGGTGCTGGCGGCGGTGAGTGTCCTGTTGGTGGTGGCCGCGCGGCTGGCCGCAGCCGGTTCGCCCGTGCGTTGGACGATCGCCGCGGCGGTGGCGGGTGGCCTGGGCGTGTGGGTGAATCCTTACATGCAGTTGCCGGTGTTGCTCGGGTTGTGGCTCGGCGGGCTGGTCGCGGCGCTGTTGCCGTCCGCGGGCGACACGCCGAACGCTGCCCGCGCGTGGCGCGGGTGGGGCTGGGTCGGCGGCGCGGTGACGCTGGCGGTTTTCGCCTTCGAGCAGCTTCCCGGCGGCCTGAATTGGAATTTCGCCGGCAATCATCCGCTGGTGGCGCTGGCGTGGGCCGGCGCGGGTGAAGTTCTCGCGTTACTGGCGGAACGGCGCGCCGGCGCGAAGCCGTTTGCGAGCTGGTTGGGACGCATCGGCCTGGGGTTCGCTTTGGCGGCCTTGGCCGCGCTGACGTGGCTGATCTGGAAATCGGAAACGCCGTGGCTGCACGGGCGCGAGGTGTTCGGCACGCGCCTGACCAGCCTGCCGCTGGCCGGCGCGGCGGCTGATTTTGGCGCCTGGTTGAAGCAGGACGGACCCAAGCTCCAGCTGATCGCGGTGGTCCTGCCGCTCGTCCTGCTGGTCTTTCCCCTCGGGCTGGCGTGGCGGCGGGCTGCCGCGCGCGGGGTGCTCGTGCTCGCGCTGGTGCCGGTGCTGGTGTTGCTGCCGTTCGCCTGGGCGCAGCTCCGCTGGTGGTCGCTGGTCGAGGCCCTGTCGCTGGTGGCGGCGGTGGCCGTGACGACGATCCTGGTGCGGGAAAAACTGCGCGTCGCCGGCATCGCCTGGGGACTGGCGCTGGGCTTCTGCCTGCTGCCGGGCTTGGTTTGCCAGCTGCCGGTGGCGAAGGAACGCTACCAGAACGAACTCACGCAATTCGAAGTGGAGGGCATGGTCGAGCGCAGCCTGGCGCACTGGCTGGCGCAGCATTCCGCCAAGCCGCCGCTGGTGCTCGCGCCGCCGTTCCGCACCACCGCGCTTTGCTTCCATGGCAACCTGCGCGGGCTCGGCAGCCTGAATTGGGAGAACAAGGACGCGATGAGCGCGGCGGCCCGCATCGCGAGCGCGACGTCGCCCGACGAAGCCGTGGCGCTGCTGCACAAGCGCGGCATCACGCACATCATCATGCCGTCCTGGGACGGCTACCTTGAGGAGTATGCGCGGCTCTTCACCAGCCGGCCGGAGAATTCCTTCGTTTACGGCCTCAAGCAATGGGGGGTGCCACCGTGGCTGACCCCGGTTGCCTACCAGCTGCCGACGATCGGCGGGTTCGAGAACCAGAGCGTGTTCCTGTTCGAGGTGACGGAGGAAGTCGACCAGGCCACGGCGCTGAGCCGCCTGGTGGAGTATTTCCTGGAGATGGGCCAGGAGAACCTCGCCCATGCCGCGGGCAAGGGGCTCGCGGTTTTCGGCTCCGATTTGCCGGCGCTGACCGCGACCGCGCAGCTGGAAATGGCGCGGGGCGACGCCGGGCGTTTCGGCGCGGCGTTCTCGGCCTTGCTCACCAATTACACGAGCACCGAGGAGCACGACCTCGCGTGGGACCGCCGCGTGAGCCTTGCGATCGTGCTGATGCAGGGCAAGCGGGCCGACCTCGCGAAGCGCGAGATGGAGATCGCCCTGAACCTGATGGACGAGGCCAGGCTGCGCTCGCTGTCGGTGGCGTCGCTCTATCGCTTCCAGGTGCTGCTTGGCGCGTTCAGCCTGAAGATCGAGGATCCGAAGCTGCAAAGCCTCGCGCGCACGCTCCTGCCGGAAGCGCTGCGCAGCCGGCTGAAGTGAACAGACCTCACGAGCTACCCGCGAGTTTCCCCCTTCCGTCATCCTGAGCCGGGCGAAGGATCCACGTGTTCGGCGAACGCCCGTCCTTCCCCTTGGATCCTTCGCCCGGCTCAGGATGACGACAGCGGAAGCGAAGCCGGGCTCGGCTTCCGATGAAGCTGTTTGGAGATCCGGACGCTGGTTTTCAAAAACCAAAAACCAGAATCTGAAATTTGAGATCTCAAGTCCGATGGTCGCATGGCGCGTCGGGCTCGTACAGGGCGCAAAAAAAGTGGCGCCGGATTGCTCCGGCGCCACGAGGCTTAAGGGATAAGAAACGAGCCGGTTAGAACTCGAATGTATTCGTCAGCTGCCAGGTCATGCCTTCCTGGATGCGGGACAGGCCCTTCGTGCCGTCGGGCTGCAAGGTCACCGGCACCAAGCCGACGGACTCGCCCACGTTGCGGAGGTTAACCTGGCCGCGCCAGTTGATCTTCTTGGTGATCTTGCGCGAGTAGCCGAACCACAGGTCGAAGTGTTTGTCGGTCGGCCCGTACCACGGCTTGGAGATATCGAGGGTATCGATCGCGGCGCTGTACTGGTAGCCCAGGATGCGCTTGTCTTCCCAACGATACGCACCGCCGACATAGCCGCCCTTGAGGGCGCCCTTGTCGAAGCTGTACGTGGTGATCACGTTGAAGCGCCAGGGCGCGAGCTCGGGAGCCGAGCTGCCTTCCTGGTTGCGGAGCACCTGGTACGGATTGACGATGTTGTTCTTCCAGTAGGCCCGGAAGGTGTTGTAGGTCGGATCCGTACCCCAGAGGACGAGATCGCCCGCCGGACCGGCCAGGAACTTGGTGTACGTGTCCATGAAGCTCACGATCGTCGGGCTGACCGCGGTGCGGGAAGCCGTCGTCTTGGAGGCGTTCAGGGTGATGTTCCAGTTCTTGATCGGCTGGGCCGTGAGTTCGAACTCGATGCCCTTCGAGGAGGTGTCAACCGAGGCGACCGGGCCCTGGCCCGTGCTCTTCAGGCGGCCCTGGTAGGCCGGCTGGATCGCGAGGTTGTCCGGGTTGTAACCGGCCCACGCGGAGAGCGGGTTGGCCGACTTGAACTTGCTGACGTCGATCGCGATGCCGTAGGCGTCGAACAACGCGGCGCCCTGCGCCGGGAAGTTGTTCAGGAAGTCCGCGATGGCGGCCTTTTCCTTCGCGAGGACGGGGCTGTTCTCGAAGTTCGGCGTGCCCGGCTGCCAGGCGGCGTCGTATTCGCCCGCGCCGCCATTGACCACGGCGCCCGGGTAGTTCCAGTACCACTGGCGGCCGTCGTTGCGGCCGGCGATACCTTCGCGGTTGGCGAGGGCGAACGTCGCTTCCCAGGCCGGGACGGCCCAGATGTAGTAGAGCGAGCTCGAGAAGCCGGCGCTGTCGCCCTGGAGGGTGGCGTTGGCGAGGTCGGTCCTGTACCAGTTGACCTTCAGCGACAGCTTGTCGTGGAGGGTCGAGACCACGAAGCCGTAATCCTTGGTCTGGCCGGTCTGGTTCGGAATGATGGTGCCGAACACGTCGCCGCGCGGGGCGTCCGCCTTGAAGTTGCTCGAGCGGTTGTAGAACAGGCTGACGCTCGTGCCGCCGGGGAGCTTGTCGGTCCAGCTCTTGGGCAGGTGGAGCACGCCGCCCCAGCTCTTGCTCTCGCCGGCCGCGGTGTTCGTCTGGTTCTTCGCCGGGTCGATCATGTAGTTCATGCTGGCGACCTGGGAGATGGCGTCCTTCGGGGCCGAGGCCGAGATCTGCGAGACCTCGTCCCGACGCCAGCCGAACACCGGGACGAACAGGCCGTCCCACATGTTGCCCTGCCAGGTGATGCCGCGCGACTTGATGACGTTGCGGGACTTCGTGCCGTCGCTGTACAGCTGGTCGATGTCACCCTTGTCGGCGTTCAGGATGCGGATGTCGCGATACTGGAAACCGACGTAGTTGGCCGGGTTCTCGGACTGGGTCGAGTTGTTGACGACCGTCTGGCTGCCCTGCGGGCCGCCGGCGGCCTGGCTGTAGTAGACATACGGGTCGGCGGGATTCACGCCAGCCGGGTTGGCCCAGCGGGAGTCGAAGTAGAGCGCGTTCACGTGATCCGGCGGGACCTGCACGCCGGTGACGGCGTTGAGGTTGAGGCCGGAGGCGGACGTCTTGCCGAGGAGGCTGGGCCCGATGTAGGTGATGAAGTTGATCTGGCGGCCGTTATCGATGATCGGCGAGGGATTCGGGATGCCGTTCTGGCCCGTCTGGTTGATCAGCTGCGAGTAGAGCGGCTCGGTGGCGAGCTGCGTCCAACCGCGGGTCTCGGTGCGCTTCGTGTCCTGCGAGAGCAGGCCGGTGAAGTTCGACTTGCCGAGGATCTTCGAGAGGATGCCCTTGCCGAGGTAGTCCTCGGCATTGAGCTCGGCGTTCGCCGTGAAGCGGATGCCGTCGCGATCGATGAAGGTGGAGTTGTTGCCGTACTGGCTGTTGTTCGAGACGAACGGACGGCCGAGGTTCGGGTTCACGCCGCCGCCGATCAGGTTCGTGTTGATGTCCACGCCGATGACGTACTGGTCGCCGCCGAGGAAGCCGACCTGGCCGTCGTCGTAGCGCTGGTAGTCATACACGAGCTCGAAGTTCAGCTTGCCGTTGAAGAAGCTCTGGGAGGCGGCGATGTTGCCGGCGTCCCAGCTCTGCCACTCGCGCTTGTTCGGGCCGTCGATGAGCTTGTTGTAGAAATCGAAGACGGACGGGTCGTCCATCGAGATGTTCACGTAGTAGTTGCCGCCGACCGCACCGGAGGCGCGCTTGTAGGCGTTGTTCGTGTTGAGCGCGAAATAGCGGAAAAACGGGATGCCGTTGATGCTGTTGTCGAGCGCGCCGGTGGAGCTGATGCCGCCCACCGTCGTGTACTCGGCCTGCATGGCGCGGCTGGCGTTGCCGGTGGTGGCATCGTCATAGTGGATCGAGAGCGTCGGGCCGTACTGGCGGCCGAGGAACGACTCGTTGAAGAGCGCGCTGAGGCCGAGGTTGGCGGCGCTGTCGACGTTCGGGTTCAGGGTCAGCCGGTTGGCATACGTGAACCACGGGGTCAGGCCGTCGATCGGGGGCAGGGTGCGCGGGCGGTTGGCGTGCACGTTGCCCTGCTCGTAGTTGGCGCGGATTTCCGTCTGGGCGCTGTCACCGAAAAGCTTCGGGGCGTAGCGCAGGGCGCCATACACGCGCTTGTCGTGGTTGTACGCCGGCTTCTGCTGGTACTTCGTCTTGTCGTCGAGGAGTGCGAGGCGGACCGCCAGCACGTCCTTCAGGACCACGTAGTTGAAGTCAGCCGAGTTGCGGAGCGAACCCCACCGGTCGATGCGGTTTTCCACCTTGTTGGAGTTCTTGAACGCGGCGCCATTGAGGCTCGTGTTCACGATGCCGGCGGGGGAACCGACGCCGAAGAGGATGGAGTTCGGGCCGCGCTGCAGGTCGACGCGACCGACGTTGTAGCCATCCCACGGGATCTCCGTCAGGAAGTAGTCGCGGGTGTTGTCCGCCGAGTCCAGGCCGCGCACGCGGGTGTTCTGGGAGGGACGGAGCAGGTTGCCCGACTCGTTGTAGGTCGCGCCGCCGCCGGAACCGGAGAAGTTGCCGCGCACGCCGCCCACTTCCGTGTTGGTCGTGTACTGCAGCAGCGTCTCGTTGTTGTGGGCGCCGGTGTCCTGCAGGAACTGCTGGGTCACGACACTGATGGCCGAGGCGACATCCCTCAGCTCGGTGCGCACGCGCGTGCCGGCCAGGGTGCTCTTGGCGGCATAGCCATCGGCGTCTTCAGAGGCATCCACCACGAAGGGGGACAGGACAAGAGTCGACTCCGACTCCTGCGGTTTTTGGCCCTCGGCGGGGGCAGTAGTTTGCGCCGACAGGCGCAACACGGAAGCAAGACAAAGCGCGGTCGTGCCGACAAGGGCACGCGACCGCACGGTCAGGCGTTTCATGGTCATATTTGGGTTAGGGGTGAGAGACGACTTAGGGTAATCGTCACCGGTCCGCCATTAGGGGTGGCGGCCCAGCGGTCCAAATATACGCCGATGCCCGAACCGTGGGAATGAGTTTTATTGCCGCAATCTTAACATATATTGCCGCTATAAACTCCCTTGATATCCGCAATTTAGGTAAAAACCCGCCGCCGCGGACTCGGCCAAACCTAAGGCTTTTTAGCCGCGATATTTTTCCGAAAGCCGCCCGGCGAATCGTGCGTCAATCGCTTGAAAACGACCGACATGTACTCGACGTGTTCAAAGCCCGCCATTTCGGCAATTTTTTTGAGCGGGTAGTCGGTGTCCACCAGCAGCTGCTTGATCTTGGCCACCTGGACCCGGCGGATTTCCGCCTGCGGGGAACGGCCGAGGTGCCGCCGGAATTTCTTTTCCAGCTGGCTGCGCGAGGCGTGGGCGGTCTTCACCACCTCGTCGACGGAGATCCCGAGGCAGGCCTTCTGCCGGATGAAGTTCAGCGCGGCGGCCACGCTCCGGTCGTCGATCGCCAGCACGTCGGTGGACGGCCGCGTGGCCACGCCCATCGGCTCGATGCGGACGTTGTAGGACTCCGGTTGCCGGTGCGACATCAGCAGCGCGAGGGTTTCCGCCGCCTTGTAGCCGGACTGGAAGGCGTTCGGGCTGATGCTGGAAAGCGGCGGGTAGGCGAGTTCGCAGCGGATGGGTTCGTTGTTTGCGCCGAGCACCGCCACCTCCTCGGGCACGAGAATCCCGCTCGCATGCGCGGCGGTGATGATCTGTTGCGCGCGCAGGTCGTTGCAGCCCATGACGCCCGCCGGCTTGGGCAGGGATTTCAGCCAGCCCGACAGCGCCGAGGCCTGGCCGGTTTCCCACGTCGGGGTGTAGTCGCCCGGCCACTCGACCTCGAACACGTCGCACGGATGGCCCGCGAGCCGGAGCGCCTCGACGAAGCCGTCGCGCCGCTCGCAGGCCCACGGCTCGTTGGTGAAGCCGGCGAAGCCGAAGGACCGGTGGCCGCGCTCGATGAAATGCTCGGCGCCGAGATGGCCGATGCCGGCGTTGTCCGGGCGGATCTTCGGGATTTTGTCGAAGGGCGCGGTGTCGTTCAGGTCGACCAGCGGGAGCTTGAGGTCCTTGCACGCCTGCACGAGGGCGGGCGTCGTGTGCCGGCTGATCACGCCGTCCCAGCGCTTGCTGCGCAGCCAGTGCGGATCGCGCTCCGTGCGGGCCTCGTCATCCAGGAACGCCACCCACAGCTGGTGGTTGCGCTCGAAGTGCGCGATGCCCTGGAGCATGGCCGTGCATTCCTCGAAGCGCGTCTGGAAAATCAGCAGGACCTGGGGCCGCATCCCGGCAGATTGGAAGCGGGCGCCCCGGCGAGGCAAGCCCGCCGGGAGCCGCTACGATAGACTGGAGACTCAGGCCGGGGCGGCGCCCTCGGCCGCGCGGCGCGCCTTCAGCTCGGCGGCAATCTGCGCGACCTTGGCCTCGTTGAGCGGGTAGAAGATCACGAGGATCAGGATGGCGAGCACGCCGCACATCGCGGGATAAATGCTCATCAGCTTGACCAGGCCGTGCAGCGCGCCGGGCGTCTGCACCTGGTTGGCGACGAAGCCCACGCCATTGAGCATGATCAGGGAAAGGCCGCCGCCCCAGCCCCAGCCGAACTTCTGCGAGAAGATCGAGGCGGAGAAGACCAGGCCCGTGGCGCGGCGCCCGGTCTTCCATTCCGCATAGTCCGCCGTGTCGGCATACATCGCCCAGAGGATTGCGCTGAGCGGGCCGCCGGTGATCGAGGCGACCGTGTTCACGGCGAAGATCAGGAACACCTGCTCGGGCCGGCACACGTAGACCGCGGCGGTGCCGAGGATCGCGAGGACGAAGAGGACGACGAAGGTCGGCTTGTTGCCCAGGCGCTTGGCGACGAAGGGCACGAGCATGGCGCCGATGAGCGACAGCACCTGGTTCACGGTGTTGTAGATCGAGACGAGGCTTTCCCAGCTCCACGTCTGCGTGCCGCCGTACTTCGGGATCCACGACGGCAGGGAGAGCGTCTGCTCGCCGACGTAGTACTTGAAGTAGTGGGTGGTGGCGTTGCCCTTCAGGGCGACGAAGAAGATGAACGTGATCGTGGTGGCGAGGAGGACGACCCACGGGCGGTTCGTGACGAGGTCGCCGAGATCCTTCAGCACCGAGGTCTGCTGGTTCTTCGGCGGCAGCACGCGCTCCTTCGTGTTGAAGAACACGATCAGGAACGAGATGATCGCGGCGACGCCGATGATCACGAAGGAGAAGAACCAGCCCTGCTTCGGGGTCGTCGCGTTCAGCCAGCCGCCGACCTTGGCCATGGGCAGGAGGGTGGCGGAGATGACGATGCCGCCGGCAAACGCGCCGACGAACTTGATCGACGAGAGCGCGGTGCGCTCGGTCGGATTGGGCGTGAGCACGCCCAGCATGGCGGTGTAGGGAATGTTGATCGTGGTGTAGATCAGCATCAGGGCGTTGAACGTCGCGTAGGCCCAGATCAGCTTACCCTTGTCGCCGAAGTCCGGCACATAGAACGTCAGCACGCCGATGAGCGCCATGGGCACGCAGGTGTAGAGCAGGTATGGCCGGAATTTGCCCCAGCGCGAGTTGGTGCGGTCCGCGAGCATGCCGATCACGACGTCGAAGATCGCATCGCACGAGCGGCTCACGCCGAGCATCGCGCCCGCCGCCAGCGCGGTGATGCCGAAGACGTCGGTGTAGAAATAAGCGAGGTAGACCGAGATCGTCTGCCAATAGAGGCAGGAGGCGAAGTCGCCGAAGCCGTAGGAGAACTTCTCGCGGAACGTCAGGGTATCCGGGGAGGGAGTCGTCATGGGGTGGGGGTTGGTTGGTAACTATCAGCCAGCGACTGGTGCGCAAGGCTGCGGCGCAGGCCGGCGGGGGATTGCGGGCGGGCGAAGGTCACGCGCACGGTCTTCGGCGCATCGGGGTAGAGCTCGAAGTAGTTGTCGCTGCTGCGGTGGTCGCGGCCGGCGAAGTCGAACGCGAAGCGGTGCTGGAACGCCGACGTGCGGAAGGTGACGTCGTACTCGGTCGGCGACACGCGGCGGAACGCGGCCGCCGTCTTCGCGCGGCGCAGCGCGAGGAAGCGCGGCGGCGCGAGGAACACCGTCTCCTCGCTCACGCGGCGCCCGCCGATGGCGAGCGTCAGGCGCAGGTGGAGGTTGTCGCGGCCGTGCTGCTGCATCAGCTTGCCCAGACGCAGCGTCTGCCGGCGCACGCTCTCGCCGGGACGGAGCGCGACGGACTTCCGGCCGCGCAGGAGGCGTCGGCCGTCGACGTGGAACAGCTCCCAGCGAACCTCGCCGCGTGCGGCCGCCGGCGCGTCGTACACCGTGTACACGTGCACCGCGTCGACCGTGGTCGTGCGGTAGTTGCCGATGATCGTGCCCTCGTCGCCGGGGACGTGGGCGCTGACCAGCGCCGGGGCGAAGAAGCGGCGGGCGACATGGTGCAGCGCCTTCCAGCGGCCGGTGAACTCGATCGAGCTCCACGAGGCGACGGGCCAGCAGTCGTTGAGCTGCCAGTAGAGCGCGCCCATGCAGTGCGGCATGTTGCGGCGGTAGTGCTCGACGCCGGTCTGCATGCAGTGCGCCTGGTTGAGCTGCGAAAGGTAGATGAGCGCCTCCTGCGAGCGGGGGAAGCGGTAGCGGCGCGACACGTAGTCGAGGATGATCTGGTTGCCGGCGCGGTTCTTCTGGTGGTTCTCCATCAGCGGGCCGAACACGTTGTCCTCGCCCGGCGGGCAGAAGGTGCGCTGCGTCTCGGGCGAGCTGTAGCTCTGCATGCCGAACTCCGAGCAGAAACGGAAACGCCATTTCTCGTAGTCCTTCACCGGGTGGCGGGCATGCCACACGTCCCAGAAGTGCGTGTCGCCCTGTTTCTCTCCGATCGCGTGGGTGTCGCCGCGCGAGATGGAGTCCTCGAGCGTGCTGCGCCACTGCGACGACGGGCGGTAGGCCGTCACGCCGTCGCATTCGGCGACGACCTCGGGCAGCAGGCGGTGGAAGACGGCCTCGTAGTCGCGGCGCAGCGCCGGGCTCTTCAGCAGGTCGGCCTTTTCGCCGACGGTGTTGAGCTGCGCGATCTCGTTGTTGCCGCACCAGAGCGCGAGGCTGGCGTGGTGGCGGAGGCGGCGCACCTGGTGGCGCGCCTCGGCGCGCACGCTGGCGCGGAACGCCGCGTCGCCCGGGTAGATCGAGCAGGCGAACATGAAGTCCTGCCAGACCATCAGGCCGAGCTCGTCGCACAGCGCGTAGAAATCCGCGCTCTCGTAGATGCCGCCGCCCCACACGCGCAGCATGTTCATGTGCGCGTCGGCCGCGCTCTGCAGGTCGCGGGCGTAATCGTCGCGCTGCAAATCGGCGACGAAGCTGTGCGCCGGGATCCAATTCGCGCCCTTGGCGAAGATCGCGCGCCCGTTCACGACGAACTGGAACGTTTCGCCGCCCTGGTCCTTGTGGCGGTCGAGTTCGATCGTGCGCAGGCCGAGGCGCTGCGTCCACGTGCCGATCACGCGGCCCGCGCCGTCGCGCACCTCGAGCTCCACGGTGTAGAGCGGCTGCGCGCCGTGGCCGTTGGGCCACCACAAGTGCGGATTTCGGATTTCGGATTTTAGATTTTTGATCTCCGCAACCTTCCGGCCCTTGAGGGCGACGGTGCCGGTCACGGTGGCGCGGGAATCCCTGCGCGCGAGTTCGGGGGCGAACTCCAGCTTCACGCTGCCGTCCCGGCGGTGGGTCTGCGTCACGCGGACGCCGTCGAGGCGGTTGCCGCTCCAGCCCTCGAGGCGGAGGTCGCGCCAGATGCCGGCGGTGACGAAGCGCGGACCCCAGTCCCAGCCGAACTGGCACTGCTGCTTGCGGATGACCTGCGAGCGGCCGACGGGATCGTTGAACTCGCGCGGGTCGTGCGCCGGGCGGTGGCGGCGGATGTATTTCATCGCGCTGCCGAAATGGATCACGAGCTCGTTGGCGCCGGCGCGCAGGAGCGGCTTCACGTCCCAGCGCGAGGCGACGAACATGTTCTCGGTCCGCGCGACGACGCGGCCGTTGAGGCGCACGGTCGCGACGGTGTCGAGGCCGTCGGCCACGAGGTCGACAACGTCCTCGTCGAGCAGCGCCGCGGGCACGTGGAAGGTGCGGCGGTATTCCCAGTCGCGCTCCTCGATCCACTGCAGGCCGAGCTCGTTCGTCCCGTAGAAGGGATCGGGGATCAGCCCGTGGCGGCGCAGGTCGGTGTGGACGCAGCCCGGGACCCGGGCCGCGCGCCACGGGGAACCTGGGGATGCATCGCGGAATTGCCAGCCGGTGGAGGCAAGGGGCAGGGAACGCATGGCGGAGTCAGGCCGGAATCAGAGGTTCGAGCCGTTGCGACGGATGACATCGCGGTACCAGAAGTAGGAATCCTTGGGCGTGCGCTTCTGCGTCTGGTAGTCGACGTGGACCAGGCCGAAGCGGTCCTTGTAGCCTTCGCACCATTCGAAATTGTCGAGGATGGACCAGTAGAAGTAGCCGGCCGCCGGGATGCCCTCGCGCACCGCGCGCTTGAGGCCGCCGAGGTAGCGGGCGAGGAAGTCGATGCGCTGCGGGTCGTGCACCTTGCCGTCGAGGTGGACGAAGTCCGTGTTGCAGAAGCCGTTTTCCGAAAAAACGATCGGCAGCTGGTAGCGCTCGGTCTGGAAGCGCGACGACCAGTAGAGCGCGTCGGGCGCGACCTGCAGCCAGGGCAGCGTGCCGCGCGGGTTGCCGATGCCGTAGCTGTGCGGGATTTTCTCCGGCCGACCCTTGGCCCCGGCGCGGTAGCGCTCGCCGGTGTAGCAATTGTAGGCGAGGAAATCGATCTTCTGCGAAATCAGCTTCATGTCCGCCGCCGTGTACTTCGGGACGTCGGCCGCGTGGGCCTTGAGGCCGTCGGCGGGATACTCGCCGAAGTGGATCGGGTCGGCCCACCACGCGAGGTTCCACATGTCGCGGTTCGTGCTGGAGAAGTAATCCTGCCGCGCGGCGGCGATGTCGCGCTTGCTCTCGGAGGCCGGGATGCGCTCGCGGGCGGTGTGGGCGATCGAGATCTTCACCGGGCCGGCGCAGCCGGCGCGCAGCGCCTGCACCGCGCGGCCGTGCGCCATGAGCAGGTGGTGCGCGGCGAGCAGGCACTCGGCGTAGGGCAGCTTGTAGCCCGGGGCGAACATGCCCTCCTGCAGGCCGAGGCCGACGACGCACGGCGGCTCGTTGATCGTCATGAAATGCTTCACGCGGTCGCCGTACTTGTCGGCGACGAGCGCGGCGTAGTCGCCGAACCATTCGACCATGTCGCGGTTCTGGAAACCGCCGCGCTGCTGCAGCGCCACCGGCAGGTCCCAGTGGAACAGCGTGACCCAGGGCGTGATGCCGGCCTCGAGCAGCGCGTCGAAGAGCTTGTCGTAGAATGCGACGCCCTTGGCGTTCGGCTTGCCCGTGCCCTCCGGGATCACGCGCGACCAGGCGAGCGACATGCGGTAGGCCTTGACGCCGAGGTTGCGCATGAGCGCCACGTCCTCCGGCCAGCGGTGGTAGTGGTCGCAGGCGACGTCGCCGTTGTGGCCATCGAAAATCCGGCCCGGCTGGTGCGTGTGCACGTCCCAGATGGAGGGCGCGCGGCCGTCTTCGGCGACGGCTCCTTCGATTTGATAGGCGGCAGCGGCTGCGCCCCAAGTGAAGTTACTGGGGAAGGACATCAGGGTAGGGTATGGGGTGACGGGCGAGGGGACATCATATCGTCCCCCGGACAAAGAGGTAATGAGTTTCTTTGTCCCGGAATTGAGAGCGAACGCTCCCCCGTCCTTACTTTAGATTGAGAGTCTTGCCCACCCACGCATAAATCGCGTCGGACTGCTCCGCTGGATACGTGTGAAACTGCTCGGGTTCGACGGTCAGGGTCTTGGGCGCCGTGATGACGTTGTAGGCGGCAAAGGTGGAGGTCGGCGGACAGGTCTCGTCATTGAATCCCCAGATGTAGTAGCCCGGGACCTTGAGGCGCTTGGCGAAATTGACCGTGTCGTAGTAGGTCAGCGTCGCGATCTTGGCCTCGGTCGCATGCGCCGACGGCGTGCCGTCCTCGTTCGGCTTGAACGGATGCGGCCAGCCGCCCGCGCGGCCATGCAGCTCGGCGGCGACATCGCACATGGCGGGATGCGTGGCGGACAACGCCGTCACGCGCGGATCGAGCGCGGCGGTGACGATCGACAGCTGCCCGCCCTGGCTGGCGCCCATGACGAGCAGGTTCTTGCCGTCCCACATTTCGCGGGATGCGAGGAAGTCGTTGGCGCGGACGCAGCCGAGGTACACGCGGTGGTAGTAATAGGCGTCCTTGTTATCGAGCTGGTTGACCCAGTAGCTGTGCAACGCGCCGCCGTACAGGGCGTCGTAGACCTCCTTCGCCATGTTCACCGGGATGCCGTGGATGCCGATCTCGAGCACGATCGCGCCGCGCGCGGCGAGGCCCGGATCGCCTGCGTAGGAGCGCACGCCGGCGCCGGGTACCTTGAGCACCGCGGGATATTTCCCGGGCGCCTTCGGCTCGCAGAGGATGCCGTAGATGCGCGGCGGCGTCGGATTCCACGCCTGGCCGAGCGTGCGGAAGTTCACGTGGTACACGTTGACCGTGTCGGTGCACTGGTCGGGCAGCAGCGTGAGACGCGCTTCCATTGGGATCTTCGCGAGGTCGGCCTTCCCCTTGGCCCAGTACGCGTCGAAGTCCGCCGGTTCGACTTGGAACGGCTTGATCGTTTCGGGCGCGAATGCCGCCGTCGCCGAGTTCGTGTAGGTCTTGCCGTTGATCTCGACCGACGCCTTCAGGCGCAGGAAGCCGCCGGTCTTCAGCGTGCCGCCGTCGACCACGAGGCCGTCGGGCGGCACGGTCGCGGTTTTCTTTTCGCCGGGGAAAAGGTCGGGACCGACGCTGTACGTCACGCGGGCGTTGTCGACCGGCGTGCTGTCGGCGAGCACCGAGATGCGGAACCTGACCGGCTCGCCGAGCTGGTAGCTCCAGTCGCGGTGGTCCGGCGCGATGCGCAGCTGGATCACGGCGACGCGGGCGTGGGCAAAGGCGGGCACGGGCGCGAGCGGCGTGTCGGCGAAAATCGGCAGGGCGGTGGCGAACGCGAGGGCCAGCAGGCCCGGCAGGCGGAGCTTCATGGGGTGGCGGGGATTGTGCGCAACGAGACACCAAATCCCGCGCGGGTCAATTTCCGCCCGAGAAGCGCATGAAATTTCACGGATGAACCAAGGCGCCGGTTCCGCGTCGCATAAGCCGCGTGCGGGCTTGCCTGCGGCGCTTCGCGCGCTTCCATCAAGCGTAACTATGTTTCCCCAAGAACTGACTCTGCGTGTGGGCAAAATGGGTGTGGTGGCCGTGATCATCATCGAGGATCCGGTGGACGCGGTGCCGCTGGCCCGGGCGCTGGGCGCCGGCGGGATCTCCGCGATCGAGCTGACGCTCCGCACGCCGCGCGCGCTGGAGTCGATCAAGCGCATCCGCGCCGAGCTGCCCGACGTGCTCATCGGCGCGGGCACGGTGCTCAACGCCGCGCAGCTCAGGGAAGTGAAGGATGCCGGCGCGCTCTTCGCCGTGTCACCGGGCTGCAATCCCTCGACGCTGCGCGCCGCGCAGGACCTGGGCATGCCCTTTGCCCCCGGCATCGCGAACCCGTCGGACATCGAGACCGCGCTCGAGCACGGCTGCCGCCTGTTGAAATATTTCCCCGCCGGCACCTCCGGCGGGCTGCCGCACCTCGCGGCGATGGGCGCGGCCTTCGCCCACCTCGGCGTGAAGTACATCCCGCTCGGCGGCATCACGCTCGAGACCCTCGGCGACTACCTCAAGTCGCCGCTCGTCGCCGCCGTCGGCGGCTCGTGGCTGGCGAAGCCCGACGTGATCAAGGCGAAGGACTGGGCCGCGATCACCGCCGCCGCCGCGGCGGCGACCAAGGTCGTGCAGACGGTGCGCGGCTGAAGAAGCTGTAGCGGCGGTCTATGACCGCCGACGCACGCCAAACGGCGTTCATAGAGCGCCGCTACAGGAACTGAATTTCTGGATTTAATGTAGGGGCGGTGCTTGCACCGCCCTCGCGTATTAGGGCGGCGCAAGCGCCACCCCTACATCAAAACCCCCGCCAGGCTCGCGCCGTTGGTCTCGATCACCCGGCGGTACCAATAAAAGGAATCCTTCGGCGTGCGCTGCTGCGTCTTGAAATCGACGTGCACCAGGCCGAAGCGGTCCTTGTAGCCCTCCGCCCACTCGAGGTTGTCCAGCATCGACCAGTAGAAGTAGCCGGTCACCGGCACGCCGTCCGCGATCGCGCGGCGCAGGCCGCCGAGGTAGCGGTTGAGGTAGTCGATGCGCTGCGGATCATGGACCGCGCCGTCGAGGTGGACGAAGTCCATGTTGCAGAGCCCGTTTTCCGTGAAGACCAGCGGCAGCTTATAGCGCTCCGTCTGGAAACGCGCCGCCCAGTAGAGCGCGTCGTCGGAGATCTCGAGCCACGGCAGCGTGCCGCGCGGATTGCCCGCGCCCCAGCCGCCGGGCACGCGCTCCGGCGCGCCGCCCTTGCCCGCGCGCACGGGAAAGCCGTTGTAGCAGTTCAACGCGAGGAAATCGACCGGTTGCGCAATCAGCTCCATGTCGCCGGCGTGGATGCGCGGCAGCGCGGCGGCGTGGGCGAGGACGCCGTCCTCGGGATAGCGGCCGAAGAAAATCGGGTCCGCCCACCAGGAAAGGTTCCACATCGTCGGCGCCGTCGCGGCGAAGTACTCCTGGCGCGCGGCCGCGATGTCGCGCGGCTTGGTGGTGTGCGGGATCGCGACGGCGCCGCAGTTGGCGAGCGATACCTGCACCTTGCCGCGGCAGTTCGCGCGCAGCGCCTGCACCGCGCGGCCGTGGCTCATCAGGAGGTGGTGCGCGGCGAGGAGGCAGTCGGCATACGGGAGCTTGTAACCCGGCGCGTGCACGCCGTCCTGCAGCCCGAGGCCGGTCACGACCTGCGGCTCGTTGATCGTGATCCAGTGCTTCACGCGGTCGCCGAATTTTTTCGCGACGAGCGTGGTGTAGTCGCCGAACCATTCCACCATGTCGCGGTTGCCGAAGCCGCCGCGCTGCTGCAGCGCGAGCGGGAGATCCCAGTGGTAGAGTGTGACCCACGGCGTGATGCCGGCGTCGAGCAGCGCGTCGAGCAGCCGGTCGTAGAAGGCGAGGCCCTTGGTGTTGGGCTTGCCCGTGCCGGCCGGCAGGAGGCGCGACCACGCGAGCGACAGGCGGTAGGCCTTCACGCCGAGCGCACGCAGCAGGGCGACGTCCGTCTTCCAGCGGTCGTAGTGCTCGCACGCGGTGTCGCCGTTATGGTTATCGAAGATTTTCCCGGGCTGGTGCGTGAACTCGTCCCAGATCGACGGGCCCTTGCCGTCGCGATTCCACGCGCCCTCGATCTGGTACGCGGCGGTGGCGGAGCCCCAGGTGAAGCCGGGCGGAAAACTGGCGGGCGAAGGGGCGGAGCGGGCGGGGGAGCGCGGCATGGGCAATGAAGAATCCGAGCGTGCTCCCCGCTCGTTCCGCCGTTCAAGGCGGAACGATGCAACTCGACGCGAAAACCGTGCACCAAAAAGGGTCGGCGCGTGGGAGGGGCTTTATGCCCCGACCGACCGCAATCGGATGTTCGTGTCGGGGCATAAAGCCCCTCCCACATTAAATTATACCGATGCCTTCAGCCGTGCAGATACTGCATGAGGAGGTTCTCGAGGTACTCCTGCTTGCCGGACTTGGGGGTGGGTTCGCCGAGCTTGGAGAGGACGAGCTTCTCGAGGGACTTGAAGGTGGCCTTGCCGGACTCGATGTCCTTGCCATAGCCGGAGTCGTAGGAGGAGTAGCGGTCGGCCACGAACTGCTCGAACTTGCCCTCGGCAAGGATGCGGCGGGCGAGCTTGAAGGCCAGGGCGTACGCATCCATGCCGCCGATGTGGGCGTGGAAGAGGTCCTCGAGATCGATCGAGGGACGGCGCAGCTTGGCGTCGAAGTTGAAGCCACCCGAGCCGAGGCCGCCGGCCCGCAGGATGGAGATCATCGCCAGGGTGAGCGTGCGGACGTCGGTCGAGAACTGGTCGGTGTCCCAGCCGAGGAGCTCGTCGCCGGAGTTGGCGTCGATCGAGCCCAGGGCGCCGGCCGCGGCCGCGACCTCAATCTCGTGCTGGAAGGTGTGGCCGGCCAGCGTCGCGTGGTTGGTCTCGATGTTGAACTTGAAGTGTTTCTCCAGGCCGTAGGTCCGCAGGAAGGCGATGCCGCTGGCCACGTCGAAGTCATACTGGTGCTTGGTCGGCTCCTTCGGCTTGGGCTCGATCAGGAACTGGCCCTTGAAGCCGATCGACTTGGCGTAATCGACCGCCATGTGCAGGAAGCGGCCGAGGTGGTCCTGCTCGCGCTTGAGGTTGGTATTAAGGAGCGTCTCGTAGCCTTCGCGGCCGCCCCAGAAGACGTAGTTCTCGCCGCCGAGTTCGAGCGTGCACTCCAGGGCCTTCTTCACCTGCGCCGCGGCGTAGGCGAAGACATGGGCGTCCGGATTGGTGGAAGCGCCGCACATGAAGCGCGGGTTGCTGAAGAGGTTGGCGGTGCCCCACAGGAGCTTAACCCCGGTCGCCTTCTGCAGCTGCTTGGCGTGGGCGATGATCTTGTCCAGGTTCTTGTTCGACTCGGCCAGCGTCCTGCCCTCCGGGGCGATGTCGCGGTCGTGCCAGCACCAGAACGGCGCCTCGATCTTCTGGAAGAACTCGAAGGCGGCGTCCATGCGCACCTTGGCGACCGACACGGCGTCCGAACCCTTCTCCCACGGGCGGTTGATCGTGCCCGGGCCGAACGGATCGCCACCGGTGCCACGGAACGCGTGCCAGTACGCGATCGAGAAGCGCATGTGCTCCTTCATCGTCTTGCCGTCGATGACTTCGTTCGGGTTGTAGTGGCGGAAAGCCAGCGGATTGGAGGAGCGAGCGCCCTCGTAGGCGATGCGCGGGATGCGGGGGAAATGAGTTTTCACCTTGGCATTCGGAAGGGATTGCCGCGCCGACTGCCACCCGGAAATCAATGTGACAGTTAATTATTACAGGATGAATTCGGGTCGCGCGGCGGGACTGAAACCCGCGGTCGCGCCCGCCGCGATTTCCGCGCCGTGCATGGAACGATGCATCAGGATTTTCCGCAGCTTGCGCAACTGGGCCGGCGGAGATGCGCAGATTTCCGCGCCCCGGCCGGCTCAATGCCAGCCGTCGTCGACGTGGTAGAGGCTCAGCATGCCGCGGCCCTTCGCGAGCGGCATGCGGCCGACATAGCGCAGCGTCAGGTCGTCGACGCCGCTCGCCACGGCGACGGCGGCGAACGCCGCGCTCGCATAGACGTGGCCCGGCGGCGTGATCGGCTCGATGCTCGAGGCGCGGCTGGTGTGCGGGCCGGTGAACAGCCCGCCGCCCGTCACCGGGTCGCGGCCGCAATACACCGGGCCGCAGTGCAGCGCGATGCGCAGCTTGAACGTCGGGGGCAGCCCGATCTTCGTCCAGTCGCGGTCGTTGGTGACCTTGTTGAGCTCGAGGGCGAAGCGCGCGGCGTCGCGCGGCTCGCGAAAAACCAGGTACAGGCCGTCACCCGCCACCTCGGCGTGCTCGAAGCGGTGCGAGGAGTTGCGGCCCAGCTCGCCGACCGCGCCGAGGAAGCCGGCGACGTAGTCGGGAATCTGGTCCTCGCTCAGCTTGCTGTAACCCGCGGCGTCGGCGAAGAGCAGGCTGCGCAGCTCGTGGCGCATGCCGCCGGCGACGACCGGCGAGAACGGCGGACGCGTGCCGCTCGCGGGCAGCGCGATCTCCCCGCCGTTGCGACCCGGCGCCGACAGCTCGATGGCGTCGATCGCGAAATTGCGCTCGCGCCAGATCGCGACGAGCGAGGCGGCGCCGCCGGGCAGGCCGGCGGCCGACGGATCCCACGCGACGAGGCCGCGCATCTCCGTGCCGAGGGCCTGCGCGCGCAGCCGGCCCATGCCGGTGAAAACGAGGTTGGCGTATTCCCAGGTCGCGGCGCTCTGGCTCGCGCGGTGGTCGCTCGTGATCGTGACGCTGTTGGCCGCGGCGATGGCGCGGTCGAAGCGCTCGCCCCAGTCGCCGCCGGCGAAGTCGACGCTGACCTTGCGGAATTCCGCGACGGGGAAGGGGAGCACGATGTGGGTCTCCGCGCCGAGCTCGCGCGCGAGTTCGAGGCAGAGGATGTCCACGCCGCAGGCGGCGGAGCCGTACGCCGCGGACGGGCGGTGGGCGGCGATGCGGGCGCGCAGCGCCTCGCGCACCGCGGCCTCCTCCGCCGGCGGGAAGCGCGGGACCGGCCGGTCGGCGCGGTCGATCATGTTGCCGGTGAAAACCAAAACCGGCGGCACGGCCAGCGCGTCGAACCACGCGGGGTCGGTGCCCGGCAGCTGCGGGGCCAGCAGCTGGGCCTGCCGGCGCGTGCTGGCGAGGTCGCCGAACTTCTGCCCGGCCAGCGTGGCCGCGCGGCCGTAGTGGTGCCGTGCGCCGTCGCCGTCGCCGAGGATCAGCGCCGCCTCGCCGAGCGTCGCCGCATGCCAGTAGGGCGTCGTGCCCGGGTCGCGCGCGGGATCGATGCCGGCGCCGATCTCGCGCACGTCGGTCGCGATGGCGCGGGCGCGGGTGAGGTTGCCGAGCAGCACGGCCATCGCCGCGGCGTTGATGCCGCCCCAGAGAGCCTGCGCGGGCGCGCGGTTCTGCCGGGCGGTGAGGAAGGAGCTTTCGTAGAGCGCGAACGCCGAGCCCAGCCGGGCGGTGCGCGTCGCGGGCTCGCGGGCCTGCAGGCCGAGGTCCTTGCAGGTGCGCGCCAGCATGCCGAGCGTCTCGGAATCGCTGTGCCCCTCGTGGGCCAGCTCGGCGAACACCTCGTTGGCGCGCTTGACGTCGCCGCCGCGCACGAGCGCGAGCCCGCGCAGCTGGCGCAGGCGGACGTTCGCCGGCCAGCGCGCGAGTTCCGACTGCGCGCGGTCGTAGGCGACCAGCGGCTCGCCGCGGTCGAGCAGCTGCTCGATGGCGGCGATCGCGGCCTGCGGGCTGTCGGGGCCGGTGTCGGAGGTGGGTTCTGCCATGGTCACCCCGCGTCGGGGTGGCGCGCAGGTTCACCGAAGCGGCGGGGTTCGTCAGCGCTGAAATTGCGGAAATTTGGCGGAATCCCGCCCGCCGCGCCGTTTCCGCCCCGACCCACATGTCATCCAATAGATGACATGTGGGTCGGGGCGGAGCATGCCTTGCTCGGGTCGATCCGCGGCGGCCGTGATCTTCGTTGCGATCCGGAGGGGAATACCCGAGGTTGGCCGTCCGCGCCTCGCGCCGCCCCGATGAACCCCAGCCTCCGGCAGATCGCCAAGATTGTCGGCTATTCGAGCACCACGGTGTCGAATGCCCTGCACGGGCGCGCGCTCGTCACGGAGGAAACCCGCGAGAAGATCGTGCGCGTCGCGCGCCAGCTCGGCTACCGGCACAACCCGGCGCTGACGCAGGTGATGGCCGACATCCGCTCGGGCCGCCGGCCGGAGTTCATCGCCAAGCTCGCGCTGATCAACGGCCACCGCGACCGCGACGCCTTCACCAGCCACCCGACGATCCCGGCCTACGTCGCCGGCTGCCTGCGGCGCGCCGCCGAGCTCGGCTACAGCTTCGACACCTTCTGGCTGCATGACCGCTCGCTCAACGAGCGCAGCTGGCTGCGCATCCTCGAGACGCGTTCGATCCGGGGCGCGGTCATCGTCGGCCTGATGGACGACTCGCACCTGCCGCCGCCGCTCGACGCGATCTGGCACCGCATCCCGGCGGTGGCAACGGGCGTGCGCACGAAGGACCCGGCGCTGCCGTTCGCGGCGGTCGACCACCACCAGCTGGCGCTGTCGGCCTTCGAACGCGCGATCGCGCTCGGCTACCGCCGTCCGGCGCTCGTGCTCGACGACGTCATCGACCGGCTGATCGACGGCCGCATCCACGCGGGCTTCCTCATCGGGCAGACCCAGCTGCGGCCGAAGGACCGCGTGCCGGCGTTCACGCAGATCGCCGAGACGCGCCGGGATGAAAGGATTTTCCGCCGCTGGCTCGACCGGCATAAGCCCGACCTCATCTTCACGCTCTACAACGAGGTCTTCCACTGGCTGCACAACGCCAGGCTCAAGGTGCCGGAGGACATCGGCGTCATCCAGCTCGAGTGGCGCGCCGCGCGGCCGGAGATCGCGGGCTTCGACCAGAACAACGACCGGGTGGGCGAGGCGGCCGTCGACATGCTCGTCGCGCTGCTGCGCAAGAACGAGGGCGAGCTGCCCGCCACCGCGTGGGCCAGCCTGATCACGCCCTCCTGGCGGATCGGGCCGACCGTGCGCGCCGGCTGAAGCCGCGGTTTGACAGTAAATGAAAGCGACCGGTTGAGGAACGCGGCGACCCGGCGCAGTTGTTCCTGAGGAAACCCCGCCCCCATGCGCCCCTTCCGCCCGTCCCTGGTCCTGGTTGTCCCGTGTCTGGCCGCCCTCGGCCTCGTTGGTTCGGCCGGCCCGGCCGCCGCCGGCCCCGCGGAGGAATTCCCGCGCGCCGACGTCCATCTGCTCGCCGGCCCGTTCCTGCACGCGCAGGACCTCGACCGCACCTACGTGCTGGCGCACGACGTCGACCGGCTGCTCGCGCCGTTTCGGATCGAAGCCGGCCTCGAGCCGAAGGCGCAGAAATATCCGAACTGGGAGTCGATGGGCCTCGAGGGCCACACCGCGGGCCATTACCTCACCGCGCTCGCGCAGCTCTGGGCCAACACCGGCGACGCGGAGTGCAAGCGCCGGCTCGACGCGATGGTGGCCGGGCTGGCCGAGTGCCAGCAGGCCGGCGGCAACGGCTACGTCGGCGGCGTGCCCCACAGCCGCGAGGTCTGGGCCGGCGTCGCCCGGGGCGATTTCAAGCGGTTCAACAGCTCGTGGGTGCCGTGGTACAACGAGCACAAGCTCTTCGCCGGCCTGCGCGACGCGTGGCTGCTGGCGCACAACGCGCAGGCGCGCGACGTGCTGGTGCGCCTGGCCGACTGGTGCGACGCCCTGCTGACGCCGCTGACCGACGCGCAGCTGCAGGAAATGCTGCGGGTCGAGCACGGCGGCATGAACGAGGTGCTGGCCGACGTCGCCGCCATCACCGGCGACCCCAAATACCTCCGCCTCGCCCAGCGCTTCTCGCACCGCGCGCTCCTCGACCCGCTCCTCGCGCGCGAGGACAAGCTCACCGGCCTGCACGCCAACACCCAGATCCCGAAGGTCATCGGCTTCGCCCGCATCGCCGAGCTCGGCGGCGACCCGGCGTGGGAGGACGCCGCGCGCTTCTTCTGGGACACCGTGGTCGGCCACCGCAGCCTGGCGTTCGGTGGCAACAGCGAGCGCGAGCACTTCAACCCGACCAACGACTTCTCCACGCTGGTCGAGTCGCGCGAGGGCCCGGAGACCTGCAACACCTACAACATGCTCCGCCTGACCGAGGAGCTGTTCCGGGATTCGCCCGACGCGGGCCGCGCGCGTTACGCCGACTACTACGAGCGCGCGCTCTACAACCACATCCTGGGCTCGCAGCACCCGGAGAACGGCGGGTTCGTCTACTTCACGCCCATCCGGCCGCGGCATTACCGTGTTTATTCCAAGCCGGAGGTGTCCTTCTGGTGCTGCGTCGGCACCGGCATGGAGAACCACGGGAAATACAACGCCTTCATCTATTCGCACACGGCCGACACGCTTTACGTGAACCTCTTCCTCGCCTCCGAGCTGGCGTGGCGCGAGCGCGGCGTGACCGTGCGGCAGGAAACGAAGTTCCCCGACGAGTCGCGCACGCGTCTCGTGATCGCCACCGCGCAGCCGCAGCGCTTCGCGCTCCGCCTGCGCCATCCCGGCTGGGCCGCGGCGGACGGCTTCGTGGTGAAGGTCAACGGCGCCGTCCAGGCCGTGCCGTCCGCGCCCGCGTCCTACGCGACGCTCGACCGCGAATGGCGCGACGGCGACACGGTCGAGGTGGGGTTCGCGATGCGCACGACCCTCGAGCCGCTGCCCGACGGTTCGCCTTACTTCGCCGTGCTGCACGGCCCGATCGTGCTGGCCGCCCGCACCGGCACCGAGGAGCTCGACGGCCTCGTGCAGGAAAAGCCGACCCGCATGGGCCACATCTCGCCGGGCCCGTACCTGCCGCTCGACGGCGCGCCGATGCTGGTCGGCGACCCGGCCACGATGGCCGCGCGGATCGAGCCCGTGCCGGGCAAGAGCCTGACGTTCACCGCGCGCGCCCTCGTGCAGCCCGAACGCTTCCGCGACCTCGAACTGGTGCCGTTCTTCCGCCTGCACGACGCGCGCTACGTCATGTACTGGCGCAACGTCAGCGCCGCGGACTACCCGAAGGTGGTCGCCCGGCTGGAAGCCTCGGAAAAGGTCCGGCTCGGGCTCGAGGCGCGGACGCTCGACCAGGTGGCGCCCGGCGAGCAGCAACCGGAGGTGGACCACCGCTTCCAGGCCGACCGTTCCGCCACCGGCATCAACCAGGGCCGGCGCTGGCGCGACGCCGCAGGCTGGTTCAGCTACGAACTCGACAAGGGTGCCGGCGCCGGGCCGTTGACGCTGCTGCTGACCTACTACGCCGACGAGCGCGGCCGGAAATTCGACCTGCTCGCCAACGACCGCGTGCTCGCCACCGTCGAGCTCGACGGCCGCCAGCGCGACCGTTTTGTGGAGGAGAGTTATCCGATCCCGGCCGAGATCGCGGCCATGCCCGGCCCGCTGGTGGTCAAGTTCGCCTCGCGCCTGCCGTCCCGCACCGCCTCGGTGTACGCGGTTCGCCTCGTGAAGGCGCCCGACGCGCACTGATTTCCCTTTCCCCATGAAACGCCCCCGCTTCGCCGGCCTGCTGCCGGCGCTTCTTCTCGCCGCGCTGCCCGTTCACGCCGGGCCGCCCACGCTCACCGTGCAGGCCGGCGCCGCCGGCAAGCCGATCAGCCCCGACCTGTTCGGCATTTTCTTCGAGGACCTCAACTATGCGGCCGACGGCGGGCTTTATGCCGAACTCGTGCCGAACCGCTCGTTCGAGTACAACTCGACCGAGCAGCGCGACTGGAACGAGTTCACCGCGTGGAAGCCCGTGTCACGCGGCGACGCCACCGGCCAGGTCGCGGTGCGCTCGGCCAAGCCGCTGCATCCGAACAACCCGCACTACATCTCGATCGACGTGAACGTGCCGGGCGCCGGCTACGGCGTGGCCAACGCCGGCGTCGACGGCATCCCGCTCCGCGCGGGGGAGGGTTACGAGCTCTCGTTCTTTGCGCACCAGCTCTTCATGGGCACGCCCTGGAGCCCGGGCAACGACGTCGCCGGCCGGCCGATGCCGGTGACCCTGCGGCTCGAGGCGGAAAACGGCGACGTGCTCGCCGAGGCCACGGACACGGTCAGCGGCCGTGACTGGGTGCGGCACGCGGTCCGCCTGGTCCCGACCCGCGCGGAAGCCAAGGCCCGCGTGGTGCTGCTCGCCACCGCCAAGGGCGGCATCGGCGTCGACGAGATCTCGCTCATGCCGGAGCACACGTTCCGGCAGCGGAAAAACGGCCTCCGCGCCGACCTCGCGCAGGTGATCGCCGACCTGCACCCGCGGTTCGTGCGCTTTCCCGGCGGCTGCCTCGCGCACGGCGACGGCCTCAACAATTTCTACCGCTGGAAGGACACGATCGGCCCGGTCGAGCAGCGCCGCGGCCAGCGCAACCTCTGGGGCTACCACCAGTCGGTCGGCCTGGGTTATTTCGAGTACTTCCAGTTCTGCGAGGACATCGGCGCCGCGCCGCTGCCCGTCCTGCCGGCGGCCGTGTCGTGCCAGAATTCGGATTACTCGCCCGGGCACGGCCAGCAATGCCTGCCGCTGGCCGACCTCGACGCCTACATCCAGGACGTCCTCGACCTCATCGAGTGGGCGAACGGCCCGGTGACGTCGGCGTGGGGCGCCAAGCGCGCGGCCGCGGGTCACCCGGCGCCGTTCGGCCTGAAGTATCTCGGCATCGGCAACGAGGACGCGATCACGCCGGGCTTCGAGGAACGTTTCCAGCGCATCCATGCGGTTCTGCGCGCCAAGCATCCGGAGATCGTCGTCATCGGCACCGCCGGGCCATTCCCCGACGGCGACGATTTCGAGCGGGGCTGGAAGTTCGCCCGGGCTGAAAAGGTCGCGATGGTGGACGAGCATTATTACCGGCCGCCGCAGTGGTTTTGGGACAACCTCGCGCGTTACGACCACTATGATCGCAACGGCCCGAAGGTTTATGCCGGCGAGTACGCCGCGCACGAAAAGGACCGGCGCAACACGCTGCGCTCCGCGCTCGCCGAGGCGGCCTACCTGACCAGCCTGGAGCGCAACGGCGACGTGGTGCACCTCGCCTCGTACGCGCCGCTGCTGGCGCGCCGCGGCCACACCCAGTGGACGCCGGACCTGATCTACTTCAACGGCACCGAGGTTTTCCCGACGCTCAATTACACCGTGCAGGCGCTGTTCGCGAAAAATCGCGGCGATGTCCCCATGTCGGTGGAGTTGGCGGTTGTTCCGGCCGGGACGCGGCTGGCGGCGTCCGCCGTGCGCGATTCCGCCAGCGGCGACCTCGTCCTCAAGCTCGTGAACGGCGGCGACGCGACGCAAAGCCTCGCGCTCCGGCTCGCCGGGGCGGGCAAGCTGCCGGCCACGGCGGAACGCACGATCTTCGGCGACGCGCCGGCGGACACGGCCAACACCGATGGCACTCCGCCGGCCGTCGTGCCGCACACGGACCGCATTCCGGTGGCGGCGGATTTCACCGCCGAGGTGCCGGCCAATTCGCTGACCATCCTGCGGCTGAAGATCTGAAGCCGGGTGGCACGCGCGCCGCTCCCGGAAGGGGTCGCGGCACCTTAATTGTCATTGCGAGTCGTCCTGCATGGCAGGACGGCGAAGCAATCCAGCTGGATCGCCACGGCGCGCTTCGCGCGCATCGCGATAACAATCCCCGAATTGGGACATTACCGGCGGTGCGCAGCCTTGCCGGGACGCAATTTCACAGTAAAGTAGGGCTGGCGTTCGCCATCGGGCGGGCGGCCCCCACGTTTCCTGCCTGATGCCGGCGAAGAACCGGCGTCCATTGAACCTGTCTTACCCCGCCATGACCACCCCCCGTTTCGCCTCCCTGTTTACGTTGATTCTCGGCCTGGTGCTCGCGCCGGCCGCCTTCGCCAAGGCCCTCGTCGTGGGCTTTGCCCAGACCGGCGCCGAAAGCGCCTGGCGCACCGCCAACACGCAGTCGATGAAGGCCGAGGCCGAGAAACGCGGCATCACGCTCCGCTTTGCCGACGGCCAGGGCAAGCAGGAGAACCAGATCCGCGCGGTGCGTTCCTTCATCGCGCAGAAGGTCGACGCCATCGTCATCGCCCCGCTCGTCGAAACCGGCTGGGAGCCGGTGCTGCGCGAGGCCCAGCGCGCCAAAATCCCGGTGATCGTCACCGACCGCACCGTGCAGGTGTCGGACGAATCCCTCTACGCGTGCTTCATCGGCTCCGATTTCTACGAGGAAGGCCGCCTGGCCGCGGAATGGCTCGCCGGCGCCACCGGCGGCTCGGGCAACATCGTCGAGCTGCAGGGCACGCCCGGCTCCGCGCCGGCCAACGAGCGCCGCAAGGCCTTCGCCGAAAACATCGCGAAGCACCCGGGCTACAAGATCATCGATTCGCAGAGCGGCGACTTCCGCCGCTCGGGCGGCAAGGAAGTGATGGAGGCCCTGCTCAAGAAGCACGGCAAGGCGATCAACATCGTCTACGCGCACAACGACGACATGGCGCTCGGCGCCATCCAGGCGATCGAGGAAGCCGGCCTGAAGCCCGGCAAGGATATCACCATCATCTCCATCGACGGCATCAAGGAGGCGATCCAGGCGGTCGCCGACGGCAAGATCGCCTGCACCGTCGAGTGCAACCCGCTCTTCGGACCGAAGGTCTACGACACCGTCGCCACGCTCGTCGCCGGCGGCAGCGTGCCGAAGAAGTCCTTCAACAAGGACGAGCTCTTCGACGCGAAGAACGCGGCCAAGGTGCTGCCGTCGCGGCAGTATTGACCGGGGAATCGTGAAATCGAGAATCGGACATCGTTAAACTGAAAATTGACCCGCCTGCCCGGACATTTTCACGATTCACGATTCTGGATTACTGATTTCACGATTTCCGAAATGCCCGACGACTCTCCCCTGCTGGCGCTCCGCGGAATCGAAAAGCGCTTCGCCGGCGTTGTTGCCCTCGCCGGCGTGGACCTCACCGTCCGGGCCGGCGAAATCCACGCGCTGCTCGGTGAAAACGGCGCGGGCAAGTCCACGCTGATCAAGGTGCTCACGGGCGTGCACGCCTCGGACACCGGCACGATTGCGCTCGGCGGCACGGAGGTCCGCCCGGCAAGACCGACCGACGCGGAGCGCGCCGGCATCAGCACGGTTTACCAGGAAGTGAACCTCGTGCCGTCGCTGTCCGTGGCGGAGAACCTCGTGCTCGGCCGCCAACCGGGCGTCTTGGGCTTCATCAACCGGCGCGCCGCGGGGCGCCACGCCCAGGAGATGCTCGCCCGGCTCGGGCTCGACTGCGATCCCGACGCCGAGCTCGGCTCGCTGTCGGTCGCGCAGCAGCAGATGGTCGCCATCGCGCGCGCCGTCGACCTCAAGGCCCGCCTGCTCGTGCTCGACGAGCCCACCGCCAGCCTCGACGAGAAGGAAGTGGCGGACCTCTTCAAGCTGATGCTCCGCCTGCGCGGCGAGGGCCTCGGCATCATCTTCGTCACGCACTTCCTCGACCAGGTCTACGCAGTGTGCGACCGCGCCACAATCCTGCGCAACGGCAAGCTCGTCGGCGAATACCTCATCCGCGACCTCAACCGCCTCGACCTCGTGGCCAGGATGCTCGGCCGCGAGCTGGCCGAGGTGGACCAGCAAGCCGCCGAGGCGCACGCCGCCCATCCGGAAAAGCAGACGGTGCTCGCCGCCCGCGGGCTCTCGCGCCGCGGCGCGGTGCATCCGCTCGACCTCGAGGTGCACAAGGGCGAGGTGCTGGGCCTCGCAGGTTTGCTTGGCTCGGGGCGCACCGAGACGGCGCGGCTGCTTTTCGGCATCGACGCGCGCGACGGCGGCGAGATCCGCATCGGCGAGCGCGGCGTCAATCCGGCTTCGCCACGCGACGCGGTGGCGCTCGGCCTGGCGTTCTGCTCCGAGAACCGGAAGACCGAGGGTATCCTGCCGAATTTGTCGGTGCGCGAGAACCTGATCATCGCGCTGCAGGCCAAGCGCGGCGGCTGGAAGGCGCTGGCGCGCCGCGAGCAGGACGAGCTATGCGCGCACTACATCGCGGCCCTGCGCATCAAGACCGCCGGCCCCGAGGTGCCGATCCGCAATTTATCCGGCGGCAACCAGCAGAAGGTGCTGCTCGCCCGCTGGCTCGTGGTGCAGCCGGAGCTGATCATCCTCGACGAGCCCACGCGCGGCATCGACATCGGCGCCAAGGCCGAGATCGAGAAGCTCGTGGCCAAGCTGCGTGGCGAGGGCATCGCGGTGATCTTCATCTCGTCCGAGATCGAGGAGGTCGCGCGCAACAGCACGCGCGTCGTCGTGCTGCGCGAGCGCCGCCACTGCGGCGAACTCGCCGGCGGCGAGATCACGCCGGACAAGCTTATGCAGGCGATGGCGGGAGGGCAGGGGTAATGAGCCTCTCTTCTTCCCTTTTGTCATCGCGAGGTCCGCAACGCGGACCGTGGCGATCCAGCTGGATTGCTTCGTCGCTTCGCTTCTCGCAATGACCGGAGTAAGACAGCTTCTGAAGAGCCCCGTGCTCTGGCCGCTGGCGGGCATTCTCCTGCTGCTGGTGGCGAACCTCGTGCTGAAGCCGGGTTTCCTGCACCTGAGCATGGTCGACGGGCATCTCTACGGCATGCCGGTCGACGTGCTCAACCGCGGCGCCAAGACGACGATCCTCGCGCTGGGCATGACGCTGGTCATCGCCGTCGGCGGCGTCGACCTGTCGGTCGGTTCCGTCGTCGCCATCACCGGCGCGCTGATCGGCAGCCTCGTGGCGCGGGGCACGGACTCGCTGCCCTTGCTGGTGGGCGCCGGCCTCGGCGTCGGCCTGCTGGCTGGCACGGTCAACGGCACGCTGGTTGCGCGCGCCGGCATCCAGCCGATCGTCGCCACGCTGATCCTGATGGTGGCCGGGCGCGGCATCGCGCAGGTGCTGACGGACGGGCAGGTGCTCATCATCAAGCACGCGGGTTTCAGTTTCCTCGCCAACGGCTTCGTGCTCGGGCTGCCGGTCACGATCCTCTTCGCGATTTTCCTGTATGGCGTCGCGCACCTGCTGCTGCGGCGCACGGCGGCCGGTTTGTTCATCGAGGCGGTGGGCGACAATCCGACGGCGTCGCGCTTCGCCGGCCTGGCCACGGGCCGGATCACGCTGCTGGTTTACGCGCTATGCGGGCTGTGCGCCGCCATCGCGGGCATCATCGAGGCGGCCAACATCGGTGCGGCGGACGCACAGCGCTCGGGCGAAAACCTCGAGCTCGACGCCATCTTCGCGGTGGTGGTCGGCGGCACCGCGCTGGGCGGCGGACGCTTCTTCCTCGTCGGCTCGTTCGTGGGCGCGCTGCTGCTGCAGATGCTGGTCACCACGATGTACAACCTCGGCGTGCCGCCGGCGGTGGCGCCGGTGCCGAAGGCCGTGCTGATCCTCGCGGTCTGCGTGCTGCAGTCGGAGCGCACCCACGCCTGGTTCCAGGCGCTCTGGAAATCCCCGCGTTCCGCGCCATGAAGCCCGCCTTCAAGCGCCAGATGCCCCTCGTCGCGACCGGCGTCATCCTCGCCGCGCTCTACGTCACGGCCGGCTGCCTGTACGACGGCTTCTTCTCGCCGGGCGTCGCGGTGAACCTGCTGACCGACAACGCCGTGCTCGGGCTGGTGGCGCTGGGCATGACGCTCGTGATCTTCGCCGGCGGCATCGACCTGTCGGTCGGCGCAGTCGCGGGTTTCACGTCGATCCTGATGGCCACGCTGATCGAAGACCACCACTGGCACCCGGCGGCGGCGATGACCGTCGCACTGCTGATCGGGACGCTTTTCGGCACGGGGCTTGGCGCGCTGATCCATTTTTTCCGGCAGCCGGCGTTCCTGATCACGCTGGCCGGCATGTTCCTCGCGCGCGGCGCGGCGTTCTGGCTGAGCACGGAGTCGGTCGGCATCAATCATCCGCTTTACGGAAAGTTCTCCGCGATCGCGTGGGAGCTGGGCGGCACCAGCGTGCCGCTCGTGGCGGTGCTGCTCGGGGCCGCGCTGATCCTCGGCGGGATCGTGACGCGCTACACGCGCTTCGGCCGCAACCTGCTCGCGATCGGCGGGGCGGAGCAGTCCGCGCTGCTGATGGGCGTGCCGATCGGCTCGACGAAGATCGCGGCCTACGCGCTCAGCGGCCTGTGCGCGGCGGCGGCGGGCATCGTCGGCACGATCTACACCGGCTCCGGCAACCCGAGCACGGGCGTGGGCCTCGAGCTCGACGCCATCGCGGTGGTGGTAATCGGCGGCACGGTGCTGACCGGCGGCCGCGGCAGCCTGCTCGGCACGGTGTTCGGCCTGCTGATCTTCGGCACGATCCAGTCCGCGCTGCTCTTCGACGGACGCCTGAGCCCCTGGTGGTCGCGCATCGTCGTCGGCGCGCTGCTCCTTGGTTTCATCCTCCTCCAGCGCGGGCTCGTGCGCGTGGCGCAGCGGGGGTGAGATTGGCCCGTTGACATGGTTCAAAAATGAACCACCGTCCACGACATGCCCACGGTTGCCAGGAAAGTCCGCCCGCACAAGAAGCCCGCCGCGATTCTCGCCAAGCAGACGCTCGTGCGCGCGCTGCGGGCCGGGATGGAGCGCAGCAACGAAAGCATCCAGTCCCTCGCGCGCCGGATGGGCACGGGCCGGACCTCCGTGCGCCGCCTGCTCGATGAGAGCAACACCTCGATCACCTTGGCCACCATGATCAAGGCGGCGGATGCGGTCGGACTCGAAATCGAGCTGACGGCCCGGCAGATGAAACCGGCGGAGCTGAAGCAGTTGGCGGCCAGGCTGCCGGGGGCAAATTCCCGGAATGCGGCCAAGCTGGAGGACCAGATCGTCGCCGGCTTCTACGGTCGGAGGAACGGTGCCTAAGGTCCGCCGCGCAAACCTGCCCGAGGCAGTTTTGCGCCACCTGCTGAAACGCATCCGGGACCGGGATATTTCGGCGGAAGCCTTGGCGGCGTTGGCCGCCTGGCTCGATGGCAATCCGGAGGTGCCGGAGGGTGATTGGTTCCATCGGATGCAGCACCTCACGGTCTGCGGCAAGGGTGAGTTGGTGCTGACCTTTTTGAAGCCGGGGCAGGTGGCGATTGGCGAAGAAGTGTGAGTCGAGCCAAGTCAGCACGAAACGCAGATTGGGCATTAAGCGATCTGACCCTCTCCGGCGGCACCGGCACGATCCAGTCCGCACTGCTTTTCGACGGCCGCCTGAGCCCCTGGTGGTCGGGCATCGTCGTCGGCGCGTTGCTGCTCAGGTTTATCCTCCTCCAGCGCGGCTAGTTTTCGCGAGAGACATCAACCTTAATGGATACAACTATCCCGTCCTTGGTCACGAGGCGGAGATTTGAAAGGGCACTCGAGAAATCGTAAACCATTGTGCGTCCTCTTAAAGGAGAGAAACCGGGAGCTTCTTGCTTCATGGCAAATCGGTCACGCAATATTCCTTGTGCTGCGGCCAGCTGCGAACCCGCCTGAATGCTGGATTCGATCCACTTCTTTTCTTCTTCGTACTTGGAGTCCTCGCCTCGCATCATTCGGCGGAATTCGGTGACGGAATAGAACCCAAAAGCCAACGCACCCACCACCGAGCCGAAAAGCGCTTTGGGGCCAAACCGAGTGTAGTCGGTAAGTGTCCAATAGATCCCGCAGACACAATAGAGCGCGATGCCAGTCGTTATTGCGAAAAGAGGTCTCATTGCTTGGCAGATTTATTCCGCTGCAGCTGAATACTGCTGGAGTCCGCGTTCATGAGGCAGAGAAAGATGGCGGTGATTCGCAGCTCAAGGACGGAAATCGCGAACACTTTCTTGGATCCTTCGCACGGCTCAGGATGACGGAAAAAAGGGGAGCGTCAGGCTTTCTGCCCGTAGTACGCCCCCGGGCCGTGCTTGCGCTTGAAGTGCTTCTTCAGGAGCTCGGGCGCGATGGGCTTGAGCTTCGGGTCGAGGGCGAGGGACATCAGGGCCAGGTGGGCGATGCACTCGAAGGCGACGGCGACCTCGACGGCCTTGGCGACGGTTTTGCCCCAGGTGAAGGGGGCGTGGCGGTTGACGAGCACGCCGGGGAAATCCGCGGGATCGAGTTGCTTGAAACGTTCGACGATCACGTTGCCGGTTTCCCATTCGTAGGCGCCGCCGCCGATTTCCCGTACGGTCATCTTCCGCGTAACGGGGATGCTGCCGTTGCAGTAGTCGGCGTGCGTCGTGCCGAAGATCGGGATCTCGCGGCCGGCCTGGGCGAAGGCCGTGGCGCACGAACTGTGCGTGTGCACGATGCCGCCGACGTCCTTGAACGCGAGGAACAGCCGGCGGTGCGTCGGCGTGTCGGAGGAAGGGTTGAGCTTCCCCTCGACCTTCTTGCCGGCGAGGTCGACGAGCACCATGTCGGCCGGGCGGAGGTCGGCGTATTCGACGCCGCTCGGCTTGATCGCGAAGATGCCGCGGTCGCGGTCGATCGCGCTCGCGTTGCCGAACGTGAGGTTGATCAGCCCGTGCTTCGGCAGGGCAAGGTTCGCCTCGTAGGCTTCGCGTTTGAGTTCGTTAAGCACGGGAGGAGGTCACCACGAAATACACGAAACACACGAAAGAAATGCCGGAATGAATCGAACGGTCCATTTTCGTGTATTTGGTGTGTTTCGTGGTAACAAGGGTTTGCTCAGACCCGGATGCCTTGGGCGAGGTAGTAGTAGACCTCGTTGTTGCGGAGGTCCTGCTTCAGCTGCGGGAGCGTCGTATCGTCGTTGATCACGACCGTCTCGACGCCGGCGATGGTGGCGAAGTCCTCGAGCATCTCGGTGGTGACCGAGTAGCTGTAGCCGGTGTGGTGCGCGCCGCCGGCGAGGATCCACGCCTGGCAGGCGGTCTTGAAGTCCGGCTTGCATTCCCAGACCGCGCGGGCGACGGGGAGCTTCGGCATGGGGGGGACCTTGACGGCCTTCACCTCGTTTACGATCAGGCGGAAACGGTTGCCGAGGTCGATGAGGCAGGCGTTGAGTGCGTCGCCGGTGGCGGCGTCGAACACGAAGCGCACCGGGTCCTCCTTGCCGCCGATGCCGAGCGGGTGGATCTCCACCTTCGGCGTGCCGTTCGCGATCGTCGGGCAGATCTCGAGCATGTGGGCGCCGAGGACCTGGTGGCCCTTGGGCGAGAGGTGGTACGTGTAATCCTCCATGAACGACGTGCCGCCGGGCAGGCCGGCGTTCATCACCTTCATGGCGCGGACGAGCGCGGACGTCTTCCAGTCGCCCTCGCCGCCGAAGCCATAGCCCGCGGCCATCAGGCGCTGCGTGGCCATGCCGGGCAGCTGCCGGAGGCCGTGCAGGTCTTCGAACGTATCGGTGAAGCCCTTGTAGCCGCCTTCCTCGAGGAAGGCGCCCAGGCCCAGCTCGAGGCGCGCGCTGTAGCGGAGTTCGTCGTGGCGCTTGCCGCCCTGCTTGAGGACGGCGGCGACGGCATACTGCTTCTCGTAGTCGGCGCAGAGAGCGGAGATTTCCTTGTCGGAAATCGAGTCCACCTTCGCCACGAGGTCGCCGACGCCGTGCGTGTTGACGGCGAAGCCGAGCTTCATCTCGGCGGCGACCTTGTCGCCCTCGGTGACGGCGACGTTGCGCATGTTGTCGCCGAAGCGGACGAATTTCGCGCCCTGCCAGTCGTGCCACGCGCGGGCGGCGCGCTGCCAGGCGCCGATGCGCGCGAGCACCTCCGGGTCGGACCAGTGGCCGACGACCACCTTGCGGCCGAGGCGCATGCGCGTGTGGATGAACCCCGCCTCGCGGTCGCCGTGGGCGGCCTGGTTGAGGTTCATGAAGTCCATGTCGATCGACGACCACGGCAGGTCGCGGTTGAACTGCGTGTGCAGGTGGAGGAACGGCTTCTTCAGCGCGCCCAGGCCTCGGATCCACATCTTCGACGGCGAGAACGTGTGCATCCAGAGCACGAGGCCGGCGCAGTTGGCGTCGCCGTTGGCGGCGAGCATCACGTTGGTGATCTCGTCGGGCGTCGTGAGCAGCGCCTTGAACCTGGTCTTGAGCGGCAGCTGCTTCGCGGCGGCGAGGGCGTCGGCGACGGCCCTGGCATTGGCGGCGACCTGCTTGAGTGGGCCGGGGCCGTAGAGGTGCTGCGAGCCGCAGACGAACCAGATTTCGGGATTGGAGAGAAGTTTCATGCGGAAGGCGGATTTTGGAGGGCGGGGTCGCTGACCCCGCCGCGCGGGCGATGCGGTGTGCGAAGCAGGCGGGATCGGCGATCCCGCCCTACATCATTTATTCGAGCGTCAGGATCACGACGGATTTGGCGGGGAGGGCGACGGTGAGTTGGTCGCCGGCGAGCTTGGCGCCGTCGAACTTCGCGGGCTCCACGGTGTGCGGGGCGTCGAAGGTGTTGACTGACGTGACCGCGGGCGCGGTCAGCACGCGGCCGGCGACGGACTTGGCGGCGAGGCCGGCGAGCGCGCAGCTCACGTTGACGGTGTTGTTCGGGTCGGTGTTGACCAGCGACACGTGGACCTTGCCGGCGGCGTCGCGCGAGGCGGAGGCGCTGACGGCGGGGATGGCCTTGCCGTCGACGACGTAGTCGGGGGACTTGAGCTCGAGCGGCAGCGAGGTCGCACCCTGGTGGACATTGAGCATCTCGAAGACGTGGTACGTCGGCGTGAGGAGCATCTTCTCCTTGTCGGTGAGAATCATCGCCTGGAGCACGTTGATCATCTGCGCGATGTTGGCCATGGTCACGCGGTCGGCATGCTGCTGGAAGATATGGAGGTTGAGCGCGGCGAGGATGGCGTCGCGCAACGAATTCTGCTGGTAGAGGAAGCCGGGGTTGGTGCCGGGTTCGACGTCGGTCCAGATGCCCCATTCGTCGACGACGAGGCCGACCTTCCTGGCCGGGTCGTACTTGTCCATGATCGCCGAGTGCTTCCGGATGAGCTCCTCCATCTTGAGCGTGTGCTCGAGGGTGAGGTGGTAGTCGGCCTCGGTGAACTGCGTGGCCGAGCCCTTCTTCTTCCAGTCGCCGGTGGGGATCGTGTAGTTGTGCAGCGCGAGGCCGTTCATCTGCTTGCCGGCCTCGGCCATGAGCACCTCGGTCCAGTCGTAGTTGGCGCCGTTGGGGCCGCAGGCGATGCGCTGGATGCGGTAGTCCTTGGTGTAGTTTTTGACGAAGGTGTTATAGCGGCGGTAATTGTCGGCGTAGAATTCCGGGCGCATGTTGCCGCCGCAGCCCCAGCTCTCGTTGCCGATGGCGAGGTACGGGACCTTCCAGGGCTTGTCGCGGCCGTTGGCGCGGCGGAGGTTGGCCATGGGCGAGTTGGCCTCGGAGGTCATGTACTCGACCCACTCCATCTGTTCCTGGACGGTGCCGCTGCCGACGTTGAGGCAGACGTAGGGCTCGATGCCGGTGAGCTCGCAGAAGTCGAGGAACTCGTGCGTGCCGAAATGGTTGTTCTCCACGACGCCACCCCAGTGGGAGTTGAAGATCGACGGGCGTTTCTCGCGCGGGCCGATGCCGTCCTTCCAGTGGTATTCGTCGGCGAAGCAGCCGCCCGGCCAGCGCAGCTGCGGGACCTTGAGCGCCTTCAGCGCGGCGACGACGTCGTTGCGGTAGCCGCGGGTGTTCGGGATGGGGGAGTCGGGGCCGACCCAGATGCCCTCATAGATGCAGCGGCCGAGGTGCTCGGCGAACTGGCCGTAGATGTTCTTGTTGATGACCGGGCCGGGCTTCGCGGCGTCGAGCGTGGCCGTGGCGGTCTCGTCGGTCGCGCGGGCGGTGAGCGCGGCGACGCCGACGGTCAGGGCGAGGAGGAGGCGGTGGGGTAGTTTCATGAGAGGGCGCGAGCTTTGAGGTTGAGGAGTTCTTTCATGACCGGGCCGAGGTCGGCCGAGCGGTTCCGGCCGCCGAAGGCATCGTGCAGCTGGCGGTAGAGGGCGTAGAGTTCGTCGTAGGTCTTGCGGGCGGCGGGCTTCGGCTTGTAGGCGACCTTCTTGAGCGAGGTCATCTTCCGCTGCGCGGTGACAAAGTCCGGGTGCGCGCCCGCCACGACGGCGGCGGCGACGGCCGAGCCGAGCGCGCAGGCCTGGCTCGAGCCGGACACCAGCATCGTGCAGCCGGTGACGTCGGCGTAGATCTGCATGAGCAGCGGGTTTTTCTCCGCGATGCCGCCGGCGCAGACGACACGGTTGACGGGGACGCCGTATTCCCTGAGGCGCTCGATGATGGCGCGCGCGCCGAAGGCCGTGGCCTCGATCAGCGCGCGGTAGATCTCCGCCGGCGTGGTGTAGAGCGTCTGGCCGACGAGCAGGCCGGTGAGGCGCTGGTCGACGAGGATGGTGCGGTTGCCGTTGTTCCAGTCGAGCGCCAGCAGGCCGCTCTGGCCCGGCGCGAGCTTCGCGGCGGCGGCGGACAGCTTCGCGTGGAGCTTCTTGGCGTCGCCTGCCCTGAGCCCGGTCGAAGGGCCGAGCACGCCCTCGACGAACCACTTGAAGATGTCGCCCACCGCGCTCTGGCCGGCCTCGATGCCGTAGAAGCCCGGGAGGATGGCGCCCTTGACGATGCCGCAGATGCCCGGGATGTCGGGGACGGTCTTGGCGGCAGAGACGACGCCGCAGTCGCAGGTGGAGGTGCCGATGACCTTGACCAGCGTGCCCTCGGCGACGCCGCAGCCGATGGCGCCGTAGTGGACGTCGAACTCGCCGATCGCGATCGGGATGCCGGCCGGCAGGCCGAGCTTCTTTGCCCACGCCGCGTCGAGGTGGCCGGCGATCGCGGAGGCATCGTGCGCCCGAGTGTAGAGCCGGTCGCGCAGAGCGGCGAGCTGCGGGTCGAGGAGCGCGAGGAATTCCTGGTCCGGCAGGCCGCCCCAGTCCTCGGCGTAGAGCGCCTTGTGGCCGGCGGCGCAGACGCCGCGCTGGACGGCGCGCGGGTCGGTGACGCCGGCGAGCACGGACGGGATCCAGTCGCACAGCTCGACCCACGAGAAGGCGGCGGTGAAAACCTTCGGGTCGACCTGCCGGCAGTGCCAGAGCTTGGCCCAGAACCATTCGGAGGAATACGTGTTGCCGCACTTGGCGATGAAGTGCGGGCGGTGCTGCGCGGCGAGCTCCGTGATCTTCGCGGCCTCGCGCCAGCCGGTGTGATCCTTCCACAGCCAGCACTGGGCGTTGAGGTTCTTCGCCCACTTCCGGTCGGCGGCGAGCGCGCGGTTCTGCGCGTCGACCGGGATCGGGCTCGAGCCGGTGGAGTCGACGCCGAGGCCGACGACCTTGGCGGCGGAGAAGCCGGGGGACCTTTTCGCCTGGGCGAGGGCGGCCTTCACGGACTTCTCGAGGCCGAACAGATAGTCGCCGGGATGCTGGCGCGCGACGTTGTGGTCGCGCGGGTCCAGGAGGACGCCCTCCTTGCCGGAAGGGTAGTTGACCGTGGCGCTGCCGACTTCCTTGCCGTCTGAGCAACGGACAATCAGGGCGCGCACGGAATTGGTGCCGTAATCGATTCCGAGGGTATACACGCGGGGAGGAGGATAGGATCGGCCCCGGGTCAGGGGCAGGCGGGAGGAGGCTTTACTGTTAACTTTCCCGGGCGGGGAAACGGCGCCAGCCGTCACTTTGTGTCCGGCGTGAAAACGAACGTTTCCCCGGGCTGCGTGGCGCGCGTGACGACCTGGCTGCCGTAACGCACGCGGCACTCGCCGCCGAGGGTGGAGCGGATTTCGGCGTGATCGAGCCGGCCGTCCCGCCACACCAGTTCCTGGATTTCAAAGCCGCCTCGCGCGCGCAGGCCCCGCACCGTGCCCGCCGGCCACGCCGCGGGGAGGGCGGGGAGAAACTGGAGCTCGCCGCCCTGCGATTGCAGCAGCATCTCGGCGATGCCGGCGGTGCCGCCGAAGTTGCCGTCGATCTGGAACGGCGGGTGCGCGTCGAAGAGGTTGGCGTAGGTGCGCTCGGGCCGGAGCAGGAGCTTCAGGATGCCGTACGCATGCTCGCCGTCGTGCAGGCGCGCCCAGAGGTTCAGGCGCCAGCCGATCGCCCAGCCGGTGGCGTCGTCGCCGCGCAGCTCGAGCGAGCGGCGGGCGGCCGCGGCGAATTCCGGCGTGCGGAGCGCGTCGATCTGGTCGCTGGGATAAAGCGCATAGAGGTGCGAGACGTGGCGGTGGTGCGGTTCGGGCACCCCGGCGTCCCAGTCCTCGAGCCATTCCTGCAGCTGGCCCTGCGCGCCGACCTGCGGGGGCGCGAGCTTGGCGCGGACCGCTTCGAGGCGCGCGCGAAACGCGGCGTCCTGCCCGAGGATTTCGGCGGAACGGATGCAGGCGGTGAAGAGGTCGCGCAGGATCTCCGAGTCCATCGCGGGGCCGGCCGCGATCGATGTGTTGGCGTGGTGCGCGTTCTCGGGCGACAGGGACGGGCTGGTGACGAGCCAGCCGTGCTTCGGCTCCGCGACGAGCGTATCGAGGAAGAACTGCGCCGCGCCCTTCATCAGCGGGTAGGCACGGGCGAGGTATTCGCGATCGCCCGAGAACAGGTAGTGTTCCCACAGATGCGTGGTGAGCCAGGCGCCGCCGGTGGGCCACAGGCCCCAGTGCGCGCCGTCGATCGGGCCGGCGGCCCGCCAGAGGTCGGTATTGTGATGCGCGACCCAGCCGCCGGCGCCGTAGTGGTCCTTCGCCATCTTCGCGCCGGTGACACTGAGGTCCTGGATCAACCCGAACAGCGGCTGGGCGCACTCGGCGAGGTTCGTCGTCTCAGCCGGCCAGTAATTCATCTCCGTGTTGATGTTGATCGTGTACTTGCTGCCCCAGGGCGGATTGAGGCTGTCGTTCCAGATGCCCTGCAGGTTGGCGGGTTGCGAACCGGGGCGGGAGCTGCTGATGAGGAGATAGCGGCCGTATTGGAAATAGAGCGCGGCGAGTGCCGGGTCGTCGGCAGTGGCGAAACGGCGGACGCGCTCGTCGGTCGGCAGGTCGGCGGCGGCGGTGCGGCCGAGGTCGAGCGAAACGCGGCGGAACAGCCGCTGGTGCTCGGCCGTGTGGGCGGCGAGCAGCTGTTCGTAGGTCTTGCCCGCGGCGGCGCGCAGCGTGGCCTCGTTCAGCGCCGCGGGATCGCCGCTGACGTCGTTGTAGCGGCGGTAACTCGTGGCGGCGGCGACGAGGATGACCGCGGAACGGGCGCCGCTGATGTGGAGTTGCTGGCCGTCGGCGCGGAGCGAACCGCCCTCGAGCGTCACCTTCACCCGGGCCTGGAATTTCAGCGCGCCGGCGATGCCTTCGGCGCCGCCGTTGCGGCCGTCGAGGACGAGGGTGTCGTCGCCTTCGGTGCGGCTGGTCGCGAGCTGCGGGCTCTGGGCGCCGAGCGTGACGTTGAGCTGGCCGCCCGAGCCGGCGCGGCCGGGCTGCGTGGCGGAGAGGCGAATGACAATCACCTGGTCGACCGGGCTGGAAAAAACCTCGCGCACGTGCTGGACGGCCCACCCGCCGCCGCCGATGCCGTACTCGGTCCGGGCCACCGCGGTGTCGAGGTCCAGCTCGCGCCGGTAGTCGTGCACGGCGTCGGCCCCGGCGAAGGTCAGCAGCAGGTCGCCGACCGTCTGGTAGGGCATCTGGCGGATCGGGCGGGACATGAGTTTTTGCTGCGCGAGCTTTTCCGCCGCCTCGTACTCGCCCGCCGCGATCAGGCGGCGCACTTCCGGCAGCGTGGCGAGCGCGTCGGGATTGGCCGGGTCATAGGGTCCGCCGGCCCAAAGGGTGTCCTCGTTGAGCTGGATGCGCTCCTGGTGGATGCCGCCGAAGACCATCGCGCCGAGCCGGCCGTTGCCGACGGGCAGCGCCTCGACCCATTCGGTTGCGGGACGCGTGTAGCGGAGGTTCAGGTCGGCGGCGGTGAGCGACACGACGCCCGACAGCAGCGCGGCCAGCAGGGCGAAACGAAAGGGTGGGGTCAGGTGGCACATGGGGGTGAACCGAACAATGGCGGGAGCCGGTTTATGTCCAATCCGCAAAAACTCGACCAGTCCGCCGGTCACTTAACAGTACAGTGCAAATACCCCGTGCGCCGCGCCGCCGCTGGCGGCAGCTTGGGCGCGTTACCCGTTTCACCCCCGCCGCGCATGATCCAGAGCCGCTTTGCTCGAATGGATTTCACGACCGACGCTCGTGTCTCCGTCCCGCTGCGCGGGTTCATCGCGACACTTTCCCTAGCCCAGCCAATGGAGCGCGCCCTAACGCGATCCGCCAAACTGAAAGCCATCAACCCCCATGATTACCCAAAAACCCATGACCCGGACCAAGCTGGCTGGCTTGGTCGCGGTCCTCGCCATCGCGGTGTCCGCGGCCGCCCAAGACGGCACCATCTACCCGCTCGACGCGCCCGCTGAGCCCAACGCCATCGTGCTCGGCACGGGCGGCGTCGAAAACCAACCCGCCCAGGAGAGCTGGTTCCGCCAGTGGGGCGAGCCGATGGTGCGCAACGTCACCGTGGCGACGCTCACGCCCTACCTGCCCGACCCGGCGAAGGCCAACGGCACCGCGGTCATCGTGGCGCCCGGCGGCGGCTTCCGCTGGCTCTCGATCAACAACGAAGGCTGGAAGATCGCCAAGGCCCTCAACGAGCGCGGCGTCGCCGCCTTCGTGCTCAAGTACCGCCTGCAGCCGACGCCGCCCACCCTGGAAGGACTCAAGGAGTCGATGAACCGCACCTTTGCGCCTCCGCCCCCGCCCGCCGGCGGCGCGGCCACGCCGGCGGCGAGCGCGCCCCCGCGTCCGCCGCGTCCGGACCTGACCAACCCGCTGCAGGACGCCGAGGCGGCCTACGCCCTCATCCTCAGCCGCGCGCAAGAATGGCGCATCGATACCGATCGCATCGGCATGATGGGCTTTTCCGCCGGCGCCGGGTTGACGATGCACTGCACGCTCAATTCCAGGACGATGAAGTTCGCGTTCATCGCCCCGATCTACGGCGGCATGGGGCCGGTCGAGGTGCCGAAGGACGCGCCGCCGCTGTTCGTGGCCATCGCCGCGAACGACTTCCTCTTCAACGGCCAGTTCGGCCTGATCAAGTCGTGGTTCGACGCCAAGCGGCCGGTGGAATTCCACCTCTACCAGGATGGCGGCCATGGCTTCGGCATGGGTTATCCGGGCCACCCGACGTACTGGTGGTTCGAGCCCTTCACCCACTGGCTCGACCACAACGGATTCCTCAAGGCGAAGACCGCCAAGTGAGAACCGCTCCGCCACACGACCCATGAAAAAGCTGCGCTTCCTGCTTTCCTCCCTGATCCTGACGGGTGCGATCGCCGACCGCCTTTCGGCCGGGCCATCCGCCCTGATCAAAATCGACCTCGATCGCACCATCAGCGCGATCGATCCCAACATCTACGGGAGCTTCCTCGAGCCGCTCGGCCGCGGCGACCGTCCCGGCGTCGTCTACGGGCCCCTGTACGATCCGGCCTCCCCGCGTGCGGACGAGAACGGCTTCCGCAAGGAGTACGTCGAGCAAATCAAGGAGCTGAAGGTGTCGGCCGTCCGCTGGCCCGGCGGCAATTTCGTTTCCGGCTACCACTGGGAGGACGGCATCGGGCCGAAGGCCCAGCGTCCGGTCAACCTCGACCTGTCGCGCACCCGGAAGGAAACGAACCAGATGGGCACCGACGAATATGCGGCCTTCTGCAAGCTGGTCGGCGCGGAAAACTTCATCTGCATCAACGCCGGCACCGGCACGATCGAGGATGCCGCGCATTGGGTGGAATACTGCAACGCGCCGGCGGGCACGCGCTACGCCGACCTGCGCGTGAAGAACGGCCATCCGGAGCCCTACAAGGTCAAGTACTGGGCGCTGGGCAACGAGCCCGACGGCCCGTGGCAGCTCGGGCACAAGAGCAAGGAGGACTACGCCAAGTTCGCCATCGAGGCGGCCAAGACGATGCGCGCGGCCGACGACAGCATCAAGCTGATCGCCGCCGGTGCGTCGAACTACCCGCTGGTCACGAAGCGCTACGATCCCAAGGACGGCTGGACCGACTGGAACGACTACGTGCTCGACCAGCTCGCCGGTTACGCCGACTACATTTCGCTGCACCGCTATGTGTTCCAGGTGCTGCGGGCGATCGACAAGCCGGTCTTCGCCGACGAGATGTCCCTGGGGATGGAGATCGACCGCATCATCGAGGTCACCGAGGGCCAGATCAGGAAGGCCATGGTCAAGTCCGAGACCGACCGGCCGATCTACATCTCCTTCGACGAATACGGCGCGCGCGGCAACAACCTCGCCGGCCCCCTGATCCTGGCGCAGCACCTGAACGCCTTCATCCGCCACGCCAACATCGTGAAGATGGCGAACCTCACGTTCCTGACCAGCCTCACCGGCATCACGCCCGAGGGCGCGTACAAGACATCGCTCTATTATCCGTTCTACCTGTACTCGAATAACTGCCGCGGCACGGCGCTCGACGTGTACACGCGCTGCGCGACCTACAGCAACAAGGTGTTCAAGGACATCCCGTACCTGGATGTCACCGCGGTGCGGAACGACGCCAGCGGCACGCTGGTCGTGAACGTGGTGAACCGCAGTGAGACCGAGGCCATCGCGGCCGACATCGAGCTGCAGTCCGGCGCCTTCACCGGCAAGGCGCGGGCGCATCTCGTCAACGCCGAGGCGCTCGACGCCACCAACACCGCCAAGGAGGAGAAGGTGCGCATCGCCACCAGCGAGCTCGCGTTCACGGGCAACCGGCTCAGCCACAGCTTCCCGGCGCATTCCTTCACCCAGTTGGAAATTGTCCTCCAGAAATGATTCCCCCTCCCATGAAAAAGATCTCCCTCCTGTTCCTGGCGCTGTCGTGCCTGTTCGTCTCCGTTTCGCGCGCCGCGGCCGCGGAAAAGTACACCTTCGTGGTCGTCCATGGCGCCACCGCCGGCGGCTGGGAATGGAAGAAGACCGGCCAGTTCCTCACCGACGACGGCCACGCCGTCTATCGCGTCACGCTCACCGGCCTCGGCGAGCGCATGCACCTCAACGGCACGGACGTCGACCTGCAGACGCACATCAACGACGTGGTGAACACGATCCTGTTCGAGGACCTGCACGACGTCGTGCTCACCGGCCACAGCTACGGCGGCATGGTGATCACCGGCGTGATGGACCGCATTCCCGAGCGCATCAGGCATGTCGTCTTCTTCGACGCCGCGGTGCCGGATGACGGGATGTCGCTCTGGGATCTCTTCGGCGGCACGCCCGACCCCAAGCGCTTTGTCGACGGCTTCATGCAGGTGCCGTGGGTCAAGCCCGGCGCCAAGCCGCCGCACAGCGTGAAACAGTCGATCAAGTGCTTCAACCAGCCGGTTTCGTACAAGAACCCCGCCGCCAAGGCGCTGCCGGTGACCTACGTCGCCTTTGTGCCGAAGGACAAATCCGCCGAAGAGCGCGCCAAGACGGACAAGAGCTGGCAGCGCGCCGTGGCGCGCGGCTGGACCATCCGCACCTTCCCCGGCACGCACGTGGCGATGGTGGAAGACCCGCGCGGCATCGCCTCCCTCATGGAGGAAGTGGTGGCCGACCGGAACAAGCCCGTGGCGGCGCCGGCCGGCCAGTAAGCCAGCCTGATCCACCTGATGAAAACGATCCGACTCGGCCTGCTGGCCACGGCTTGCGCCGCGCTCGTCGCGTCCGGCCGGGGCGCGGCGGAGCCCGCGGTGCCGTCGGCATCGCGGAAGCCGACGGGCATCGAGATTGTGCCGCAGCTCGCGCCGCCGGTGCGGGTGCGTCCGTTTTCGGAAGCCGACTACGCCGGCTACGTGATGGTTTACTTCAAGGACGAGACGCACTCCGCCTACCTGGCGATCAGCCGCGACGGCCGCACGTTCACCGACGTCAACGGCGGCGAGCCGGTTTTCGCGGGCGCGGCGCTCGCCGAGCAGAAGGGCGTGCGCGACCCGCACCTGACGCGCGGGCCCGACGGGGCGTTCTACCTCGCGATGACCGACCTCCACATCTACGGCGACAAGGCGGGTTTCCGGACGACGCGCTGGGAGCGGCCCGAGGAGAAATACGGCTGGGGCAACAACCGCGCGCTCGTGCTCATGAAATCGTGGGATCTCATCCACTGGACGCATGCCGATTTCCGCGTGGACCTGGCGTTCCCGGAGCTCGGCGACATCGACTGCAGCTGGGCGCCGGAGACAACCTACGACCCGGGGGCGAAGCGGATGATGGTGTACTTCACGATCCGTTACCAAAACAAGAACGCCAATATCTACTGGGCGTATGCGGACGAGGCGTTCACCAAGCTCGTGACAACGCCCCGGATGATCCCGAACATCGGCGGCATCGACGGCGACCTCACGCAAGTGAACGGGAAGTGGCATCTCTTTTATGTCGGCGGCGCCAAGATCCACCACGCCGTGTCCGACCGGATCAACGAGGGCTTCGTCGCCGAGACGCGCCGGATCGATCCCGAGACCAAGGCCACCGAGGCGCCCAACGTCTTCCGCCGGCTCGGCACCGACACCTACGTGCTGATGTACGACGTGTACGGCGCGAAGCCGCACAACATGGGTTTCAGCGAGACGAAGGACTTCGCCACCTACCAGGACCTCGGCCACTTCAACGAAGGCGTGATGCGCGGGACCAATTTCGAGCGCCCCAAGCACGGCGCGGTCTCCTATCTCACGCGCGATGAGCTCAAGGCGGTCGCGGCCCACTGGAAGCTTTCACTCGATCTCGATTAAACCTGCGATCCGCTCACGCTCCCTCCCATGAAAAACGCCCCGCTTCGTCTTACCGCCCTGCTTCTGCTCGGTGCGGTTATCGTCACCGCCCAGAAAAAACCCGAGGACACCTCGCGCGAACGCGCCCGCGCCAATTTCGCCCGGCCGATCGTGCTCGCGGCGGACGACGTCCGCCTGTTCCCCGAGCCCCCGGCCGGTTACCGCGACCTGCCCGGCGGGCAGCTGCGCGGCCGGCTCGAGCCGTTCGAATACGACTCCGGTGTCACGGGCAAGCGGCGCAAGGCGCAGGTCTATCTTCCGCCGGGCTATTCCACGGATCGGAAATACCCGGTGCTGTACCTGCTCCATGGCATTGGCGGCAACGAACATGAGTGGACCGGCTACGTGAAGGCCCACGCCATCGTCGACAACCTCATCTCCTCCGGCGCCGCCGTGCCCATGATCGTGGTGTTGCCCAACGGGCGGGCCCTCCCCGACGACACACCGGGAGAGAACCCCTTCGTGCCGGAAAAGGCCGCGGGCTTCGCCAAATTCGAACGCGACCTGCTCGACTACCTGATCCCGGCGGTGCAGGCGAAATACTCCGTCGCGACCGACCGCGAGCATCGCGCCCTCGCCGGGCTGTCGATGGGCGGCGGGCAGACCTTCAACTTCGGCCTCACGCACCTCGACACCTTTGCGTGGATCGGAGCGTTCTCCGCGGCGCCGAACACGCGGCCGCCGGCGGAGCTCGTCACCGATCCCGCCGCCGCGAAGGCGCAGCTGAAGCTCCTCTACATTTCCTGCGGCAACAAGGACGGCCTCATCAACTTCTCGCAGGGCATGCACCGCTACCTCAAGGAGCACGACGTGCCGCATCTCTGGAACGTCGACGACCACGGCCACGATGGCGAGACCTGGGGCAGCAACCTGTATCAATTCGCGCAGCGGATTTTCCGCTGAACGCGCGGAAAAACCAGGCGGCCACCGGGGTGATCGGGCGGTTTGGTCTAATGTTTGCGCTCTGATTCAGAAATCAGAATGGCGGGCCGTTTGCGGGGCGGGGTGGGGGTCTTTGGAAAGGGTAGCGCAGGAGAGGTATTGTTCACCGCTCCCGCCCGCATGCGCTTCCTTCCCCGGGCGCGCGGCCCCCACCAAATCCTAACCCCATGAACAACGTAAGAAAATACACGACCGCGCTTGCCGCCCTGGCAGGTGCTTGGCCGCTGGTCGCCCAGACCACGGCTCCGGACAACAGTCCGAAAAAAGATGACGTCATCGTCCTTTCGCCGTTCGAAGTGAACGCGGCGGACGACAACGGCTACCAGGCGACGCAAACCCTGGCGGGCACGCGCATCCGCACCGACCTGAAGGACATCGGTACCGCCGTCTCCGTTGTCACCAAACAACTCATGGAGGACATTGGCGCGACCGACAACGCGACCCTGCTGCAATACACGACCAACACCGAAGTGGCGGGCGTGCGCGGCACCTACGCCGGCCTCGGCAACGCCACCACGCTGGATGAATCGACCAATCTCCGGTCGCCGGCCGGTGCCCAGCGCATCCGCGGCCTGGCTGCGGCTGACAATACGCGCGACTATTACATCACCGACATCCCCTGGGACGGCTACAATGTCGACCGCATCGACATCATGCGCGGGCCGAACTCGTTCCTCTTCGGCCTGGGCAGCCCGGCGGGCATCATCAATGCCTCGACCCGCAATGCCGGCTTCGCCACGAAAGGCGAGGTGCAGGCCCGTTTCGGGTCGTATGGCAGCTGGCGCACCAGCCTCGACTACAATCAGGTGCTGATCAAAGACGTGCTGGCCGTCCGCGTGGACGGCCTCTGGGATCACCAATTGTACCAGCAGGACGGAGCCTTCCAGACGGACAAACGCGCCTACGGCGCGCTGCGTTTCGATCCGCAGCTGTTCAAGAACGGCCACACCAGCATCAAGGCCAAGTTTGAGAACGGCAAAATCGACGCCGACCGTCCGCGCACCCTCGCGCCTTACAACAGCATCACCTACTGGTGGGACATGAACAAACTGACGGCGTCGCTGGCCACCGACCCCGCCACGCACAACGTCAACCTGTACAGCATCGGCACGAACACCTCGGCGGTGGACCCGTTCCTGAACGGCGGACCGGCGAACCAACAGCAGCCCATCTGGTTCATCGACGGCAACTCCAACCAAACCTACCAGATCTACGCCGGCTACACGAACACGGGAGCACTCAATGCCAGCGGCGTTCCCCAAGGTGGCTCGCAGAGCCTTTTCGGCCAGAACTACTCCGCGGAATTCCTCGGCATCACGGGATGGCGTGGCTACGCCCAGGCGGCGAAACTGCCGTTCAACGGCCAGAGCCGCGACCGCTCCCTGACGGATCCTTCGGTCTTCGACTTCTACAACAACCTGATCGATGGCCCGACGAAGAGCGAGTATGAGAAGTGGAATGCCTACAACATCGACCTGAGCCAGACCTTCTGGGACGACCGCGTGGGCGTCGACTTCACCTATGACCGGCAGCAATACCGGAGCGGCGGCGAGCAGCTGCTGGGCAACCCGACGATCAGCGTCGACCTGAACAAGAATTTCCAGGACTTCTCGGTCAACCCGAACTATGGACGCGCGTATGTCACCGCCGGCCAGGGCGGCGGCACTTCCTACGAAAGCGATCGCAAGTATTACCGCGCCTCGCTTTTCGGCGAGCTGCGCCCGCGCGATTTCCTGCACAGCGAATTTCTCCTCAAGCTCATCGGCAACCAGCGCCTGAACGGCGTGTGGGGCAACGAAAAGTACTACAACGAGAGGCTCAACTGGTACATGTATGCCCACAGCCAGGCTTGGGATGGCTATTGGAACCAGACTTCCGGCGCGACCGATGGCCTGGCGAATCGCGGGCCCGTGGCGGTCATTTATCTCGGCGGCTCGCTCGCCGGGCTGAGCTCCGCGTCCGGGGCCAACATTCCCCGGATCACGGCGCCGGTCGGTTTCACGAGCGGCAACGTCTACTCGTTCGCCTCCACCTGGAAGAACCCGCCGGGCGTGGCCGCCAATGCGCCGTGGACGGTGCCGGCCGGCAATTCCCAGCTTATGTTCAGCCCCAATGTCACCTACGTGACCGGCGGAACCGCGCTCGGAAATTACCAAGGCTACCTGCAGGCTTCGAACCCCGCCAACTATGTCGGCTGGAACAGCAACTTCTATGACCAGCTGATCTCCTACAACAACGGCGCGGACCGGACCCTGATCAATCGCGCCCAGAAAGCCCTGCGGGAGACGAATTCCCTCTCGGGCTCCTACCAGGGATTCTTCTGGGACGATGCCTTCGTGGCCACCCTGGGCTGGCGCTACGATGAAGTGAAGACGAAGGACAAGACCGCGCCCGCCCAAGGTGGCGCGACCCGTGGCGCGCTGAACCTGTCGCCCGGCGTGTATGACCTTCCGGCCGACTTCCCGCTCAGCCAGATCAAGAAGGGGCACTCGACCAGCGAGAGCTTTGTGCTCCACCTCAACAAGCTGCTGCCGAGCAACCACGACGTGCTGCCGATCAACGTCAGCCTGACCTATGCCAAGTCGAGCAACTTCCAGGTCACCAGCATTCGCCGGGACATGTACGGCAACGCGCTCTCCGATCCCCAGGGTGACACGAAGGATTATGGCGTCATTCTGTCGACCAAGGACGGGAAGTACTCCTTCCGCGCGGTCAAGTACAAGACCAACAACACCGGCAACGACACCGGCTTGAGCGGCATCTCCGGCAACATCCTGAGCATCGTCCGCCAGGGCTTGAAGTGGCGCAACGTCTACCTGTATCAGCTGGGCGTCTATAACATGACCACGGCCAACCAGCCGAACTCGCGCAACGACTGGCTGCAGACCTATGGCGGCGGCGCCAATCCGATCGAGCCGGGCCTGACCCAGGCGCAGGCGGACGCGGAACGCGACGATGCCATCACGACGTGGAACACCATCCAAAAGGACCTCGCCGCGAAGGGCTTCTTCTCGGCGTGGAACTTCACCGGACCGACGGGCCCGGGCACGGCGCTGGTGGACCGCGCGACTTACCTGTCCGATCCGGCCAAATATGCCCCGGACCCGAACACCGTCGGCGACTACAGTGCCGCCACGGCCCCGCAGGGCTTCACCGTCACCGCCGATACGCTGTCGAAGGGTTATGAGTTCGAGTTGACGGCGAATCCGCTGCCGAATCTCCGGCTGGCCTTGACCGCCTCCGAGACCACCGCGGTGCGCAACAACTTCGGCGGCCCGGCGCTCGACGAATTCGTCAGCTACATGCAGACGAAGCTCGTCAAGCCGGACGGCACGCCGACGAATGCCGGCAAGCTCGCCCAGTTCGGCAATGCCACGCAATTCAGCATGTTCCTCGACCAGTGGACCCCGTTCTACGCCCAATACCAGCTCCTCAAGGCGCAGGAGGGCGCGGACGTGCCGGAACTCCGCAAGTGGCGCTATGCCCTGACGGCGAACTACACGTTCCTGAACGGCTTCCTCAAGAACGTCGGCGTCGGTGGCAGCTACCGCTGGCAGGACAAGATCGCGATCGGCTACCCGGTGCTGGCCAGCGGGCTGTTCGATGTTTCCAGCCCGTACTACGGGCCCTCGGAAAGCAGCGTCGACCTGTGGGCCAGCTACGAGCGCCGGCTCAGCAAGAAGCTCAACTGGAAGGTCCAGCTCAATATCCGCAACGCGTTCGCCAAGGACGGCTTGGTTCCGCTCACCGTCGAACCGGACGGCACTTGGGCCGCGGCGCGCATCAAACCCGTCCAGGAGTGGTTCGTGACCAACACGCTCTCATTCTAAGGGGTCAGGGTTAGACTATCGAACCCCCGGTGCGCCTCGCGGCGGCCGGGGGTTTTCTTTGGAAAATTTCCGGAAGCGAAATGAATGCTGGATCCGTGCAAGGATCCAAGGGCATTCCGGAAATCAACGTCGAACGTTCAACGTTGGACGTTCAACGTTCAGAAGCCTGAGGTCGGGCCTCAGGCGACGAGGTGCCCGGCGCCCGCGGCCGGGGCGCGCTCGAACTCGCGCACGGCGGAAATCGAATGGCCTTCCACCCACGTGCCCGTCACCGCGGTGATTGTCGGCACGTCGGGCAGGCCGGAAACATTCTGCTCCAGCTGCGTGGCGAGCAGCTCGACGGCGATTTCGCCGACCCGCTCGCAGTTCTGCCGGATGCCGGCGGTGGCCGGGTTGTCGGGCAGGCAAAGGTCCGCGTAGGCGAAGTCGCGCGGCGCGGACAACCGCAGCCGGGCCAGGTGCTCGAGCGCGAGCGGGGTGAAGCTGACGATCGCCTCGGGTTGGTTCTGGTCGAACCAGCGCGCCAGCCGCTGCGTGTGTTCGAGCGGCAGTGGATTGGCGGCGAGCGCGGCGTTCATCGGCAGCAGGCGGAGGATCGGCAGCCGGTCGCGGCTGGGGAGCAGGGCCTGCTCGGCGGCGAAGGCGCGCGACCACGCCTGGCCGCAGGCCTGGTCCCAGCTTGCCGGGATGACAAAGCCGAGGCGGCGGCGCCCGGCCTGCAGGATGCGCTGCACGGCCAGCCCGGCGATGCCGGCATAGTCCAGGGTTACCTGGTGCAGCGCGGCGGCCTGCGGGAAAGAGCCGATCTTGACCGCGCTCAGGCGAGACCAGTCCATGCCCGGCAGCGGGTCGCCACGGTCGTGTGCCGCCAGCACCACGCCGCGGATGCCGCGGTGCATCAGCATCTGGTTCAGGCGCATCATGCTCATGCCGGCCTCGCCGAGCCAGAAATGCTCGAGGTTGTAGCCGTGGTCGGCCGCGCGCTTCTTCGCGCCGGCATAGCACTTTTCCTGGAAAGCGAATTCCTTCCAACCCCAGCGCGTGGCCCCGTTGGTCACGTAGCCGATCGTGATCGACTGGCGCTTCTGGCGGCGGGCGTTGCGATACGCGACGAGCGCGCTCAGCGCGGGGTCCGGACAATAGCCCAGCTGCGCGGCCACGGCTTGGATCCGCTCGCGCGTGGCGTCGGGAATCAGCGGCGAATTGCGCAGCGCCAGCGACACCGTCGTGTTGTGCACGCCGGCGGCGCGCCCGATGTCGGTCTGGGTGACGCGGGTCTTCATCGACAGGCGGCCGCGGGAATCGCCGTGAGGTTTGGCGGGGGGTAACGCATGGGGGGTGCGTGCCCGAAGCGTCCGCCGCCAAGCCGGCAATTCAATCGTGCGATGGTAATGGACGGACTATGACCTAGGTTATAGCCGCTGGAGCGGCGGCTCGGAACGTGGGAGGGGCTTTATGCCCTGACGTTTAGCCGGCGTCGCGAGTCGTCGGAGCGTAAAGCCCCTCCTACGTTTCGCAATGGGCCTGTTGCTGTAGCGACGCCCGATGGACCGCCGCTCCAGGTTGTCACTCCAGCTGGATGATGCCTTGTTTCACGCCGGCGAGGATCGCCTGGGTGCGGTCGGCGACGCGCAGTTTGCTGAGGATATTGGTCACGTGGACCTTCACCGTGCCCTCGACGAGGTTGAGCCGCCCGGCGATTTCCTTGTTGCTGAGCCCTTTTGCGATGAGGCTCAGCACCTCGACTTCGCGGGAGGAAAGTTGCGACAGCACGCGGCTGTTCATGCGCGTTGAAATCTCGGCCGGGATGTACTGTTCACCGCGATGCACCTTGCGGATCGCGTCGAGCAGGCGCTCGAGTGCCATTTCCTTCACGACGAACCCCGCCGCGCCGGCCTTGAAGGCCTGCAGCACCTCCTCGCCGCTCGCGTAGTTGCTGAAAACGAGCACGCGCGCGTCGCTGAATTCCGCGCGCAGCGCCTTCATGGTCTCGACGCCGTTCCGGCCTGGCATGCGGAGGTCGAGCACGACGACATCCGGATGGTGCGCGCGGTAGGCGGTGATCGCGTCGATGCCGTTGTCCGCCTCCGCCACGACTTCCATGTCGGGTTCGCCACCGGTGGCGGTCACGAGCCCCATGCGCAGCACGATGTGGTCGTCGACCAGCAGGATCCGGATCTTGGCGGGGTTAGGGGCGGCCTGCATGGGCGAAAGGCTGGGGAAGGAGTTGCACGCGGACGCGCACCGTGGTGCCGCGCCCCGGCGCGCTGTCGATGTGGAGGACGCCGCCGATCTTGCCGGCCCGGCCGCGCAGGCCGCGCAGGCCGAAATGGCCGAGGCCCTTGTTGAGGACGTCATGCGGCACGAAGCCGTTGCCGTCGTCGGTGACGCTCAGCACGACGGCGTCCGCCTCGTAGTCGAGCGAGATGACGATGCTGTGCGCCGCGGAGTGGCGCACCGCGTTGGTGATCGCCTCCTGGGCGATGCGCAGCAGGTGGTGCTTGGTCGAGGGCGAGAGATCGCTGGGCTGGCCGTGGACGGCGATCTCGATGTGCGTCTCGCCCGTGCCGATCAGGCTCGCGATCTTGCGCAGGGCCTCGCCGAGTTCGGTGCCCTCGAGCAGCGGCGTTTCCATATCCCACACGGCGTGCTGCACCTCGTGGCGCGTGAACGACACCATGTTGCGTGCGACGCTGAGGCGTGAGCGGACATCGTCGGAAAGTTCGGGCAGCTTCAGCGTCGCGTCGAGATGCAGCATCAGGCCGCTCAGGCCCTGCTGCAGGCTGTCGTGGATTTCGCCGGCGAGGCGGTCGCGTTCCGCCACGGTGGCGGCGTTGCGCGTCTCGACGTTGAGCTGCTGCATCGCGGCGCGGAGCTCCTCGGTGCGCTCGGCGACGATCTTCTCCAGGGCGAGGTACTGGGCGCGGGCGCGCTGGCTCAACCAGCGGACGAGGCTGACCACCAGGCCGAGCGAGCCCAGCACATAGCAAGCGTACGCCTGCCAGGTCCGGTACCACGGCGGGGCGATGGAGAAATCGAGGAACAGCGGCTCGCCGATCGCCTCGTGCGAATCCGTCGCGTGCACCTCCAGGCGGTAGTTGCCCTCGTGCAGGTCGGACAGCGTGAGCACCGAGCCGTTGCCCACGGGGGCCCAGCTGGCGTTGCCGCGCTGCAGGCGGAAGTCATACTCAAGCGGCTGGCGCGTGGCATAGCTGCCGGCGAAGAAGCGCATGATGAGGCTGTTTTCCGCGTATGGCAGCGCGACCCGCGCGGGCACCGGGTGGCGGCCGGCCAGCAGTTCGCGCCCGGCGCGGCCGGCGACGATCGAAATGATCCTCGGGCGGATGGTTGCGGCGTTCACGAGGGCGAAGCGCGGGTCGACATGGTAGAGCGACTGGCCGGCGGTGAGCCAGGCATCGCCGTCGGGCAGCAGCAGGATGTTGGGAAAGCGCTCCTTGACCCGGCCGTAGCGGGAGGCGCTCAGCTTGTACCCGGTGCCGTCGGGGTCGAAACGCATCAAGCCGTGGTCGTAGACCGCCCAGATCGTGCCGTTCACGTCAGCCTGGGCACGCCGGATCGGGTGGGGCGCTTCGTCGAGGAGCTTTTGCAGGACGGGTGCCGCGGTGAAGGCGCGCGTCCTTTCGTCGAAGAAAAGCCGGCCGCCCGGCGCGCCACCGAGCGTGACGATGTCGCCGATGACACCGACGTTCACCCAGCGCGGCGTGGTCCAGGGAAACTGCTCGAAAGAGGTGGCCTGCAGGCGGCCATCGGCCACCGAGAGGCGCGCGACGTGGTCGGCGCCGAGCTCGACCCAGGCCGACTGGCCGGCGGCATGCACGACCGAGGGGTAGCCGAGGCCGGGCACGCGCGGCGAGAACTCGCCCCACTTGTCGCCGTGGCGGTGCAGCACGGTGATTTCGCGGGCGCCGATCGCGTAGCAGAGCTCGTCACTGACCATGACGAGGCGGGCGACGTTGATGTTGTCGAGCACGCGGACGAAGCGGCCGTCGGCTTCGCGCGCCATCACGCCCGTGGAGCTGCCGATCAACAGCTGGTCGCCGCGCGCGGCCAGGCCCCAGATTTCCTCGGGCGGCTGTCCCGGGATGAGGTGAAACAGCTTGGTCTCCTGGAGATTTTCCACCGAGATGCGGACATCGGGATCAGTTTCGTACAGGCGGCCGGCGGAGGCGACCACGGTGCGGTCGCGCCAGTGGGTGACCTGCGGCCAGCTGACCGGCAGGCCGAGGCGCTGGCCGAAGACCGTCAGCGAATTCTGGTACAGCACCTTCTCGATGCCGCTTTCCGTCGCCACCCACAGCACGCCGGGTTCGCGCGCGGCGAGGTCGGTGATGCGGCGGTATTCGGGCGTGGTGTACGCGGAGATGATCTCGCCCGCGGCGGAAGCGAGGTACAGCCCGCGGCCGTTGATGGCGATGGCGGCATTTCCGTCCGGCAGGCTGGAGAGCGCGGTCACGCGGCCGGTGGGATGATTGCCGAGTGGTCCCGGCCAGGGCTTGAGATCCCGGCCGTCGAACAGTTGCAGGCTGCCGTCGATGAAGGCCAGCAGCGCCCGGTCCGGGCCCAGGGACGTCACCTGGTCGATCCACGTGCCCTCGGTCTTGAACCGGGCCACCGGGCGCAGGGTTCGGGCCTGGACGTCGACCTCCTGGATGACGCCGGCATGCGAAGAGACGAACGCGCGGTCGCCGATGGCAAAAACATGGGTGGCTTCGGGCACCTCGAAAAACATCTGCCGCCCGGTGGCGCGCTCCCAATAAACGAGTCCGCTGAAGCCCCCGAAATAAACGCCGGCCGGCGTCACGATGATCTCGGAAAAATTGGCCGACTGCACCCACTTGGGGTAATCGGCGGGCCGCAGGGGATGCGGACGAAGCTGGCCGCGCGCGTTCGTTTCCACCAGCCCCCACGAACCGAACGACCCATAGTAGGCCTGCCCGTCGGGACCGTAGATGACCACTTGCAGCGGCGGACCGTCGGTCTCGCGATCCGCGACATCGATCCACGTGGTGTCGTTGAGCACCGTGTAGGAGCCGCTGCTCATCACCGCGATGCGGCCGAGATCGTCGAAGCAGAGGCGTGCGCCGCGCGCCGCGTCGCCGATTTCACCGAACGAGTA